>JBMNRB010000007.1:0-143278 GCA_050944435.1 Ruminococcus sp.
AAATGTATTACAGCCTTGCTTATGGGTGCAATTCGAGCAGATAGGTTCTCAGAGGGTGCGTTACTATACTTTTTTGAAACAGGTATAATTACAAAATGGCTTAATCGCCTTAAAGAGATAGATGAAAAAAAGAGTCTTGACTGAAACAAACAGCCAAAGCTCTTTCTTTATACTATTGTTATACTAAACTTACGGCGTGATATGGTGTGATAGACCGAGTTAGGGAAAGTAGAAATCCCAAAAAGGTAATACGGGTATCACTTATGGAGAGTTATGGAGAGATAGGGCGAGTGCCTGTTAATCTTTCATGACCGATGTTCCAGTTCAGAAGTAATGTCTTCCCAGGTCACACCTTTTTCCGCCATCAGCACCATCACATGATATAGAAAATCGGAAATTTCATATTTGATCTCTTCCCGATCCGGATTCTTGGCGGCAATGACTATTTCCGTACACTCTTCACCTACTTTTTTCAAAATTTTATCGATCCCTTTATCAAAGAGATAATTGGTGTAAGATCCCTCTTTGGGATGAACCTTTCGATCCATGATAACCTGATAAACCTTTTGAAATACGCGAAGGGGGTTGGAATCTTTATAATCCTTTTTCACCAGCTCAGTAAAGAAACAGGAACGGTTTCCCGTATGACAGGCAGCTCCCACCTGGGATACTTTGGCCAAAATCGTATCTTTATCGCAGTCAATGGACAGGGATTTTACGTACTGTACGTGACCGCTGGTCAGTCCCTTTGTCCACAGTTCATTTCTGCTGCGGCTCCAGTATGTCATTTTCCCTGTTTTTAATGTGGCGTCAAAGGCTTCTTCATTCATATAAGCCATCATCAGCACTTCGTCTGTTTTATAATCCTGCACAACCACAGGAACCATGCCGTCGCTGTTCTTTTTAAACTCTGACCAGGGAATGCTGCTCTCCAGGGTATTGACTGGAATCCCTTTCTCTTTTAACGTAAGTTTCAGCTGCATCAGCTGAGCATCCAGCGCGCTGACCCAGGCGCCGGTGACCCCATCCACAGCGTCACTCTCCAGCACAGCAGCCACCTGTTCCTCGTTCATCCGGTCACAGAGCAGCAAAATCGGGATATCTGACAGGCTGCGGATCTCCTCCTGAAGAATCTCTTTTAAACAAATCACCAGACTGGCATATTGTTCGATATCTGCCTGATGATCTGAAAATTCCTCTTTCTTCGCAACACAGACGGCGATTTTTTCTTTTCCGAACTTTTTCGACACTTCTTCCAAAAGCTCCACATTGGACGCTTTGCTGAAATTGAGCACGGCTCTGGCACATCCGGCGTAAATCAGCTTTTTCACATCTTCCATCCGTTTAATGTTTCCCGCCGCCGTCACCGGAACCTCAGCGGTACTGCAGATCTGCTTGATATTGCCGATCGCCTCCTCATGGGAAGCATCGTCTCCTGAAAGGTCGAATACAAGAAGCTCGTCGGCTCCATTATCACTGTAAAATCCGGCCAGTTCCTGTACGTCTTTGCATTCAAATACATTTCTTTCTTTAAATCCGGCCACGGCCTGTCCGGAAAACAGATAGATACAGGGAACAATACATTTCTTTTTCATCTGTCTTTTCCTCCCTTACAATGTTCCTTTTGTGGACATAACATCCGTTATACGGGGATCAAATGAAACCGCCTCATCCAGGGCTTTCCCGAAAGCTTTGAACAATGCCTCTATTATATGATGGGTATTGGATCCATCCAGCACTTTCAAATGCAGATTCATTCCGGCGCTGTAGGAAACGGCGTAGAAAAATTCCCTCACCATTTCCGTGTCCATATCTCCTGCCCGATCCCTTTGGAAATCGTAATTGAACTGAAACCAGGGACGTCCGCCCAAATCCACTGCGCAAAGAACCAAAGATTCGTCCATGGGAAGGATTCTGCTGCCGTAGCGCCGGATACCTTTTTTATCCCCGACCGCCTCTGCTATGGCGCGCCCCAGTACGATTCCCGTATCTTCCACCGTATGGTGGCAATCTACCTGCAGGTCGCCCTTTACCGTCAGATTCATATCAAAAAGACCATGACGTGTAAATCCGTCCAGCATATGATCAAAAAATCCAACTCCCGTGCTGATCTGGCTCTTTCCCCTTCCATCCAGATTAAGTTCCATGGCAATCTGGGTTTCTTTCGTATTTCTTGTTATTCTTGCCTTTCTCATGGGCCCCTCCTGTCATTGATCGTTTTCTGGAAAACGAACTTTAATGGAATTGGCATGGGCGGTAAGTCCTTCCGCCTCTGCAAAATGGATAATGTCCTGATGGATTTCTTCCAGAGCTTCTCTGGAATAATAAATCACGCTGGATTTTTTTACAAAATCATCCACTGACAGCGGCGAAAAGAATTTAGCCGTGCCGTTGGTGGGCAGAATATGATTGGGTCCTGCGAAATAGTCTCCCAATGGTTCGCTGCTGTACTCCCCAATGAAAATCGCTCCCGCATTACGGATTTTCATCATTACCTCAAAAGGATTTTCCATCACAATCTCCAGATGTTCAGAAGCAATCTCATTGGCCGCTTCCACCGCCTGATCCACAGAATCCGCCACTAAAATGCGGCCAAACTGATCCAGAGATTTCCGGATAATCTCCTTTCTGGAAAGAACCGCCGCAAATTTCTCCACCTCTTCGCTGACCCGTTCTGCCAAAGAACTGCTGGTGGTGATCAGAATAGCCGACGCCAGTTCATCGTGTTCTGCCTGAGACAGAAGATCCGCCGCCACGTACCGCGGATTAGCCGTATCATCTGCCAGCACCAGAATCTCACTGGGACCGGCGATGGAATCAATACTCACATGCCCATATACGGCTTTTTTCGCCAGGGCCACATAGATGTTGCCGGGCCCCACGATCTTGTCTACTTTCGGAATCGAGCCGGTTCCGTAGGCCATAGCCCCAATGGCCTGCGCTCCGCCGATCTTATAAATCTCATCCACTCCCGCTTCCCTGGCAGCGGCAAGAACTACAGGATTTACTTTTCCGTCCCTGCCGCAGGGCGTGGTCATTACAATCTTTTTCACGCCAGCCACCTTGGCCGGAACCACATTCATTAAGACCGAAGAGGGATAGGCCGCCTTGCCTCCCGGCACATAGACGCCCGCTACAGAAAGGGGAGTAACTTTCTGTCCCAGAAGGGTCCCCTTTTCACTGGCATCAAACCAGCTGTTCCTTTTCTGCTTTTCATGATAATCCCGGATATTGACCAGCGCTTTCCTGATCACTGCCAGGAGCTCCTGATCCATCTGCCGGTACGCTTCCTCTATCTCTTCTTTGGTCACCCGCACATTTTCGGAATTCAGTTTCACTTTATCAAAGGTTTCCGTATATTCAAACACAGCCTCGTCTCCCCTTTTTTGTACGTTAAAGAGGATTTCTTTCACCCGCTCTTCATAGTCCCCGTACTGGGAAGGGGAACGTTTCAGCATGTTTTCCAGTATGTTTTTGGTTCCTTCCTTTGCAAGACTTACAATTTTCATGTATCTCCACCGTTCCTTCTACATAATGACTTCTTTCAACTCTTTGATCAGCTTTGTGATTCGTTCATTTTCCATTTTCATGCTCACCTGATTCACCACCATTCTGGCCGAAAGGGGGCAAACTTCCTCCAGAACCTTCAGTCCGTTCTCTCTGAGCGTAGAACCAGTCTCCACAATATCTACAATCACCTCAGAAAGACCCACAATGGGAGCCAGCTCGATGGAACCGTTCAGTTTGATAATCTCCACCGTCTGATGTTTTTTATTATGAAAATAATCCCTGGCAATATTGGGATATTTTGTCGCCACACGAATTAACTGATTATGTTTTAACAGATCCGCTGCCGATTCCGGCCCGCAGACGCACATTCTGCATTTTCCAAATCCCAGATCCATCACCTCATAAAGCTTACGCCCCTCTTCCAGTATGGTATCCCGTCCCACAATTCCAATATCCGCAGCTCCGTATTCCACGTAGGTGGGCACATCCGGTCCCTTTGACAAAAAGAAACGGAGTTTCAGATCTTCATTGACGAAAATCAGTTTCCGGGAATCTTTATCTTTCATCTCCTCACAGGTAATTCCAATTTTTTCAAACAGCTCCAGCGTTGTCTTTGCAAGCCTGCCCTTGCCCAATGCAAATGTCAGATATCTCATTTACTCTCTATTCCTCTCTATCACCGTAATCTTTTGATCCCCTTCCACCAGAAAAATGCCGGCGTATCTGCTCTTTTCTCCATATTCGATATACTGTTCCCTGGATTTTATATCATCCATTGCCATACAGGTTGCGGGGATTCCCATTTCCCGTTTTTCTCTGGCAAAGCGAACCGCCTGTTCTCTGTTTTCCTCCCGGTAAAGAATCAGCACCTTATCGTTTTTAATTTCCGTTTTTATGTTCTGACGCTCCAGAGCATTCATCACCTGCTCCATCACCAATGCAAATCCGATCGCCGGAGCCGGACGCATGAAGTGGCCCATCAGACTGTCGTATCGTCCTCCCTTTACCAGCGGCGATCCCGATCCATAAGTATAACCCTGAAAGATAATTCCCGTGTAGTATTTATATTTACTCAGCATTCCCAGGTCAAAGGATACATACCTGTCCGCTTCATACAATTTCAAAATATCATAAATCTTTTCCAGACGCTGTACCGCCGCCACCGCTCTGGGATTATCCGTCAGACTTTTTGCTTCCTCCAAAATATCAGCGGAACCAAAAAGCTGCGGCAGTTTCATAAAGGCCTGTTCCAGCCTGGGATTTAATTTCTGTCGGGCAATTAATTCCTCCACACCAAAGTGATTTTTATTGGAAATCAGCTCCCTCAGTTCCTGGACGGTCTCCTCTGTCATTTTGGCCTCTTCGATCAGTGATTTAAAAAAGTCCACCTGACCCACGCTGATCTGGAATTCCTTCAGCCCCGTTCTTTTCAGCATCTCCACCATCATCGTGAGGATTTCTGCATCAGCGTCGATGGAAGCGTCGCCGATAAGTTCCACCCCCATCTCTGTAGATTCTTTCATGCGGCCCTGATAACTGTTATTGTTAATGAAAGTACTACCCTGATAGCAGAGACGCACCGGAAATCCGTCCTCCAGAAAATACTTTGCCGCCGCTCTTGCTACGGATGGCGTAAAGTCCGGCCTCAGCACGAGAGTATTTCCCTCCCGGTCAAAAAATTTATACAGATCTTTGGAAGGAGTAGTTCCCACTTCCCGGCTGAACACATCAAAAAATTCAAAGGTGGGTGTTTCAATGTCGCAGTATCCGTAACCGTGGACAACTTCTTTTAACCTTCCGGTGAGAAATTGTTTTCTCTCACATTCTCCATTATATACATCACGTACACCCTCCGGTGTGTGAAACATTCTCTGTATCATACTGTTTACCTCCGATTGCTTTATCACTTTAGTGTGCTACCATGGTAGCATATTACCACGTGAATCTTTTCGATTATAATCGATTCTGAATAAAATGTCAATCCCTGGAAAGAATGTCTTTTTTAAGCCCATCCAGATAGGGAACCAAATAGCCGCTTTTATGCTCCAGAATATATTGGGGATCCAGTTCGTCATGGGAAAACCGTTTTCTTCCTCCCTGTTCCGCCCTTTGAAAGAATTCCTGAATACGGGAATACTTCAAATAATAAAATTCATTTCTGGCAGTGAAAAACAAAATCAGGAAAGAAATTCCCCCCTGCTTTTCAAAGGCATCCATAAACGCCAACTGATGATCATGGATATTGGCCAGCGGAAAGGTATCCGTGTTACATTCCTTGGCGTCAAAACATACCGGATACCCCTGTACAGCTCCAATGTAATCCACTGTGCTCTTCTTTTCAAAGTAAGCCAAAGTGATATGGCGATGTTCCTTGTCTATTTTAATGGGAGTAATCGGCGTGGGTACTTTCTGAATCAGTGCCAGCCCTTTTTCCCGATACTGTTCATTCGTCCTGTTGATCAGATCTTCCAGCGTGGAGCCCCGAAGACCCCTGGAATTCCATGTTGCCATACTCTGCTCCTACTCGATAAATCCAATTTTATTAAAGGGATAATACCGCAGAACCGCTTTTCCCAGAATCTTATCCCGGGCTACGTACGTATTATTCCAAAATCTGGAATCCTTCGACCAGTTCCGGTTGTCCCCCAATACGAAATAGTGATCCTCCGGCACCTCGTAGGGTCCAAAATCTCCTTCCATAGGTTCCGGAATAAAACTGTCATCCAGGGGCTCCTCATTATCGTTAATATAAACTTTGCCGTCCCGGATGGTCACCGTTTCTCCAGGAAGTCCAATGACCCGTTTGATAAAAAGTTTCGATTCATTGTCCGGATATCTGAAAATAATAATATCGTATCGTTCCGGCCCATGATTGATATAGGCCAGGCGGTTTCCGAAAATCTGGTCTCCCGTCATAATGGTATTCTCCATGGACTCCGACGGAATCTTGGCGTTAATAATGATAAAATTATTGACAATCAGTACAAAAACAACAACGAACAGGATCATTTTTATATAATCCCACACTTCACTCCACAATGTTTTCATAAAAATCTACTCCTCCAAGTTGTTCTCCCCCCAGTATCCGGTCGAATATCTCCGGCAGCGGCGCCTCAACCTTTTTGCTGCTCAGCCCCTCAAAGGGATGCTTCAGTTGGGGAAAACAAAGTCTCCAGCTGTGAAGCAGCTGATGCCGTACGCCGTATTTTGCCCGGAATTTTTCATTTAAGCGTCTGTCTCCATATTTTTCATCGCCTATGATGCTGTGTCCGCAGGCCGCCAGATGACTTCGTATCTGATGAGTTTTTCCAGTCACCAGCAATACCTTTAGAAGGGTAACCTGCTTATTTCCCGCTAGGGGCTCATAGACCGTTTCAATATAAGAAGCCCCGGGCTTCTTTTCTTTATCTATCTCTACTTTATTACATTTTTCATTTTTATGCAAATATCCCCGTACCCGGCGGCCCCTTTTTACCTCTCCGTGAACAAGACAGAGATAATATTTATGTACGCGGCGCTCTCTTAAAAGCATTCCCATCTCCTGCAGCCCGGCTACGGTCTTCCCCGCCAGCACAAGGCCGCTGGTATTCCGGTCCAGCCGATTACAGATACCCGGTTTAAAGGTGGCCAGGGACGCCTCTGTCATCTTCTTTTCATGAATCAGATAACTGATTACGTATTCGTTCAGAGAAACATCCTCTTCCCTTGCCTTCTGAGACAGCATTCCCGCCGGTTTATTTACAATCAGCACCTGATCGTCCTCGTAAAGGATGTCCAATTTCCGGTACGGCGCCACTTTCTGCTGCTTTCTGAATCCGGCAATGGTTTCATCGGAGAGATACAGCCGTATTTCATCTTGCAGAGATATTTTTTCGCTGCCTTCTGCCTTTTTTCCATTTAACACGATATTCTTTTTCCGCATCATTTTATAAAGGAAACTTTTGGGCGCAAGATTTAAATACTTCTGCAGAAATTTATCCAGACGCTGCCCCGCCTCCTGTTCCGATACGATTATAGCCTGCATATTCACCTCCCGGTTTTCTTTTTATGAACATTCCGTATTGTTTTTTTCTTTCTGTCTTTTGCCATTGTCCTGTTTCTTTCCGGTTCCTTTTTGCCCTGTTCCGGCCTTATCAGACATTTTTTATCATAGCCGATCAGATCCTGACGTCCCGTTTTTTTCAGCGCTTCCAGAACCAGCGCCCGGTTTTCCGGAAGACGATACTGCAGCAAAGCGCGCTGCATCGCTTTCTCATGGGCGCTTTTCGGCACATATACCGGCTGCATTGTCCGCGGATCCAGCCCGGTATAATACATACAAGTGGAAATTGTAGAGGGCGTGGGATAAAAATCCTGAACCTGTTCCGGCATGTAGCCCAGATCCCTTACGTACTCCGCCAGTCTTACCGCGTCTTTCAGACGACAGCCGGGATGAGAAGACATAAAATAAGGCACCGCATACTGCTGCATCCCGTACTTTTCATTATACATCTGGAACTTTTCCAAAAATTTCTGATAAACACTGTGTTTTGGTTTCCCCATACAGGTCAGCACCGGATCGGAAACGTGTTCCGGCGCTACCCGAAGCTGTCCGCTGATGTGGTGACGAACCAGCTCTTTCAGAAAATCGTCCTTTTTCTCTGCCAACACATAATCAAAGCGGATTCCCGAACGAACAAACACTTTTTTCACCTTGGGAAGGGCTCTGAGTTTTCGCAGAAGTTCTATGTAATCGGAATGATCCGGATCCAGGTTTCTGCAGGGCTCCGGAAAGAGACATTGTCTGTCTTTGCAGCTTCCTTTTCTTTCTTGCTTCTCGCAGGCGGTATGACGGAAATCAGCCGTAGGCCCTCCCACATCGTGGATATACCCTTTAAATTCTGAATCTTCCGTAAAGGCTTTCGCTTCCTTCAACAGGGATTCTTGACTTCGCACCTGGACAATTCTCCCCTGATGGAAAGTCAATGCACAGAAATTACATCCTCCAAAACATCCCCGGTTGCTGGTCAGACTGAATTTTACTTCAGAAAGGGCCGGGATTCCCCCCATTTTATCATAAACGGGGTGGGCTTTTCCCATATAGGGAAGCCCGTAGATATCGTCCATTTCCATGGTGGTGAGAGGTTTTGCCGGCGGATTTTGAACCACATATCCCCTGCTGCCGTAATATTCCGCCAGCGGTTTGGCCGTATAAGGATCCGTATTCTGATATTGCAGGAAAAAGCTTCTGGCATACTCCGCCTTATCTCCGGCGATCTTCTCAAAAGAAGGAAGCTCTATCGTGTGATCCTGTTCCTTTAACCGAGCAGTTTTATATACCGTCCCCGCCACATAGGTAATCTGAGAGACGGGGATTCCTCCGTCCAGAGCCTCCGCCAGTTCCAAAATGGAATGTTCCCCCATACCGTAAGAAATAATATCGGCGCCGGAATCCAGAAGAATAGAACGTTTTACCTGATCTGCCCAGTAATCATAATGCCCCAGGCGCCGGAGGCTGGCTTCGATCCCGCCCAGAATTATCGGTGTATGTTTATATAATCTTCGAATCAGATTTCCATAAACGACCACCGCCCGATCGGGGCGCAGCCCGATACGGCCGCCCGGCGAATAAGCGTCCCTTTTTCTTCTCTTTTTATTCACCGTATAGTGATTAACCATGGAATCCATATTGCCCGATGATACGATAAAAGCCAGTCTGGGTTCCCCGAAGACGGCAATACTTTCCGGGTTTCTCCAGTCCGGCTGTGCAATCATTCCCACCGAATATCCTCGGCTTTCCAGAAGACGGGTGATAATGGCGCTCCCAAAAGACGAATGGTCCACATAGGCGTCCCCGCTGATATAGACAAAATCAGGGCGCTGGATGTTCCTGGCATTCATTTCTTCTTTAGTGATTGGTAAAAAACTCATATCGATTTCAGCCTTTCTATTTCGTCTGTCGTAAGGAGACGATACTCTCCCGGTTTCAATCTCCCGTCCAGTTTTAAACTGCCCATGGAAAGCCGCTTCAGATAGACCACTTCTTTATCTACCGCCTGGAACATCCGCTTTATCTGATGATACCTGCCCTCCTGGATTTTTATTTCCACTTCCGAAATTTCTCCCGTTTTCTGTATAATAAGCGTCGCCGGAAGACAAGATTTATCATCTCCGATATTCAGTCCTTCTGCAAATTTCTCCCCATCCTGAGCCGTTACTCTTCCTTTCACTTTGGCAAAGTAGACTTTATCCACATGCTTCTTTGGTGAAAGGAGTCGGTGAGCCAGTTCCCCGTCATTGGTGATGAGGAGAAGCCCCTCCGTATCTTTATCCAGCCGTCCCACCGGAAAAAGATCTCCCCGGATCTTACTTTCAATCAGATCCAGCACCGTTTTTTCCCGGTGATCTCTGGTGGCTGAGACCACACCCGCCGGCTTGTTCAGCATATAATATTCCGTCTTTGTATAGAAAATCTCTTTGCCCTGAACCATGATCCGGTCTTCCCCTGCTTTCACCGGATATTCAGGGCGCAGCACGATTTCTCCGTTAACCGTCACCAATTTCTTCCGAATCAGGTTTTTCACCTGGGAGCGGCTGCCTGCCTGCATTTGGGCCAGATATTTATCCAGCCGCATCTTCTTTTCCTTTTCTTCTTTCATCACTGCAATCTCCAGCCACTGTAACGTTTGTTTTTCATCATATGGTTTTGAACTTTTCCCCAGCCCAGCGGAAAACTTTCCAGACATACCAGATGCCATCCGCTTTTGCCGGTTAAATCCGACACCTCCAGAGTCTCTCCCTTCAGATATTTCATTACCCGGTCATCCTCATGGGACAGAGACAGCACATTGGGGAAAGATTCTGCATCCAGATACATGGCCAGCGCCTGTGACGGCTCGAAACGTTCCTTTTTCACTGTCCCGGCCAAAAGCCCTGTACGCAGGTAACGAATTCCTTTTTTCGGTTCAAAGCCCTGCCCAAAACCGTAAATATTCTGATCAATTTTCTTCCATCGGAAGGACTGAGGCCAGTGGATTTGTTCCAGAAAATCTTTCGCCTGCTCCGGAATATTCTCTTCTTTTCCAGAGCCGCCCTTTCTTTCCTTTATCTCCTCTTCTCTTTTCCCTTCCTTCTTCATCAAGGCAAGAAAATGTCCTTCTCCTTCCATATTCTGGGGAAAAATGCGGACACACTTCTCCATGGGTAATACCCCTTTGGAAAAGCCTTCATAGGGCCTGATTTCTTCAAGAGAAAGTCCCGGACATTCTTTCAGCACCCAGGAGATATTATCCTCGTTTTCCTTTTTGGAAAAAGTACAGGTGGAATACATCATCATGCCGCCGGGTTTCAGCATTTTATACCCCTGCAGCAGCAGCTTTCTCTGAATTGGACTGTAAAAATCCGGCCCTTTTTCTTCCCAGTCTTTCACCATACGCGGCTCCCGACGGAACATTCCTTCACCGGAGCAGGGCGCGTCAATGAGAATCTTGTCGAAATATTCCGGATACTCCATCGCCAGCCTTTCCGGCTCCTCGCTCATCACGCAGATATTGGCCGCTCCGAACAATTCCAGGTTCTTGAGCAGCGCCTTTGCCCTGCTGCTGCTGATATCGTTGGCAAAGAGCATACCCGACTGTTTCAAAGCAGCTGCCAGCCGGGTGGATTTCCCTCCTGGGGCAGCGCACAGATCCAGCACCTGATCCCCAGCTTCCACCGGCAGACGGTCCGCCGGCGTCATGGCGCTGGGTTCCTGAAGATAATACAGCCCCGCCTGATACCAGGGCAGTTTTGACGGCTGATCTGCGGAGGAATAAAAAAATCCATCGGAAATCCAGGGTATTTCTTTCAGGGAAATAGGCATTTCCCCTTTCAGATCTTCGGGAGTAATCTTTAAAGTATTGGCCCGCAGACCGTTATGGGCAGGATTCCCCAGGCTGTCTATGTAATCTTCATAACGGCTGCCCAACAGCTTCTTCATCTCTTCCAGATACTTCTCCGGTAATCGTTCTTTCATCATTATCCTTTCATTCAGTCCATCGTCACGGCCTGCGCCCGATAGCCTTCTGATATGATATCCAGTTCTTTATGGAATCGTTTTAACTGCTGCAGATCATTGGTGGCATAAATCCGATAAAATTCATCCTGTATTTTGATGGCCTCGCGCTGGCTGGAAAGACGAAACAAATTTTCTATATTGTTCAGAATATCCGCCACCAGGTTCATCTGAAGCTGAGATGAATTCTGCGCGTCCATGATTTCACTGCGCACCGAAGACATCTCATTGTCCAGCGCAATAATCGCATTTGCCGCATTGCTCAGGCGCACCCGGATATGTTCCGGTATCTTAGACTTGTACTTATATTGCAGGGAGTGCTCAATCGTCGCCCAGAAGTCCATCGCCATGGTACGGATCTGTATTTCCGCCTGTATTCTCTTGGGGCCGTTCAGCGTCTCCACCACGTAATAAACAATCATATGAAAGCTGCGGTATCCGCTTTCTTTCCTGTGGGTAATATAATCTTTTTCATATTTTACCGTAATGTCACTGCGGGACCGGATAATTTGCGCCACCCGTTCAATATCTTCCACAAACTGACAGATGATTCGGATTCCCGCAATATCTTCCAGCTGTTCTTCCAGCTGTTCAATGGCGATCTGCTTTTTCTGCATTTTCTCCAGAATACTGGTCACGCTCTTCACTCTGCCGGATACACTTTCGATGGGAGAATAAAGATTTTTCACTTTATGTTCCCGGATCAGATGATTAAATTTCTCTGTCAGCTCCTTTACCGCCAGCTCGTAAGGATCCAAAATTTCTCGCCATAACTGTATTTCCATTAAACATCTCTCCTTTATTTTCAACTTTATCCATCATTCAATATATGAACAAAATTTCGGTTTAGAACAATAATTTCATGTTTTTCAGAAGATTAAGGAGAAACTCCCACATACGTTCTGTAGAAGAAATAGAAAGTCTTTCTTTTGGGCTGTGTATATCCAGGATTTCCGGGCCAAAAGAAAGACAGTCCAGAGACGGCGCCTTGTCCTTCAAAAGTCCGCATTCCAGTCCGGCATGGATCGTGGTGACCGTCATGGGCTTACGGAACATTTCCTGATACAAATCACAGGCAAGTTTTCGAAGGGGGGATTCCTCTTCATATTCCCATGGGGGGTAACTGCCGTTTTTGCTGCATTCGCCGCCCAGAAATTCCGTCAGATAGCAAATCTGTTTACCAAGAAAAGTTCCTGCGCTTCCCAGGGAACTGCGGATGCTGGTGAGCGCCGTAAACTGTTCCGGATCCAGCGACATAACGGCCGCATTGGCAGAGGTCTGAGCCATATTCTCAATGGTACCGCTCATTTTGACCACTCCGTGGGGTTGGTGCATCAGATAAAAAACGACTTTTTCCATGCTGACCGGATGAAGTGCCTCAGCTTTTTGTTCACCCATATTTTTCCACTGTACCGTGATGTTTTCTTCTTCTTTGGCATATTCCCGGCGCAGAGTATCCTGATACTGCTCCACGGCTCTTTTAATCTCACTTTCTTCCGTCCCCCAGGTGAGAATGACCGCCCTGGCTTGAGAAGCAATCACATTATGCTTATTCCCGCCGCTTAAAGAAACCAGAAGACAGGGATAATTTTCCTTTAGTTCAAAAAGGAATCTGCCCATCAGCTTGTTGGCATTAGCCCTTGGTTTGATAATCTCCATGCCGGAATGGCCGCCTTCCAGACCCGATATGGTAATCTCATAACATACTCCCTTTTCCTCCACATAGCTGACAGGAATCCGGCTCTCCAGATTCATCCCGCCTGCACATCCGCACAACAGAAATCCCTCTTCCTCTGAATCCAGATTAATCAAGTATTTCCCCCGGATCAGATCGGGATTCAGCTTCGCTGCCCCCACCAGACCTACTTCCTCATTGGAAGTAAGGATAACCTCCAAAGGAGGATGGGGCAGACTTTCATCTTCCAGAACCGCCAGGGCATAGGCTATGGCTATCCCGTCGTCTGCTCCGAGGGTGGTATGATCTCCAAGGATATAATCTCCTTCCACACGAAGGGAAATCCCCTCCCTGTCAAAATCATGATTCCAGCCCTCTTCCTGCTCCGCTACCATATCCGTATGGCCCTGCAGAATCACCGGCGGTATATCCTCATACCCATTCGATGCTTTTTTATAAATCACTATATTGTCCCACTCATCTCTCTGGTAAGACAAATCATGAGTTATCGCAAATTTTTCCAGATATGACGCAATCTTCTCCGTATTCCAGGATGCACGGGGAATCCTGCTGATTTCTTCAAAGTAATAAAAAACTCTTTCCGGTTTTAATTTTTCCAGCATTTATTGATAACTCCCTTCCATATCATAAAATTTATTGTGTCATAGATAAAATAAAAAATCAAGGCATATATATAAGAAAAAGAGGCAAGGCGGAATCCATTGAAACGAATCGGATTTATCCTTCTCATTTTCCTGATTGTATTATATCTGCTGCTGGCTCCTGCCCAGGCTCTGGACGCTTCCGCCAACGGAATCCGTCTATGGTTCAACACCCTTCTTCCCGCTCTTCTTCCCTTCATGATTCTGTCCAACCTGCTGATTTCCACAGGCGGAGCCGCTTTTTTGCTGCGTTTTGTTCCTCCCGCTTTTCAGAAAATTCTGGGGCTCTCCCCCTATGGCATTTATGCTTTTTCTCTGGGGCTTTTCTGCGGGTATCCCATGGGAGCCAAATTGACGGCGGATCTTTATCGTGAACATAAAATCACCCGGAATGAAGGGGAATATCTGCTGACCGTTTCCAATAATCCCGGGCCGGCTTTTGTCACCGGATATCTGCTCCATCATCTGTTAAATGCCGAACATCTTCAGATTCCAGCTTTTCTCCTTCTCTATTTTTCCGAATTTTTATGCTGTATGATTTTCCGAATTTTTTACAGTCGTTTTCATCTGGAAATCCCGCCTGAAACCATCACAAAAAAAGAGGTATCTGAAGTCCCTCTGCCGGAACTTTTGGATACCTCTATCATGAACGGTTTTGAATCAATCACAAAATTGGGAGGATACATTCTTCTTTTCTCCCTGCTGTCAGGAATTCTGGAACAGATTCTTCCCGCCGCAAGTCCTGCCTGCGGACTTATTATGGCAGTCAACGAACTCACCAGCGGTACTGCAAAAGTAGCGCAGCTCCCCTGGGATTTCTCCATGCGCTTTTCTGTCATACTGGGAGCAGCCTCCTTTGGAGGCATCTCATGTATCTTTCAGACCTCCAGCATGATCCGGGGCACAGACCTTTCTCTTGGCATGTATTCCCTGGCAAAAGCCGTCAATGGCCTGCTGACTTTCATCCTCTGCCGTTTATTCTTCCTCTTCATCCTCTAAAGCTTCCAGCTCTTCCACCGTATCAATCTCCGGTGTGGACGGCTGTACTCCCAGTTCACTGCGGTTTTTCGTCACAACATCGTAGCAACTCTGCAGAGAAGTGATAAAGTTTTTATATTTTTCACCGGCATCCTGCAGAGTATTTCCCATGATCTGGCTTAAATTGGCCAGCATATCGTCAGTATAGGAGATCGCGCTCATTCGAATATTATTTGCATCTGTAGTTGCAGAATCTAAAATTTCCTGCGCCTGCTTATTGGCCTTGGAAATTGTATCGTTTGCCTGGGCGTAAGCCTGCTGCATTACCTCGTGCTGGCTGACCAGCTCCTGCGCCTTGGCCTGAGCATCTGCAATAACTCCATCGGCTTTGGCCTGGGCATCTGCCAGAATAGCGTCCTTATTACTGATGATTTTCTGATATCTCTTTACTTCATCCGGCGTCTTCATCCGCAGCTCGCGAAGCATCTCTTCCAACTCTTCTTTATTTACAACAATTTTCGTTGTAGACAGGGGCTGATACTTACAGCTGTCCACATATTCTTCAATTTCTTCGATAATTTGTTCAATTCTGCTGCTCATAGATACACTCTCCTCTTTGTATTTTATTATTTTAACTTTTCGTGAATCCTGTCTGCCACGTAAGGCGGTACAAATTTGGTAATATCCCCGCCAAATACCGCAACTTCTTTCACTGTAGTAGAACTTAAATAAGCATACTCCAGACTGGTTGTTAAAAACATCGTATCCACATCCGGATTCAGTACCCGATTTGTCTGAGCCATCTGCAGTTCATAGTCAAAATCGGTAATCGCCCGCAGTCCTCTGACAATCACTTTGGCCTGATTTTCCTTGGCAAATTCAATGGATAATCCTGAAAACGCCTTCACTTTAATATTGGATATGGATTTCGTCACCTCAGTTAGTATATTAACACGTTCTTCGACAGAAAACAACGGACTTTTGGCAGAATTCGTCAGAACTCCTACAATTACAATGTCAAACAATTTAGCCGCGCGTGTGATCACATCCAGATGTCCGTTTGTTACCGGGTCAAAAGTTCCCGGATAAACTGCTGTTGTCATACGTGGTATTCTCCTGTTCCTTATTAATTTTTCTTTTGAACGAACAAATGCCGGTTCGTCTTATATTTTTTCTCCTTTATTATGGAGTAAGGCAGTTTCTCCATCCAGGAAAAATCCGTGGCAAGAGCCGCCTCGACAATAATAAGAGAATTTTCCGCAATAAGTCTGGATTCCGCCAGATAAGACAGAATTTCTTCCTCTGTCCCTGCCTGATAAGGGGGATCCATAAAAATGCATTGAAAAAACATCTGCCCGTCCATTTGTCTAAGGGCAGCCATCACATCCATATGCAAAACCAGAGCATCCCTCTCCAGCCTTGTTTTTTTCAGATTTTCCCGAATACAGGAAACCGCGGCGCGGTTTTTTTCCACAAATACGCATCTGGAAGCTCCACGGCTCAATGCTTCAATTCCTATGGCGCCGCTGCCGGCAAAAAGATCTAAAAAATTACAGTCCGAAATCCACGGCTGAAGCATATTAAAAAGTGTTTCCTTTATCCGGTCAGTCGTGGGTCTCGTCTTCATTCCCTTTGGCGCGGCCAGCGGAATACTCCTGGCCTTTCCTGCAATTACTCTCATATGTCTTCTTTTAACTGTTCCCTCCAGTCAAGATCTCCCCTGGCCAGCCCCAAAATCAGACATTCTGCGGTTGCGATATTGGTCGCCACCGGAATATTATACTGATCGCAGCATCTGGATATGGCCTGAATATCCGGCTCTTTCGGTGAAATCATCACCGGGTTATAAAACAGAATAACCAGATCCATATCTCCCCGCTCAATCATCTCTGTAAACTGTTTATCTCCGCCTACAGAGCCTGCCAGAAACTTGTGAACATGAAGACTCGTCACTTCCTCGATTCTTCTTCCTGTAGTTCCGGTCGCATATACCTCATGCTTTGAGAGGATTCCTTTGTATGCAATGCAAAAGTCCTCAATTAAACTTTTCTTACTGTTATGCGCTATAATTCCAACGTTCATTTCACAGCCCCTTTAGCATATTATAAAAGCATTATAACAAATAACTAAATAAACTGCAAATATTTTTCGCAAATTATACATCTCTCATAAATTCCGCAAAAATATGTCAATATATGCAGAAACTTCTAGTGTATTTTTTTTTTATCTTCATATACTACCATCGTAACCCGAAAATATATTAATTTTAAGGAGGCAATTATTATGGCAAATCGTTCTTCTAATACTGCAGCAGTACCCGAAGCGAAAAGTGCATTGGACCGTTTCAAATTCGAAGTGGCCAACGAACTGGGCGTACCCCTTTCTGACGGATACAATGGAAACCTGACCTCAAAACAGAACGGTTCTGTTGGCGGTTATATGGTGAAAAAAATGATCGAAGCCCAGGAGAGACAGATGTCCGGAAGCCAGGGCGGACAGCAGGGAATGTACTAAAACCTTCTGTCTTTACGGAAAACAGCTCAGATGGACACCATCTGAGCTGTTTTACTATGTAACTCTCCCGCTATTCGTCAACTTTATAAGTCAATACTGCCAGTAACGTCTTCATTAACTACATAATAAGCGGCAAATTCTTCCGGTTTCACATAAAGCTTAATATCTTTCAAATCAGCAGCTTTTTTGCCCAGGTCCTTGGTCCAGATTTCTTTCACCTGCTCATACAGGGAATCCAGTTCAATTTCTTTTCCGCCGTACTGAAGGAATGAAGTCTTCTTCACTTCCTTCTTTGCCGATGTTGTTCTTTTGGCAGCAGTTTTTTTTGCCGGTGCTTTCTTGGCTGTTGTTTTTTTCACCGTCGCTGCTTTCTCATCAGCTTTCGCAGCAACTGCTGTCTCTTTCACTTCCGTTGTCAGAACGGCTGCTTTCGTCTCAACTTCAGATGTCGCCTTTGCTTCCGTTTTCTTTACTGCCATAATAATCCCTCCTTATGATATCCATAGTGCAACACAAATTGCTATTACTGCACTTTTTCCTAATCATACTCCCATACCGCCGGAATTTCAATACTATTCAATACTTTTCAGGGATTCTACCATATTAATTCGCTTTAATCGGAAATACATCGCCAAATTGACCAACGCTGAAAAAATCCATGTTAGTAAAATGCTCAAAACAAAACTTCCGAAATTGACTTTTCTGCCAAACATCATGATATCAATCTCCGCCGTCAGTATCACATATCGATGTAGGAGTAGCCCGAAAAAAATCCCGAAAACACATCCAAAAAATGTAAGCCATATATTTTCTCTCAGCACATATCCGGAAACTTCAAGGTCATAGAATCCAAGGACTTTTAGTGTAGCCAGTTCTCTTTTCCGTTCGCAGATATTTATATTATTCAGATTGTAAAGGACCACAAAGGCCAGCATCCCCGCTGCAATTACAATTACATAAATGACTGTATCCATACTTTTCAGCATATCCGATATCCGGCTGCTGATATCGCTGGTAAATGCTACTGAAGAAACGCCGTCCATGTTCATGTAATCTCTCTGTATACTTTCCTGGATATTCGTCCCTTCATCGCTTGTTATAAAAAATACATCATTGTCTTCAGCTTCAGTATTGAAGATTTCCTCATACAATGAGGAAGTGATATATACATAATGGTAAAAATAATTTTCCGCCACTGCCGTTATGGTCACTGATGCCTGTTTCTCTTCTCCTTCTTTCAAATATATGGTATCACCGGCTTTCACATCCAGAAGTTTCGCCAGTTTTTCTGTAATAATCACGCCGTTGTCATCCAGATGATAACGTTTCTGAGTTTTCCGGTCACGCAATATCAAAAAGGCATCCGCCTTCTGCGGATCTTCCACCACAGTCATATAAGAAGCCCGTTCCTCTTCCCCATTTCCCACATCCACAGAAGTCTCGCTGGCAGTCATGATTTCAGATATCCGGCTGTCGCTCTTTAATGTATCCAGAACTTCCTGTAGTTTTTCTTCCTGAATGTCTTCCTCAAAGGTCAGAGAGCCAGAAAAGATCCGAATTTCTTCAAACTGATTGTCTCCGATAGCCATAATGGAATCCCGCAACCCAAACCCAACCAGAAGCAGGCCCATACATCCTCCGATTCCCAGTACCGTCATCCAAAATCGCTTTTTATAACGGAAAAGATTTCGCATCGTAGACTTTTGAGAGAAACTGAGTTTCTTCCAAATAAATCCTGCTCTCTCCAGTAAGATCCTCCTGCCTGTTTTCGGCGCTTCCGGACGCATCAGCTGAGCCGGGACCTCTTTCAGTTCGCTTCGGCAAGCCAGAAAGGCTGCTAAAGTTGTAGCAATGATCGCCGGAATCGCCGAAGTGACAGAATAAGAAAAATGAATGGGCGTTAATGCTTCCGGAAGGGTATTATAAAGAATACCATAGGCATTGATAATAATTGTCGGTAGCAGTTTTTGCCCGCCGATAATGCCAATAACACTTCCTATCGCCGTGGCAAGAAAGGCATATAACATGTATTTTGCCGCAATGGCTCCCTTTCTGTACCCCAGCGCTTTTAAAATACCAATTTGGGTCCTTCCTTCTTCCACCATTCTGGTCATGGTGGTAAGACAAATTAGTGCTGCAACCAGGAAAAAGATCAGCGGAAATACGGTTCCTATGGCGACAATACGTTCTGCATCCTGTTCATATTCCACATAAGTTTGATTGGAATTGCGATCCAAAATATACCACTTCGGCATTTCCAATTTATTCAGTTCTTCTTCTCCATCCGCAATTTCTTTTTGGGCATCCGCAATTTTCTCCTCTGCATCCGCTTTTTCTTCTTCATATTCTGTTTTACCTTCTTCCAGTTCCTGACGGGCTTGGGTCAGTTCATCTCTTCCTGCTTCCAGCTCTTGACGGGCTTCTTCGATTTCTTGCTCTCCCTCTTCCAATGCTTTCCAGCCCTGTTCCAATTCTTCTTTTGCATTCTGAAGCTGAGCCTCTCCATCATTTAACTGGGCCTCTTTTTCTTCCAGCAGCGCTTTATTGCTTTCAATTTGGCTGTAAGCCTGATTTAACTGCTGGTACCCTGCTTCCAGCTGCTGCTTTCCTTCCTCCATCTGATTTCTTGCGTCCTGAATTTGTTTTCTTCCCTCTTCCATCTGGGCCCGACTTTCTTCCAGCGTCTGACTGGCCGCTGCCATTTCCTCCCGCATAGCCAGGATCTCTTCCAACTGATATCCATAGGACGCAAACAGCTCTTCCATCTTCCACAGTTCCTCTTCAGAAACAGATAAAAGATCAAAGCCCAGTGTATTTTCCATCTGTTCTCTCTGGCTGGCCAGTTCTTCTTCTCCAGCCGTCAATTCCTTCTCCTGGACGGCAAAATTTTCTTCCTGCTGATTTAAAAGTTCTTCCTGCTGCTGAAGGCTGCGGGCATTGGATTCATATTCTTCCGCCGAATTGTTATATTCTTCAATCCCCTGATTCAGCTCTTCATATCCCCGTTCAATCTCTGCCCGTCCCTGGGCAAGGGTCTCCTCATTGTCTTCAATTTCCTTTTGGGCATCCAAAAGCTGTTGCCTGTTTTCCTCCAGCTCCTTCTCTCCCTCTTCCAGTTCTTGCTGACCTTCCGCCAGTTTTTCTTCTCCGTCGATCAGTTCCTGCTCTCCGTCTTCAATTTCCTTCTGGGCATCCAGAAGTTTCTGCTGGGCGTCATCGACCTCCTGACGGGCGTCTTTCAGCGCCTCCTGGCCTTCCTGTTTTACCGACTCATACCTCTTTTCGCATCTTTCCCCTTCCAGCTCTTCTATACGGTCCATAATTGCTTCCGTATCATCCGAATATGCATCGCTGTAGCAAAGCATACTCTTTCCTGATTCTGTCTGTATGTACAGCTCTGTATACGCATCCAGAGAGAAGTCTTCCGGCAGAATTACTGCAAAACCGTCCACCTTGCCGTCTCCTGCCGTGGATGTGCCTCTTTCCAGGCTGAGATAAAAAGGACTGTCGCCAAAACCGACTACGGTATACTGTGATTTTTCCAAAGTTTCAAGAATATCTTCCTCTCCGTCAGCAGAAACAGCAACCGTATCGCCGATCTGATAGCCAAACTGTTCTTTCATCTGCGTATCCAGCAGAATCTCTCCCGATTTTTCCGGCAGCCGCCCCTCTGTCACTGCTATGTCATTTATGCCCTCGGTCAGCGACATAAATTTTACCACATACTGACTTTCTCTGTCATTGCAGAGCAAATCGGCAGAATATGACGGCACCACCGACTTGACGCCATCCACTTGTTCAATTGCATCAACATCCTCTTCTGTCAGCCCCAGCGTTCCAGTCACCTGAATATCCATCATGTTTTGGTTATCATAAAACGCGTCTGCCGACAGTTTCATATCCGGCCCTGCTGCGCGTATTCCGGCAAAAAAAGCTACTCCCAGTGCAACAATGGACAGAATGGACAGAAACCTGCTTTTATTACGTTTAATTTCCATAAGGAAATCTTTACGCAGAATATGTCTTTTCATCACGGACAACCCTTCTTTACCATTCAATTAACTCCACCGACATGGGAGAATCATTTACCGTCATCTCACTTACCATACCATTTTTAATCCGGATTACCCTATCTGCCATAGGGGAAATAGCCAAATTATGAGTAATTACCACCACAGTCATCCCCCTGTTGCGGCAAGTATCCTGCAGAAGTTTCAATATAGCCTTCCCGGTCAAATAGTCCAAAGCGCCGGTAGGTTCGTCACAAAGAAGCAATTTAGGATTCTTCGCCAACGCTCTTGCAATCGCCACCCTTTGCTGCTCTCCCCCGGAAAGCTGCGCCGGAAAATTGTGCATCCGGTCTTTCAGCCCCACATCCTCCAGCACTGAAGCTGCGTCCAGCGGATCTTTACATATTTGTGCAGCCAGCTCCACATTCTCCAAAGCGGTTAAATTGGGAACCAGATTATAAAATTGAAATACGAAGCCGATATCATTTCTCCGGTATGTGGTCAGCTGCCGCTCCGAAAATTTGCTGATATCTGCTCCGTCCACCAGCGTCACCCCTTCATCAGAAGTATCCATTCCTCCCAGAATATTCAATACTGTCGTCTTTCCGGCGCCGCTTGGTCCCACAATCACAGCAAATTCACCTTTTTCAATAATAAAATCAATGCCGTCAACAGCTTTAATGGTCACTTCCCCCATCTTATAATATTTTCTGATCTGATGCATTTCTACAATCGGTTCCATGCGTTCACCTCCGCTGTCCGTCCCTAATTTTACTTAATTATTTTTATTATATCATAAACTTTCTAGAGTTGTATCTCCTCCCCTTTATTTTTCACAAAAATTTCTAATTTTCTCCGGAGTTTTCCATATTCTTCCCTTTCCAAACTTCCCGATCCCATGATCTGTCCGGCAGCTTTGGCAGCCAGCCCAAGAATTTCACTGTCCTGATAGATATCTGCCAGTTTGAACTCCATCTCCCCGCTCTGCCGGAATCCCAGCAGGTCTCCCGGACCGCGCAGCTTCATATCCTGACTTGCTATCTCAAATCCATCGTTTGATTTTCCCAGAATTTCCAGTCGTTTGGAAGGCTCCTTTTCCTGGCTGCTCTGCATGAAAATGCAGTAAGACTGGGCGTCTCCCCGGCCTACCCGGCCGCGCAGCTGATGGAGAGAAGCAAGGCCGAACCGTTCCGCATTTTCCACCATCATGACCGTGGCATTGGGAACATTCACTCCCACTTCCACCACCGTAGTACCCACCAGAACCTGAATCTCGCCGGAAGCAAATTTTTCCATTACCTGGTTTTTTTCCGCCGGTTTCATTTTCCCATGAAGCTTCCCTGTCCGTATATTTCCATGCCACACTTCCCTCAGCCTTTCTTCATAATCCGTCACATTTTCCGCATCCAACCCTTCGCTTTCTTCCACCAAAGGACAGATCACATAGGCCTGATGTCCCTGTTCCACCTGCTCCCGGATAAAACGGTAAGCAGTCTTCCGGTAACGCTGATCCACCACACAGTTTTTTATGGGCAGTCTTCTGGCAGGCAGCTCGTCAATCACTGATATATCTAAATCTCCATATAATATCACGGCAAGGGTCCGGGGAATGGGCGTTGCACTCATCACCAGCACATTTGGCCGTTCTCCTTTTTTTGAAAACTCCTCCCTCTGGTGAACGCCGAATCGGTGCTGTTCATCTGTGATCACCAGCGCCAGCCTATCATATACTACGTTTTTTTGGAACAGAGCGTGAGTTCCGACGGCAATTTTGCACTCGCCCCTTTTCAGTTTTTCCTGCCGTTCCCTTTTTTCTTTTGCCGTGTTGGAACCCGTAAACAAAAGAGGCTGGTATCTTTTCCATTCTTTCTCGGACAAAAGAGCCTTCAGTGATTCATAATGCTGTTTTGCCAACACTTCCGTCGGCGCCATCAAAGCGGCCTGGCATCCGTTTTCTGCCGCCATAACCATGGCTAAAAAAGCAATCACTGTTTTGCCGCTTCCCACATCTCCCTGAACCAATCTGGCCATTGCCCGCCGGCTCTTCATATCCCTCTCAATTTCATACCATACATTCTTCTGTGCTCCCGTCAGTTCATAGGGAAGACGCTCGATGATTTCTTCTGTCTTCCACACTTCTTTTAACACGTATGCTGAAGTACTTGCCTCAGCCTGTTCCTTAAGCCTTGATATTGTCAGAATAAAAAAAAGGAATTCATCAAATACCAGCCTGTTCCTTGCCTGACAAAGAGTATTCATATCTTTGGGGAAATGAATGTCATGGATTGCTCTTTCATACTCTAAAAGTTCAAACTGCTTTCTGAAAGAATCGGGGAGATACTCCTGAGAAAGCTCTTTTCTCTCCAGAATCTGCCGGATCGCTTTTATCACCGTTTTGTTGGTCAGACCTTTGGTCAGACCGTAAACTGGCTGCATGAAATGCACCATCTTATCATATGATGCCAGGGTAAAATATTCCGGATGTTCCATATACAGACGCCCGTTTTTCTCCTCCGCTTTTCCACGAAACACATAAAGGCTTCCCTTCTTCATCACACTGCGCAGAAAGGGCATTCCAAACCAGATAACAGGAAGACTTCCCGTATCATCCTGGACTATCCCGGTGATCACGGTTCTGGCCCCGGCTCTTTTCACATCCAGAGTCTGACCGATCCTCCCCTTCACCGCACATTTCATCTGGGGCCGTACCTGGCAGATCGGCACAGGACTTTCATATACATCATAATCCCTCGGGTAATACCTTATCAGGTCTTCCGTTGTATAAACACCCACTTTTTCAAAAAGTTTTTGTGTTTTCTCCCCAATTCCTTTCAGTTCCCGTATTGATTCAGACATTCTCTGCTCCTTTCAACCGATGAAAAAGGCACTGCTTTTGCAGTGCCTGATAATTTATTCCACAGATACGACACAATAATAGATCGGCTGACCTCCGTAATTTATTTCCACATCACAGTCCGGATAGGCTTCAAGAAGCTCATCTTCCAGCTGGCTGGCCGTCTCCTCCGTAATATCTTCTCCGTAATAAACGCTGATCAATTCGGAGTCTTCATCCACCATGCGGCCGATCATTTCCTTTGTCACGCCCATCACTTCATCGCCGACAGCCAAAAGACCGTTGTCTCCGATTCCCATGATATCTCCTTCATGGATTTCCTTGTCATCGATGTGCGTATCCCGTACCGCATAGGTTACCTGTCCTGTTTTTACGTGTTCCAGACTTTCCAGCATGGACTCTGTATTTTCCTGGGCAGTTTTTTCCGGTACATAATTGATGATGGCGGTGATTCCCTGAGGAATCGTCTTTGTGGGAATTACAATAATTTCTTTTTCCTTTGTCAGATCCCTGGCTTGGTTTGCCGCCAGGATAATATTCTTATTATTTGGGAAAATGTAGATCGTGGACGCATTGACGGAATCAATGGCGTTTAACATATCTTCCGTACTGGGATTCATGGTCTGTCCCCCCTCGATCAGATAATCCACACCAAGGCCTTTGAATATTTCAGCGATTCCTTCCCCTATGGATACAGAGATGAAGCCCACCTCTTTGGGCGGCTGTTTCATTTTTTCTTCTTTCTGAGAAGCCGCCAGTTTTTCCGCATCTTTTATCAGTTTTTCCTGATGCTCTTCCCGCATGTTGTCGATTTTCATTCTGGAAAGCTGTCCATACGTCAGGGCCTTCTGAATCGCCAGACCCGGATCATTCGTATGTACATGGACTTTCACGATATCTTCATCCGCCACACATACGATGGAATCTCCGATGGAGCTCAGATAATCTTTAAACTCTTTTTCTTCTTTTTCCTGGAAAGGCTGGGAAGTCATGATAATAAATTCTGTACAGTAACCGAACTTGATTTCCTTTTCCGTCTGGGGTGTGATTCTGGTCACCGCTGTGCCTTCCGGAGTTTCAAAGGTCAGATCGATTTCTTTCCCAGTAAAGGCTTCGTAAGCGCCCCGAAGTATCTCCACCAGACCCTGGCCGCCGGAATCCACCACGCCGGCCTCTTTAAGCACCGGAAGCATATCCGGCGTTCGCAGCAGCACCGCCTCCGCTTCTGCCAAAATATCCTCAAAAAAAGCCTGAAGATCCTCACACTCTTCCGCCATAATTACTGCTTTTTCAGCGGCACCTCTGGCCACAGTGAGAATCGTCCCTTCTTTTGGCTTCATAACTGCCTTATAAGCAGTCTCCACTGCTTTTTCAAATGCTGCCGCCAAAGTCACCGCATCCAGATTTCTGTGCTCACGGATAACTTTCGTAAATCCCCTCAGCAGCTGGGACAAAATCACTCCTGAATTACCTCTGGCTCCTCTCAACGATCCGGAAGAAACGGCTTTCGCCAAAGTGTCCATAGTAATCTCATTAAGCGAATTGACTTCTTTGACAGCAGACATAATTGTCAGCGTCATATTGGTGCCGGTATCTCCATCCGGAACGGGAAAGACATTCAATTCATTAATCCATTCCTTCTTAACTTCCAGATTTTTTGCTCCTGCCAGAAACATGGTTTTCAGCATTCCGGCATCTATTGTATTCACTGCCACAACAAGTTCCTCCTTAATCGATAACTCTTACGCCCTCAACCAGAATATTGATGCGCTCTATTTCCAGACCTGTGAATTCTTCCACCCTATACTTCACATTGCTGATCAGATTGTCTGCAACCGCCAGAATACTGACGCCATATGATACAATCACATGAAAATCCAGGGAAATCTTATTATCGTTCAACGTTACATTTATGCCGTGTTTCAGGCTCTCTTTTTTCAACAGTTTCACCAGACCGTCTTTCATGTTTACGGCTGCCATTCCCACAATCCCGAAACATTCCACTGCCACACTTCCCGCATACATGGCAATCACATCGGGACTAATTACAATATCTCCCAGTTCTGTATTAATACGACCTTTCATTCGGATCCCTCCATTTCCGGTACTTGTGTTTGTATTATAACCTTTTTTTCCTGAAAAAGAAATATTAATTTGAATTTTTTATTTTTCCCTTGCAAATTTATACAACTTCTGATAAAATAGCCTTGTTGCAGGTCTGGATGAGATGTACGTTCCGGACTTATTATATGTTCAAGGAGGTGCGATCAATCATGGCAAAATGTGCAATTTGTGAAAAAGGCGCTCATTTCGGTAACAATGTGAGCCATTCTCATAGAAGAACAAACAAAATGTGGAAATCCAACATCAAATCTGTAAGAGTTAAGGTAAACGGAGCAGCAAAGAAAATGTACGTTTGTACTTCATGCTTGAAATCCGGAAGAGTAGAACGTGCTTAATGTTCGCAGTTTATTTTGCAGATAAAATAAGAGAGCCAAACGAATGGTTCTCTTATTTTTTTACACATTAATTATAGATAATTATAGATAAAACAAAACATAAACTTTTTCCACCAGGGAAGATCCTTTAAAAGTTCGGCCATTATCTGCCCGTAAAAGCTTCTCCCTTCTTCCTGCTCCTTCCGGGTAAGGGGAATTCTTCCATAGGCCTCCTGATTGACCAGACGGATGAACCTTTCCGCCTCCCCTTCCGTCACCGATTTCATTTCCCGGGACAGACAGATTCCAAACTCCTTTTCCGTTCCATCATAATCTGTCAATTTTTTTGCAAAGTGCAGCGCTTCCATCATTTTCCCAAACAGAGCGCAGGCCGTTCTGTTCTCATTTCTCCAGACACATATTTTATGGACAAATCCCCATACATTCACCGCCAGGATTATCATACAGAGGACAAAAAGAACGGTCTGAACATCGACAGGCTCCATAAAATGTGTTTCCTGTTCCCCTTCTATTCCCTTCTCTTCGGAAGGAGCTGCCCTGTCTTCTTTCTCCCGTTCGCCCTGCTGCCCCTCCAGAATATTCATGTTCCAGTTTCTGCCGTTCGCCTGCAGGATTTCATTTCTTTCCTGATCCAAATAATCCGCGTTTTCACCGGAAGGCGTCACTTCCACAGGCACCCATCCTTTATCCTCCAGAAATATTTCAGGCCACGCATGGGCGTCTTCATCTGTCACCTCTGCACGGTAAAATGAAGCAGAATCCTGCTGGAAATCATCGGCAGAAACGGCGTAACCGCTTACATAGCGGGCCGGTATTCCATACATCCGGTACATCAGCACCGCTGCAGACGCAAAATGTTGACAGTATCCCTCACCTTTTTCAAAAAGGAAATATTCCACCGGATCTTCATTCAGCGGAAACAGCCCCGGAGTTCTGCTGTAGGAAGCGTAATGACTGAGCGTATATAAGATAAAAGCAGTAATATCTTCTTCCTTTTCCAGGGGATTGTCTTTACATAACTGAACCAGTCGGGGAACCTCCTCTTCCGGAACTTCTGTGTAGGTGATTTTAGCTTCTTTCAAATACGCTTCTTCCACTTCATGATACCAATCTCTGTTCATCCCAAACTGAGCCGTCACATTTTCCCAGTCAATATCAATTTCATCCCGCTGATAATAAGTAAAGGTATAGCCATATCCATCTGGTGCAGCAGTCCGGATTCCATAATAATAGGGACTGTACCAATAGGCGTTTCCCTTGTTTCTCCCCTGGGGATTTCCCACAAACAAATCCCTTTCCGGCAGCGCTTCACTTCTTTGCATATTCCGGTTCATGGTATTATATAAGGTTTCATACATTCCCGGAATCCAATTGCTCCATCGCTCCCAGTGAAGAGAATTTTCCTCCATCCGCTGAAAAAGCTCAGTATCATCCGCTGGCTGCCATTCTCCATTTTCGTAGGTTCCTCCCATAAGCCCCCTCAGATAGATCGTTTCCGTTGGTTTTTGCGTACTGCGCAGTTCCAGCTGGGTAATGCCCCCCGGATAAAGATCCCCCCTGGCCACGGTTCCATCAGAAGGATCATTTTGAATATGACCCGCCTGTTTTACCGCTCTCTGCAGCAGGCCTTCCGCTCCATAAGCAGCCTGATATAGTTCTTCTTCCATCCCGCTGACAAAAATCAGGGAAAGCAAAAAAAGAATCAGTACGGCTCCTCCGCATATGACCGGAATCTGCTTTCTTTGAAAGACAGATCCTGACACCTGAACTGCCTCAGCCTTTCTGTGTTTTTCCATACTGCCCGCAGACCAGAAAGTAAGCTGAAATATCACCTGAAAGAGCAGCACAAGCTTACCATGGTTGATTTCCAAAAAAGGGCTGATCAAAAGGATGCCCGTTGTCAGCAGATAAACTGGCCAATGAATTTTCCATACCATTTCCAGAACAAAAAGAACCGACAAATATATTCCGGAAAGGAGAAATACTGCCCCCGTAACATCAGGGGAGGGAGACGGTATTTCCCCCAGCAGGGCATTTCCAATCTCCTGCAGCTGCCATAAAGAATTCCCGAAAAAAAACAACAGAACAAGAAACAGGCCGATGATGCTGAACAGACAGCCTGTTACCGCACGTTTTCGCCCTTTTTCATTTAAATGCCACAAAAGAAAAGCCAAAAAAGTGACAGGCAGAACAACCGCCGGAAAATTCCAGTTGATTCCCTCCAATGAAAAAAAGAACAGAACGAATCCCCAGATCCCCATCAGCAGGAACAACAGATTCCATCTGGAAGAACGTTCTGCTTTTTTTCTGCTCTCCCCTTCCAGAATTATGGTGTCTTTCATCTTTTCCTCCTGTTTATACGACGAGAACCGCCTCGTTCAGCTCTTCCTCAAAGGTTTTCTCGGAAAAGGACAGCAGTTTCCTTTTACCGTAAAAGATCTGCAGATCGCGATCCATCCGAAATACTTCTTCTCTTTTTTCCGGTATTCTCGCTTTTCCAGGAGAGAAATAAAAATCATCCGTCTGATAAAGGTAGATCAGCAGATCATCATGCTCTTTTTTATTGGTCACTTTCACCTTTTCCCCGGGGCGCTCCTTTCCCTCCCAGCTTACGCTTACCGAAAACTCCTCTTCCAGCAAACCCAGGATGAAAGCTGAGAGGATGGAAATAAATGCGTCGTACTTCTGATGATTTATGGTTCCTTCTTTCTGAAAATCCAGATAAAGATCCGCCTGCGTTTCTTCTTCCGGCTGAAATTCTTTCACCCAGAGTAAATCTGTTCTTGCGCTTTGCTTCCAATGGATATAACGGTAAGAGTCCCCGGAAGTATATTCTCTGAGCTGATGAATATCGCCGGAACCGCCGCCCGCCCCCAATCTGCTTTCTTCTTCCCTCCCCTGGTCATCCTGATTTTCTGAGAGAAAGCGAAACTTTATTTTTCTCACCCGGGGCAGTACGGCAACGCTCATCCTTTCTTCCTTTAAAGAACTCCTTGGGCCAAAAAGAGTCAGATAATCGAATACCTGCGCTTTTTTCAATGCTATGGTCATCATGCAAAGAGAGCAAACCTGCCAATCGGAAGACTGCCGCTGTTCTGCACTTCCATCCTGCAGGCTGTCCGTTCTTTTTCCGTAATTACTGCGCCCTTCCCGTCAAAATTTACACGGAAATGACGTCTCAGAGATCGGGACAGGAGGAACATGCAGAAAAAAATCATCAATTCCATAAATGCCAGAACCATCATAGGCTTTTGTTCATACATTCCTGCCAGGTACCAGGTTGCCGCTGTCAACGACAAGAATAGTATCTTTTTCATTTATCCTCCCCCGGCGCCGGTTTTTTCACAGAGGACACGATGTCCTCCAACACTTCTTCTACGCTTTTGCCGTCTATTCCCGCCGCGCTGCTTAACAGAATACGGTGGCGCATTACAAAGGGGAACTGACTGCTGATATCCTCAGGAATCACATAGTCCCGCTGATCCAGCCAGGCAGAAGCCTGAGCCATACGGACCAGTGCAATGGTTGCTCTTGGACTTCCTCCCCGTTCCAGATATCGGCTTTCCCTGGTTGCACGAACCAGATCTACCAGATATCTTCCTACCCTTTCTTTCACATATATATGGTGAACTTCTTCCTGAATTTCCAACAGCTCCTGTCCTCCGAACACAGGACGGATTTTCTCCAAATGTTTTTCGCCTCTTTCTCCTATAACCATGGCCAGTTCACTGTCATAATCCGGATATCCGACAGACATACTGACCATGAATCGATCCACCTGAGCCTCCGGCAGTCTGGAAGTTCCTGCGCTCCCAAAAGGATTCTGCGTGGCGATTACAAGAAAGGGAGAAGGAACCTCCCGTGTAATTTCTTCCACCGTTACTTTCCTTTCTTCCATAACTTCCAGCAGCGCCGATTGGGTTTTAGGCGAAGTCCGGTTGATTTCATCAGCCAGCAAAAGATTGCAGAAAACAGCTCCCTGCTGATAAACAAACTTTTCCTTTTCACGATGATATATAGAAAAACCGGTAAGATCTGAGGGAAGTACATCCGGAGTAAACTGAATTCTATGGTACTCCAACTCCATTGTCCTGGAAAATGCAAGGGCAAGAGTCGTTTTTCCCACTCCCGGGATATCCTCCAAAAGAACATGGCCATTGGCAAGAAGGGCCAGCATAATTTCCCGTACTTCCCTCTCTTTTCCGAAAATCACCTGATTTACCTGGTTCATTACATCGTAAACATCACTTGAACGGTTTTTCACCTTTTTCTCCTTCGTTTTTCTTTTATTATAAGCGTCCGCTCCCGCCTCCACAAGTTCCAAATAGTTCTTCTGTATTAACCATTCCTTTATGCTGCGGTTTTTTTGCCGGGATCAGCGCAGGCCTGCTGAAATTCTTTTAATTTTTTTCTCGCTTCCCCGCTTAGATATCTGGGTACCTGAATTTCCACTGCCGCATACTGATCGCCATAGAGAGATGGATTATTCATGGAAACAATTCCTTTCCCCTTCAGACGGATTTTTGTACCCGACTGTGTTCCTTCCTTAATTTTGCAGAGAACCGGCCCGTACAGTGTCTGTATCTGTACTTCCCCGCCAAATACTGCCGTCGTGAAAGGAATGGAAACTTTCGTATAAACATCCATTCCCTTTCTTTCAAATCCAGGTTTATTGCCCACCCGGATTTTTAACAGTAAATCTCCTGCCCTGGCGCCTCCTGTGCCCGGCATTCCTTTTCCGCGCAGCCGGATGGTTTTTCCATCTTCAATACCGGCCGGAATATTCACTTCCAGACTTTCCTCCCTTCCCTTTTCCTGTCCCTGCAGATGAATCACTTTCTTCCCGCCAAAGGCGGCCTCGTCAAAGCTCACCGTTACCTCCGCGTTCAAATCAGCGCCGCGGCTTTGGAAGGGGCCTCTTCTGAAACCGCCTTTATGAAAATCATTTCCAAACAGTTGTTCAAATATATCGTCCATGCCCCCGTTTTCAAAATGAAACTCCTGGTACTCTCCCCACGGTCCGCTGTAACCTTCTGCTCCTGAATGAAATTCAGGTCCTCCTTCTTCAAAGGCCCCATGGCCAAACTGGTCATACAGTTTTCTCTTCTTCTCATCACTTAAAACATTGTAAGCCTCCGTCACTTCTTTAAAACGTTCCTCTGCCTGGACATTTCCGGCATTGGAGTCGGGATGATATTTCTTCGCCAGTTTCCTGTAAGCCCTTTTTATCTCTGTATCATCAGCATTTCTGTTTATCCCTAAAACTTCATAATAATCTCTTTTTTTCAATATCATCACCCTCCTTCTGACTGATAAAAAGGAGACCGGCTTCAGCCGGCCTCCTCATAACAGTTCCTTAACCTTCAATTGAAATATATTTTTTCTCCTCAGCTGCCGGATTTGCATTCTTCTTAGGTACAAACAATTTTAAAACACCGTGTTTGAACTCTCCTTTGATATCTTCCTCCGTTATCAGCTCTCCCACATAAAAGGATCTCTCACAAGAACCGATATATCGTTCCCGACGGATATACTTTCCATTTTTCTTGTTTTCCTCCTCATCCCTTTCTTTCTCCGCCGCAATAGTCAGATACCCATTGTCCAGAGAAACCTTAATTTCATCCTTCTTAAAACCCGGCAGATCGACGAAAATCTCATAACTGTCATCCAGCTCCTTCACATCTGTTCTCATTAAATGTCCGCCATGATGACCATACAGTTTCTTCCCTGCCTTTTTCATCTCGGAATCACTGTAAAAAGGAAAATCTTTCATAAAATCATCAAAAAAATTATCATTAAAAATACTTGGCATCAACATCACTCATATCTCCTTTCACACAGGCTGTGCAATTTATTTTCTATTTGTTCTATATGTAATATAACATATATTATTGGCGCTGTAAAGAGTTGAGTGCTGACTATTTTGTGAAAAAACGGTGAACTTTTCATCGGCATTTGTCATTTTGTTTTAGAGAAACAAAAAACCCCTGTGCAGCACAGGGGTTTTATGAGCAGCAAAACATCTGATATCCCACCAGCAGACAGGCGAGGGCCGCGATAACGGTCCACACCGTAGTGGGAATTATCAATTCAATCAGCATACCAATTCCGATAAAGAACAGCATGAAACCGATAATCCGGCACATTCTTGTCTCCTATCTTTTATGAGTTCTCCTCTTGGTTCAGTATATGCTCGATATCTTCTTTTGTATACTCTTCTTCTTTGTCCTTTTTCGTGAACCGTTCAGCAAGATCGGGAATCATGTCCAGAATCTTGGTGACCGCATCCTGATTCTTGATATTCACAAGCTTAGTGGTATTTTTATTGATCACAAGCACGGCAGAGGGAGAAATCTTTCCGCCCATACCGCCTCCGCCGTTATTCTTTGCATTTTCGGCAAAGGCGCCGGCGCCCACCCCAAAGGAAACATCCACAAGGGGCAAGATTATGGTATCGCCAATATGGATCGCCTCTCCCACCACTGTTTTCGTCGTAATAAAACTTTCCATTCCCCGGAACAGGGCCTCTACTGTGTTCTGAAATGTATTATCTGCCATCTTTTTTAAGCCTCCTTATGCTGGAATCTTCTGATTGTCTTCCTAACCGGCCTGCTGCGGTACACGTTCCATGCTGTCTTTAACAGCACAATTCCAAATATCCTTCCCTTCAGCAGTACGTCTCCCTCTAAAATTTTTTCATCGAACACGGGAATCACCAGAAATCTGCTTTTATACAGGGGAAGAATCATACTTACCGCACCAAGAGTCTGACCTGTTAACGCCGGATCATCAAATCCAAATCTGACATATCCCTTTACTTTGCGGGGCATTACATGGCGAATCAGATTTCCTGCGTTTGTTTTCAGACATCGAATTGCCTCTTTTGTGTTTTCATCTCCCAGAAATTTTTTCCACTGCCTTATTTTATCACAAAAACGGCGCAATGTTAACTGTATTTTCTTTATGCTTTGGATAATATGAGAAGGTATCCGGAATATTTTTTTTATTATCTCTGAAATCTTTTTCAAAAATTCTGAAAGGCCAGAAACATTCTTCCTCTTCTCTTTCTCTTCTCTTTCAGTCTTCTCTCCTTGATTGCCTGTGGAATCGTCTTTTTGGCGCATCTGCTGCACCCTCTCCGGCTGGGGCTGAACTTCCGGCGATATGCTGGATTTATCCTCTTCCCGAACCGGTTTTACACGGTATTTCTTCCTGCTCCTCAGCCTTTTTCCTATTTTTTTATAAGTCTCCAGTGAAACTCCGAAAAGACGGATGTTCACCAAAGCGTTCCCTTCTCTGTAAACAGCCGAAACACTGATCAGTCCAAACAGCCAGTGTACCGCTGCCCGCCCCTCCATCCATTCCTTTTCTTTTTGTCCCCTGACCCGGTAGGTAACAGGTACAAAGAGAAGGGAAAGCAGAATCAGGCACAGAAAAGACAACAGAATCAGAATCAATATCCCCAGAATTTTCAGGATCGCAAAAATGATATGTAACATCTTTCTATCCTTCCTGATCTTCCAGGAGCCAGGAACGCACCTCTACCGTCCCCGTCCTCTCCCAGACATCTTTGACAATCTGTTCCACGATTTCAATAGCCTCCTCATATCCCACAGCAATTCCCACAATCATGGGGCACCGTTTTCTCACCTGCGCCTTCAGAAGCTGTCCCGCCGAAAATATATCCAGATTGTTTTCCTGACCTGCGGCTACCGTTATAACGTAAACATCTAAAGTCCCTATGCCGCAGTTTATTTTTCGGCGGATGGCCTTTTCTTTCTTTTTTGCAGTATCTCCAACATACAGGTTCTTATACCATTTCAACATAAAAACGTCCCTTACCTGGCATCTTACTGTTTCAGCCGCTCTTCCAGGGCATCCACAACCGTCTGCAATACTTTTATCCGGGCATAATACTTGTCGTTGCCCTCCACAATAATCCATGGTGCATAGGTTGTCGAAGTGTGAATCAGCATTTCATCCACTGCCTTCTCATACAGATCCCATTTTTCGCGGTTACGCCAGTCTTCATCTGTAATTTTCCATTGTTTTTGGGGGTTTTCCATTCTCTCTTTAAAACGCCTCTCCTGCTCGTCCTTATCAATCTGCAGCCAGAATTTCCGTACGATGATCCCTGCATTGGTCCAGCTTGCTTCCATATCGTTCATTTCCTTGTAAGCCCTCTTCCATTCCTGTTCCGTACAGAACCCTTCAATCCGCTCCACCATGACACGGCCATACCAGGTACGGTCGAAAATGGCAATATGGCCGGCTTTGGGCACATTGTTCCAAAAACGCCAGAGGTAGTGGTGAGAACGCTCCAAATCATTGGGTGAAGCCGTGGGATTCACCTGATATCCCCGGGGATCCAACGGTTCTGTCAGCCGCTTAATGGCTCCGCCTTTTCCCCCTGCATCCCATCCTTCAAAGCCCAGAATCACCGGTATTCTTTTCCGATATAACTCGCCGTGGAGATGGGTTAACTTTTCCTGCAGTTCCTTCAGCCTCTTTTTATACTCTTCCTTGGTATAGGCCTTGCTCAGATCCACGCTGTCCAGACTGGAGGTCCGCATCACTTTCTCATCCAGCACATTTTCCTCCGCCGACGCCTCCCAGCCTTCCTGGGCATCCAGCGACTCTTTTGTCCCCTGGATTTCCCGTTTCATCTGCTCCGCTTTGATTCTCTCTGTCAAAGCTTTGATGACGGCCATATAAATCTTTACGGTGGCAAACTCCCGGTCCGTGGATTCAATCACCGTCCAGGGAGCACATTCCGTATCTGTTTTTTCCAGCATTTCATCATTGATCTGTTTGTACTCTTCATACCGCTCATTCCGCTTCAGATCTCCCTTGCTGACTCTCCATGCGCTGGATTCATCATCCAAAAGTTTCTGGAACCGCTTTCTTTGCTCTTTCTGATCAATGCATAGAAACAGTTTGATAATAACGGTTCCGTCGGCTGCCAGCTGTTCTTCGAAGGAATTGATCTCGCCGTAGGCATAATGGAGTTTATCTTCCGGCGTCACTTTGTCAAAACGATCCAGCTGGACAATCCGATACCAGCTTCTGTCAAAAATAGCTATTCTTCCTTTGGGCGGAGTTTTAATCCAGAATCTCCACAAAAAAGGACGCATTCTCTCTTCTTCACTCTCTGACCCCGTTGCATAAACGGTAAACCCCCTGGGATCCAGAGACTGAATCAGCTTGCTGATCTGAACGCCTTTTCCCGAAGCGCCGAACCCTTCAAATACGATCATTACCGGAATCCCCAGCGATTTGCAGATTCTTTGAAGTTCCGCCAGCTGGGGCTGAAGCTGTTCCATTTTTTCCTTATACTCTTTTTTGCTCAGCTTTTTTGTCAGATCAATCTGCTCCAACATAGTGCTCCCTCCTCTCTGATTTTAGAATAAGGGAGAGATATCAGCATCTCTCCCTTATTCTGTATGAATGATGTGAGGGCCAAATTAAATGATCCGGCCCTGTTAATAGTACTTGCGTGTTCCCCACAGATTAGATTTTTTCAGATCCAGATATTCCTGATAGGCAATTTCCAGAATCTGCCTCTCATTGGAAAATTTCAGCAAATGGTAAGCTTCGTGAAACTTATAATATCCGGAATCCACAAAATACTCTTCCCTCTGAGGTTTACTGTGATAACTGTTGGCCATCATCAGATACCAGTGTACATCCTTTTCCACTGTATCCTCCGGAACAGAAAAACTGTATTGACTTTTTCCCACGTACTTAATGATGGAAGCCTGTACACCTGCTTCCTCCCGGACCTCCCTTACCGCGGTGTCCTTATAATCCTCACCTGACTCTACAGTTCCCTTAGGCAGAACCCAGCCCTCATATTTATTCTTATAGCTTTTATAAAGGACCAGAATCTTACCCCGATACATTACCACCCCGCCACAGCTCGTTGCCTCAATCATTGCAATTCCTCCTGTAATGCGTAGTGTCTACTTACTTTTAGTATACCCCTTTTTTTCTGGCCATGCAACCTTAATTATAGTATGCATCGAAGATTTGTTCTGCAATGGGAACCGCCACGTCGCTTCCGGTACCGGAACTTTCTGCAATAACGCTGACCACAATATCTGGATTATCCACATTGGAAAATCCCACAAACCATGCGTGGGGAGAACCGCTCATATCTCCGTGTTCCGCCGTTCCCGTTTTTCCCGCCGCAGTATAGCCCTTACCCGACAGTCTGGAGGCTGTTCCGCTCTCCACTACTCCCTGCATCAGTTCACTGAGCACAGCTGCTTCTTCTGTACTCATCAGCTCCTGATAAACAGAAGGCGTATATTTTCTTACCTGTTCTCCGTTATAATTTTCTATCCTGTCCACCAGATATGGCTGCATCAGATTTCCTCCGTTGGCTACAGCGCAGGTAATTAACGCCATATGAAAAGGTGAAGTAACCGTATCCCCCTGCCCGATGGCCGTCTGCATGGCCAGCGCGTCAGGAGTACTGTTATCCAGCACAAAGCTGCCTTTACTGTAGGGAATGGTAATGGGCAGTTCTGCGTTAAAGAGAAGATCCTCTGCCGTACTGCGGAACTCACTTCCATCCAGATCCACGCCCAGCTGTGCAAAAGCGCTGTTGCAGGACTTGGCAAAAGCTGTGGCAAAATCTTCTGAACCGTGAACGTTATTATTGTAACAGTGGATGGTATATCCGCCGTTGGTCACTTCTCCCTGACAGTCAAAGTGGAAATCGTTCAGATTCCCCCCTGAACGCATGTAAGCTAAGGTCGTCACAATTTTAAAGGTGGATCCCGGAGGATACAGTCCCTGAGTCGCCCGGTTCAAAAGATTGGTATTGTTCTCATCACTCACCAGAGTATCCCAGATCTGATCCAGAGTATTGGGATCAAAGTCCGGTTTGCTGACCATAGCCAGTATCTTTCCGGTATCCGGTTCCATCACCACCACCGCGCCGTTATAACTGCCGAGGGCATCATAGGCAGTCTGCTGCAGCTCTACATCAAGAGTAGTTACAATGGTATCCCCCATATTCTTTTCATCCTGCAGCTCATTCTGCACCTGCTCCACCGCACCTGCGTGGGAAGTCAGAAGATGATAATTTTCAGAGGATTCCAGGCCGCTCCTGCCCTTGCTGGTATAACCCACCACATGGGCAAACAGATTATTATAGGGATAGACACGGGTTTCATTTCCCTCTCCATCTACCTGGGTCTCTGCCAGGATCTCTCCTCCCGCCGCTGTGATATCTCCTCTGACTACTTGTTCCTCATAAGCTTCCTGCCTCTTGTTATAAGGACTGTTCTGGAATTCCTCGCTGAGATTTGTATTGAAATAAACAATATACCCGATCAAAGCCAGGAAAATTGCCACGAAAGTATATGATACGACCACATATTCCTTACCACCGGAGGCTCTTTTCTGTTTCTTCTTCGATTTTTTCTTCCAGGCTTTTTTCTCTTGCCTTTCCAGTTCTTTTCTCTGGCTTCGGCTGAGTTTCCCATTCCTGTCTCTGAATTCGTTCCTGTTTCTGTCTTTCAAGTTGTGCTCCTTCATCTTCTCTTAAAATATACAATCCCTGAACAATTGCCAGCATCACTATCGTACAGATCACCGAGCTGCCTCCATAACTGACAAGGGGCAGTGTAATTCCCGTCAGGGGAATAAATTTTGTAGTGCCGCCCACAGTCAGAAAAACCTGAAACGCATATTCTGTTCCCAGGCCAAGAGCAATCATTTTGTAAAACTTATTGCTCATTTTCATGGAAATATTGACGATCATCAAGAAACAGCTCATGCATACCAGCAGCATACAGATAGCAAAAATTCCCCCCAGCTCTTCACAGATTGCCGCAAATATAGAGTCCTGAGTGACAACGGGAATAGTATCGGGAGAACCGTTAAACAGGCCTGTCCCGAACCATCCGCCTGCACATATGGCAAACAGCGACTGTACGATCTGATAACCGTTTGTCTCATATACGGAAAAGGGATCTCTCCATGCCACTACTCGCTGACGCACGTGTCCAAACAGATAATAGGCCAGCACGGAAGCCGCCGCTCCACCTCCCAGGCCTGCCAGGGCATACAGCGGCTTTTTCGTTGCCACATACACCATCACCACATAGGTAACGAAAAAGACCAATGCACTTCCCAGATCCCTGGACAACACCAGAATCAGAACGTGAGCTCCTGCTACCACGGTGGTGATTACTACGTTTTTAAAACTGGTATCCCTCCGCAGAATTCCCGCCATGAAAAACACAAAAGTTATTTTCACCACTTCGGATAACTGAAAGGTAACGCCTCCAAACTCCAGGGACAGGTTGGCCCCCCCGCTCACCGGCGCCAGCAGCCAGACCGCAGCCAAACAGAGAATACCGATTATGCCATAAAACCATGTCAAATCTTTGAGGAGCTTTACCTTTCGGATAATCACCGGAACCAGCAGAGAAATAACCGTACCAATCACCACAATGATGAACTGTTTCTCCGCCATTGCAAAGTCCAGCCGGGAAAGTATGATAAAACCGCAGCTCAGCAAAAGACACATATCATTGACCAGAAGCATTGACGCCTTCTTATAAAAGATACGGTAGATGACCTGAATTACAATAATGTACGCCGCCACCTGAAGATACATGATCAGTATATTAAAATCCATGGTCTGCAGATACATCACCAAAAAGGCCGCTGTATCCAGAAAAAGCAGCAGAATGATCTGCTTTCTGAGCACATACTTCCGGTCATCCTCATCGCTTTTCTTAAATACGGTAAAACACTGAAAGGTAAAGAGCGTCATCAGTATCACGATCAGATATTTGGATAATTCTACGATGATATTAATCATTCCTATTCACCTGCCTATACGCCGCGCCGGAAATGCCCCTTGGTATTCTCATACAAGACTTCCGGAACACCGTTATTTTCAAATGCTCTCAAAAATTCTTTCACCCTCAGAGCCGCCGTCTCCCCGTCTTCTGCAGTAAAACAAAACCGGAATCCTCTCACCGTCAGTTCCCTGAGCAGGGGAATTTCACGGATCAGACTGAGGGGTACGCTGTTATAGATAATATTATAACAGTAATCACAGCAGCACTGTACACAAAATTTTTTCCGGTACCGATCCTTAAGAAAAAGGGTACTGTTTCCGTGGCTGCACCGGTCCAGATTTTTTTTGACACACTGAGCGGAAATCATCAGCGGCACATAGCCGTATACCATCATTTCGCTAAGGCGGTTGTCTCTTTGGGAAATCTCAGCTATATTCAGCTCCAATGGAACCGTATCCCCTTCAATTCCCAATTCTTTGAAAAAAGCGGTGCCTCTTCTGTTCCATGACGATATGCTCCCGTTTAAAACAGTCTTGTCCTCCAGACCTTTTTCCTTCAGCATCGCGTACTGCTCCGGCGTGTGTACCAGATAACCGGCAGCTTCCCAGGTTTCTGCTTTTTGAATCAGCTCTTTCAGTTTCCCCATCTCCGGTTCCCGAACCATATGTGGAAGCATCAGCCACGGCTCTTTCCCATATTCTTTGCATTTTTTTATGAAATTTTCATTAAAAAACTGCCAGGATCCATAAATTCTTCGGATCTTGGAAAATTTCATCATCGCCTCTGCCTGAGATTCCTGCTGCACAGATGCGGAAAAAAAGTATTCCCGCCCCTGATCCGGCATATAATTTTCTCTCTTTTCTTCTTTCCAAACATGGACTTCCCTTTTTCCTGCCCTGTCCACTTTATCCTTGAGCGCCGTCAGAACATTTCTGCGCAGTTCATTGATTTCCTGCATAGGCACGAAAATATCCTTATCCATCCAGAGTTCCAGTTTATCCACAAAAAAGAGGGTGGCTCCCGTTTTCTTTATCTGTTTTTCTACCCGCTCCCGGGTGAGGGGCTGGTTTTTCGCCTTCTGCACCGTACTTCCTTCCAGACTCGTTTTCTGGCCGCAGCCTTCTGCTTCAACCCAAAAAGGCTGGTCTTTTCTGAGACAGACTTTTAAGGAAACCGGTACCGAATCTTTTCTTTCCACATATTTTTGATGTATCTCTTCAAAGAGCTCTTCATTATGGACGCCTTTTTTTCTCGCCTTTTCATTTTTCAGCGCCATCATGCCCCGGCCGTTTCTCTGTTTGTAATACCCCTGGTGAAAACCGTCCCTGTTATACAGATCAAATAATTCCTGTTTGTCTTCCCGGCAAACGCCAGTCCATTCTCCTTGGAGATATTGATCCAGATACTTCCGGTAAATGCGAACCACCCCCGCAGTATATTCGGGACGTTTCATTCTCCCCTCAATCTTCAGCGAGTTCACTCCCGCTTTCAGTATATCCGGCAGAATTTCAATGGTGCACATATCTTTGGGACTTAAAGGGTAAGCGCTGTTTTTATCGTTCAGCGGCCTTTCCTCTTCAACTACCTGGTAGGGCAGCCGGCAGGGCTGCGCGCATTTTCCGCGGTTTCCGCTTCGCCCTCCCAGCATGCTGCTGAACAGACATTGGCCGGAATAACAATAGCACAGCGCGCCATGAACAAAACTTTCAATCTCCAGACTTGTCTGCTTCCGGATACTTTTTATTTCTTCCAATGAAAGCTCCCGGGCCGTCACTATGCGGGATGCACCCATTTTCTCCATAAGGGCCGCACTTCTTGGGCCGGTGATTGTCATCTGGGTACTGCAGTGTATGGGCATATCAGGAAAATGGGTATGGATAAAGGAAAAAACCCCGAAATCCTGAACAATCACCGCATCCAGACCATGCTCATAAAAAGGCAGCAGATAGGAATATAATTCTTCTTCCAGCTCCTTTTCTTTCAGAAAGGTATTGACCGTCAGGTACAGCTTTTTTCCATGAAGTCTGGCATAAGAAATAGCTTCCAGCATCTGATCCCGGTCAAGATTATCCGCATAGGCCCTGGCTCCAAACTTTTCGCCGCCGATATAGACTGCGTCCGCACCTGCCGCGTATGCGGCGGTCATCGCCTCGTAGGATCCTGCCGGCGCCAGCAATTCTGTCATCATAACTGCAAATCTCCTTTTTTCCTCCAAAAAGCAAGAAGGAGATTACTAACAGCAATCCCCCTGATATTCATCATTTTAAACTTTCTTTTCTCTCCCTTTGAAGCTTTTCATAATCCTGTTTCAAGGTTTCCAATTCCTTCATGGAATTCTCCAGCTTAATCTGGGCGTCAATCAGCTGATGCTTCAGATCATAAACCTCTTTGTCTTTCTCCTGGGAATCTTCCTCAAACACTTCCGCCTGTCGTTTTGCTTTAAAATAGTCGTCCGCGATGTTAAGACTCAGCAATGTACTCTTTGTCTCCACAGGCTGTCTGTTATACCCCGGCAGTTCACTCAGTTCTGAAATTTTATGATTTAAATAGGCCGCTACCTTCTGCAGATACTCTTCACTTTCATATCCGCTTAACTTTACAATCTTTCCTCCAATCAGAACCTGCGTCGTATTTTTTGTAGGCACTTGGCTTACCTCCATCCTTTTACTCTATTTCTATTATAATAGAAAATGCGGGAAAAACAACCTTTTCTTTTATTCTGCTTTTTCCGGCATCTCAACTCCCAGATGTTCATAGGCTTTTATGGTGGCGCAGCGCCCCCTGGGGGTTCTGTTCAAAAAGCCGTGTTTCAGAAGATATGGCTCATAGACGTCTTCCAGCGTACCTGCATCCTCTCCTATGGCTGCCGCCAATGTGTCCAGCCCCGCCGGTCCGCCCTGAAACTTCTCTATCAGTGTAGAGAGAATTTTCCGGTCCAGGCTGTCCAGTCCATACTGATCCACTTCCAGAAGATCCAAAGCGTAAACGGCCGCTTCCTCTGTGATAACCCCGTCATATTTTACCTGGGCAAAATCCCGAACCCGTTTCAGCAGCCGGTTTGCCAGCCGCGGTGTTCCTCTGGAACGCCGTGCCAACGCCTTCGCCCCTTTCTTATCAATCTCCACTCCCAGGATTCTGGCTGAATGGAATATGATAGCTTCCAATTCCTCTTCTGTGTAAAACTCCAGGTGATGGATCACCCCAAACCGATCCCGCAAAGGCGCCGTCAAAAGCCCCGCCCGGGTGGTGGCGCCCACCAGAGTAAACGGCGGCAGATCCAGCCGTATGGAACGGGCCGTGGCCCCTTTTCCAATCATGATGTCAATGGCATAATCTTCCATCGCCGGGTACAGCACTTCCTCCACTTGCCGGTTCAGCCGGTGGATCTCATCCACGAAAAGAATATCTCCCCTTTGCAGACTGTTCAAAATCGCCGCCATTTCCCCTGGTTTCTCGATGGCGGGGCCGGAAGTCACTTTCATATGGACGCCCATTTCATTGGCGATGATCCCGGCCAGTGTTGTTTTTCCCAGCCCCGGCGGTCCGTAAAACAAAACGTGATCCAGGGGATCGTTTCTCTGCTTTGCCGCCTCAATATACACCTTCAGATTTTCTTTTGTTTTTTTCTGACCGATATATTCGTCCAGAAACTGAGGGCGTAAACTGCCCTCCACCTGAATATCTTCTTCTGTCACATCTGTGGTAATAATCCGTCTTTCCATGATACTACCCCTGCCCCTTTACAAAAGTTTTTTCAGTGCAGCCTTCAGAATCTCTTCGGTATCCATTTCTTCCGCCCCTTCCACCTGTTTCACGCTTCTTAACGCTTCCGTATTGGAATATCCCAGAGCAGTCAGCGCCTGAACCGCCTCCTGAACACCAGGACCGCCCTGGCCGTACGTCTCTTCCGCCCCACTGCTCTGACTTACCTTCTGTTCAAATACTTCCTCCAGATCAAGCTTGTCTTTCAATTCCAAAATCAGCTTCTGAGCCGTCTTTTTGCCGATTCCCGGCGCTTTGGCCAAAACCTTTATGTCTTCTGATAAAACGGCAAACTGTATCTCTTCCGAAGACAGCGCGGACAAAATTCCCAGGGCCGCTTTTGGTCCTATACCGTTGACTCCTATCAGCAGACGGAACAATTCCAGATCTTTTTCTGCTAAGAACCCAAACAGCTGCACAGCGTCTTCTCTTACATGGTAATATGTATAAATCTTTGTTTCCATTCCCCCATGCAAATGTTCCAGCATGGAGACGGGCATATATACCTGATATCCGATTCCTCCGTTTTCCACAATGGCATAGTCTTTTCCGATTCCCGCTACCTTTCCTTTTATATACGCAATCATCTTTTTTTCCCCTTTTCCTTCAAAAGCAGCGGTCCAATTCTTCTGATCATTTCTCTGCTGACAATTCCAATCAAAATCCCCGTGACAACACCGGAAACCATAAGCACCGGCAGATAATAGATCAGATAAAAACTGCTCACCAAAAACACTGCCACAACCATCTGAGCCATATTGTGAGCCACACCGCCGGCCAGACTGACGCCGATCACACTCATTCCCTTCACTTTTCTGACAAGTCCCATAACCGCCAGACTGAAAAGAGCTCCTGCCAGACTGAAAAGAATGCTGAACAGATTTCCGAACAGGAATCCGATCACCACAATGCGGATCACGGATACCAGCAGCGCTTCTTTCATTCCATACAGATAAAGCATAAAGACAATCACCAGATTGGAAAGTCCCAGTTTAATCCCATATACTCCCGGAAACAGCGGAATCAGCGACTCCACATATCCCAGCAGAATTGCCAGTGCTGCGCACAGGCCCAGTACGGCCGTCTTACGATTCATATCCTTTTCCCTTTCAGGATGCCACTGCATCCGGTGCCGAAGATTCCTCTGCCGTCACTTCCAGGATTACCCGGTTGGGCAGACAGACAATTGTGCCCCCTTCCCTGGTGATGGCTGCGGAATCCATACACAAATGATCCGGACAGTCTGCCTCAGTCATTCTGACAGCGCCGTCTTTTATCTCACACACGTTGGTATCGCCTATCCGGATAGTCTGATCCTCACTCAGGGAATACTCTCCGTAAAGCTGATTATTCACGGTAATCCGCACGATGTCGCCGGAGGGACGGCCAAGCAGCGTCAGAATCCCCCATAACAGCAGTGCAGCCAAAAGAATTACGGCTGCAAGTATGATTTCTTTTTTCTTCATCTCTTACCCTATTCGCCGGCCAGCTGACCGTCTTCCAGTACAAATAACGCTTCTATTCCCTCCATGCTGTCTGTCAGTTCTCTGGCTTTTTCATAACCCAAAAGCATGCACACTGTGGAAAGTCCGTCTCCCTCCAAGGAAGAATCGGAAAGAATCGTCGTCTGCCACAGATCGCTGTCTGCCGGATAACCGGTAGAAGCGTCAAGAATATGATAATACAGAACTCCGTCCTGCTCAAAATACCGTTCATACACACCGGAGGACACCACGGAACAATCTTCTGCCTCCACTGTGGTAATTACTTCATTCCTTTGTGCAAAGGGTTTCTGTATTCCCACGGACCAGGCCGTACCGTCAGGTTTGTTTCCCAGCGTCATCACATTTCCGCCCAGATTGATCATGGCGCTCTGGATACCGTACTCCTCCAAACATTCCTTCAGTTTGTCCGCCGCGTACCCCTTTACCAGCGCTCCCAGATCCAGCATGGTTTCACTGCTGTCAAAGACCAGGGTATTGCCTTCCACATGCACCTTCGACCCGTCCACCTTTTCTGCTGCTTTTTTTATCAGTTCTTCATCAGGCACCTGGGGATCGTCGCTTTTAAAATCCCAAAGAGAGGTAACCGGCGCAATGGTAATATCAAATCTGCCCTCCGACAGTTGATAAAATTTCAGTCCTTCCTGTACCACGTAGGCCAGGTCCTCCGACACCTGCACACGATTCTTCGTCCTGTGATTTACCTGATACAGTTCACTGTCCTCACGGGTTCTGCTGAAGGTATGCTCTATCTCATCGCACAGTTCAAAGCAGCGGCTGACCGCCTCTTCTTTTTTTTCTCCGTATGCCATAATCTGTATAACTGTATCAAAATAAAATCCTTCTTTTGTAAAGGCTTCTTCCGCCTCCTTGCTGCGGCATCCTGACAATGCCAGAATAAACACAGTCAGGACCGCAGCAGCTTTTTTCCATCTACTGAACATTTACGATACAATGCCGCGGACAGTTCTCCACGCACTGACCGCAGTTGGTGCATTTGTCAAAATCAATGCGGACAATATTTCCGCTCAGTTCCATTGCCTGTTCCGGACAGTTTTTCACACACTTCATGCAGCTGATACATCCGGCGTCACATTCCGTCATTACCACCTTTCCCTTGTCAGAACATTTACATTTCACCAGACTCTTCTGATCATAGGGAACCAGATCAATCAGATGCTGAGGACAGGCCGCCACACATTTACCGCAGGCTTTACACTTTTCCCGGTCCACCACAGCAAGTCCGTCTACAATGGATATTGCATCAAAGGGACAGGCTTTTACACAGGTGCCGAATCCAAGGCAGCCTTCATTACATATTTTGGCTCCTCCGTTGGGCACATAGATCATCATGGCGCAGTCTTCTACGCCGTAATATTCATAGTCTTTTTTTGCTTTGGAACAGCTTCCGCCGCAGCGCACAAAGGCCACTTTCCGGGCAGAAGCTTCCACTTTCTGACCCATAATCTCTCCGATAACCGCCGCTACATCCGGTCCTCCTACCGGACAGCCGTCCACCGGCGCATCTCCTTTGGCAATGGCAGCCGCCAGACCGTCGCATCCGGGATATCCGCAGCCGCCGCAGTTATTTCCCGGAAGGGCCTCTCTTACCGCTGCTTCTCTCTCATCCGTCTCAACTGCAAATTTTTTGCCTGCCAGCCCCAGCAAAAGGCCGATAACCAGACCGATTCCGCCGATGATAACCGCTGATATAATAATTATTTCCATATCACCTGCTCCTCCCTACACCAGTCCGGAAAATCCAAAAAATGCAATCGACATCAATCCTGCGGTCAAAAGGACGATGGGCATTCCCTGAAACGCTTCCGGGATATCATTATACTCGATTTTTTCACGAAGACCTGCCATCAAAACAATGGATATCGTAAAGCCAAGGGCCGTAGAAAATCCGCAGACAACGCCTTCCAGAATATTATACCCGTTCTGTACATTAGTAAGGGCCACGCCCAGAACGGCGCAGTTGGTGGTAATCAGAGGAAGATACACTCCCAGACTGCGGTACAGCGCAGGCATGGATTTTTTCAGAACCATCTCCACCAGCTGTACAAGGGCAGCAATGACCAGAATAAACGCGATTGTCCGCAGGTAGGTCATATTCAGAGGAGTAAGTACAAACTGATAAATTAATCCGGTACAGAAGGAAGAAATCGTAATAACGAAAATAACCGCCGCACCCATACCGGCTGCCGTATCGATTTTTTTGGATACTCCCAGGAAGGGACATAATCCCAGAAACTGACTCAATACGACATTATTCACCATGGCAGCTCCGATTGCAATGATCAATAACTCTCTCATTTCCCGCTACCTCCTTTTTCTTCCTGAGTGCCTGCCGCCGTCTTGCCGGCGCACAGAGTATTGGCACAGTTGAGACAGCTGCTTCTGGAACATGCCGTAGTTCCGTCTTCGTTTACACGGGCGCTGCCGATTTTAAATTTATTCTGGAAGGCAATCAGCATAGCCAGTACGAAAAAGGCTCCCGGTGCCAGAATAAAAATTGTGATCGGTTCATAGGCATCCGGCATAACCTGAATTCCAAAGATCTGTCCGGCTCCCAGTATTTCCCTAAAAAGGCCGATAAGCGTCAGTGCGATGGTAAAACCAAGCCCCATGCCGATTCCGTCAAAAATAGACGCCACCACTTTGTTTTTGGATGCATAGGCTTCCGCACGGCCAAGAATAATACAGTTTACCACGATCAGCGGAATATAAATCCCCAGCGCGTCATACAGACTGGGAAGAAAACCTTCCAGCAGAAGTTCTACGATTGTCACGAAAGAAGCCACTACCACTATGTAGGCCGGCATACGCACTCCATCAGGAATTGCTTTACGCAGAATTGAGATCATCATATTGGACATGGCAAGAATCACCATGGTGGTAAGCCCCATACCCAGACCGTTCATCGCCGATGTGGTAACGGCCAGCGTGGGACACATACCCAATATCAACACAAAAGTAGGATTTTCCTTAATAATACCATTATACAGACGTTCCACAGGAGTATTCGCTTTCATACTCAATTGCCTCCTTTCAGATACTGGAATGTGAGCAGCCCGGCGTTGACACCATTGGTAACCGCGTTGGTGGTAATGGTCGCTCCGCTGATGGCATCGATTTCATTGTCGGCAGAGGCTCCGGATTTTGTATAGGTAAACTGCTCCACATTTTTATCCGCAAACTGGCTTTTAAACTCATCAGTATCGGCTTTCATTCCAAGACCGGCCGTTTCACTGATGCTCAGAATAGAAATTCCGTTCACCGTTCCGTCCAACTGGACTCCCATGGAGAGCTGGATATCGCCGCCGTATCCTTCACTGTCCGTCACTGTAATTACATAGCCCAGAAGCTCACCTTTTTCATCCTGTGCTTCCCTCACGGCGTCTACTGTCACGGCTGAAAGACCATTTTCCGCCAGATTTGCTGCGATCTGCTCTGAATCCACATCTGCATCTGGAAATTCAGAAGCATCTTCAAAGACTTCCTGACAGGCTTTTGCATTGGCCAGCTCTTCCTGATGAGCGATGGGTTCCAATGTAACCTTGTATACCAGTCCCAGCAGGAACCCTGCAACCACGGTAATAGCCAGAAGCGCAGCCGTATCTTTGATAATCTTACCCATTCTGCTTACCTCCTTTACCGAACGCCACCGGCATTGTCAGCCGCTCAATCAACGGCACCAGAAGATTGCCGAAGATAATCGCATAGGAAACTCCCTCTGCTGAACCGCCAAAAAGCCGGAAGAGTCCTGTCAGAATGCCGAGAATTATGCCGTAAACAATCTGTCCCTTTTTGGTGATGGGAGAGGTAACATAATCCGTGGCCATAAACCAGGCGCCCAGCATCAAGCCTCCGCCGAAAAGATGTCCAAGAATGTAATTGGCATCCAGACCGTGACCGCCGAAAATAATAATGAAAATCAAGAAGCTGCCCAAATAAGTAAGGGGAATCCGAAGATCAATGATTTTCAGACAAAGCAGAAAGATTGCTCCGATTAAAATGGCGATGACAGAGGTTTCACCTATGGTACCCTGTACATTTCCCACCAGGAGGCTGACCACGTCTACCGACTCCCCGCTTTTAAGCATTGCCAGAGGAGTGGCGCCGGAAACCGTATCCACTGCGATATTTCCAAACGCTCCTTTGGGCACGGAAAAATCAGTCATCTGTCCCGAAAAAGAAATCAGCAGAAAACATCTGGCAGCCAGGGCCGGATTCATGAAATTCTGTCCCAGTCCTCCGAAAAGCTGTTTTACAATGATAATTGCAAAGACTCCGCCGATTACCGGCACGTACCAGGATACAGAGGCCGGCAGATTTAAAGCAAGGAGAAGTCCGGTAACTATGGCGCTGAAATCCCCCACGGTAACCGGCAGTTTCATCAGCCTTTCATATATATATTCCGTCAGTCCGCAGGTGGCAACACTGATGCAGATAATCATCAGCGCCCGCGGTCCAAAATTATACACACCGAAAATCGCCGCCGGAAGCAGCGCAATAACCACCATCAGCATAATATAATCCGTTTTTACTTTGGAACGGATATGCGGCGATGATGATACGTGTATTAATTCACTCATATTCTGTCTCCTCCTCTATTTTTTCTTGCGGTTTGCAAGAATTTCTTTTCGCATGGATTTAATGGACTGTGCCAGCGGCCGCTTCGCAGGACAGACATAACTGCAGCATCCGCATTCACAGCACTCCATTCCATTCATTTTTTCAAATTTCTCATAGTCGTGATGCTCTGCCACTTTCGCAAGCCTTGAAGGAACCAGGTGTTCCGGACAGTCGCTGACGCACCGGCCGCAGTTAATGCAGGCAGTGGCAGGCATATCTGCCACATCGTCCTTGACCAGACACAGCAGAGAAGATGTGGTTTTCGTAACGGGAACATTCAAGTCAAACATGGAAAATCCCATCATGGGCCCGCCGGAAATCAGCTTTTTCGGCTCACTCTTAAATCCGCCTGCCGCATCAATCAGCTCCTGATAATTAGTGCCGATGGGTACATAATAGTTCTGGGGATTGGCAACCGCATCGCCGGTAACCGTCACAATCCGGTGCATCAGCGGAGTTCCCAGCATGACCGCTTTATAGATTGCCACCACAGTATCAATATTGTCCACAATACATCCTGCATCCGCCGGAAGCATGGATGAATTAATTTTTCTTTTTGTCACCGCGTAAATGAGCATACGCTCTGCTCCTTGAGGATATTTAGTCTTCAAGGATTTTACTTCAATTCGCGGTTCATTTTTTACCATTTCTGATATTTTGGCTATACAGTCCGGTTTATTATCTTCAATACAGATGCAGCCTTTGGCTTTGTCAAAAAGCCGCAGTATCACTTTCAGTCCACCCACCACTTTTTCCGGCTCTTCCATCATTCTGCGATAATCGCTGGTCAGATACGGTTCACATTCCGCTCCGTTTACCAATATGTACTCGATTTTATCCGGTTCCTTGGGCGACAGTTTTACATGGGTCGGAAACCCGGCTCCGCCCATTCCCACAACGCCGGCGTCAGTAATCCGCTTCAGTATCTCTTCTTTCGACAAATCCTCCAGTGAAGCAGCTCCCTGAAACTCTACCGTTTCATATTTCTCATCATTTTCAATGACAACGGCATCCACCACAGAACCCACGGTAGTAAGATGAGGCTCGATTCCTTTCACCGTGCCGGACACACTGGCATAAATCGGCGCGGACACATAACCTCCTGCTTCCGCAATCATCTGCCCCATCAATACATGATCCCCCTTTTGAACCACAGGTTTCGCCGGCGCACCGATATGCTGTGATAATGGATACACCAGATCACCTTTAGGATTCAACGGCACAATCGGTTTGTCTTTTGACAGATCTTTACCGTCATAGGGGTGTATGCCGCCCTTAAATGTTAAAATTCCCATCCAGAACCCTCCTTAAACAAGATGTCTGCACAGACAAAACCGTACAGATACATAAACTTCATATTTCTTCTACTATAAACTAATTTTATGCAAAAATCACTATTTTTTTCCCAAAAACAAGTATATAATGAAGTGCAATGGAACAGAAAGGATGTCTTTTTATGAAAATATATCATTCATCTCTGCCTTTGCTCCCGGATCTCAATGAATTTTTTCCGGAGATTTCACCGAACCCTTGCTTTTTTGATATTGAAACAACCGGCCTTTCCTGGCGAAACAGCCACTTATGTCTTTTAGGAATTGTTTCCCTGGAATCTGACTCCTGGCAGATCACTCAGATTTTCCTGGAATCTCCCCTGGAGGAAAAACAGGCGCTGGAAACCTTTCTTTCGCAACTGTCCGCGGGATCACTGCTGATCCATTATAACGGCAGTACTTTCGATATTCCCTATCTGACTGGAAAATGCGGCATGTACGGAATCGATTTTTCCTTTCATGCCCGGAAAGAAATGGATCTTTACCGCAGACTGCGCCCTTTTCAGCATTTCCTTCCCTCTTCCTCTATGAAACAAAAAGATCTTGAGCTTCTTACTGGTTTTACCCGGTCAGATCGTATGGACAGCAGTCAAATTGCCCGTTTCTATAAAAAATATATTCTGACCCGGGACGAAAAAGCCAGAGATCTCCTTTTGCTGCACAACTGCGATGATCTCAAGGGAATGATGGCCCTTTGGCCCCTTCTGTCCCTGGAACGGCTGTTCAGCCGTTCTTATCCTGTCCATCTGGCAGAAGACAGGGAAAACAGCGTCACTTTTTCTCTCTCAGAAGGACTGGATCTTTCCTTTCCCATCGCTTTTTCTTCCGGGCCTTTTTCCATCTCCAATACAAAAAATCAACTGCAGCTTTCGTCTGCTGCAGTACGAGAGACAATGAAATTATTTTTCCCCAACTACAGGGACTACTATTATCTTCCGGAAGAAGATATGGCCATTCATAAAAGCGTAGGGCAGTTTGTGGATAAGAATCACCGCAGACAGGCAACCGCCGCCACCTGCTATCAGAGAAAGGAGGATATTTTCCTTCCTGCTCCTCCCGGATTTTCTGTTCTTCCTCTGTTTACCCGTTCTTATAGGGAAAAGGAAAAATTTTGTCTGAAAAAAGATGTTCTGCAGGATCCTTCTGCTGCCCGGCAATATGTATATTGCGTTCTGCAGCACCTGCTTCATGGATAAAGCAGCAGTAAAAAGGGGCGGCTGTCTGCAACGCCGCCCTCTTCTCTATCTTTATTCTTCTTCCTCTGCCTCCGCATGATCTGCTTCTGCAGCTGTTTCGAGCGCTTTCATGCTCAAACTGATCTTCTTCTCTTCTCCGTTGAAATCCACTACTTTTGCCGTGATCTCCTGTCCAACGCTGAGAACATCCGACGGTTTCTCCACATGCTCTTTGGAAATCTGAGAAACATGGAGAAGTGCATCTACTCCAGGCTCCAGTTCAACAAAGGCGCCAAAATCCGTCATACGGGCAATCTTGCCTTCCACAATATTTCCCACTGCATAATTCTCAGCAGCCTTCAGCCAAGGATTCTGATCTTCAAATTTCAGACTAAGTGCAATTTTGTCACCATTGATTTCTTTGATCAGCACAGTGATAGGATCTCCTACCTTAAATACCTTTTTCGGGTTGTCCACTCTGCCCCAGGACATTTCAGAAATATGAAGCAGACCGTCCGCTCCGCCCAGGTCGATAAAAGCGCCGAAATCCGTAACATTTTTTACTGTTCCTTCTACCACATCGCCCGGCTGAATTCTTTCAAAGAGTTCTCTCTGCATTTCTGCCTTCGCTGCAACCAGAAGCTGTTTTCTGTCGCCGATTACCCGTCTTCTTCTGGGATTAAACTCTGTAATGACAAATTCAATTTCCTGATCTGCATATTTGGAAAGATCTTTTTCATAGGTATCAGATACCAGACTGGCCGGAATAAAAATTCTTGCTTCGTCGATAACGACGCTCAAACCGCCGTTTAATACCTGAGCCACTTTTGCTTTCAGAACCTCATGATTCTCATAAGCTTCCTCCAGCCTTTTATTGCCTTTTTCTGCTGCCAGTCTCTTATAAGTGAGCAGAACCTGGCCTTCACCATCATTTACTTTCAGAACTTTTACTTCCATGGTATCTCCCGGGTTTACAACTGTTGTAAGATCCAGGTTGGGTTCATTGGTATATTCGTTTCTTGTAAGAATACCATCTGCTTTATAGCCTATGTTCAGGATTATTTCATCCGGCTTTACGTCGATGACTGTACCCTCAACCACTTCTCCATTCCTTATCGTTTTAAATGATTCTTCCAGCATTTGTTCAAAACTTAATTCTGACATGTTTTTGAACCTCCTCAATTATATTATTTGGGGTCGATGCCCCTGCTGTAATACCTACATGACTGATAGATTGAAAAGGCTTGGTTTCCAAATCAACGAGTGTCTGTATATAGTAAGTATTTTTACATTCATTCTTGCATATTTCATACAATTTCTGCGTGTTGGAGCTGTTCCTGCCTCCGATGACAATCATGGCATCCACCTGTCCGGCAAGTCTGGCGGCCTCCCGCTGTCTTTCCTCCGTAGCGCTGCAAATCGTATTTAAAACACTTCTATCATACCTCTTTTTGGCAAGAATTTCAACTAAATCTTGAAATTTGTTGTAATTAAATGTCGTCTGTGACACAATACAAAGCCTGGATGAGGAATCTGCGGAAAAATCCCGGGCCTCCTGCTCGTTTCCGATTACTGCCGCCGGCGTCCTGCACCATCCCTTTATTCCTTCCACTTCCGGATGGCTGCTGTTTCCAATAATAACAATCTGCCTGCCATTTTTACTCTCCTGATCCACAATATTATGAATCTTTTTCACAAACGGACAGGTGGCGTCCACCAGAGTAAGTCCCTGCTCTTCTGCCGTCTGATACACCGATCTGGGAACGCCGTGGGAACGTATGACCACAACTCCTTCTCTCAGATTTTTCAGTTCTTCTTCTGAATGTATCACGGTGACGCCTTTGGATTCCAGATCTGCCACAACCTGTTCGTTATGTATAATGGGCCCGTAAGTGTACACCGGTCCCCGGCCCAGCTTTACCTGTTCATATACCGTATCTACCGCCCGTTTGACGCCGAAACAGAAACCTGCCGTTTTGGCTACTGTTACTTTCATCAATTTTCGTTTTTCTCCCTGTATATCTTCATTACAGTTTCCAGCACCGTCTCAATATCCATATCCGACGTGTCCACCAGAACGGCGTCCCCGGCCTGACACAGCGGCGAAATCTCCCGGTGCATATCCCGGTAATCTCTTTCTTCAATATCCTTCTCTATGGCTGCCAGATCACTTTCGATCCCTTTCTCCTTCAGCTCCTCATACCGTCTTCTGGCACGGACGCCGGTTCCGGCAGTCAGGTATATTTTGATCTGAGCGTCAGGCAGAACAGAAGTTCCGATGTCCCGTCCGTCCATCACCACATCCGCACATCCGGCCAGCTTTTTCTGCAGCTGCGTCAGTTTTTCCCGTACAGCCGGAATTGCGGAAATATGAGAAGCCATATTTCCCACGTTTTCCTCTCTCAGGTAATCCGTTACGTTCTTGCCGTTGAGTATTACCTGCTGACTGCCGTCTTCATAACGGATAGTAATCTCCGCATCGCTGCATGCTTCTTCAATCTTTTCTCGTTCCTGGGAACCGATTTTCTCTTTCAGAAAGTAATAGGCCATCGCCCGGTACATGGCGCCGGTATCCACATAGATGAATCCCAGGCGCTGGGCCAGCTGCCGCGCAATGGTGCTTTTCCCCGCCCCCGCAGGGCCGTCGATCGCTATGTTAAAACTCATACCTTTCCTCCTTACAAACTACTGTACGCCGGACGCCGCCGCATGGGCTGTGGACCAGGCAATCTGCAGATTGAATCCGCCGGTCAGCCCGTCTGCATCCAGTACTTCTCCGATGAAATAAAGTCCTTTGATTTTTTTAGACTCCATCGTAGCCGGTTTTATCTCTTTCAGAGAAACACCGCCTTTGGTCACGACTGCTTCATTATAACCGCCCAGACGATTAATCGTAAATGGAAAATGTTTTAAAATTTTTATAAATTCTTTTCTTTCTTTCCGGGTAATATCATGAATTTTTTTCTCCGGGCTGATTCCTCCAATTCCAAGAAACACAGGGACAGCCTTTGAAGGCAACAGAGCAGGAACCACATTTTTAAACTGGCGGTTTTCCTGTCCGGCAAACTCCCGCAAAAGCCGTTCATCCAGCTGCTGTTCCGTCAGCGCCGGTTTCCAGTCGATCTCGCCTCTTAAGATTCCCTCTTCCAGATATTCCCCTGCTTCTGCACTGGCTGTCAGCGCCAGGGGACCGCTGATTCCGCAGTGAGTGAACAGAAGTTCTCCGAATCCGTCCCAGCACTTTTTCTCCTGCCGAAAAAGAGAAAGGGATATGTTCTTCAGCGAAAGTCCCTGCATCTGCGGGATATATTTCTCCTCCGTGATAAGGGGAACAAGAGAGGGGGAAAGTTTGGTTACGGTATGACCCATAGCTTTTGCAAAATCATATCCGTCGCCGGTGGACCCTGTGGAAGGATAAGACAGGCCCCCTGTGGCGACCAAAACGGCATCCCCATCGATAACCGATCCATTTTCCAATACCGCTCCCTTCACCTGGCCTCCCTCTTCCAGGATTCTTTCCACCCGGCTTTTCAGATGAATCTTCACCCCCAGGGACTTCATCCGCTTTTCCAAGGCCGATGTGATATCCGAAGCATGATCAGAGGCAGGAAACACCCGGTTTCCTCTTTCCACTTTCGTGGGAACGCCTAACCTTTCAAAAAAATCAATTACATCAAAATTATTATACCCATAAAAAGCACTGTATAAAAATTTGCGTCCATGAATCACATTGTCAAATAATTCCTCCATGGTACACGCGTTGGTGAAATTACAGCGGCCCTTTCCCGTAATATATATTTTTTTCCCCAGTTTTTCATTTTTTTCAAAGATATGCACGGCATGACCTTTTTCAGCCAAAAATACGGCTGCGGCCATCCCCGCAGCTCCTCCGCCCACGATTATCGTCTTACTCATCTTCATCTCCCATACCGGTAAATTTCAGTTTTACCGAATCATCTACCGAATTTATCTCATCACTGCTGTACACCTGATATTCATCCCATATTTTTTCCATCGTCTCCAAGGTATCTACCACGTCCTGCTGTTTTTTCATGCAAAGGGCTACTACCAGCGCGTTGATCACGCTCAGGGGAGCCACCAGTGAATCCACAATGGAAGCCATATCACTGCGGGCGATCAGATTACAGGAAGAATACAAATTCATAGGAGAATGGATGCTGTCTGTCAGGGTGATCACCTTGGCGTTTCTGTTATTGGCAAATTCCATGGCTTTTAACGTCCGCATGGAATATCTGGGAAAACTGATTCCGATAATCACATCTCTTTCGTCGATCCGAATCATCTGTTCGAATATCTCGCTGGCGGAGCTTGTCTGAATCAGGCGCACATCCTCAAAAACCAGATTCAGATAAAAACTTAAAAACTGAGCCAGCGGAGCGCAGCTGCGAATACCGATGATGTAAATGGTTTTCGCTCCCAAAAGAGTATCCACCGCGAGATCAAAAACATCATGATCCAAGGATTCAATGGTCTGTTTGATCTTGTCGATATCGGCCTGAAGTACTTTGTCTAAAATTTCAGCCTGGGGGACTTTACCGTAAGTTACTTCCATACGCTGGATAGAATTCAGCTTATTGATTACCAGTTCCTCCAATGCCCTGTGAAATTCAGGAAAGCCCGAATACCCCAATTGTGTGGCGAAACGCACTGTAGTAGATTCGCTGACTCCCACTTTTTTGCCCAATTTGGCTGCAGTCAGAAAAACTGCTTTGTCATAGTTGTCCGTAATGTAAGACGCCAGGCGTTTCTGCCCTTTGCTCAGTTTACTGTACTGCTGATTAATTCTGTACAGCAGATTTTCTGCTTGTTCCATTTTACCTTTTCTCCTCAATACCCCTGTATTCTATAGGATCTGCTGCTCATTGATAATGAGACGAAATCCCAGTCCCAGAAATTCAGCGGCTTTTCTGCACAGGATCATACGATCCATAAAAATTTCAAAATAATCCATGATGGATCCATAATGTGTATCGATGGATAATTTCAGCTTAATCCTGGATTTTTCCTCGTTAATCTTAACCACCGATTTTTTAACGGAATAATTTACCCGGTCATGGATATCAAAAGTAGTCTTGTCCTCATTGCGGACGCGGCTTCTCCTCACATCTGTTTTATCTCCCAGAATCAGCGCCGCCGCAATGGGATTGACCGCCTCGGCCGTTCCCTCGTCATGATTTCCGATGGCCGTCACAATGGTTGCCGCTTCAGCAGCGTCCATTCCCATATGGTCCAGCAGGCGGAAGGCAATGATGGCGCCGCTCTGGGCATGATCCGTGCGGTTTACGATATTGCCGATATCATGAAGATAACCCGCAATCTGCGCCAGTTCACAGTCCCTCTTGGAATACCCCATGGTCTCCAGAATATAGGCGGCCGTTTTAGCCACCCGGGTCACATGGGCGAAACTGTGCTCCGTATAGCCAAGGGCAATGAGAGATTCGTCCGCCTTCGTAATATAAGTCTTTATGGTTTCATTATTTTTAATATCTTCAAACGTAATCATGTTATTCATCCTTTTCCCAGCAAAGGGCGCGCTTCACCGCTTTCTTCCAGCCTTTCTGTTTCTCTTTTCTCATATTTTCTTCCATTTGGGGAAGAAAACGTTTCTGAAGCGCCCAGTTCTTCTTTATATCCTCCTGATTTTTCCAGTATCCCACCGCCAGTCCTGCCAGATAGGCGGCGCCCAGGGCGGTAGTTTCAATACATCGGGGACGTTCCACTGTCGTCTGCAGAAGATCCGCCTGAAACTGCATCAGGAAATCATTGGCGCAGGCCCCGCCGTCTACTTTCAGAGATTTCATGGAAATAGCCGAATCCTTTTCCATTGCTTCAATCACGTCCCATACCTGATACGCCAGAGATTCCACCGTTGCCCGCACCAGATGCGCCCTGGTGGTGCCTCTGGTAATTCCCAGCACAGTGCCCCTTGCATAAGGATCCCAGTAGGGCGCTCCCAGTCCGGTAAAAGCAGGAACCAGATAGACGCCTCCTGTATCTTCCACCTGACGGCAGTATTCCTCTGACTGGGCGGCGTTTTCCAGAATTTTCAATTCGTCCCTAAGCCATTGGATAGCGGCTCCCGCCACGAATACGCTGCCCTCCAGGGCATAGCTTACCCTGTCGCCTGCACTGGCTGCAACTGTGGTCAAAAGCCCCATATGGGAGCGGACCGCCTTTTCCCCGGTATTCATCAGCAGAAAACATCCTGTTCCATAAGTATTTTTTACGTCTCCCGCTTCAAAACAGCACTGTCCAAACAAAGCGGCCTGCTGGTCTCCGGCAGCTCCGGCAATGGGAATCTCCCCGCCCAGCAGGCTGCTGTCTGTCATTCCGTATACGCAGCAGCTTGGTTTTACCTCGGGCAGCATTGAGACGGGGATATGAAACAGATCTAAAATTTTCTGATCCCATTCCTGCCGGTGAATATCAAAAAGCATCGTCCGTGACGCGTTTGTCCGGTCTGTCACATGAACTCTTCTGCCGGTCAGGTTCCATATCAGCCATGTGTCCACCGTTCCGAATAAAAGTTCACCTTTTTCCGCCCTCTCTCTCGCACCTTCTGCATGATCCAGAATCCAGGCCAGTTTGCTTCCGGAAAAATAAGCGTCTGGAATCAGCCCTGTGGTCTCTTTTATATATTCTCCGTACCCGTCCGCCTGGAGTTTTTCAATCATTTGGGCTGTCCGGCGGCACTGCCAGACAATGGCCGGATACACCGGCTTGCCTGTATTCTTGTCCCAGACAATCGTGGTTTCCCTCTGATTGGTAATTCCAATAGCCGCAATACTTCGGGCATCCACTCCAATTTTCGACATCGCTTCAACGGCCACGCCCATCTGAGAGGACCAAATTTCCATGGGATCGTGTTCCACCCATCCCGGTTTCGGATAAAACTGAGCAAATTCTTTCTGGGCCAGACTGCAGATATTGCCGCTGTGGTCAAAAAGAATACAGCGGGAGCTGGTGGTTCCCTGATCCAGCGCCATGATATATTTTTCCATCTGTAATCTTCAACTTCCTTTCATGCAGTATTTATCTCCTATTATATCAAAGCACCAGATAAAATCAATCTTCTTAACTTCTTCATCTGTATAGATCGGATAGGATTTCAGCTCTTCTCCCTCCAGGAGATAAGAAACTTTTCCGATCTTTGTGCCTTTTTTCACCGGCGCTTCCAGCATATCCGGAAGCTCTACTTTTTGCTCCACTTTTTCATCCTCTCCCAGAAGAATTTTAAGAGATTCTTCTTCCATATTTTCCCGGTAAGATAAAGAAACGTAAGATTTTTCCGACAGATTTCCTCCGTGCTGTCCGCCGTTTACTTCCAGCCGGCCGACAGGCAGTTCCCGTTCCAGCACATCCTTGATTTCATATTTCTCCAATCCGTAGTTCATCAGCTTTTTTGTATCTGCCCATTTATAATCTTTGTTGTTGGGCCATCCGCAGGCCAGCAAAGATACAATCAGGGTTTTCCCGTCCCGTTCCAGAGCTCCCACATAACAGTATCCAGCATCCGCCGTAAACCCTGTCTTCCCAGAAAGAGCTCCCTCCATCATGGCTAAAAACGCATTGTGATTATGACAATTATAAAGAATCGTCTCTTCCCGGTTCCAGAAACTGTAGGAGGAAGTCTGTGTGATTTCCAGAAATTCTTCCTTCTTCGGTGATTCCATAATACAGTACCGCATGACTCTGGCAAGATCCGCCGCCGTCATGCCGTGGATCCCCTGCTCGTCTTCAGCATCCAGTCCGTTGGGCGTGATAAAATAGCTGTTCTCGCATCCAATACTTTTTGCTTTTTGATTCATAAGCTGCGCAAATCCTTCCACGCTGCCTCCTATGTGTTCCGCTATCATAACAGCCGTATCATTATGTGATTCCAACATCAGGGAATAGAGAAGATCGCCCAGAAGAAAACTTTCCCCTTCTCTGGCCCCCAGATGTACCGCCGGCTGCCCGGCCGCCCTTTGGGACACAGTCACGACATCTGATAAATTTCCCTGCTCCAAAGCCAGAATGCAGGTCAGTATTTTTGTGGTACTGGCGTTTGGTTTCTTTGTATACCCGTCCTTTTCATACAGAACCCTTCCCGACTGTGCATCCATCATACAGGCTGATCCGGCGTATAATTCACTTTCCTTTGGCCGCTCCTGGGCATTTACCGGACCGGAAAAAAGAAAACACAGGACCAGAGCACTCCATACCAGCGCAATTTTTTTCATAGGATATCCGCCCGTATTGTCCCTATTTTCTTCTATTTTATGGAAAAATCAGCCCCTTTATGATAAAAAGGAAGGCCGTCTTGGAACTTCCCCTTCCAAAACGGTCTTATCTCTATGTAGCAGAATCCATTTCCATTCCGATCTCCTCTTCCGCCTCTGCCTTAAAATCTTCCAGCTGTACCGGATCTATGACGGGCAGCTCCTCCTGAGATTCTACGCCAAAGCTTCGCAGGAATTCCTCTGTGGTTCCAAAAAGAATAGGTTTGCCCGGAGCGTCCAGCCTCCCCACCTCTTGAACCAGACCATATTCCACCAGCTTATTGACGGCATGGTCACATTTAACGCCGCGGATTTTCTCGATCTCCAGTCTGGTAACCGGCTGTTTATAGGCAATGATAGAAAGCGTCTCCATCATCACATCTGTAAGCACCGCTTTTTTCGGCTCCATGGCAATCTTTACCAGATAATCGTAATATTCCTGTTTTGTGCACATCTGATAAGACTGTTCCAGTTCAATGATCTTAATTCCCCTGTCTTCCTGCTCATAGGAAATCATCATCTCCTGAATCAGTTTGCGCACTTCCTCCTTTTCCAAACCCACCGCCTTCGCAATCTGTGAAAGTTCCACGGAATCTCCCGCCGAAAAGAGGATCGCTTCAATAGCTCCCCGTATTTTCTCTCTGTTCATACGCTCTCACTGCCTCTGACTTCAATCTTAATATCATCAAAAATGTGCTCCTGACTGATCCGGATCAAGCCTGTCTTCATCAGTTCCAGAATAGCCAAAAAGGTTACCACCACCTGGGTCTTGCTGCACTGCTTTTCCAGAAGATCCCGGAAAGAAAATTTTTTCTTCTTTCTGGCGAAGGCTTCCACATAGGTCATTTTATCCGGAAGACTGACCTCCTCTTTCTCTATACGTCCGAATTTGCTGCGGATAGGATCCACCTTTTCCTCCTGCCGCTTCATCACATTTTCAAAAATGCGGCGCAGCTTGTCCAGATTCATATCCCCCACCAGCTCTTTTACATCTACTTTTGGACGGTACGACAGTACCTCCTTTGGCATGGAGCTGGGACGGTATACGCTGCGGGAGGCCTCCGCCATCCTTTCCCGCAGCTCGTAAGACATATATTTATACGTCTTGTATTCCAACAGTCTCTGCACCAGTTCATCTCTGGGATCTTCTTCTTCTCCCTCATCGTTTACTTCTTTAGGAAGGAGCATGCGGCATTTAATGTCGATCAGTGTGGCGGCCATCACCATAAATTCACTCATTACATTCAGATCCTGACGCTGCATTTCCCGGATGTAATCCAGATACTGATTGGTAATTTCCACAATGGGAATATCATAGATATCAATTTTATTTTTATCGATCAGATGCAAAAGGAGATCCAGCGGTCCCTCAAACACCTGCAGTTTTACCGGTATACCCATACTCATCTCTTCCCTTCAACATCTGCAACAACCAGTTCCCTGGGATTCCACAGCCGCAGGGGAATGGTATGTTCGCCCATTCCTGCGCTGACAATCATGGAAGACCTGCCCTTTTCAAAATATCCGTACCCATACCTGGGAAACAGGGTGAAATCATTTCCCACCACCGGATATTTTTCTCCCAGTCGGATAATCCCGCCGTGGTAATGGCCGGAAAGAATCAGATCCGGCCTCCATTTCACATATGTTGTAAAGTATTTGGGATAATGGGCCAGAAGGATCTGATACACCGTATCATCCTGCATGGGAAGAGCGTCTGACATGCGCTCGGCGGGAAGTTCCCCCCGGTAAAATCTGTCATAATATTCCCTTGGAAGCTCATATCCGGTTATGGCCATGGAAACTCCCCCGATCTGCGTCAGCGCACTTTCGTTCTCCAGCAAGGTCACATGGTATCGATCCAGCATTTTCCGGTACTCCTGATACATGGAACCATAAACCTCCGGATAAATTTTCAGGCGATATTCATGATTCCCATTGGCTGCAAAAACCGGAACGCCGGCCGGCAAAACCGACAGCAGCTTTTTTGTCTGCTCCATATCCTCCCCAGGTTTTCCCACAACGATATCTCCGCCAATGAGAATCAGATCCGCCTGAAGTTTTTCCAAATCTTCTTTTAATTTTTTCAGATTTTCGCCAAAGGAAGTATTGTGAAAGTCACTGATAAATACAATCCTTATGGAGTTGGCGCTGCCGTTTAGTTTTTCCGACCGGATTATATAATGTTTTATCACATAACGCTTCATCGGCACCTGCTCCCCTGTTTACTATCCGTTCTATACTACAATAAAGTGTTCAGATTTTCAAGGTGATTTTCTATTTCTGATTATTTATGAGAAATAGGTTTCTCCACTAAAAGAGACAGTCCCTTCACCGGAACTGTCCCCCTTTTCCCGGCCTCCCCGCAGCAGCAGACGGAAAGCCATTTTTACATAATCCAAATATTCTGCCTTATCTATATTCTCCACAAAAACAATATCCACACTGCCTATTTCTCTGCCGTCCAGACGGTAAACCGCTTCCCCCGCCTTATCTCCTTTTTTTACGGGAGCTTTCACCTCTTTATCCCAGGATATTTCTTTTTCAATGCCTGACAGATCGGCTCCTTCTGTATCCAGATAACGAAATTCGCCGGCAAAGCCGCATTCCGCCGATTTTTCTATCGCTCCGCTAATAGGGGCCGGCGGCAGTGTTTCTTTATTTTCATCCACATAAAGGCTGCAGGTTCCGAAACCGTAATTGAGCAAAGACGAGGCGTCCCGGAATCTGGATTTTGAGTTTTCTGCCCCCATGATAACGGAGATCAGTGTAATATCGTCTCTGGCTGCCACAGCGGAGACACAGAATTTGGCTTTGGACGTGCTCCCTGTTTTCAATCCCACACAGCCTTCGTATCCGCGAATCAGTTTATTGGTGTTGGTAAGCCCGAATTCCGTAGTTCCCTTATTCGTCACGTGAGTAATATCCTCCATCCAGATCGAAGAATATGTAAGCACCTGAGGATATTTTGTCACCAGCTCCCTGGAAATCACCGCCACATCATGGGCCGTGGTATAATGGCCGTCCGAATCCGTAAGGCCACAGCAGTCTTCAAAAACCGTATCTTTAAGCCCCAGTTCCTTCGCCTTCTGATTCATTCTTTTTACAAATTCCTCTTCACTCCCAGCGATATGTTCCGCCATTACCACAGAAGCATCATTGCCGGAGGCTACTACAATGCATTTAATGAGGGTTTCCACCGTCTGCTTCTCACCTTCCTCCAGGAATACCTGAGAGCCTCCCATGCTTTTGGCATGAGCGCTGGTCACCGCCTCTTCCTCCAGCGTCAGCGTCCCCTTTTCCAGTTCATCAAAAATCAGAAGAAGCGTCATAATTTTCGTAATACTTGCAGGACTTCTCTGCTCGTCTGCATTTTTTTCGTAAAGAATTTCTCCGGTGGATGCTTCCATCAGGATCGCGGAAGGCGCTTCCACTGTCACCGGGTCTCCTTCTTCTGTTTCCGCCGCCATGACAGACGACATAGAGAGCAAAAACATGCTTGCCGCCATTATGGCAATAAAAATGATTTTTTTACCGATGCCCATTTTCCCCCCACACGTTCTTTTTTCTAATGTACGAGAAAAGAGGGCAAAATATGATTTGCGTAGCAAAAAAATCCCTGATATAAAATCAGGGATTTTCCGGCACATTAATTATATTTACGTTTTCTGGCAGCTTCCGATTTTTTCTTACGACGAACGCTTGGTTTCTCGTAATGTTCTCTTTTACGGATTTCCTGCTGAATTCCGGCCTTTGCGCAACTGCGTTTAAATCTGCGTAATGCGCTGTCCAGAGATTCGTTTTCTTTTACGATAACGTTTGACATAGACTCACACCTAACCTCCCTCCAGTTGTAAATTGTGCATACACAACTGTTTGGGTATATTTTACTGCACTAAAGACAATTATAACAGATTTTTCTTATTCGTCAACTGATTTAAACAATTTTTTTATAAAAACTCAATCCTTAATCTGTTCTTCCAATACGGTGGAAACCATCTGCAGCGCTTCCGGTATTTTGGAGACATCTTTTCCACCAGCCTGAGCCATCTGAGGACGGCCGCCTCCGCCTCCGCCTACGCAGGCCGCTACTGCTTTAATCAGATTTCCGGCATGGACGCCTTTATCCAGAGCTCCCTTGGTGGCGGTAGCCATCATATTGACTTTTCCCCCCGTGGACGAAATCAACACCACAACGCCTTCGCCCAGTTTTTCCTTCAGCTGGTCTCCCAGATCCCGCAGGCCGTTCATATCCACATCGGCAAGAGAGCTGGCCAGTACTTTGACTCCTTTGATCTCCGTCACTTTATCCATCACATCTCCCAGGGAATCCTGAGCCATTTTACTCTTCAGCGATTCATTTTCACTGTGAAGCGCTTTCAATTCCGCCTGGAGATGAGAAATTTTATCGGACAGTTCCGCCGGACTGGTCTTTAAAAGATGAGCCGCCTCATTTAACCGCTCTTCCAGCTCTTTATAATATGCCAGGACACCCTTTCCGGTCAGTGCTTCAATACGTCTGACGCCGGCGGCAATTCCTGATTCTGACACAATCTTAAACAGCGAAATAACTCCTGTGTTTTTCACATGAGTACCGCCGCACAGCTCCTTGGAGAAATCTCCCATGGAAACCACCCTTACTTCATCGGAATACTTCTCGCCAAACAGCGCCATGGCGCCGGATTTTTTCGCTTCTTCCAGACTCATCACCTGAGTATCCACCGGAAGATTGGCCTGGATTTCTTCATTGACCAGAATTTCCACCTGAGAAAGTTCTTCCTGGCTCATCGCCTGGAAATGGGCAAAGTCAAAACGCAGTCTTCCCGGCGTCACCAGAGATCCTTTCTGTTCCACATGGGAACCCAGCACCGTCTTCAGCGCTTTCTGCAGCAAATGGGTAGCGCTGTGATTTTTGGCCGTATCCAGACGTTTTTCTTCGTCCACCGCCAGGGTCACTTCGTCTCCCGTTTTCAGCATACCGGAAACCATCACGCCGGTATGTCCTACCTTGCCGCCTCTTAAATGAATGGTTTCTTCCACCTGGAAAGTTCCGTCGGCATTTCGGATAATACCTGTATCTCCCTGCTGCCCTCCCATGGTGCCATAAAACGGAGTTACCCTAGTGATAACGGTTCCCTTCTGGCCTTCCATCAGGCTGTCAGTCAGCTCTTCTTCCGTCGTCAGTACCAAAATCTCCGATTCCAGCGCCAGTTTGTCATAACCGTCAAACTCTGTGGTAATGGCAGGATCAATCTGATCGTAAACGGTAGCGTCCGCTCCCATATAATTGGTAGTTTCTCTCCTGGTTCGCGCTCTGGTCCGCTGCTCTTCCATTTCCTTTGCAAAGCCTTCTTCGTCGATCTGATATCCCTTTTCTTCCAGAATTTCTTTGGTCAGATCCATAGGGAATCCATAGGTGTCGTACAGGCGGAAGGCATCCTGTCCGTCCAGAATTTTCACACCCTTTTCCTGCATGCCTGCTTCCAGTTCGGAGAGAATTTTAAGTCCCTGATCAATGGTCTTTCCAAATTGATTTTCCTCATTGGTCAGCACTTTCAGGATGAAATCTTTTTTCTCTTCCAGTTCCGGATAACCGTCTTTGGAACCTTCGATCACCGTCTCGCTTAATTTTGCCAGAAATTCTCCTTCGATGCCCAGAAGACGGCCATGACGGGCTGCCCGGCGAATCAGACGGCGCAGCACGTAGCCCCGTCCCTCATTGGTGGGCATGATGCCATCTGAGATCATAAAAGTCGCAGAACGCATATGATCGGTAATCAGGCGAATGGAAATATCATCTTTCTCATTTTCATGATACTTTTTGCCGGCTATCTCACATACCTTTTCCCTGAGAGCACAGATCGTATCCACATCAAAGATGGAATCCACATCCTGTACTACCACGGCCAGACGTTCCAGTCCCATTCCTGTATCGATATTTTTATTCTTTAAGGTTTCATAATGGCCGTTTCCGTCATTTTCAAACTGGGTAAACACATTGTTCCAGATTTCAATGTATCGGTCACAGTCACAGCCCACGGTACAGTCCGGTTTCCCGCAGCCGTATTTTTCTCCCCGGTCGTAATACACTTCTGAACAGGGTCCGCAGGGACCTGCTCCATGCTCCCAGAAATTATCTTCTTTCCCAAATCGATAAATTCTCTCCGGTGCAATGCCGATCTCTTTATTCCAGATATCAAAGGCTTCATCGTCTTCCAGATAAACAGAAGGGTAAAGACGATCCGGATCCAAGCCCACAACTTCTGTCAGAAATTCCCACGACCAGGCAATTGCTTCATGTTTAAAGTAATCGCCAAAGGAAAAATTGCCCAGCATTTCAAAGAAAGTACCATGGCGGGCGGTTTTTCCCACGTTTTCAATATCGCCTGTCCTAATGCATTTCTGACAGGTGGCAACCCTTTTGCAGGGCGGTATCTCTGCTCCCGTGAAATAGGGCTTCAGCGGAGCCATACCCGCATTGATCAGAAGCAGACTTTTATCATTCTGTGGAATCAGCGAAAAGCTTTTCATCACCAGATGTCCCTTGCTTTCAAAAAAATCCAGAAACATCTGGCGAAGTTCATTCACTCCATACTTTTTCACGTTTTATTTCCTCCTGACGTATCATTCACACTTCAGGCAGCAGGAACTGCCGCCTGAATAATTATACTATCATATTTTACTATTTCAGGCAAATTTTTTTGAAGTTCTTCTTACCTCTCTTCAGCACCACGCCGTCTCCTTCAAAGGCTTCCCTGGGCATGGTATAGTGGATATCCGTAATCTTCTCTCCATCGATGGATACGCCTCCCTGTTCCACATTCTTTCTTCCATCGGAACGGCTCTTGGCAAGACCGGATACTGTAAGCATGGTAATAATGTCGATACTGTCTTCCTTAAAATCATCTTCCGTAAGCTCCACCGTAGGCATATCCGCCGCATTTCCGCTGGAAAAGAGAGCTCTGGCGCCATTCTGTGCTTTTTTCGCTTCTTCCTCTCCGTGAACCAGACCGGTCAGCTCATAGGCCAGAATTTCTTTGGCCTGATTCAGCTGGCTGCCTTCCCATTTATCCATCTCGTCCACCTGCTCCAGAGGAAGAAAGGTAAGCATTCGAATACATTTCAGCACATCGGTGTCCGCCACATTTCTCCAGTACTGATAGAAATCGAAGGGTGATGTCTTATTGGGATCCAGCCATACGGCCCCCGACTGGGTTTTTCCCATTTTCTTGCCTTCGGAATTCAAAAGCAGGGTGATGGTCATGGCATAGGCGTCTTTGTTCAGTTTTCTGCGGATCAATTCTGTTCCCCCCAGCATATTGCTCCACTGGTCGTCGCCGCCGAACTGCATATTGCAGCCGTATTTCTGGTACAAAGCGTAGAAATCGTAGCTCTGCATGATCATGTAGTTAAATTCCAGGAAACTTAACCCTTTCTCCATCCTCTGTTTGTAGCATTCGGCACGAAGCATGTTATTGACGGAAAAGCAGGCTCCCACCTCCCGCAGCAGTTCGATGTAATTCAGATTCATCAGCCAGTCCGCATTATTAACCATCAGCGCCTTGTCCTCACCGAATTCAATGAAACGGCTCATCTGTTTTTTAAAGCAATCGCAGTTATGCTGAATGGTCTCCACCGTCATCATCTGACGCATATCGGAACGGCCGGAGGGATCCCCGATCATTCCCGTACCGCCCCCCAACAGAGCAATGGGCTTGTTGCCTGCCATCTGCAGACGCTTCATCAGGCAGAGCGCCATGAAATGACCCACATGGAGACTGTCCGCCGTTGGGTCAAAGCCAATATAAAATGTGGCTTTTCCCTCGTTTACCAGTTCTCGTATTTCTTTTTCATCAGTTACCTGGGCGATCAGGCCTCTGGCCTGAAGCTCTTCATAGATTTTCATAATGACCTCCTGTATTGCAGATAAAAATTTGATTTCGGTATCTCCGGTGCATTGTGGACACCTTTTGAATTGACCCTGGTGCTTTTATGGCACCTTACGAATTGTTCCGCACTTCGTGCTCTCACAATTCTTCAAAATATTCGGAATTCGCGGGGCCCCTCCCCCGCTTCTTCCTCATATTTTGGCGGGTCCCAAAGTCATGCTTTTTTGTGCAAGCGCAAAAGCATGACCTTTTGACCCTGGTGCCATAAAAAAACTCCCGTCCTTTTACCGAAATAAAAGGACGAGAGCAATTCCCGTGTTACCACCTTCATTCACAGCCGGCTCGCGCCGTCTGCCTTTGCAGGTACCCCATCGATACCCCGACAGTTATAACGTCTGTCAACCCGTCACAGCCTACTCTGCTTTCGGTGTGAAGCTCAGGGATGTATTCGATTTCAGCTTCCGCGTGGGCCTCTCACCTTCCGGCACCTCTCTGTACACTTTCCCTAAATCTACTTGTTCCCGTCATTGCTGTTTTCTTTTATCATATGCTATTAGTATACAGAAGGATTCCGCAGATTGTCAAGGATTTTCCCTGTATTTCCCCCCTGACGGAAAATTCCCTGTGCAAAATAAAGACTTTTGCATTGCTTTCATCAATCAAAAGAGAGATAATAAAGTCAGAGCATGTTCTTAAAACTGGCATCATAGTCAGTGATATCTTTGAGAAAAAGATATCAACTAAATAAACCAGGAAAGGCTGTGTAAAATGAAAATTGTGTTTCATCAAACTCCCATGGAGGCAGAAGATTTGCTGACTTGTCCGGATTATGACTTTCTAAAAAAGAATCACCATTTAGGTAAAAATGTGATTTTATTGGGTCTGTCCGGAAGCTACGGATATGGGACGAACAAGGAAAACAGTGATATAGATCTGCGGGGAATAACTCTGAACCGGAAATCCGATTTAATCGGTCTTACGGAATTTGAACAGTATGTGGATGAGAATACTGATACTACAATATATGGATTTAACAAATATGTATCCCTTCTTTTAGGCTGTAATCCAAATACTATGGAACTTTTGGGATTAAGACGGGAGAATTATCTGTATCTCCATGAACTGGGTCAGGAACTCATAGAAAAGGCTGGGATTTTTCTTTCCAGAAGAGCGATCCAGTCCTTTACGGGATATGCCTCTGCACAGATCCGAAGACTTCAGAATGCTTTGGCCAGCGAACATTATCCCCAAAAAGAAAAAGAATATAATATTTTGAAATCTCTGGAAAGCGCAATGTATGAATTTAAAAAGCATTATGAAAAATTTGAGGAAGGTGCTGTGCACCTGTATCTGGATAAGGCAGTAAATCCAAACCTGGAAAAGGAAATCTTTATGGATATTCGTCTGAAGCATTATCCCCTCCGGGATTATAAAGGGATGTGGGGGGAAATGGATAAAATTGTAAAGGATTATGAAAGACTGGGAAGTCGGGACAAAAGAAAAGATGACGAACACTTAAATAAACATGCCATGCATCTTCTGCGCCTGTTCATGATGGGAATAGATATCCTGGAGAAAGGGGAAATCCGTACATTTCGGGAAGAGGAGCACGACCTTCTCATGAAGGTACGCAATGGGAAATTTCAGAGGGAAGACGGAACCTTCCGGGATGAGTTCTATGATATTGTTCAGGAATACGAAAGAAACATGGAATATGCGGCAAAACATACCTGCCTTCCCCAGGAACCGGATATGGAAATGGTGCAGGATTATGTAATGTCAGTGAATGAGAGGGCTGTGAAAGATGAGATATAAAAAGTATACAGGAAGTGTGGAAGAACTGATAAAGAAAAAGCTTAATGAAATAGAAGAAAAGGAAAATATACGAGTACTCCATGCAGTGGAATCAGGGAGCAGGGCCTGGGGAATCGCCTCTCCGGACAGCGATTATGATGTGAGGTTTGTTTATGTACGGCCTGTGGATTTTTATCTGGAACTGCAGGATAAAAAGGATTTTATTGACTGGGAATTAAACGAGGTTCTGGATATAAACGGATGGGATATTACAAAGGCTTTGCAGCATTTTTACAAATCAAACGCTACCCTTTATGAATGGGGAAATTCTCCCATCATTTATAAGACAACGCCTCAGTGGGAGAAAATCATGAAGATAGCCGGAGAATATTTTTCCTGCAAATCTTCCATGTATCATTATTATGGCACAGCTAAGAAGAATTATGAGACATATCTCATGGAGGATATGGTAAAGTATAAAAAGTATTTCTATGTCCTTCGTCCCCTTCTTGCCTGCAAATGGATTGAAAAGAAAAAGTGCCCTCCCCCGGTTCTCTTCCAAACCCTGGAAGAGGAAATCCTGGAAAAGGAAATAAAACCTGCTGTGGACAGGTTGGTGGAAGCTAAGCTTCAGATGACAGAGGGAGAAAAGCGGGCAAAGATTCAGGTACTCAACGATTACATTTTAGAAAATCTGGAATATTATCAAACTCTATTGGCTAAAATGCCGGAGGACAGGAAAAAAGACTGGAGTCTCTTAAATCGCAGTTTTCGGGAACTGCTGTAAAAATTTTATGGATTCCGATGCTTGTTTTTTCTCCGCTGCTGTGATAGAGTAAAGAAGATTAAAACAAGGGAGGTGGCTTGATGTCGTTTATTCGCTGATTTGGGGACAATAAAAAAGTTTTTGTTTTCATCCGGAAATTATGACGGGTTTTTTTGTTGTACTTATTTTGCGAGTAAATGATTCAGGCTGACTGCGTATATTTTTGTGCAGACGGTTTTGTTTGAGTGCTTTTAACTTGATTTGCTTATATCCGGCGCTCATTTCAAAGGATAAATTTATTTTCAAAACAGACGGCGGATAACCCGGAATAATGGGTTATCCTTTTTTATTGTCCTTTTCATTATGACAATTTCATTATATAAAGAAAGGATACGTAAGATGTGTGAAACAAAAAAATGGAAATCAAAATTTTTAATCACCGCATCAGGTCAGGCCGTCTCCCTGCTGGGAAGTTACGGCGTCCAATTTGCCCTGATCTGGTGGCTTGCAGAAAAAACCTCCTCTCCCTTTATGCTGGGAATGTCCGGGCTTGTGGCCTATTTGCCCATGACTTTATTAAGCCCCGCCGCTGGAATTTCCGCAGACCGGTTAAACCGTAAGTTTATCTGCATTTTTTCCGATATGGCCATGGGCATTGCTGCAATGATATACGCTGTTCTGCTGTACTTTTTTGATCTGCCTGTATGGACCGTTTTTATTATGCTATCCTTAAGAGGAATCGGCAGCACCTTTCAGCAGCCGGCGATCCAATCTATCATCCCACAGCTGGTTCCCTCGGATCAATTGGTGAAAACCAATGGCTGGATGCAGCTGATGAACGCAGGTTCCTTTTTCCTGGGACCCGTTATCGGAGCATCCCTTTATGCCGCTTTTCCTATGTCTGTGGTTCTCATGAGCGATGTGGTCGGAGCAGTTCTCGCAAGCGGAGCATTGGCTGTTGTGAAAGTTCCAAAACTTGAGAAAACGCAGACAAAAAATCAAACCATGGCCGTACAGTTTAAAGAGGGGTTGAAGGTCTTCCAGGAGGATAAGAAACTCTTTTATCTGGTGATAAGCCAGGCTTTGTGCATGTTTTTCTACGGTCCTCTTTCCTCATTCTACCCATTGATGACCAGTGATTATTTCGGGTTGTCCGCCATGCATGGCAGTGCTGTGGAACTGGCCTTCGCCCTTGGAATGATGGTCTCTTCCCTGCTGTTCTCAAGCGTCCTGAAGGTTAAGAGGAAAATAAGAACTTCTTTCATTGGCTTATTTGGAATGGGATTTTTCGCTGCGGTCTGCGGCGTCTTGCCGCCGATATATATTGGATGGCTTTGCTTTGCCCTGGCATGTCTCTGCCTGGGCGCATCGGGAAACGTCCACACCATCCCTTTGACTGCATATATCCAGGAGACAGTTGAAGCGGAAAAAATGGGGCGGGCATTTTCCCTCCTCACTCTGATTTCTTCTGTAACTATGCCGGTGGGCTTGCTGGTCAGCAGCCCTATTGCGGAAAGAATCGGCGTAAATACCTGGTTTCTCCTGTCAGGCGTCAGCATGATAACTATCACAGCCGCCGTACTGCTTTACTTTAATACAGGGAACCGGTGATGAAGATCTAGTTTCAGTCCAGCATTAAAACCCATGATTATATACCGGAAGATTATTGGACAACAGGCAGGGGAATGTATTTCTCCTGCCTGCATCTTTAGCCATTTTTCAATCGGAAATCACATCTTCAAGAAGCTGATCACCGTCCGCTGCCTTTGTGGCCAATTTGTCACATCTTTCATTTTCCGGATGACCGTCATGACCTTTCACCCAGTGAAAGGTCACCTGATGGGGCTCCATAGCTTTAAGAAGCCGTTTCCACAGATCCGTGTTTTTTACCGGTTCATTCTTTCCCCGCTTCCACCCCTTTTTTACCCAGCTTTCAATCCAATGCTGGTTAAAAGCGTCTGTCAGGTATTTGGAATCAGAGTAAAGTTCCACCTGGCATGGCCGGATCAATGCCTCCAGACCCACGATGGCGGCCATCAGCTCCATCCGGTTGTTGGTGGTTTTTCTATATCCGGCGGAAAATTCCCGCTCATGCAGTTCGCCTCTGGAATCCCAATACTGAAGAACGCATCCATACCCTCCCGGTCCGTCGGGATTTCCCCGGGCGGAGCCGTCCGTGTATATTTTTACCATCATAATAAATTACGCCCTGCTTTTCAGATACTGTTCCATCACATCCAGCGTCTCCTGTACCGTCTCATCGCTGTGGGCATTGTTAAGGAAGATCGCTTCAAACTGAGACGGAGCCAGATGGATGCCATGCTCCAGCATAAACCGGAAATAGTCGGCAAAAGCATCGGTATCTGAAGTTTTTGCCTCTTCGTAATTCTCCACTTCCCTTTCTGTAAAGTAAACACAGCCAAGGGAGGCCGCATGATTAACTGGATACTTTCTCTCGTATTTTTCCAACAGTTTTTTCATTCCGCCGAAAAGTTTTTCTCCCAGATCAGCCATATGAGCGTAAATATCCGGATTTTCTTTCAGGATTTTCAGCTGGGTAAGTCCTGCCGCCATAGCGACGGGATTGCCGGACAGTGTGCCGGCCTGATAAACCGGTCCGGCCGGCGCTACCATTTCCATAATCTCTTTCTTACCGCCGTAAGCTCCCACCGGCATACCGCCGCCGATGATTTTTCCGTAAGTAACCATATCTGCCTGAATACCAAAGTATTCCTGGGCACCGCCGAAAGCCAGACGGAAACCGGTGATTACTTCATCAAAGATCAGCACCGTTCCCTTCTGGGTACAGAGTTCCCGCAGCTCCTTTAAGAAGCCTTCTTTGGGCAGCACCACACCCATATTGGCCGCTACTGCTTCAATAATCACAGCGGCAATCTCTCCGTCGAATTCATCGAAAATGGCTTTCACGCTGTCAATATCATTGTATACTGCCGTTAATGTATCCTGGGTGCAGCCGGCAGGCACGCCGGCGCTGTCCGGAATTCCAGCCGTCATTACGCCGGATCCGGCCTTTACCAGCATAGCGTCGCTGTGACCGTGATAACAGCCGGCAAACTTAATGATTTTGTTTCTTCCCGTATATCCTCTGGCAGCGCGGACAGCGCTCATCACCGCCTCTGTTCCGGAATTCACCATCCGGACCATTTCCACAGACGGGATATTCCGGCAGATATATTCCGCCATCTCCACTTCCAGCCGGGTAGCCGCTCCGAAACTTAATCCATCCTGCGCCGTTTTGATCACTGCGTCGAGAACGGCCGGATGATTATGTCCCAAAATCATGGGCCCCCAGGATCCGATATAATCAATGTACCGGTTGCCGTCTTCGTCCGTCACATAGGGTCCCTCTGCTTTTTTGATAAAACGGGGAGTCATTCCCACGGAACCGTAGGCCCGCACAGGACTGTTGACTCCTCCGGGGATGTAACGAACCGCTTCCTGAAACAGATTTTCTGATTTCGTCATTATCCGATTCTCCCTTCATCCATACATTTTGCCAGTTCTTTTGCGTAATATGTCAGGTAAATCTGCGCCCCTGCCCGGTAAGCGCTGACCGCCATCTCGCACATGATCTTCTCTTCATCGATCCATCCCATTTTGGCCGCTGCTTTTACCATGGAGTACTCTCCGCTGACACTGTAGGCTGCTACGGGAACATTGGTGGCCGCTTTCACATTAGTCACCAGATCCAGAAATGACATAGCCGGTTTTACCATGATAATATCTGCTCCTTCTTCCACATCCAGAAGCGCTTCTTTGATGGCTTCCCGTCCGTTGTGGAAATCCATCTGATAGGTTTTCCGATCGCCGAAAGCTGGTGCAGAATCCGCCGCATCACGGAAAGGTCCGTAGAATGCCGACGCGAATTTAACTGCGTAAGACATGATAGGAATCTCTTTATGACCATTTTGATCCAGCAGCTGACGAATCGCCATGACCCTTCCGTCCATCATATCGGAAGGCGCCACCATATCCGCCCCCGCCTCCACGTGAGACAGCGCCGTCTTAGCCAGCAGCTCCAGTGTGGCGTCGTTATCCACATCATGGCCGCAGAGCACGCCGCAGTGACCATGGGAAGTATATTCACACATACACACATCGGTAATGTAATACAGATCTGGAAAACGTTTTCTGCTTTCCCGAAGAGCTCTCTGAACAATTCCATCTTCCGCATAAGCCTGACTTCCCACCTCATCTTTGTGAGCCGGAATTCCAAAGAGCATCACATTCTGAACGCCGGCTTCTGAAAGGCGTTCCAGCTCATAGGGAAGACGGTCTACACTGTAGCGGTATTGTCCTTCCATGGACGGAATCTCTTCCTGAATGTTCTCTCCGTCGATGGCAAACAGGGGGTAGATAAGAGAAGATTTATCCATTCTTGTCTCCCGTACCATCCTTCTGATATTTTCTCCTCCGCGAAGTCTTCTGGGTCTTTTGATCATTTCCATTTTTTGCATCCTCCTTTTGTCAATGATTGCATAATTCGATAACCAAATCCACCACACTGTCAATGGTGGCTTTCTTTGCCATATGGGTTTTCATGTTATACTGATCTGCGGCAGCCTTGGTCTGTTTTCCGATACATGCAGCCGTCACCTTGGAATAATCCAATCCCTTTGTGGCTTCCACAAATCCCTTCACCGTAGATGCACTGGTGAAAACCACACAGTCGATTTCCCCTTTTTCAAATTTTGTTTCCTCATCAATTACGCTCCAGGTAACGTAAGAGGTATCATAAGTGGGAAGATCATCCACCGTCAGATCACTTCTTTCCGCCAGCGCTTCCAGAATTTCCTTATTTCCAATGGAGGCCCGCGGGATCAGAATCCGTGCGTTTTTTTCGCAGGTCTTTGCCATCAACGCCCCCAGGGATGCACCGTCATAGATTTCCGGCACCAGATCGGCAATCATCCCTCTTTCTTTCAGCGCCTTCTTCGTACCCTCTCCGATGGCTGCGATCTTAATCTGTCCCAGAGAACGGAGATCTTTTCCCAGACGAATCATTTCATCAAAAAATACCTTCACGCCGGTGGGACTGGTAAAGGCAATCCACTGGTAATCCTGCAGCCGCTCCACAGCTTCCTTTATCTTTTCATCATCCTTCACCGGAGCCGTCTCAATCGCCGGCAGTTCCAGTACCTCGGCGCCCTGCACCCGCAGCTTCGCCGCCATTTTGGACACCAGATCCTTGGGACGCGTTACCACAATTTTCTTTCCAAACAGGGGCAGCTTTTCCGCCCACTCGAAGCGATCCGCCAGCGAGCAGACTTTCCCCACCACAATGATGGCCGGCGTCTCAATCCCCTGTCTTTTTACTTCCTCTTCCAGCGTGGACACTGTAGCGACAATCCTCTTTTGGCCTGCCGTGGTCCCCTTCTGGAGTATCGCTGCCGGCATATCCTTGTCCATCCCTGCTTCCAGGAGATGTCTGCAGATGTCTGGAAGAGCCGTTACTCCCATGAGAAACACCAGCGTTCCTTTTGTGTCCACCAAAGCTTTAAAATTGATGTCATACTCTTTGCCCGCTCTTTTGTGTCCTGTAATAATATGCACAGAGGAACAGAAATCCCGGTGAGTAACAGGAATGCCATTATATGCGGGAACTGCCATGGGAGATGTTACCCCAGGCACCACCTCATAGGGAATCTGATGATCAGACAAAAGTTCCAGTTCCTCTCCTCCTCTTCCGAACAGGAATGGATCCCCTCCCTTCAGACGCACTACCCGGTTTCCCTTCTTTGCTTCCTCCAGCAGCACCTGATTAATCTGTTCCTGGGGCATGGTATGATTCCCGGCTCTCTTTCCCACATCAATGGTTCTTGCCTGTTTGGGGATCATTGCCAGCACTCCGTCTCCCACCAGACTGTCATATACCACCACATCGGCCTTTGAAAGCACTTCTTTTCCTTTTAACGTAAATAATCCAATATCTCCGGGGCCGGCTCCCACCAGCCATACTTTTCCCTGTTCCATCGTCATTCCCCTTCCAGCTTCTTTTTCAATTCTTCTGCCAGTTCGGCGCCCAGTTTTTCTGCCGCCTCCACAGGCCCTTCTTTTTCGCCTTTGATATATTCTCCTGACTTTTCACTGTAGTAGAGGCCCTTCAGCATAATCCGGCCTTCTTTGATCCTTCCGTGGGCCGCTACCGGCGATGAACACCCGCCGTCCAGATAACGGACAAAGGACCGTTCCGCCAGGGCTGCATAAGTAGCTTCTTCGTCGGTAAAACCGGCCAGGAAACTGTAATCCACGCCCTTTCTTCCCTGCATCGCCAGAATTCCCTGTCCGGCAGAGGGAATGATCTCCTCCGGCTCAAAATACCGGCTGATCCGATGTTCAAGGCCCAGACGTTTCAGACCGGCCGCTGCCAGTACCAGTGCAGAATACTGCCCCTCATCCAGCTTTCGCAGCCGTGTGATCACATTTCCCCGAACACTTTTGAAGTCCGCCTGGGGAAACAGCTCCTTTAACTGAAGTATCCTTCTTAAACTGGAACAGCCGATGGTCTTTCCATAATCCAGTTCCGTTACTCCCTCTGGCAGCACCAGCACATCCCTTGGATCTTCTCTTTTGGAAAATCCCACGATGGGAAGTTCTTCTGCCACTTCCATGGGCATATCCTTCAGACTGTGTACCGACAAATCGCTTCTGCCATCCATTAAGGCTTTATCCAGCTCTTTGACAAACAGTCCCTTTCCCCCCACTTTGTCCAGGGTTCGATCCAGAATAATATCCCCTGTGGTTTTCATGGTAAGCAGTGTTACTTCCGTCTCCGGTGAAACTTTTCTGATATAGTCCATCACCATTTCACTCTGTATCACCGCCAGTTTACTTTCCCTGCTGCCGATGCAGAACTTCGCAGGCTTGCTCATTTTTCCTGTCCTCCCATCATATCTTCAATCTGTTCCCTGGTCTTCTTCGCCAGACGGTGATCTGAACCGCCGGCATTGATGCCGATCACCAGACGGTCTTTTTTTACGATTCCCGGAAAATGAAAATCACATTTATTTCTGTCGCTGATCACGTTCACCAGAATCCCCAGACATTTACAGACGCTGTAAATTTCATTATTCAACTGGCGGTCATCCGTCCCCGCAATGACCAGATCCGCTCCATACAGATCTTCCCTCTGATACCTTTTCTGCCGCAGAGTCAGAAGGCCTTCTTTCTCCATTTCTTTCACGCTGTCGTCCACCCGGTCTGCCACCACCGTAATATTCGGCGTAAATTTTGAAAGGACGGCAATCCTCCGGGAAGCAATTTTCCCCGCGCCGATGACCACCGCTTTTTTTTCCGTCAGATCCACAAAAAGGGGAAACAATCCGTAATCATTCTTCATACAATTTTTCCAACCCTTCCACACAAGCCAGGAACATGTCTTTTTCCAAAGAATCCCGCAGGCCGAATATCATTTTATTGACTACCTTCCCCGCCGCCGTCTCAATGGATTTGCGAAGTTCCTCTCTTTCCTTATCCTCCAGCGGCAGTTTTCCCAGGATTTTATGAATTCTCAGATCAAGATCCGTCACCGCATCTTCTTTAATTTCCTGGATACGGGGGATCAGATCCCTTCCGTCATACCATTCATAAAATTCTTCTTCCTTTTCCTGCAAAATGGCCTCTGCCTGTTCCAGCGAGTCTTTCAGATGATCTCCCACCGCCGTGATCTGAAAATCGTCAATATCGTATAAGGTGATCCCCTCCATTTTTCTGATCTCCGGTTCAATATCCCTGGGCACTGCCAGATCAATCAGAATAATGGGATGATCTATCGTCACCTCTTCCAAAAGTTCCCTGGTCAGCGTATAATTGGGACTTGCCGTGGCGCTTACCACCACCTGGCATTCAGGAAGAAGATTCATTCGTTCTCCGTAATTGATCCGGGCGCAGCCTTTGGGAATGGTGACCATGCCGCTGCGGTACTGACGCACAGTGACCGTTACATTGGCTCCGGCCTTCTGCATGGTCTGAGCCGCCAGTTTTCCCATTTCTCCATTGCCAATCACCATACAGTTTTTCCCTTTCATCGAAAATCCCTGTTCTTTCAGCATGGATACCGCCCGATCCATGGCCGTCACGTTGGCTCTTGAGAAGGTCACGTCCGTTTTGACTTTTTTAGCCGCAGTAACCGCCATGCGGAATAATACTTCCAGCACGCTGTCCGTCACATAGTTTTCCCTGGCGAGAGAAAGGGCGTCTTTCACCTGTGTGATAATCTGATCTTCTCCCAGGATCTGCGATTTCAGGCCGCAGGTCAGATGAAACAGATGATTTACCGCCTCTTGATTTTCTCTGCTGACAAAATACCGGCCAAACTGCGTCGGATCCACTTCTTTGATCCTGCAAAGCTCCTCAATGAGAGAACCTTCCCAGTCCTCTTCCGTGCTGACCCAGATTTCCATCCGGTTGCAGGTAGACAAGATAATGCATCCCAGTATTCCTTCCGTCTTTTTTAACTGCTCCATGGCTGCGGCAGCGTTTTTTTTCGTAAATGAAAACAATGCCCTCACATCAACTGAAGCTTTATTATGATCGATGCCCAGCATACAAATACTCATCCTTCGTTCCTCCGTAAATTTCTGCTACCATCATAGCACATCCTTGTTAAAATACAAAAACAAATTAAAATATATTTGACATACAAATTTATAAGCGATAAAATTTATGCATAATTGAGTGTGAAGTGGAGCCTGCAGTTTCCTGCAGGATAATAGGAAAACGGGTGCAATTCCCGCACGGTCCCGCCGCTGTAACGGACGAGCTGCATCTTATCAGGTCACTGGTGCAAACCGGGAAGACAAAGATGCCGCGTTGACTCCCCAGTCAGAAAGCCTGCCCTTCATATTGCGATTGCACTGTGGTTACGAACGATGACCTGGTGCACAGGTTCAGCATTTTTTTCTGCTGCAGCTTTTGCGCCTGTCTGTGTAAAATATTTTCTGCAGATCGGGTGCATTTTTTATGAAAAGAAAATATTACAACACAGGAGGAACACGCCCCATGACGGACGCATCCAAAAAAGCAATTCTGGTGGTCAGCTTCGGCACCAGCTTTGCACAGACACGAGAAAAAAACATAGACGCCATCGAAGCAGATATCAAAAAGGCTTATCCTGAATACCGACACTACCGTGCCTGGACCAGCAAAATGATCATGGCCAAACTTTTAAAACGGGACAACATCAAAATCCCCAATGTCCGTGAGGCCATGGAACAGATGCACGCGGACGGCATCACCGATGTGATCATTCAGCCCACCCATGTAATCAATGGGATTGAAAATGATCTTATGAAAGAAGACGCTCTGTATTATCAGAATCTTTTCCGCTCCATCACCTTCGGCAATCCCCTTCTGACTACAGAGAAGGACAATCACCGGGTAGTCCATGCTGTTGCTTCCCAGTTTGCACCCCTTTTGGACGATCAGACTGCTCTGGTTCTGATGGGACACGGCACCACCCATTTTGCCAATTCCATTTACGCCGCTTTAAACTTCAAATTCCAGGATGAAGGATATTCCAACATCTTTCTGGGTACTGTGGAAGCCTATCCCACCATGGACTCTCTTTTGAAAGCCGTGAAAAAGGCCGGTGTAGATAAAGTACTTCTGGCCCCCTTCATGATTGTAGCCGGCGACCATGCCACCAACGATATGGCCGGTGATGAAGAGGAATCCTGGAAAGTCCAGTTCGAGAATGCCGGATTCTCTGTAGAGTGCATTCTCAAAGGTCTCGGTGAATATCCAAAGATCCGCGCCCTCTTTATCGATCACATCAAAGACGCCATTGCATCTGCATCATAAATCAAAGCCCCGGGGCCCTATAGGGCCCCTTTTAAAATTTATTTCTGATCTCTTCGTTTCCCTGCTCCAGGTACTTCTCTGCAGTCTTCCTGTCTCCCAATATTTTTTCAAAAGCTTCGTACTCCTGCTCCAATGCTTTCCCGTGAAATACCATCCAGGCTCCGGCATCCGTTCCGGAAGCCATCTTCACTCCCAGCGCAGCCGCCTGTCTCACCGTACAGTCCTGGGTATGGAGAATTTTTTTGATCTCCTCCTCCGGAAATCTTCCTTTTCCCTGCAGATTTCTCACGGTAACCAAAGTGGGAACCCACACGACTCCATTGTCTTTTAACGCCTGCAGACTGTCTTCATCCTGATAATTGCCGTGCTCCAGAGAATCCACCCCAGCCAGCGCAGCCTCCCGGACTCCGTCTGCTCCATTGGTATGGGCCATCACCGAAAAGCCTTCTTCATGGGCAATATGCACCATTTCTCTCACCTGGGAAAAATCCAGCCGCTCTCCTGTAATTTTCCCCGCACATTGGAAATCCATAATGCCGGTGGTCATGATTTTAATAAAATCACCGCCCAGCCGGCGTACCTCTTTCACCAGCGCGGCATATTCTTTCATATCTTCAAAGGCCTTTCCCACAATGCTTCCATAACAGCCTTTCCTGTAGATTGCAAAAACCGGAGACCGGTAAGTGATGCCATAACCCGCCGCCAGTTCTTTCGCCCGCAGGGACACCCGCAGGTGATCGCCTCCATCCCTGACATAAGTAATCCCCCGCTTTTTATATTCTTCCAGATGGCTTCGGATACAGGCCTCATCTACTTTTTCCAGATGACGGTCATGGGCATTCCGGTAATTCTGCCCATCCATAAAAATATGGATATGACAGTCGCATTTCATGGCCTAATCCCTCTTATCATCAATTTTATAAAGCAGCGCGTTGACGATGCAGGCTGCAATATTGCTGCCGCCCTTTCTTCCTCTGGCCACGATATAGGGAACTTTTGTCTCCATAATCAGTTCCTTGGACTGTACCACATTTACGAATCCCACCGGCACGCCGATAATCAGCTCCGGCGCGATACGTCCTTCTTCTATAAGCTCATACAGACGTACCAGAGCCGTAGGAGCATTTCCTATGGCAAAGATCAGCGGCCGATTCATGGACGCCGCCTTATCCATACTGGCGGTGGCCCGGGTGGTGCCGTTTTTCTTCGCCGCCTCCGCCACGTCTTCGTCGGACATAAAGCAAAATACTTCGCCTCCGTACCGGGCCAGAGCCTTTTTATTGATTCCCGCTTTTGCCATCTGAGTATCGGTTACGATGCATGCGCCCTTTTTTATGGCCTCCATGGCCTTTTCAACCGCGTCTTCTGAAAAACACAGATTATCTGCGTAATCAAAATCCGCGCTGGTATGAATACAGCGCTTGATGATCAGCTCCTGATCTTCGGGAAGTTTTCTTCCGCCCAGTTCTTCTGTGATAATTTCAAAGCTGCGTGCCTCGATTTCCCTTGGTTTCACATTTTCCAGTTCAATTTTCATCGTCGTTCCTCACAATCCCTGTTCCAAAATTTCGTAGATCTTTTTCATATCCAGATGCTTTCTGAGCTCGCTGGCCAGAATATCGTACTGACTTTCCTTAAATTCCTGGAAATCCACACCGGTAATCTGATCCGTATCGATTCCTTTTTTCTTTCCCAGGGCGGCCACTACGCCTTTGGCCACTGCTTCTTTGTCAAAAACTCCATGTACGTAAGTACCGTAAATGTTTTCTCTGTAGGCGCCGTCCGGTTTCTTTTCTGCCTCTCCTGCGTAATTTTCAATCTCCGTCAGCGCGCAGACGCCTTCTTTCAGACGGGACGCTCCCATATGTATCTCATATCCTTCCAGTTCCACACCGGAGAGACCTTCCAGCACGCCCGAAACCTGCTGGAATTTTCCCCGTACGCGGGTTCTGGTTTTCTCTTCCTCAAACACAGTATCCATGGGCAGCAGCCCCATTCCCTTGATGGTTCCTCCTGCCTCCACATGGAGGGGATCACTTAAGGTTTCTCCCAGCATCTGATATCCGCCGCACACACCGAAAATTACCTTGCCGGCCGCCGCCGCTTTGAGTACGGCCCCCTCCATACCGGACTGGCGCATCCACAGCAGATCTTCCATGGTATTTTTCGTTCCCGGCAGAATGATCATATCCGGATTTTTCAATTCCGAAAGATGGCTGACATACCGCAGAGAAACTCCTTCCATACTTTCAAAAGGATTAAAATCGGTAAAATTGGATATTCTGGGAAGACGGATCACCGCAATATCAATCTGTCCCACTTCCTGATTCCGATCAAACCGCTCCGTCAGACTGTCTTCATCCTCCACCTCAATGGACAGATAAGGGGCAACGCCTACCACCGGAATTCCGCTTTTTTCCTCCAACATGGAAATACCCGGATCCAGGATTGTCTTGTCTCCCCGGAACTTGTTGATAATCAGTCCTTTTACCATTTGGCGCTCATCCTCTTCCAGCAAAGACACGGTACCCAAAAGCTGAGCGAAAACGCCGCCCCGGTCAATATCGCCCACCAGCAAAACGGGAGCTTCAGCCATTTTTGCCATCCCCATATTGACGATATCTTCGTCTTTCAGATTGATCTCCGCCGGACTTCCGGCTCCTTCAATCACAATGATATCATTTTCACGTGCTAAGCTGGAAAAGGCTTCCATAATTTTCGGTACCAGCTTATGCTTATATGCAAAATATTCCCTGGCGCTCATATTTCCCAGAACTTCTCCGTTTACAATCACCTGAGAACCCATAGCGTTGGTTGGTTTCAGCAAAATGGGATTCATCAAGACACTGGGTTTGATGCCGGCCGCCTCCGCCTGCATCACCTGAGCCCGTCCCATCTCCAGTCCTTCCTCCGTAATAAAGGAATTCAGCGCCATATTCTGCGATTTAAAAGGAGCCACCCGGTAACCGTCCTGTTTAAAAATGCGGCACAGCCCTGCAGTCAAAAGACTTTTTCCTGCGTTGGACATAGTCCCCTGCACCATAATTGCTTTTGCCATCCTTTGTCCTCCTTACTCACAGCACTTTTTCCAGTACCGCGATCAACTGTATATTTTCCCGGTGATTTTTCACCGCTGTCCTGAAATATCCTCTGCCCAGGCCCGGATAATTGCTGCAGTCCCGAATCAGAATCCCTTCTTCCAGACACCTCTCATAAAGATCCGAAGGCCCCTGAAAAAAGATGTAATTGGCCTGGGAATCATATACCTGAAGTCCCAGCCGCGCCATTTCCTTTTTCAGATAATCCCGCTCTTCCCGAACAAGAGCCTGAGCCTTTTTTACATACTCCCTTTCCTTCAGCGCCGCAACACCGGCTGCCTGGGCGGGAATCGATACGTTCCATGGCTGAGTAACCCGCCCCATGGCCGTAAGCAGCTCTCCATTGCCGCTTATGCCATATCCCAGACGGATGCCTGCCATGGCATACCGCTTCGTAAATGCTTTCAGCAGAAACAGGCTGTCACAGTCCTTCACCATTGGTTTCAGAGAATACTTCTCTCCATCGTCCACAAAATCCAGAAAACATTCATCTGCCACCAGGAAAATTCCCTTTTTCCGGCAATGTTCCAAAATTCTCAAAAGGAAAGACTGTTCCGTAAGAAAACCGGTTGGATTATTGGGATTGCACAAAAACAGAAGATCTATATCCTCCGTCAGAAAAGAAAAGATATCCTCATCCAGCCGCAGCTTTTTCATGGGATACGAGATGATCTCACAGGCTATGGCCTCCAGCGCCTGTCCATACTCCGCAAAAGTGGGAGCGGGCAGAACGGCTTTTTTCGGACGCAGGGCGAACACCAGAGAAAAAATCAGTTCCGCCGCTCCATTTCCGCAGATAATGTTGGATTCCGGCTGTTTTTCGTAATCAGCCAGCGCCCTTTTTAGTTCCGTATACCCAATGTCCGGATAGTTGGAAAGCCGATTCAGACTTTCCGCTGCCGCATCCACCACCGATTTCGGAGTGCCCAGCGGATTAATATTAGAAGAAAAATCCAGCACATGGGGATGACGGTATATGTCTCCTCCGTGAATCTGTTCCTTCATCCCAACCCTCCTTTCATCATCCATACCACCAGAATACGAATCGCTCCAAAGATAATCAGCGCCATCAAAGCCGATATATACAGAAGTTTGTTGGCTCTGGGAATATCCTGGATTTCCACTTCTCTTAAAGGATCTCCGATGGTTGGTTTCTCGTACAGTTTTCCAAAATAATAGGCATTTCCCGCCAGCTGAATTTCCAGGGCGCCTGCCATCACAGATTCTGTCTGCGCTGAATTGGGACTGGCATGATTATACCTGTCCCGCCGGAAAATGCGGAATGCATTTTTCCCGTTGAATCCCCCCGCAAAAGCAGATAGGTTCATAATAAGTCCCGCCAGTCTGGCCGGCAGATAATTAACCACATCGTCCAGTTTTGCCGCGCAGGTTCCAAAAAAACGGTAACGGTCATTTTTATACCCTACCATGGAATCCATGGTATTTACTCCTTTATAAACAAATCCCAATACAGGCCCGCCGATCATCATGTAAAACAGCGGCGCAATCACGCCGTCAGAGGCATTTTCCGCCACGGTTTCCACCGCAGCCTTCGTAACGCCTTCCCGGCTCAGATTCTGGGTATCCCGGCCCACAATCATAGATACCGCATGGCGGGATTTCTCCAGATCCCCCGTCTGCAGCGCCCGATATACCTGCATACTCTCATCTTTCAAGGCTCTGGTGGCCAGAATCTGATAACACATGACGGTTTCCACCGCAGCTCCCAGCCATTCACTCAGATAAAAAGCGACGTACAAAATGACAAAGGGAATGATTCCAGAAATCGCCGCCACCAGTATCACAAGAAATACGCCTGCCGTCCGTTCACCGTTCTTTGTTTTTGGAAAAATCCTGCGCAGCCCCTTTTCCAGAACCGCGATCAGATTGCCAATCAGCCGTATGGGATGATACAGCCATCTGGGATCTCCTACCAGTAAATCTATCAAAAAGCCTAAAATAACAGCCAGTAATGTCCATTTAATCATCTTGCTCTCTCCCCGTCCGCTGCCCTGTTATCAAGTTTGCCGCAGACAGTCACCTCTTTCATTCCTTTTCTCCATCGCTCTTCATCCACCGCCGCTTCAAAACCGCAGCCGTTTTTTACCTGCCAGTCATAAAATTCCCGGTGAGGAACTGCAAAACGCTCCAGCACCGCCATAATCGTTCCCCCGTGGACGATTAACGCCGCAGCCGATACCCGGGAATTCAGGGCATCTTCTACCACTTTCTCAAATCCTCTCACACAGCGGCTGCGGAATTTTTCCTGGCTTTCTCCCTGGGGAAACGCCATCGTACCGCCGCTGTCGATCCACTGCTGATACCGGGAATCCCCTTCCAGTTCTTTATAGTTTTTATTTTCAAAGGCCCCGAAATCACACTCTGCCAGATCTGCCTCCAGCTGTACAGACTGTCCTGGATATATCAGTTCCGCTGTCATCACACATCTGCAGAGAGGGCTGGCATACACCTTCGCCGCCGGCGGATATTTTCTGTCTTTCAACAGCTTAATTCCTTCCTGACACAGGGGCTCGTCCGTCCTTCCAATATATCGTCCCAGCGTGTTCCCGCGGGTAATACTATGCCGGATCAGATACAGCTTCATCCTTTAATCACCTGCCCTATTCCGCAGACAACCCGCACCACTTCCGACGAATATTCCGCCAGCTTCGTACAGACTCTGCCGGTGGTTTCTCTGTACTTCCGGTCGAAAGCCTCTATGGGAACAACGCCGTAACCCAGTTCATTGGTTACAATCACCGCTTCTGGATTCTTCTCCCGAAGCTTCTCCGCCATCTCCGATATATCCTGGCCTTCTTTCAGCATTCTTTTGATATATTCATGGAAATGATGAATTCCTTCCTCTTGATAGATTTCGTCTTTAAGACAATCTCTGCCGTCTGCCCAGCGCTGAATTCCATACCGCTGCCGGGCATACTCTGTCTTCCCCTGAAAGGCACCTCCGATAATCAATTTCATGCTCCCATTCCTCCTGTTATAATCAAAACCACAGCCACCGCCAGCGCCATCACCAGCTCGCAAACGGACAGAAACCATCCGGCGATATCTCCCGTCGTCCCTCCGAAGTACTTCATGGCCAGATGATGATAATAGGCAAAAACCGCTGCTGCGCCCACAAGCGCCGCGCCGCCCAGCAGCGGATTCAGATAAAGCATCAGAACCGCCAGGCATATCCCATAAACGATCATAGTAATCTGAACTCTTCTGGTGCTGGCCCCCCGCGCAAACGCTGCAACAGAACCATCTTTCCTTGCTTTTGGGAAAGTGACAATAGCATAAGCACTTAACGTCCGGGACAGCATGAATCCAGGGGCCAAAGCCGCAATCCCCGCCATATCCAGCTGACTGCAGATACCGTAATAAAAGACAAAATACACCACGGCGGTGATAACGGCAAAGGCTCCTGCATGGGAATCTTTTAAAATCTCCAGGCGCCGTTCTCTGGACTGCCAGGAACTCATGGCATCCGCCGTGTCCAGAAGGCCGTCCAAATGAATGCCTCCTGTGATAAATACAGAGATCAGCAGAAGAACCGCCGTGAAAAAGCCGTGAGCCATCGTTACATGGATCCCAATCACTCCCCAGGCATACCAGAGAAGGCCGATCACCGCGCCTACCCAAGGCCAAAAGCACATGGCGTAAGCCATATTCTCCTCTTTCCATTCACATCTGGGCATGGGTATTTTCGAATACATGGAAAATGCGATAATAAAACTCTGATACAGCCCTTTCATTCTCTTTTTTCCTCTCCTTTTATCGTAATCGGTATGCCGTATACCACTTCCGTCACCCGGTCAGCCATAGCTGCAAGAGACACATTGATTTTTCCCAAATACCTCTGATACTGTAACGTCTCTTCTTCGTACTCCATGCCATCAGAAAAAATTTCATTGGTCACGATGACCAGGTTTTCCACCATGTCCGCCAGATACCTCACTCCGGACAGCACAGAAGGAACCGTCAGCGCGCCTGCCCCTTCTTCCTGGTACATCTCATTGGCCACCAGATTGGACATGCATTCCAGGAGTACATTGCTGTCCTCTGGGAGCTGCAGCTTTCTTAAATTAGTATAACATTCCACGGTAATAAACTTTTTCGTACTGCGCATTCGGCGATGCCGCTCAATTCTCTGGTAACTCTCCTCATCAAAGGGATACATAGTGGCGATATAAAAACGCTTCGCCTCTCCCAGATTTACCAGGCATTCCTCCGCGTAAGCAGATTTTCCGCTGCCGCTTCCGCCTGTAATCAGATGTATCATGATCCTTTCCTCCCCCACGTTCCTAAGAAAGAGGAACGTAAGTTTCCATTTCATTTTCTTCAAATGTGCTCATCCCGTTATACACGGCAATGGCTATATCCAGTATAGGATAGAGGGTAACCGCTCCCGTTCCCTCTCCCAGACGCATGTCGCAGGTAAGGAATCCTTCCAGCCCCAATGCCTCCAATACCATGGCAGAAGCCGGTTCCTTAGACAAATGGGAAGCCATCATAAAATTCTTCGCCTCCGGTTTTATCCCCACGGCACACAGTGCAGCCACACTGGAAATGAATCCGTCGATGACCACCGGTATCCGAAGAGCGGCGCCTCCAAGGAACACCCCTACCAGTCCGGCGATGTCAAGCCCGCCTACTTTAGAAAGAACATCAATGGGATCTTCCCTGCAGGGTTTGTGCAGTTTGATGGCCTTTTTAATGGTTGCAATTTTTTTATCCAGTCCTGCACTGGAAAGCCCGGCTCCGCGGCCCGTCACCTTTTCCACTTCCGCGTCCAAAAGAACGGCCGTGATAGCGCTGCTGGTGGTGGTATTGCCTATTCCCATCTCACCGGTGGCAATTATTTCGTATCCCTTTGCCTTCAGCTCTTCCACCATATGAATGCCTACCTCTATGGCCTGAATCGTCTCCTCCCGGGTCATGGCCGGTTCCCTGACCATATTTCTGGTTCCGTACATCACCTTGCGCTGAATCAGACTGGAGTCGGCAGCAATGCCGATATCCACCGGAAAAATATCCGCCCCAACCTGCCGGCACATGATGGTAGCCGTCGCCTTTTCCTTGAGAAAATTTTCTGAGATGATCAGCGTAACGTCCTGGCCGCTCTGACTGATTCCTTCTTCCACCACGCCGTTATCCGCGCACATGGTGACAAGGGCTTTTTTCTTCAGCTCCACTTTCGCAGATTTTCTAATGCCTGCCATCTGCACCACTGCATCCTGAAGCTTTCCCAGACTGTGAAGAGGAATAGCAATGCTGTACCATCTTTCCTCTGCTTTTTTCATGGCTTCCTGATCCAACGTCCCTATGGCACGCAGCGTTTCTTCTAAATTCATCATCTGTTCTTCCTTTCCCTGCATTTTTTCAGAAATGCCCGGGGCAATTTTCTGTTTCCGTAATAATACAAATGAGGATATCCCGCAAATAGCGTCTCTCCACTGTGAATACAGCGCCAGCTTCTCTCTGACAAGGGTTTTCTGGCAAGGAAATCATCGCCGCAGTTTTCCGAATCGTAATAATGGAATTCATGGGAGGGCATTTCTCCCACTTCCTGACCAAAGGCCTTTCCCTCTGAAAGAGTGATATACCCGAACCGGGTCAGCCGGTTCTTTTTATGTACTCTGCCCGGTACCACTCCTGCCAGATCATAATAAACTCCGTCCTGTCCCTGCATCTGTTCATGAAGATACATAAAGCCGCCGCATTCCGCTATGCAGGGAAGTCCCTCTTCCAGCTGCTTCTTTATGCTTTCTCTCATAGAGCGGTTGCTGCTTAACTCTTTTGCGTACAGCTCCGGGTATCCCCCATGAAGCAAAAGTCCGTCCAGGTTTTCCGGCAGTTTCGAGTCGTGAACAGGAGAAAAAGGAATAAGACGGGCTCCCATTTCCCGTAAAAGCTCCAGGTTATCCTCATAAAAAAAGCAGAAAGCCTCATCTCTGGCAAGCCCGATCCGCAGCTCCTCCCCGGCTTTTTCTTCCGGTTCCAGCTCATCTTCCAGAGGTGGCGCCGTATCTGCCATACGTAAAATCTCATCCACTTCCAGACTGTTTTCCATAATTTCCGCCAGCCGATTCAGATTTTCTTTTAAGTCCCGGATTTCATCCGGCATAACCAGTCCCAGATGTCTGCTCTCCAGACGGCAGTCCTCTACCACCGGCACATATCCCATTACTTTCACCGGAAGCGCCTCTTCCACCATTGCTTTCATCCTGGGGTACATCATGGGAGAAAGCTGATTCAAAATCACGCCTCTGATACGGCTGTTTTTCTTATATTCCAGAAATCCTTTGATAAAAGGAAGAAGGGACACGCTCATCCCTTTGCAGTTTACCAGTAAAATCACCGGGGTATCTGTTACTTGGGCCACATCCCAGGCGCTGGCCTCTGATGAAAGTCCCGCCAGGCCGTCGTAATATCCCATAACGCCTTCCACCACGGCCAGATCACAGCCTGCGCCGTTTCTTTTCATCAAGCCCCGCAGCGTCCGATGATCGGTAAAAAAAGAATCCAGATTGCGGCTTTTCATACCAATCACCTTGCTGTGAAACATGGGGTCGATATAATCCGGTCCGCACTTAAAAGACACAACTTTTTTACCGCGGTTTTTCAACAGCTGAAGAATCCCGCAGGTCACAAGAGTTTTTCCGCTGCCGCTTGAGGGCGCGGCGATCAGCACTCTGGGAAGTTTCATGTTTTATTTTCCTCCTTCACAGGATATGATATATACTGGATTCATTCCCATCATCATATGGTAACGGCCCACTTCCTTCGATTTTCCGGCGCTGACGGAAACGATGTCCACATCTGCCACCGGAAGTTCCCTTAAGGCTTCCAACGCTTCCGCCACTGTCTCCAAGGTAATGCAGTTGATTACCATCCGGATTCCGGGATTTTTTTCCAGCAGCAGTTCCATAATCTCTTTCAGATTTCCGGAAGAACCTCCGATAAAGGCATGGGTGGGAACCGGCAGATTCCGGCAGGCTTCCGGCGCCAGCCCTTCTACCACCTCAAGATGGGGAAGCTGGAATTTTTTTCTGTTTTTCCGGAGTAATTCCACAGCCTCCGGTTTCTTTTCCACCGCAAATACCCGGCCCTGGGAAGCCATCCGCGCCGCCTCCACGGATACGGATCCTGTGCCCGCGCCGACGTCATAGATCACAGAATCTTTTTTCAGCCGCAGCTTGGAAAGAGAAATCTCCCGTATCTCTTCTTTCGTCATCGGCACTTTGTCCCGGAGAAATTCCCCGTCGGGAATTCCATGGGTTACCGTCCTGCCCTCTGCCCTTTCATTAATCAGCAGCACCACGCTTAAAGGATCGGTCTTTATCTGTCTCAGACTTTCCGCCGTTCCTTCCCGGATGCTTTCGTTTTCATAAGACAGCCGTTCACCCACGTACACCTTTACCTCTCCCAGCCCAAATTCGCAGAGCTGACTGCAAAGCTGTCCGATGCCGGATTCATCTCCCACTATGGCAAATACCTTTTTATTTTCTCTCACCATACTGACCATGTTGACCGACCGGCCATGAAGACTGCAGGGAACCACATCCTCCCAGGGCATCTTTATCTTTGCCAAAAAGTAAATCATAGAGGAAATTCCAGGCACCAATGTGGTCTGCTTTGGCAAAATCTCCAGCAGCTTTTTGGCTCCGCTGTAAAATCCCACATCTCCGGACAGTACCACGGCAATGTTTTCCATTTCCCGGTGATCCTTTATGTAATCCGCAATTTCCTGAGGTTTATAGGCATGAAATACTTTCTGTCCCGAATGGGCAGTCTGTTCCGTCATCCGTCTGGCGCCGATGATAAGGTCGGCATTCTCACAGACAGTTCTGGCCTCGCCTGTCATCCCATCTGCCGTTCCCATTCCGATTCCCACCAGGGTGATCTTCTGTTTCACCTGTATCTGAAAAGTTTCGATCAGCTTCCTTTTACACTCTTCCAGGGACACTCCTTCTTCCTTCACCGGACGTCCGATCAATACCAGTCTGGCCCCCGCCTTTTTTGCCGCTTCGTACTTTTCCATGAAACCGCCGGTGCTGCCGGACTCCTTGGTTACCAGATAACGGCAGTCGAACTGTTTCAGCATCGCCGTATTCATCTCCGACGAAAAGGGGCCCTGCATACAGATCAGATGTTTTCCCTGAAAGCCCAGGGCGGCACAGGAAGAAACCACTTCCGGCAGAGACAGAACCCTTGCATACACCCGCTGCTGATAATCCGAAAGTTTTGTGTATTCCTGCATCTCCTTGCTCCCTGTGGTAGCCAGGATATTGCCGCTGGTATGTTCCAGCCATTCCACCGCCTCCGAAACAGAATCCACACAGACCACGTCTGAATCTTCCACCGTATACCCTTCTCTCAGCAGACGGAGATAAGTTTTTTTCGCTGTCCCGCAGGCCGCTTTTATATTTTTCGTCACTTCTGCTGCATAGGGATGGGTAGCGTCAATTACCAGACGGGGGTTCTCCCTTTCCATCAAATCCGCCATCTGTTTCTCATCCAGCCGCTCATGGGAGACGGTCAGACTCCCTCCTTCCGGCAGAAGACTTTCCCCATATTCCGTGGCCACACAGACATGGGCGGATATCTGGTATTCATTTAAAAACTCTGCCGTTCTGCGGCCTTCCAAAGTTCCGGCAAATATTAAAACTTCAGACATTCTTATACCCTCTCGGAGTCACCATCTTTCCGCCTATTTCTTTTGTCTGGGAATTTCCCACGAATACCGTGGTAAACATGTCCACACTGGTATCCCGCAGTTCTTTCAGAGTCATCACCTTCATGGCCTCTCCTTCCCGTCCAATATTTCCCACAATTCCGCATACCGTTTCTTCCTTTTTATACCGCATCATTAGGTCGCAGGCTTTCTTAAGATAATCGTGGCGCTTCTTGCTGGAGGGATTGTAGAGACAGATAACGAAATCTGCTTCCGACGCATGAAGCAGACGGGACTCAATTTTCTCCCAGGGTGTTAAAAGATCACTCAGACTGATCAGACAGAAGTCATGAATCAAGGGCGCGCCCAGTACTGCGCCTCCTCCCGTAGCCGCCGTCACGCCGGGAATGATTTCCAGCTCCACCTGGGGATAATCCACACCAACCTCATACATAAGGCCTGACATCCCGTATACTCCGGCGTCGCCGCTGCAGATCATGGAAACAGTTTTTCCTTTCATCGCTTCCTGAAAAGCCATAACACAGCGATCCACCTCTTTTTTCATTGGCGTCGTCATAAATTCTTTATCCGGAAAATGATTCTTCACCAGATCCACATATACCGTATAACCAATAATCGTATCGCTGGCTTTCAAGGCATTGATTGCCTTAACTGTCATCTGTTCATATTCTCCCGGTCCAATTCCCACAACGTATAATTTATTCAAATTCCACACTCCATTCTTCCTGGGCAAAAGCAACAGTCACACCGTTTTTGCCCGTCTTTTTCTGTATCACAGTGCCTCCCCGGCTTCCTTTTACCGCACTTCTCTCGCACACGTTATCCACGCCTGTGACAGACTGTACGAACTCCGAAGGAGAAAAATCTCCCTCCACCTTCAGAAGTTCCTCCGCACTGTAAGTAATCAGGGAAATTCCCATCTCCTGACAGAATTCCTTTAATCCTGGTTCTTCCTTCTTCAGCTCTATGCTGGCTGCCTGGGCCACCGCCTCATGAAAAATTCCATTGACCTGGCAGACCTCTTCAAATAATTCTTCAATCTGCTCCTGGGAAACTCCCTTCCTGCATCCGATTCCCGCCGTTATGCTGCGGGGAATCAGCCACAGCGTCTGTTCAAAGGGCTGCCGGTGATAATGAATACCCACATAAATCCCGATTTCATGATCTTCCTCATTCAGATCCAATCCGGCAGGTACCTCCCCTTTTATGGGGAGTTCACTGATAAATCCCACCTTTTCGCCATGAAGAAGCCTGGCTGAAACCTCCTTTGCCAATGTCATATTGGAAATATACAGGCGGTTTTTTTTCGCAAATACATCCACCGCAAACTGTCCGTTCACATCGGTGGCCGTCGTAATAACGGGAATGGCTCCCAGCTTTCGGCCGATTATCTCCGTCAGCTCATTTGCGCCTCCCAGATGACCGGACAACAGAGAAATGCAGAATTTTCCCTGTTCGTCCAGAACCACCACCGCCGGATCATAGGTTTTGTTATCCACGTATGGTGCGATTGCCCGAACTGCTATTCCCGCAGCTCCGATAAAAATCACAGCGTCCTTCGTCTCAAACATTTTTTTCGCCCAAAGTTTCAGAGAGTCTTTTACCGGCTCTCCTTCTGTCTCCCGCAGATAACGGCTTTTGGTGTACACCGTAGTCTCATGTCCTGCCTTTTTCATAAAACTGTCTATCTTTTCAGCAAGAATGAAGCCGTTCATCGTAAAGCAAATTATCCCTATATCCATGTTTCCTCCGCCTATTTGCTGGCTTTTCTGAACTCAGTGGTAAACGCCGGATTATAAAGTTCCGACCGGTTATAATGACTGTGAGTCACCACATCTCCGATAATCATCAGCGCCGTCTTGGTAATATTTTCTTTCTTTGCCGTCTCCGCCAGCGTACCAACGGTGCACACCGCCGTCTTCTGATCCTCCCAGGTTGCTTTGTATACGATGGCCGCCGGCGTATCTGCATGATATCCGCCTTCAATCAGTCTTCTGCTCAGCTCCTCCAGCATGCCGGTACTTAAAAACACAACCATGGTAGCCTGGTGCGCCGCAAAAGATTCAATGCTCTCTTTCTCAGGGACGGGAGTTCGTCCGGCCATTCTGGTGATAATCACGCTCTGAGAAACATCGGGAAGGGTATATTCCAGATCCAGGGCCGACGCCGCTCCGCAGAAAGAGCTGACCCCGGGACAGGAATCATAGGAAATCTTCTTCTCATCCAGCACATCCATCTGCTCCCGGATTGCCCCGTAAAGGCACGGATCTCCGGTATGGAGACGGACGGTGGTCAGCCCTTTCTCTTCTGCCTCAAACATAACATCCAGCACTTCTTCCAGCGTCATCTTGGCGCTGTTATAGATCCTGCATCCCTCTTTTGCATATTCCAGAAGCTGAGGATTCACCAGTGATCCCGCATAGATAATCACATCTGCCTCTTCCAGATATTTTTTCCCTCTGATCGTAATCAAATCCGGGGCACCTGAGCCCGCTCCAACAAAATGTATCATATGTTCTCTTTCTCCTTTACAATGATCAACGAATAGTATCCTGCATCCTCCGGTATCTCTTCAGCGCCGCGGAAAATTTTTTCATTTTCCATACCGCAGTTTTCAATCATCACCACATCCGCATCCATGGCTTTCAGCTTTTCTTTTACCTCTTTCATTTTCTTTCCCGCTTTCATCAGCACCTTGGTGCCCGGAAGGGTCAGCGCCTCTTCAATCTGATAGGATGCCGGAATCACATGAAGGGGCTCTGCTTTTTCCACCAGTCCCATGTTCATCCTGGCAGCCACTGCGCAGAATGAAGTGATTCCGCTGATAATCTCCACCTCATATCCCATCTTCTGTACCTTTTTATGTACATACAGATAGGTGGAATACACCGTAGTATCGCCCAGCGTCAGAAACGCCACCTGTTTATCCTGAGCCAGATAAGAAGCAATCTTTTCCGCTCCTTCACTGTGGCTTTCTTCCAGCAAAACCGGATCCTTCGTCATGGGCATGTGAATGGGAAGCAATTCCTTCTTGGAAAGCTCAGGATAGGCCTGCACCACAATTTTATATGCCACCGTCTCCTGGGGAATCTTTCCCGGTACTGCAATCACATCACTTTCCTGGATAATTCTTAACGCCTTCAGGGTCAGCAGTTCGGGATCTCCCGGACCTACTCCCACTCCATATAATTTACCTGCCATCATTTTCTCCTTTTTGTTTATTTATTTTTTCAACCATTTCTTTTACATTGCCGGATCTGGCCAATTCTCCGTGAACGCTGGAGAAAAGGATCACCCCCATCTCCAGATTCGTTGGAACCTGATGAGCCAGATAATATGTCACCCTTTCAAGTACGATCTGCATAGCCGGCTCCAGCATATGACGGCGGATCAGGATGTCGATTCCTTCTTCCGTCGTGATCGTATTCAGAAGTTCCCGGATACATTCCAGATCGGCTCCAGCCCTTGCGGCCGCAGCAGCAAGGAGTTCTGCTCTGCAGTCTCCATGGTGGGAATGGGTATTCATAATCCCGCCGGAAACTTTGATAAATTTCCCAATATGGGCGATGAAAAGAATTCCTTTAATTCCAAGATTATCTGCCATCTGCAGCGTTTCCCCCACGTAATTGCTGCATTTCATGCTGTAAGTCATATCCAGCTTCAGCTCTTCCCTTGAAAAAGCTTCTCCGTAGTTGCCAGGTGTCATCACCAAATATCTGCCGCCGTTTTCCGCCAGCATCTTCATCTCAACGCGGATACTTTCCAGCAGCGCCGATTCACTCATGGGAATCACAATTCCGCTGGTTCCCAAAATGGAAATCCCCCCCTTAATCCCCAATCTGGGATTAAAGGTTCTCCTGCCGATTTCTTCTCCCTCTGGAACGGAAATACGCACATTTACTCCCTGACAATATCCACATTCCCTGCAGACCGCTTCCACTTCACGGCGGATCATCTCCTGGGGCACCTTGTTGATCGCCGCTTCACCCACCGGCTGCTGCAGCCCTGGGCGGGTTATCCGGCCTACGCCTTCCCCCCCCTCAATGACTATCCCCGAAGGACCTTCCTTTTTTACCGCCGCATAAATCAAAATTCCATTGGTTGCGTCAGGATCATCTCCCCCGTCCTTTCTGACGGCGCAGGAGACTTCCTCCCCCCTGCGGCATATATCTTCTATTCCAAGATGAAGAAGAATTCCCTTTGGCGTCATCAGCGCCATCTCTTCCACCTCTTCCCCTTTCAAAAGCATATACGCCGCCGCTTTGGCTGCCGCCGCCGCGCAGGAGCCTGTCGTATATCCATACCGCAGTTTTTTCTTATCTTTGATAATAAAATAGTCTTCCAGTCCTGTTTTTGGGACCATCTTTTCCTCCTGTCAGCAAAAATTAAACCGTTGTCCACTGAAAGACAACGGTTTGTTGTTTTTATCATATATCTTCGGTGGCCGCAAACATATATGTTCGGACACGGGATGGGTATCTGGCTTTTACAGTAACGGACTTGCGCAGGATTTTCAACTGCTTCCCCATTAACCGTGAACTCTAAATTTTCCATACAACATTATAGTTGTTTTTGCGAAAACTGTCAATAAGACCTCTCCATTATTTCACCCAGTTCTTAAAGAAAATATGGCCTTCGTATCTGAACACATCACATTTCTTTTCATCCAGTCCCAGATCCTCAAACGCCTTATGGGTCATAAAGAACACGTAGCTGAAATCTTTATTTTTCAGCGCGCTTACCCCCGGAATGATCCTCTTGCTGGTTTTTCCGCTGTTATAATTGTTGTAAATTTTCGTAGCCTGCTGTGCCGCCTCCATGCTTCCATACTGGTTGATTTTGCGCAACGATTCGGCATCGTTGTCCCGAATTCCTTCCAGCAGCTCCGTCAGCCTGCCGTTTCTGGCTACTTCAAACTGCTGCGCCGCATAGACGACAAAATTCATACTGTCAGGAAAATCACTTCTCATCATCCGATTGTAAATGGTCATGGCCACCATGGTCTGTCCGGCCACTCCCTGATCTCCTGCTTCTGTATAAAGCACCGCTGCCAGGAACTCCATCTGCGTCACCTGGTTGGACCCATTTCCGATCTGGGGATCGGTATAAAATTCCGATTCCAGTTTATAGGACTTACCGTTTTTCGGATCTGTAGCATAAACGTATCCGCCACTGATTTCCACGCCAACACCATCGCTGCCAAAATGATACGTTTTGCCGTTTACGGTATATGTATAATTGGTAAACCGGGCGCCCTTTGTTCCATATGCCCCAGTCTTTTTAAAGTAGTACGTCTTGCCGCCGATTTTCTGCAGTCCGGTAAACATCTGGCCTCTTACGCCGTAATCTCCTGTAGCTTTAAAATAGAAATAGTGCTTTCCAATTTTCTCCCATCCAGTACTCATCGCACCTTTGCTGTCAAAATAAAAAATCTTGCCGCCGATGGTTACCCAGCCGGTGAACATTGCCCCTTTGACTCCTTTATCCCCGGTCTTTTTCAGATAATAGATTTTTCCCCCGTTCAACAGCCAGCCTGTCACCATCCGTCCCAGGGTGCCTGCTTTCCCGGATTTTTGAAAATAGTAATGCTTTCCGCCTATTTCCTGCCAGCCTGTCTGCAGTATCCCCGCTGAAGAAAAATAGTAAGTTTTTTTATTGATGTTCTGCAGCCCGCTGAACCTGCTTCCTCTTACTCCATAATCTCCGCTGGCTTTAAAATAATAGTAATTTCCGTCTATTTCCTGCCAGCCCGTCGCCATGGCTCCGCTGTCGCCGAAATAAAATCTTTTGCCGCCGATGGTCACCCAGCCGGTGAACATTGCTCCTTTGACTCCTTTATCCCCGGTCTTTTTCAGATAATAGATTTTTCCCCCGTTCAACAGCCAGCCCGTCACCATCCGTCCCAGAGTGCCTGCTTCTCCGGACTTTTGAAAGTAATAGCGCTTTTCTCCTATTTCCTGCCAGCCTGTCTGCAGTATTCCCGCTGAAGAAAAGTAGTAAGTTTTTTTATTGATGTTCTGCAGCCCGCTGAACCTGCTTCCTCTTACTCCATAATCTCCGCTGGCCTTAAAATAATAGTGGTTTCCGTCTATTTCCTGCCAGCCCGTCGCCATGGCTCCGCTGTCGCCGAAATAAAATCTTTTGCCGCCGATGGTCACCCAGCCGGTGAACATTTTTCCGATTACTCCCTTTTCACCGGTCTTTTTTAAATAATAAATTTCTCCGCCGTTTAACAGCCAGCCCGTCACCATCCGTCCCAGGATGCCTGTTTCCCCGGATTTTTGGAAATAATAGCGTTCTCCCTCTATCTCTTTCCAGCCGGTGGCTAAGAACCCGTTTTCATCAAAGTAAAAGTATTTTCCCCCAATCTGCTGAAAATCATTTTGGGTAAAAGAACCGTCTTCATTGTAATATCGGATTCCATCCTCCTCCTGCACCCAGCCTTTGCGCGCAGCCGCTGCTCCCGCTGCCGGTTCCTGTATAATCTCCAATTCGCCCTGCTCTGTTTCGTTCTCCGGTACAGTCTCTTCTTTTTCCGAATCCGCCGCAGTCTCTTCTTCTGCCTTTGATTCAGTTTCTTCTTCCGGTTCTGATACAGTCTCTTCCTCTGACTCCGGGATATTCTCTTCTTCCGACTCCGGTTCAGTCTCCTCTTCCGTCTTTGTTTCAGTCTCTTCTTCCTGCTCCTGTGTTTCTTCAAGTGGCGTCTGGTTTTCCGGAATTGTTCCCTCTTCCATTTCCGCTGCCCCCCATGCTGTCTGAGGCACTGCAAGACAAATCACAAGCATCCAGACCAGTATTTTTCCCTTTTTATTTTTCATCTTATTCCTGCTCTCCTGTTTCCCCTGCGTATGTATCAATGGCTTCGATCGCTTTATTATATATTTTTCCATTTACTGCCGGCGTATAGTGGAGTCCGTCCGCCAGCTGAAATCCTGTATTAATCAGATAATTATACGTATCAATATACTGATAGTTTTTTAATCCGGTTCTTACCAGATAATTGAAATCCAATACCCATTTGGAATATCTTTCCCCCCAGCCATTTGCATGGCATTCATTATCATTCAGCGGATTCACCGACATGAAATACATATCGCAGCTGCCCGAAGACAATGCTTCCGCCAACTGTTCCATTTCCTCGATATATGCATTGGCAATCGTCTGCCGATAACCTGAGGACGAATTATAATACAAGTTGTTAACTCCCAGATTCCATATTACAGCCACCCGTCCCTCTTTACTCTTTATCCGCTCTATAATACTGTCTTTGTTTTCCTGGAACCACTTCAGCCCAATTCTGCCCTGGCAGAAAAATTCCACATTTTCCGGGACGCTGCCGTTTAACCTTACCACTTGATTTTTTATTCCTACTGTTCTGGAATCCCCGATAAAGAAAACTTTATCGTATGCCTGGCTTGTCTGAATACTGTCCGGGCCGGCAACGGGATTTTGTATTACGACAGAATACAGTTTCATCCCTTTGGCAACATCAATGCGCTCCCCAGCCCGGTACTTGGGATATGAATTCTGCTTTGGTTTATCCGACCACCCCAGGAAGGTATATCCCGAAGCACTTTTTATGCTGGGCAAAACCAGGGAACTTCCCGTCACATTTTCTCTGAGACTCAGATACTCGCCTGTACCGCTGTTGTAAAAGAACTGAACTGTTTTCGCTTTTTCCCAACATCCATAAAAATTCATTTCTCCAGTTACGGTAATCGTTGTGCCGGAAGCTTTCGCAGAAGAAGCCGCAGCATTCTTTTTCGTACTCCATCCTGTTCCGGAGTAATTTAATTTCTGGGGCACATCCGGCAATTGAATTTTCTCGCCTTTGTATCCTTTCATCTGCAAATCTTCATATTCGGTTTTGCCGTCTTCGGAATAAAAGTGTATCGTATACATTTTAACCTTTTCTCCGACTCCGTCACTGCCAAAATGGTAGGCAACTCCATTTACTTTATAAGTATAATTGGTAAACCTCGATCCCTTAACGCCAAATGCGCCTGTTTTCTTGAAATAGTACGTTTTTCCTCCTATTTTCTGGAGGCCGGTAAACATTTGACCCTTTGTTCCATAATCTCCTGTGGCTTTAAAATAAAAATAATACTTTCCGATTTTCTGCCACCCTGTCTGCATAACGCCGCTGCTGTCAAAATGATATGTTTTTCCCTCTATATTTACCCAGCCGGTGAATCTTCTTCCCTTTACTCCTTTATCCCCGGTCTTCTTCAGGTAATAGATTTTTCCTCCGTTCAGCAGCCAGCCGGTGACCATTCTGCCCAGCGTTCCCTCTGTGCCTGATTTCTGGAAATAGTAATGGTATCCGCCGATTTTCTGCCACCCTGTCTGCAGCGCTCCTTCCGGCGAAAAATAATATGTCTTGCCTCCGATGTTTTGCTGACCGGTAAACATCTGGCCTATTTTCCCCGGTTCACCGGTTTTTTTCAGATAATATACCTTGTCCTCTACGGTTACCCATCCGGTTTGTAAAAAGCCGTCTTCATTAAAATAAAACGATTTCCCATCGACTTTCAAAAAGTCATTCTGAACATAGGTGCCGTCTTCCTGGTAATACCGTATCTGCCCATCTTCCTCTACCCAGCCTTCCTGCTGTTCTCCCGCTTGAGCATTAATCTCCTGCTCCTTCTCTGGCCCCGCACTGATTATTTCATTCTCTGACAGCTCATCTGATTCTTCAGGCATTAAATTATTTCCCGGTATAATTTCCCCTGTCTCTCCATCAGCCGCCGGCTCTTTGTCCTGTCCTTCTGACGGTTCTTGTTCCAGTTCTTCTTCCTGGAATGTGCTCTCCGGATATTCATTCTCAGGATACTCCTCTTCCGGATATTTCTCTTCTGGGTACTCCCCTTCTGCACTATTTTCCAATACGGACAAATCCGCCCCAGACATACTGGCGTCGGCTCCCCATGCTGTCTGCGGCACTGCCATACATACTGCCAGCGCTCCTGCCAACAGTCTCACTTTTATCCCTTTCATTTTATACTCCTTTATTTCCATTCCGCCTGGTTGCACTTAAAAAATAACGACAGTGCACGTTTCCCATACACTGCCGTTATTATAACTTTTTCCCAATCAAAAGTCAATGTCTCAGATAATGATGCAGACCAGGCCTCCTTTACTGTCGTTTACAATCTTCTGCATGGTGTCCTGAAGTTTAATCTGACTCTCCTCACTGATCTGGGCAATTTTCGTCCGAATCCCATCTTCCACCAGCTGTTCAATAGATTTTCCAAAAATATTCGTCTGCCATATACCGTCTTCCCGGCTGGCATTTTCTTTAATATAAGCGATCAGATCTTTCGCCTGCTCTTCGCTTCCCACAATAGGCGCTATCTCAGTCTCAATATTGGCCTTTATCATATGAATAGAAGGACTGGCCGATTTGATTTTAACACCGAATTTATTTCCCTGTCGGATCAAAGACGGTTCATCCAGTTCAATCTCTTCTTTTTCCGGAATCACCACCCCGTATCCGCATCCCCGAACCGAAGACATAGCGCTTTGCACTTTCCGGTATTCCTGTTTCATCGCCGACATTTCCTTTAAAATATGAATCAGCTGATACTCTCCTTCAATTTCCACCCCGGTCATTTCGCTGAGCATCTGATAATAATATTTCTCATCAATCTCCACCCGCACTTTTATGATGCCGGTGGCCAGATCCACGCTGCTCATTTCCAGTTTATTTACATATTCGCTATCCATGTGAAGAGGTTCTCTGCTAATGTCCCGAATATAATGATACTTTTCCATCATCTCCCGGATATGTGATATCAGATCTGCTTTCAACTGATGTGTGACAGGCAGCAGTTCCACCCATTTCGGTATGTAAAACTCCATCTGACGTATGGGGAATTCATACAGGATTTTTTCCAGTATCCGGATCACGTCTTCCTTTTTCAGCTGTTCACAGTTCACCGGCAAAACGGATGTCTGGTACTTCTCCTGAAGTTTGGACGCCAGTTGTTTTGTTTCATCCTTGTATGGCTTCTGCGAATTTAAAAGAATCAGAAATGGTTTGCCGGCATCCTTCAGCTCTGCCGCCGTCCTTTCCTCACTCTCCACATAATTTTCCCGGGGAATTTCTCCGAAAGAACCGTCGCAGGTTACAAGAAAGCCAATGGTGGAATGTTCCCGGATTACTTTCTGCGTCCCCATTTCCGCCGCCTGATGAAAGGGGATCTCGTGATCAAACCAGGGCGTCTTAACCATTCGCTCCCTTCCGTCCTCCAGATTTCCGGAAGCTTCCGGTATCAGATATCCCACACAGTCAATCAGACGCAGCTTTACACGAATATCCTCCCCCAGTTCAATTTCCACCGCTTCTTTGGGCACAAATTTGGGTTCCACTGTGGTAATCAGTTTCCCGGATCCGCTGACAGGAAGGCTATCCTTCATTTCCGCCCGCTGTGTTTCTTCCATGGCGGGAAGGGCCAGTACTTCCATAAACCTCCTGATAAACGTGGATTTTCCAGTTCGCACCGGCCCTACAACGCCGGCCAGGAATAATCCGCCCGTACGGGCTTGTATATCTTTGTAAACAGAAAATGTATCCATCCTCGTTCCTCCTTACACACATGCTATATGGTATTACTATATGCATGATACGGAAGGAACATGCGCATTACAGACGCTTTATCAGTCTCTGATATACCCTTTCCCTGTTTTCTTCTGTCACTGTCCATACCTCCACATCCGGTCTTTCTTTTATGGCGTTCACAAACGGAGTGTCTGTATCCTGCAGAACTCCCAGCACCAGACTTTTTTGATCCAGACATTGGAAAAAAGCCTGCTGGAATGATACCGCATCCCGCTCCAGCTTTCCCACCTCATCTGCGATCATCCATTCGTCTGACTGGAGAGCCCCGCGCAGTACGGCCGTCCCCAGGGTCTCAAAGGTTTCTGTCAGAGGATAACTTTGATGTTTTCCCGCTCTCACTGAAATGGGACTGTCGTTTTCAAATTCCTCCATTTCTTTTATGCTGTGCAGATAAAATCCCTTTCGAACGCCGTTTATCTCATAGGGTAAAGTATAATATCCGCACACTTCTTTCCCCTTCTCTTTCAGCGCTCTTTTAAGGATGGTGGACTTGCCCGCCTGCTTTTTCCCGGTCAGAAAAATGTGCTTTCTTCCGGAAGAATTCCGATGCCTTTCCAGGGCGCCGCCGCATTTCCCTTTTGCTTTATGACAGCCGCACTGACAGAAGCTGGAAACTCCCTCCGGCGTATCCAAAAGGGGAATGGGAAAGACTGCCTCCGGAAGCTTTTCTATCAAATCTGCCGCTGCCGCTGCCTCCTTCTTTATGTTAAAGACAGGCAGCGATCCGAAACTTTCCTCCCTTTCTGCAATTTTTCCGCTGACCGCTACGGTAAAATCATTGATCCTTTCCAGCGCGTCTTCCCTTTTATGGGCGCAGACAATTCTTGGCACTCCCGCCTCATAGTCTCCTTCCACCAGCAGAATGTCCACCGGGAACAAGGGAAAAAAGTGATTATCATCCATTCCCCGGGGATAAATCAGATTCATTTCTCTTTTTCCCTTCACCCCGATAATATCTGCTCCGGCTTTTCTATGGCGATCCGTATTACTGCCTTCCTGATCCATGGAGAAAGCGGGACAAAATACTGTTTTTACCGTTCCCACACGATACCCTCGCTTCTTCAGCTCTTTTACCAGCTCTGTCACTGTTGTCGTCTTGCCTGATTTTCGTATTCCCACAATCGTACAGATTTTCACTCTTCTTCCTCCACAAATTTTATTGCCTCTATATCTTTGCACCAACGGCGGCCGTGGCTGTCATCTCCGGCAATGAGGCGCAGGTTATTCCCCTGGGGATCTTCCGCAAGAATCAGCCGGGAACTGCTCAGAATTTCTTCCGCAGACACAGCTACGGCCATACCATCGCGGCCGACAAATTCCACCTGAATAATTCCGCTCCAATCTTCCCGAAGCTCTCTCACTGAAATCCCGGCATACTTTTCTTTCCTGTTCTGGCCGTCGATGATACGATTCACTGTAATCTCTGCTTTCTTTTTATCTTTCGGCAATATCATAATTTCGTCCCCCATATAACGGTGAGATCCTCATGGCAGGTATTTCCATGATCCCCTCCTTTTCCTTCTTCATGCAGTCCATGATCGCTGATCAGCAGCACCTGTCCTGGAAAATGCTCCGCAATCACTCCTGCAATCTCATCTTTCCTTTTGATCTCCGCCAAAACATCCAGCGAGTATGGTCCCCCCATATGGGCAGCATCATCGATGCCATGAAAATGGACGAAGATAAAGTAGGTGCCTTTATCTATTTCTTTCAGCGCAGAATGAAAAATCCGTTCATCCCCCTTCTGCCCTTTCCATGCTGTATGAAGTTTTGGAAGGGGATTTGTCCTTACTATCACAGAGTCTCCTTCCAGATAGGCACTGTTCCCCTTCCATTCATCAAAAATCGTGGGAACCTGCAAAACATGACTGCTTCGGTTCAAAATCTTATGCTCCCCCGGCATTCTCCCGGTAAGGATGGTTGCCAGCGCCGGATTGGTCAGCGGAGGAAACACAGACTGTGCCGGCTCCACCCGGTATTTCTCCTCCATGGCTGAGATCCTTCCTTCCCTTTTTGCATATTCGTACATATAATAGCCCAGTCCGTCCAGATACAGGACAAAAAGAGGTGCCTCTTTCAGACACCTTCTCATCTCTTCATAAAAATCTTTTAACTGTCTCATCATATTCTTCACGGGTATTGATATTTTTTAACAGTTCCATCCCGCCTCCCAGTTCATCCGCCTCTATGTAGCGCACCTTTATCCTGGAATACAGAAGTCTCACTTTATGTTCCCGGGCCTTTCTCATTTCTTCAAGCACAGGAAGGACGCCTTTTCCATAAACACTGCACAGCGGCTGTACCTTTCCTTCCGTCATAAGCACCACGCAGTCTTCCTCACCGGTCACGGATCCGGCGAGACGCTCCAGAAATTCACGGTTCAAAAAGGGCATATCCGTGGCGATAATCAGCACATAAGGCGTTTCAGATGCTTTTACCAGCTGATATATTCCTTCCAGTGGGCCGAACTCTTTTAATTCGTCTTCCACCACGGGCCATATCAAGTTTTCATATCTGTCCGCACGATCCACAGAGATGCGAAGAGAATGCAGTCCTTCACAGGCCCGCGCCGCCCGCTCAAGAAAAGTCATTTTTCCCAGAATAAGATCTGCTTTATTCTGTCCCATTCTGCTGCTTTTTCCTCCGGCCAAAATACCGGCGCTCACCTGCTGTTTTATCTCCAACTCTCCTGCCTCCCTTAGAAAAACCGATAGGCGCGAATGATACTTCCTCTTTTCATCGGCGGACTTCCGGCCTCTATTTCTCCAAGAATTTCACAATCCCGCATAGGATTAAGCATTCCATTTCCCTGCTTCTTTGCAAATCGAATCCAGGCTTCTCCCTCTATAATTTCCAGCGTTCCCGGAAGAAACCGCCTGGAAGGACTTTTCTTTGGAAAATCTTCCATCATACGCACTTGAATTTCTTCTGTGCGATACTCTTTTCTCCCGGACATTTTCCGGATCAGCGGTCTGCCCAGCATAAAAAGAGAAACCGCTGCCGCCGAAGGATTTCCTGACAGGGCAAGAATGGGTTTTCCTTCCCAGACAGCGCCCACAAAAGCCATCCCCGGCTTCATCTTTACCTTCCAGAATAAAATATCCGCCTTCAGAATCTTAAGCGCCTCCAGCACCATATCATAATCTCCCACCGATACGCCGCCGGTGGTAATCATCAGATCATGGCCTGCCAGCCCTTCCTTTATCTTCCCCGCTATTTGTTCCGCCCGGTCTTTCTCTATTCCCAGCACAGAAGTTTTTACCTGCCACCGTTGAAGATAGGAGGCAATCATATAAATACTGCTGTTCCTGATCTTTCCCGGTTTCAGTTTTTCGCCTATGGGAATCAATTCATCCCCCGTACTCAAAAGGGCGGCAGTCAGAGGACGGTAGACCGAAACCTTCTCGTATCCCAGGCCGGCCATAAGGCCCACCAGCGCTGGAGAAAGCTGTCTTCCCTTTTCTACCACCAGCTCTCCCTCTTTAACGTCTTCACCGGCCAGCACAATGTTGCTTCCCTCCCGGCAGGGGGCAAAGATGGAAACTGCAGTATCGGTAAACTGTGTGTCTTCGTACTTCACAATGGCCGTAGCGCCTGAAGGCACAGGCGCTCCGGTCAATATCTTTACGGCCTGCCCCGGGTTCAGTTCATGAACCGGAGCATAACCCGCCGGCACTTCTTCTATGACAGAAAGAGTCACCGGATTTTCTTTTGAGGCACAAACGGTATCTGCCGCAATTAACGCGTAGCCATCGTATGGAGATCGGTCAAAGGGAGGGATACTTTCCCTGGAAATAATATCTTCCGCCAGCACCCGGCCGTCTGCTTCTGCAACCGGAACTTTTTCTGTGTCCATCTTCCGTCCCTGCTGCAGGAGCAGATTAAGTCCCTCTTCCAGCTCTACCCGTTCCGGATACATTCTTCTTCTCCCCTTTCCGTCATGCTTTTTCAATTTTTACCGCACATACTTTATATTCCGGTATCCTTGCATATTTGTCAAGGGCCGCATTGGTCAGCCAGTTGGCGTTTCCATCCGGGAAATGGAAAGGCATCCAGGATTCTCCCTGGGATACTTTTCTTCCCACACGGGCGGTAGATACGATCTGACCGCGGCGGGAGGAGACCTTTACTTTGTCCCCGGTTTTTACCCCAATGGCATCTGCATCTTTGTAATTCATTTCAATAAACGATTTTCCCTCGATTTCCATCAGCCCCGGCGTCTTTCCTGTCATGGCTCTCGTCGTATAATGATACAGAATACGCCCGGTCATAAGGATAATGGGATATTCTTCATCAGGAAGCTCCGCGGAAGGAACGTATTCTGCAGGATAGAACCATCCCAGTCCTCTGGTGAACTTACCCACATGCAGAATCGGCGTTCCCGGATGATCTTTTGTGGGGCAGGGCCACTGCAGCGTTTCCCCTGCATCCAGTCTGGCATGGCTGATACCGCCGAAACTTGGCGTCACAGAGGCGATCTCATCCATAATCTGCGCCGGAGTCAGGTAAGGCTGGGGATATCCCATCCGATTCATAATATCAATAAAAATATCCGTATCCGGTCTTGCTTCTCCCGGTATTGTCACCGCCTTGCGCACCCGCTGTACCCTGCGCTCCGTGTTGCTGAATGTACCTTCTTTCTCTGCGTAGCTGACGCCCGGCAGAATAACATCGGCGTACTGTGCCGTTTCTGTCATGAAAAGCTCATTCATCACCACAAAATCCAGAGATTCCAGCGCTTTGATGATGTGGGCGGTATCCGGGTCGGTCACGATAGGATCTTCTCCGAAAATATACAGTCCCTTTACCTCTCCCCGGATAGCCGCCGGCCATACGTCCGTTGCATGCATACCCGGATTGGGATTCAATTTCTTGCCCCAGGCCTTTTCAAACTTGGCAATCACATCGGGATTGGTCACCTTCTGATAACCGGGGAAATCTCCCGGCAGAGCCCCCATATCGCAGGCGCCCTGTACGTTATTCTGACCGCGCAGAGGATTGACGCCGCATCCCTCTCTTCCCAGTTTACCCACCAGCATGGCCATGTTGGACATGGACATAACGCCTTCCGTGCCGGTGGAATGCTCAGTCACACCCAGGCAGTAAATAATGGGGGCTTTGTCTGCTTTCGCATACATAACAGCGGCTTTGCGCAGATCATCCGGATCAATATGGCAGATTTCACCTACCTTCTCCGGCGTGTAATCCTTGACGATTTCCTTTATCTTTTCATAGCCTTCTGTCCTCTCTTCGATGAACTTCATATCCTGAAGGCCTTCTTCGATAATTACATGCATCATGCCGTTGGCAAAAGCCACATTGGTTCCCGGTCGGAGTTTCAGATGAATATCTGCATGCTTCGCCAAATCAATATCTCTCGGGTCTACCACGATTATCTTGCATCCCCGCTGCACCGCCTGACGGATCTGCATGCCCACCACCGGATGGGCTTCCTCCGGATTGGAACCTACCAGCATAATCACATCAGGTTTCTGAGTGATATCGGCAATGGGATTGGTCATGGCTCCGGAACCCAGCGTCATAGACAGTCCGGATACAGACGCGGAATGACAGACGCGGGCACAGTTATCTACGTTGTTGGTCTCAAATGCGCAGCGAACCAGCTTCTGCATCATATAAATATCTTCGTTGGGCGAACGGGAGCAGGCAAATCCCGCCAGTGCGTCCGGTCCGTATTTTTTCTTGATTTCCAGGAACCTGGATGCAACCAGATCCAGCGCTTCATCCCAGGAGGCCCGTTCAAATTCTCCGGTTTCTTTATTTTTAATCAATGGATGGGTCAGTCTCTCCGGTGAATGGACAAAATCAAAAGAACCGGAACGGCCTTTTACGCAGAGCAGTCCCCGGTTGGAAGGACCGTCGGCGGCTTCTGTATCCACAATTTTTCCGTCTTTTACAATGAGATAATACTGACATCCCGTAGCACAGTGGGGACATGTGGTAAGCACTTTCTTTTCCACCTGCCATGGGCGATAATTCTTTCTGCGTTTTGAACTTAATGCTCCGGTGGGACATGCCGCTACACAGTTTCCGCAAGACTCGCAGGAGCTTTCACGCAGGGGCACGCCAAAGGGCGTGGAAATCACAGAATTAAATCCTCTCTCCGCTGTATCGATCGCTCCTCTTCCCACAATCTTATTGCACGTATTAACGCACCGGTGGCACAAAATACACAGATTGGGATCATAAGTAAAGAACGGATTGGAATCATCTATGGGAAATTCAGTCATTTCTCCTTCATAACTGGTTTTTTCCACTCCGTATTCATAGCAGTAATCCTGCAGTTTACATGAACCGTTTCCCGCACAGGAAAAACAGTCCGTCTTATGATTGGAAAGCAGAAGGTCCAGCACGCCTTTTCTGGATGCAATAACCTTTTCACTTTTTGTCTGTATCACGTCGCCTTCCGAAACGTGAGCGGAACAGGCCGTATCCAGTTTGCTCCAGCCACGGTTTTCAATTTCCACCATGCACATACGGCAGGAACCATCCGGCATCAGACCTTTAATATAACACAACGTAGGAATCTTAATGCCGACTGATTCGGCTGCCTGAAGAATTGTAGTCCCTTTTTCTACCTCCACAGGGATTCCATCGATGACTGCATGAATCATAGTCTCTCCTCCTTACTCCACATACACTGCGCCGAAATTACATCCTTCCAGACAGGCGCCGCAGCGGATACATTTTGTCTGGTCAATCTGATGGGGCTGTTTTTTCTCGCCGGCAATCGCTCCCACCGGACATTCTCTGGCACATTTGGTACACCCTTTACATTTCTCAGGATCAATCTGATACTGTTTTAATGCCTGACAGGTATGGGATTTGCATCGTTTGTCCACTATATGTTCCATATATTCGTCGCGGAAAGTTCTCAGCGTACTGATAACCGGCAGCGGAGCGCTCTTTCCAAGACCGCACAGAGAATTGGTTTTGACAAACTCTGCGATTTCTTCCAGCCGGTCCAGATCCTCCACCTTTCCTTTTCCCGCCACGATCCGTTCCAGGATCTCCAGCATACGTTTCGTCCCGATACGGCAAGGAGTACATTTTCCACAGGATTCTCTCTGGGTAAAACTCATAAAGAACCGCGCCACTTCCACCATACAGGTATGTTCATCCATGACAACCAGACCGCCGGAACCCACGATGGCATTATATTTTTTCACAGAATCGAAATCCAGTCCCACATCCAGGTGATCTTTCGTAAGGCATCCGCCGGAAGGCCCTCCAATCTGCACCGCTTTAAACTCAGCGCCGCCTTTCAGACCGCCGCCGATATCGTAGATAATCTCCCGGAGAGTCGTTCCCATGGGAACCTCAATCAACCCGGTATTTTCAATAGCTCCTGTGATGGAGAAGGTTTTCGTGCCGGGACTCTTTTCAGAACCGATGGTCCGGAACCAGTCTGCCCCCTTCAGCACTATCTTCGGCACATTGGCATATGTCTCCACATTATTCAGCACCGTCGGCTTTGCCCAGAGGCCCTGATCTACCGTTCTGGGAGGCTTGGTCCTGGGCATTCCTCTGTTTCCTTCTATGGACGCCGTCAGCGCGCTTCCTTCGCCGCAGACAAAGGCGCCTGCACCTCTGTTGATATGAAGATGGAAAGTAAAATCAGTTCCCAGAATATTTTCTCCCAACAGTCCTGCCTTTTCCAATTCCCCAATGGCATACCGCAGTCTTGCTACAGAAAGGGGGTACTCCGCACGCACATAAATATAACCGTTCTCAGATCCCACTGCGTATCCGGCAATGATCATCCCTTCCAGCAATTTATAGGGATCACCCTCCATGACCGAACCATCCATGAAAGCGCCCGGATCCCCTTCGTCTCCATTGCAGACCACATACCGCTCTTTTTCTTCCTGAGCCGCCACTTGTTTCCATTTTCTTCCTGTGGGGAAACCGCCGCCGCCTCTGCCGCGAAGGCCTGATTTATCAACTTCCTCTACCACTTCTTCCGGCTTCATCTCAAAAAGAGCCTTTTCCAGCGCTTTAAACCCGCCGGACGCCAGGTACTCACTGAGAGACTGGGCGTCGTACTTTCCGCAATTCTCCAGTACAATACGCGTCTGCTTCGCAATGAAAGGAATTTCTTCCGGATGACGGTATGTTTTTTCTCCCTGATGGTACAAAAGCCGCTCAATGACCTCATCCTTTTGAATGCTTTTCTCAATAATTTCCTCACAGTCATCCTGCTGCACTTTTATGTACTGAATCGTACTGTCTTTTTTCTGAATTCTTACAAGAGGTCCCAACTCACAAAAACCCTGGCAGCCGGTTTTCTTAATTCCCATATGAGCATCGCTGTCGTGGTGTGCAAATTCCAGAGAAACTCCCGGCATATCTTTCAAAAGCTCCTGAAACTTTTCGTAGATTTTCTCCGATCCGGAAGCCACGCAGCCGGTACCTGAACAGACAAGAATCCGGCAGTCATAGGATTCAATTTCCTTTACGGCTTCCTTCTGAACCTCTATCAAATCATTTCTATCTTTCAGAATCATTTGCTATCACCTCTCAATTCGCGAACAACGGCAACGGCCTTTTCCGGCGTCATCTTGGGATATACTTCATCGTTAATCGTCATGGTCGGCGCCAGGCCGCAGGCTCCAAGACAGGACACCGTCTCCACAGTGAAAAGCATATCGTCCGTCGTCTTTTTCTTTTTACTGAGTCCCAGCTCTTGATAAAGAGCTTCCAGGACAGGAATAGATTTTTTCACGTGGCAGGCGGTGCCGTCACAGACTTTAATAATATATTTTCCCTTTGGTTCAAAGGAAAAATTCTCATAAAAAGTAGCGACACTGTAAGCCTTTGCCTCTGTCACTCCAATCTGTCTGGCCACATAAGTCAGCAATTCTCCAGGCAGATATCGATATTCTGCCTGGATATCCTGCATAACGGGAATCAGAGAGCTGGCTTTCCTGCCGTACCGCTCAATAATTCCATCCGTCAAATCATAATAGGACTGATCCAGCATAATGTCTCCTCCTTACTTTCCGCATTTGCGCATGGCAGCTTCCACCACATGACCAACCAATACCGATGTAGTCACGCTGCCCACGCCGCCGGGAACCGGCGTAATAGCCTCCACCACCGGTTCTGCCTTCTCATAATCAACATCTCCACAGAGTTTTCCTTCTTCATTCACATTGATGCCCACATCAATGACAATCTGCCCCGGTGACAGATAGGAATCATCCACCACACCGGCCCGGCCGGCTGCCACAATCACAATATCCGCTTCCCGGACCACAGAAGGCATATCCTTTGTTCTGGTATGACATATGGTAACCGTAGCATTTTTTTTCAGCAGCATCATCGCCGCCGGTTTTCCCACTACCAGGCTGCGTCCCACTACAACGGCCTTTTTCCCTGTACAGTCGATTCCGTAATGATCCAGAATCTCCATGCATGCTTGGGGTGTACAGGGAGGAAATCCCTGAGGCGTACTGGTAAACACTCCAACCATGGAGCCATCGGTAATGCCGTCCACATCCTTTTCCGGCGCCAGCGCCTGAATTATCTCTTTTTCATTCAAATGTTTCGGCAGAGGACGGAAAATCAACACACCGTGAATATCCTCCCTTTCATTTACCTCACGGATAGTTTCCATCAGTTCCGCCTGGGATACGGATTCCGGAAGCAGAAATTTTTCATATTCCACTCCCAGAGTCTCGCACCTTTTTACTGCCCCCCGTTCGTAGGAGAGATCATCGGGACGTTCTCCTACTCTCACAATACCAAGAACAGGCGTAACGCCCTTTTCTTTCAATTTATCAACATCACTTTTGATCCGCTCATTCAGCGCCGCTGTCACTTCTTTTCCCAGTAGTTGTCTGGCCATACAATAACTCCTCCATTATTTCAAACGATTCAGCACTTCATTATAAACACGCTCCGCCTTTTTCGGATAGTAGTCCAGCATTGCATCGCATTTTGCATTCAGCTGCTCCGCATACTCCCTGTCTTTCATCGCTTTCGTATTAATATACACATTCAGGCTGGCGCCTTTCAGTGCTGCCTTACAGAATTCAATTCCCACACCTGCATCGCTGATGGCCAGGGCAGAGCCTTTTCCGGCGAAATCTGCGATAATATCAATGGCCTCGCAGCAGGAAGCCATAATCTCCATAGGAACTGTACAGGCTTCTTTCAACGCGCTCTCCATCACCCGCTCTTTTTCCGCCCTCTGCTCTTCCGTATCTTTAGGCATTCCATAGGCTTTGGATAAAGGTTCAAAGAATTCCGCATCTCTTTCCACCAGTCCAAGAAGCTGCTTCTGCATGATATCGCATCTGGCTTTCAATGCCCACATTTCTTCCTCTATGTCTATATACTTCTTTTTTCCCACTGTCAAAGACCCTACCATATTTCCTAGGGCCGTTCCAATTGCCGCCACTAAAGCGGAAGCTCCGCCGCCGCCGGGTACTGCGGCTTTCGATGCCAGCACATCCACAAATTCATTGCACGGTAACGTAGATAATTCCATTTCAATACTCCTTTTTAATTGTTTTATCCATACAATCATAATACGTTTGCGGGAAAATTTCCATTAGATTTTACTATTTTTTCATATATTTTTATAACATTCGTCAGATTTTTCTTTTTCCTATATTTTATAAATTTATATCAAAACATATGATAAAAAGGACGCTGCAAGATTCAGTCATACAAAGTATCACATGAATTTACAACGTCCGTTTATATTTCTATTGCGCACTCAGCGCTTTTAATACGCCAATAGACACATCGCCAACGACAGCCATATCTTCTCCATGGAAGGCCGCTGAAAAATTGTCAGCAAAAAGAATCTGTGCTGACGGCGGAAACTCGTCGTCTCCCGTCCACAAAATAAACCGCAGACGGAGATTATTCATGAATTCAAATTCATAACCGCAGTCTCCGTATTCCAGTCTGACCGCTCCCAATCGTTCCATAATATTCTGAAACTGATCCAGCTTATTGCCATAGCCATAAGCCAAGCGAAAAATACAGCGTCCCTGAAACTGCCGGAAGTATACCTCACCCCAGGGCATTTCCCGATAGGTAAGAAAATTTCCGGAAGCGGGCGCAGCCGTTCCCTCCAGAAGATAACGCAATACCAGTATTTTGGCATTAGCCGCATTTTCCAGAGGATAATAACGGATAACCTCTTCCTTTACCGCCGTGATCTTATAATCCGGCCAGGAAATCTTATAGGTGCATCCCATCAGACGCAACGTAAACAGACCGTCCGTTTCATCATAGGGAATCTGAGTTCTTTCACTGATCGCAGCCGGATCCTCCTTCTGATATCGTTCTAAATAATATTCATAAGGAATCCGTTCTTTGCTGTCTTTATCATAATTAAATTCCATAGTCACCTCAAATGCCTACTTTAATGTTACTGACGGAAATAATGTGGTATCCGTATGAGGTATGAAACAGGATGCAATAAATTCATCCATATAAGTGGGAACTGCACTTAATTCCATATATGTCATATTGGCAGCAACTTCATAGGTTTTCTTTTCCGCTTCTGTGGACAGAAGCATTGCATACGCACCGGAAAGGGATGAATTCCCAATATAGTGGAATTTCTCCATGGGAATGTCAGGCAGCATGCCAATATTCACAGCGTTCTGCATATTAATTCCGCTTCCAATACCGCCGGCTACATAAACATCCTCCACCATAGTTATATCAAATCCAAGAGAATCCAGCATCGTACGGACCGCAGAGAAAATTGCTCCCTTGGCGCGAATAAAATTATCAATATCCACCTCTGTGATTTCAATATCTTTCACAGAAGCCGCCTCTTCCTGGAAAGCGAGCACATAACTGCCCATACCGTATTTATCATGGCGAATACGTTTGCCTTCCCGAATGAACTTTCCTTTGGGGTTAATAATTCCGCAGCGATACAGCTCGCTGATCACATCAATAATGCCGGATCCGCATAATCCAACAGGTTTTTCCCCTTCTTTCCCGATCACATCGAAGGAAGGCTCCATCGTATCCTTATCGATTACACAGGCCTCTATGGCCCCGTCTGTGGCACGCATACCGCAGCTGATATCGCCGCCTTCAAAGGCCGGACCCGCTGAACATGCACAGCTCATCATAAATTCTGAATTGCCAAATACAAGCTCACCGTTGGTACCCAGATCGATAAACAGAGAAAACTCCGGACGGTTCCAGATCATACTTACCAGAGTACCCGCCGTGATATCGCCACCCACATAACTTCCGATATTGGGTGCAACGATAATGTGAGCATCCGGATTAATATGAATATCCAGATCCGAAGCAAAGAAGGAGTTTGTCTTAAAGAAAGCGGGGATATAAGGCTCCATTCTGAGATGATCCGCGTTGATACCGGAAAACAGATGATTCATCGTGGTATTCCCCGCCACACACATCCGATAGATATGTCTGGCATCAAATCCGCTGGTACGACACATCTGTTCAATCATCGGATTAATTGTTTCCTGTATCACCGCATCCTGCAGCCGCTGCTGTCCTCCTGGTTTTGTGGACTCGATTATACGGTTGATAACGTCCGCACCATACCGTATCTGTCCGTTTCCGCTGGAAGCTTTTCCAATAATTTCTCCCGTTTCCATATTGATGATCAGACCTGACACCGTCGTTGTTCCGATATCAATAGCCAGACCGCCAATCACTACATCTGCATCTTTTTCATAAATGTCATAAACAAACACATGACCATTTGCAGCTGTACGAATAACGCACTGCACATCAAAATTACTGCTGCGCAGAACATCCGGCAGTCTTCTCATCACATAATAAGGCAGGCTGATCACATCTGTGTTCAGCTCTTTTTTCAACGCACGAATCAGTCTCTCGTTATCCGGCATGGTATCATCCAGCGACGGCACATCCATCGTTACTCTGACTGTCCGAAGACTATTGTGCAGAGCAATGCCAGCCTCTTCCAGACCCTGTTTCGTTTTTTCAAAAATGGCGACCTCATCTGGTGAACTTAAATCCGCAACTTTCATTCTGCTTCGATACGCCGAAGCAATATCCGGAACCAGTACTTCCACATCTGCCTCAACCGTACTTACACAGGCCAACCGCCAACCCTGCTCGTACTCTTCATCTGAAATATGGCGGGTTTTCTTGGATTCCAGTTCACCGCCTACCAGCTTTACACGACACTTCCCGCAGGAAGCATTGCCGGAACAGGGAGCATCGATAGCTACATTTGTTTTTCTTGCTACCTCAAGAAGGTTTTCACCGGAAGTGGCGAAGGTTTCCACCGCTTCGCCACTTTCAAACTTAAAAGTTACTTTGAACATAAGATTCAGCCTCTTAACTACTGATTACAGTTCCAGGTAAGAATCTGCGTACAGAGTATTGTTCTTAAATACATCACAGGACTTGATGGTTTCCATCAGTCTCTGATCACAGGGATTTACAATTGCTGAAGTAAGACCCTGCATCATACACATAGCAACTAAAGCTGCATCCATGATCGGTCTGATGTGTTTCGGCATACCGTTAGAGTTGTTGGAAAGACCGCCGGTTGAGTTCAGGCCCATATCGCTGAACATTTTGATAGCTTCCAGAACTTCCATCTGTTTGTCCTGCATACCTTTTACTACTACGAACAACGGGTCAAACCACAGATCTGTGGGCTCCATGCCCAGCATCATACCATGCTCAAGCATTGTCTGGCAGTGTACCATACGCTCGTCATTGTCTGCAGCGATCGGTCCATTGGAGCAAAGAGCGATAACGATTGCATCGTTTGCTGCAGCCAGATCGATATAGCTGATTCTGTCGCCTGCATCTGCAGAGTTAACAATGGGTTTTCCTTTTGCTCTGTTGTATACAGCGATACCAGCTTCGATAGCTGCTTTATTCGCTGTATCCAATGCCAGGGGAACATTGTCGAAGTTTTCCTGAAGCAGTTTAACCGCCCACTGCATCAGTTCCGGTCCGTCACTTTCAGCCGGTCCAATATTAACATCCAGATATGTTGCGCCGGCATCCAGCTGCTCTTTAGCACGTTTCAGAATGGCTTCCGGGTTGCGTGTAGCAAAAGCTTCTTTGATTGCCGGTGAAATACAGTGAATTCTTTCCCCAATAGTTACAAATTTTGCCATGTTTTTTCTCCTTTTCTCATTACCTTTTTATCTTATAAAAGGAGGCTTTATAAAAAAACCTCCTTTTTCATCCAGCGGTAACGCTGATTATAACTGGCCGTTCTCCTTCATATCTTTCAGGAATTTAACCAGCTGAACTGCTTCGTTAGGAGCAACGATGATTTCCCAATCCGGTAATTTAGCTTCCAGATCACCTTTCAGTACGGCAACTTTACCAGGAATGATCAGTTTTCTGGATTTAATCTTGTCTGCTACATTCTCAGTAATGAACTTGGCGATAGAGGAAGAAGAAAGTTTTCCTGCTGCCCAAGCAGTCAGTACGGAAAGTCCGCCTGCATCACTGATGATCATATTAATGGGTACGCCTGATCTTTCCAGCTCTCCAGAAACAAGGAAATATGTAAGAGCGAAGTCAACAGTTGTCAGACAGATAGAATTCTCATCTGCTCCGTTCAGCGGATAAATACCTGTGTCAACTGTCATCGGTTTCTGCGGGTCAGTAAATACGTTCTGACGCAGACCAAACAGAGGCAGAGCTTCTGCATATCCCAGCTCTTCCATAACAACGATTGAACCATATTTCATGGTAAATACAGAAGCCAGCGCTTCCTGCATATATTTATCGCCTTTTGCTATTTTAACCAGATTTACGATGGACGGATATCCAAATGTTCTGTCTTCATCTTTCAGAGCTGCACGTCTTACTTTTACAGCATTTGCAAAAGTATCTTTGATCGTTGCGCCTGTTACGTCAAGAACCAGTTCTTTGTTATCCAGTTTCTCCAGTGCCGCTACTGTATCATACAGTTCGTTAAGATCTGCTCCGGAAACACCCAGTACTACGCCTGCTTCTTTTGCTACTGCGCTCATGGCTTCATAGTTGGAAGCATTCGCACCGTTCAATACCGGTTTTCCGTCTTTGCATTCTGCAAGAGCTGCCTTTGCAACTTCCACATCATCGCATCCCAGTACAAGAGTTTTGCCTGTTGCTGCTGCTTTTTTCACCAGTGCAACGTATTTATCTGCTCCAGATGCTGCGTCATAGTTTACATAAACCATTTCCACATGCATTCTTTCACCGATACGTTCATAATCTACTGCCGGGATAGCTGCGATTTTTGCATCGATTTCAGCATCATCCATGCAGCTGCAAAGAGCCACTGCATATCTTGTTTTGCTCACAAAAGTTTTTTCATGTCTGTAGAGAACTGTTTCTCCACCCAGAGTATATTCACCTTCGCCAGTTCCAACTTTAACTGTTTTCATTGGCGGAGCTGTAGCTGCTGCCAGGGAAGCCAGAGCTTCTTCTGACATGTACGGGCAGGCAGAAATATCAACTGCACCCTGAGCAACTTTCATTGAGAAAGCCATACATGTAGGGCTGCCGCACTCCTTACAGTTTTTCTTTGGTGTCATTTTAAATATCTGAATACCTGATAATGCCATGTTTCTTTATCCTCCTGTTTTTATATGATTATACTAATTCTTTAATCATTTTTGAAATAGTTGCAACGGACTGAGGATGTTGTAAAACTACAGCATTAGATCCGGATACCAGGTCAGCTGCCGCTGTCATGATTTCCATGGAGATTCCTCTTTCCTCTCTGGAGCCCCATTCCGGTGAATCTTCTTCTGAAGACATAGACTCTTTTACATTCCAGGTCTCGGAAGCAACCGGTGTAAGGATCGGCATCTGCAGCATAGCGTCATCCTGAGATAATGCTGCGGCTTTGATTCTGTCCATTGTAGAAACTACATACTCATAACCGTAACCAACGGTTGCAGTACCAACGTTCATAACAATGCTTTCCGGTTTTACACCAAGCTGAGTGGTTACCACGTTCAGCTGTTTTGCCAGGTTGATATCAACGGCAGATTCAGCACCCAATTTCTGATTGTATGCAAGTCCTGCTGCTGCTCCAATAGCTTTGTAGTTTTCTTCTTTTGCCGGCATAATCACTACGTTTTTGCCCTGCAGAGCTTCTGCAACCTTGGGAAGCAGTTCTGCGTCTTTTTCAACATTCTTACATCCTGCAACTACCAGCGGAGCATCGATTGCATCTGCAACTTCTTTTACAACTGCAACCAGATCTTCAACAGATTTATTTTCACCGTTGGGATCTCCGCCTTCCAGACTCAGGTAAACAAAATCAGCACCTTCCATTGCAGCTGCTTTCTTAGCCATATCTGCCATAGATGCGCCTTCACCATAGTATGCGATTAACTCTGGTGTTGCATTGATCAGGCCCATATCTGTAATTTCCACACCTACTTTCGGTGCGTTTTCGATGGGTCCGTCAAATGTGTAGAAGGGAAATACACTTTCTCCTCCTAATTTGATTGCTTTGTCTCCGCATCCAATCTCAACGGTTTTGATGGATGCATTAAACTTTTGTGGTTTAAAATTAAACGGCATTCCATTAGCCTCCTTATAAATTTTTCTATAATTATACAATATAATTATTGAATTTTCTACCCCCTGACGGGGATATCTTCATGAACACCGCCCCGGTCAATCTCTTTCCCGGGGTGGTATTTTCCATTTTTTCGCACAGGGAGCTTCCTCTTTTATCCCCCTATACCGGTGCATTCAAAAGCATCAGGCATGCTCCCAATGCCACGCTGTACTCATATGGGTGCTTCGTCATTCATGAACGCCAACCTCAAAGCCTGACGTCCACCATAACGCACACCGCTTCCGCTCCGAATGCCACGCTCGAAGTCCACAGACTTCTCGCTATTCGTTGCACTCATATGGGCCGTCACAGCAGTACGCCTGCCTGCAAACAGTCAGCGTCCTGCTGTTTCCGTCCCGCATTCGTCGCTTATCGTTTACATCATCGGGTCCATTCCAAGGGCCGGGTGGCCTTTCTCGGTCAGGAAAGCTACCAGTGTCTCGGGATCTTCCGCGATGGTCTCGTCACCGATCATATCGGTGAAGTTGTCAATACCGTACAGTTCTTTCGCTGTAGCGTTCAGTTTCTCTGCCACCTGATCCTTCAGCTCCTTGGGCATCCATACGATTCTCTGGATTCCGCCTTCTGCTTTCATGAACTTCTTGGAAGAGATGAACTGTTTGCCGTGGCCCATGAAGCCAGGTGTCTGCACACCACCGCCCGTCATGGAGGCCAGTTCCGGGAAGGTCATGCCCAGCGGGGTCATGCCTGCGTACTCACGGTTGGCGATACATACGCCGTTGGAGAAGGGCTCGATACCGCAGATACACTCAAAGCATCCGCAGGAGGTCATCGGTTTCTCCATGATGGAGTACAGGGATACGTCTTCCAGAGCGCCCTGGGAGAACTTGCGTACCGCTTCGTTTACGTCTTCGTACTCGCCGATCCGCTCGTCGATTACTTTTTCTTTGGTGATTACCTGGCACGGTCCTGCCGGATCCAGCTCGTTGGTTGCCTTCGCGTCCAGCCAGGATACAGCACCGCACAGGCCCAGACGTTCCGGTGTTACCACGCATACGTGGCTCGGGGAGAAGGCCTGGCACATGATACAGCTGTAGTATACGTCCACGGATTCATCTGTCATGGATCCGATTCTTTCATCTCTGTGGTTGAAGGCCGGAATCGCCAGTTCATGACGGATTCTCGTACAGTCTTCGTCGTTGGTGTAGATCTTCACCTGGCATTTATCCACTACGGCTTCAAATTCGCTCTTGATTCTCGCGTACAGCACCTCTGCCAGGTCTTTCGCGCGGAATCCTGCGTTGAAGGTGTCCTTGCTGATACGCAGACGGATCATATCCCTCTGTCCGGTATGCATTACCCCTTCGATGCAGTTTACGTAGTTGTGGAACTTACGCTCGAATACCGGTTCGAAATCCGGCTGCATGCTCTTTCCGGCCACTTCCACTACGTAAGCGATACTGTGCTTGCTGCCCACTTCGAATTCGTCGAAATCTTTTCCGATCAGCTCAAAGTGATGGTCTTCCACTTCGGACATCTCTTTCGTCTGTACCAGCTCGCAGCAGTCCACTCTGGAACCGTCGAATTCCACCTGCATATCCCCTTTACGGATGATCTCTCCTTCGAATGCGCTGGCAAAGGCCACCGGGATATCGATCTTGGTGATCTTGATCTTGATGTTGCGGGCCTCCAGGGAGGTCGGGTTGAATTTACTTACGTCCTCCTGAACGATCAGGCTCTTCGGTACCCGGAAGATGTTTTCCGTCTCGTTGGTGATAACCGGGAAACCAAGGGCGATGGCGCCTGCGCCGGCTGCCACGATCACATCATCCAGCGGTTTGAACGCGTTGACGAAGGCCGGTACACGCTCGAAGGTGTACTTCATCAGGCCTGCCGCGTCGCCCGGCTCGATGTTGCCGAAGATCAGGGCTGCACGTACCGCGATGGATACGGCATGAATTACACTGGTTACATCCTTGCCCAGCGGGATCACACGTACGTTGGCGCCGGTCTTGTATCCGACTTCTGTACACTGGTCGATGATACCGCCTACCAGGGTTACCAGGATACCCTGTGCCTGGTAGCTCTTTACCAGCTCCACGCCTTCTTCCGCGGTGGGGGCTGCGCCCAGGATAACGGCTACGCCCGGGATGTCGCCGGTTACCAGCGGCACACCCAGCTCACGGATGGAAGCATCCGGAAGGTGGCCGTAGCAGGGCTCCTCATAGGGGGTGGCTCCGTCGATGTATTTCAGTACTTCGATGAACTCCGCGCACAGAGCGGTGGCCACACCGGACATGAACGCGTCGTTCAGGCGTTTCTCTCTGGTCATCAGGGTTTTCACCACGCCCAGCGCTTCTTTTAATTCTTTTAAGTTGGTTACTTTGGTTCCTGTTACTGCGTAGTAGCAGGGAAGGCTGTATGCTGTATTCGGGAAGCTGACTGCTTTGTCCTCGCCGTACTGGGCGATGGCGCCGTCGATGGCTCCCTCTGTCAGGCCGTATACAGCATCATTTCCACTAAATACCCGTTCAAATAATGTCACTGTCTTTTCCTCCTTTAGGCAATCGTCGTATCGATTGTCTCTTTTATTTTTCTGATTTCGTCTGTTGCAGACTGACTGAAATCGTATGGGGAACATCCCTTGCGATCAGCATCTATTACTTCTGAATTATAGTGGACAAAACCCAGCAGGTCTTCGGCCGGAATCCGCTCTTTGATGAACTGTTCATCTTCCTCATCACGGACCTTATTGGCTACCACACGCACCTGGGAAACTCCCAGATCCTCTGCCAGACGTTTGACGTTACGGTAGGTCTGCACGCTCCTTGCTCCCGGTTCGATCACGACGATAAAACAATCCATGCCTTCCGTCGTTCCTCTTCCAAGATGCTCCAGTCCTGCCTCCATATCAAGGATCACCACATCATCCCGTCTTAACACAAGGTTGCTGATGATCCGTTTCAGCATCACATGCTCCGGGCAGACGCATCCGCCGCCTCCCGTTTCCACGGTGCCCAGAACCAGCAGCCGCACACCGTTATGCAGCTTTCCGTACTTATCCGGAATGTCATCCACTTTGGGATTCAGTTTATAAAACTGATTGTCCGGAGTCGCCCCCGTCCTTTCCTCTACCAGTTTACGCATTCTGCTGATGGGAGTAATGCCGGCCAGTTCCTCCTCCGAAAAGCCCAGGGCCAGCCCCAGGTTTGCATCCGGATCCACATCTGCAGCCAGAACATGTCTTCCCTCATCTGCGTATAATCTGGCGAGTGTTGCAGAGATTGTTGTCTTGCCAACGCCGCCTTTTCCTGTTACTGCAATTTTCATGCTCTTTCATCCACCTTTTTGTTTCAATTATAAATTAGATACCAAGTGCCGCACGTTTCTCTTCGATTCTTTCGATCATCAGATCAACCAGTTTTTCGATATCTGTTTCCACTGTATATGCAGCTTCTACCCAGTCTCTGATTCCGCTTGTCAAAAGCTGAGCCATCTGATCGGAGCCGGCTACATAGGGATCAACGCCGAGGAAGGTATCAATACCGGTGGCAACTACATAGTTACCGATGGATACTGCTTTTTCAGACATCCATTCCGGAGCACATCCTACTACAGGAAGCTGAGAGATCTTCAATCCGGAATCTTTTGCCAGTTCTGCAGCCAGATTCATCATACGGCTGATATCTACGCAGGATCCCATATGAAGTACCGGAGGAATGTCAGCCAGTTCGCAGACTCTCTTCAGACCTGCGCCGCAGAGATCTTTGGCACGTTTGTCCATCAGACCCGCTTTGGCTGCTGCCTGTGCAGAGCATCCGGAAGCAATGATAATGATATCGTTGGCGATACATTTTTTCATCAGCTCGATGTGAGCGGTATCCGGTCTTACCTTCGGGTTGTTACATCCTACCATAGCAACTGCGCCACGGATAACGCCGGATGTAATACATTCGATCAGCGGTTTTGTAGTTCCGGTCTCGTCAACCTGTGTATTGGTAACGCCGTCCAGAACTTTTACAATTGCTTCTACAGAGTAACCAACGGTTGCTTTCTGTTTAATATCCGGAATGTGTACCAGTTCCGGTTTTCTGTTCTTGAAGTTTTCGATCGCCATTTTTACGATGGCTTTTGCATTCTCGCCTGCTGTTTTTGCGTTGAATCTGATGAATTCAGAATCTGGCATCTGAGCGATGGGAGAAGTGGTGATAAACTTCGTATGGAAACATTTGGAAAGCGGGCCAAGCGCCGGGAAGATACACTGTACGTCTACGACGATTGCCTCACATGCACCTGTCAGCACCACATTTTCCTGCTGCAGGAAGTTTCCTGCCATCGGAATACCGCGACGCATTGCAACCTCATTGGATGTACAGCATACACCGGATACTGTGATGCCTTTTGCACCCATTTCTTTTGCATATGCAATCATTTCCGGATCATCTGCATATTCACAGATCATCTCAGACAGTGACGGGTCATGACCATGTACTACGATATTAACGTTTTCTTCCACCATAACACCCAGGTTGGCTTCCGTATCGATGGGTTTCGGAGTACCAAACAGAACGTCTGAAAACTCTGTTCCCATCATGGAACCGCCCCATCCGTCAGAAAGACCTGCACGCAGGGACTGACGAACCAGCGCTTCCGGTTTTGAGGAACATCCCATATGGGACATATGTAAGGAACATGATACCTCGCGGTCAATTGCTCTTGGAGCGATCTCTTCTCTTTCCCAGATATCCTGAGTAGACTGAGGAGCTCTCTTTAAGAAACGCTGTGTTCCAAAAGGTTTACCATATTCCATCAGACCTGTTTCTGCAACTTCATGAGCCAGATCGTAGATATCTTTTCCTTCTGTCTCGATTCCCCATTCTTTTGCAATGCGGATCAGCTTGTCGGGATCTTTTACTTTATAGTTACCGTCTGCTGCTGCTTCATACAGAGTATGACAGATTTCACGACCATGGTCGGAATGGGTTGCAGAGCCGCCTGCTGTAAATTTCAGGTAGTTTCTTCCTACAATACCATGAGCATCACATCCACAGATTCCGCGGGGAGCTTTTGGAGTAATGCGGCATGGGCCCATAGAACAGATACGACAGCAGATACCCTGCTCACCGAATTTACAGTGAGGAGTCTGGTTCTTCACACGAAGCTGCCAAGCGTCAGCACCTACTTTTGCACCTGTCTCGAGGAGCCGGTCTGTCGCTGCCTCGAATTCTTCTACAGTTGTTAATTTGAATTCACTCATTATAAGCCTCCTTATAGTTTTTATTCTTTCACCCAGGAGAACGACATCCCATCCTCCCCCATGGGTTCTGAAAGATTTATTTTTTCCTCTTTTTTCAAAAAAAGAGGAGAAAAATCTGTGAGTTATCCGGCTTTAGAAATTCAACTTTTTAATGATTTCCCGCATCGCGATCTTCACCGGAGAATCCTCCGGAAGCTGCACGGTCGGTTTTCCATCGCAGTCATACTCATAAACCGTATCATCCTGTGGGATTACTCCCAGCAGATTCAGACCCTGCTTTTCAATTTCCTGGGCAGTGCCTTCATTCAGTTCACCGTTTGGCGCCCTGTTTACAATCAAACCAATCATCCCGGGTTTCATACCGCATTCATGGATCAGCTGGGCGATTCTTCCTGCAGCCTGTACGCCCCGGCGGGAACAGTCGCTCACCAGTATGGCTGTCTGCATTCCCGGCAGGATACCCCTGCTGATATGTTCCATTCCCGCTTCGTTGTCTACAACGATATAGGGATAATTGTTCTGAAGTTTGGCAAGCTGTGCCTGCAAAAGACCGTTTACATAACAGTAGCAGCCTTTGCCCTGGGTTCGGCCCATGACAAGCAGATCAAAATCGTCTTCCTCCACCAAAGCAGAGGTAAATTTGATTTCCGCATAATCCGCCTTGCTCATACTGGCCGGAATCGGACTTTTTACCTGCATCTCAGCCTGAGCGATTTCCTCACGGATATCTCCCAGCGTATAATCCACTTCCACGCCGAGAACTTCGTTCAGATTAGAGTTGGCATCTGCATCCACAGCAAGAATCGGTCCCTTTTTTGCCCTGCACATTTCCTGAATCAGGATTCCGGTCAGCGTCGTCTTTCCAACACCGCCCTTCCCTGCCATTGCAATTACATGTGCCATATCTTTATGCCTCCTATTTTATGTTCAAACAGAATGTTATTGCCGTCTGTCAGCTGCATTCCACTTCTACCACGCTGTTAGCCAGATCCACCATAAGAATTTTTCCGGTCACTTCTTTTTCTTCTCCCAGAATATCGCGGATCACCAGCGTATCGCCGTTCACATCGATACGGCTGACGTTTCTGAAAATAGCAGTTCCGTCTGCTTTTTTAATTACTGTTGCCAAACACATCCCTTATGCCTCCTTCAACTGTTCCTTTACCAAAGTCAATGCCAGGCTCAGCCGCATATTGCCCTTCTGAAACTCCGAAACGCCTTCTGAAATCTGCTTTGCCGCATCATCCATACCGAGTTTTTTCAGATTTTCAGCCATCTGCTCCAGCTCAGCTGCATGGTGCTCGTTATGCTGCAGCATATAAGTCAGGAGAGCGACCGTCTCCTTGCTGCAGTCACCGCCGCAGGAGGAGCAGTCATGAGAATGCTCATGACAATGACTGTGATCATCACCATGGGCATGTGCCAAAGACTTGCCATTTTCATCCTGTACTAAATGCATGATTTGCTCCTTTCCATCACACTCTTTGTGAATATGATATTATTTTGTCAATTATGTTTCATTATATCTTATTATTACTGAATATTCAATACATATCGGACAGTTTTATTTGGCAAAATAGTGTATTTTTTTTTATCCAATCTCAATAATTATAAAAAATGACGAAAAACCTTTCAAAACTACCAAACACCCTTGGTGCTACTTTTTTCACACATTTTCTGAAATCTGTGTTATAATAGATCTATCATCTGCGCAGGAAAAGGAGGTAATGGAAAGTGGCAGATATACCGAGTCTGGAATTAAATAATCAGCAGCATATGCCCCTCCTCGGACTGGGAGTCTATAAAGCAACCGGGGAAGGCGAAGTTGAAAACGCCGTTTCCTGGGCGCTGGAGGAAGGGTATCGGCTGATCGATACCGCCTCAGCTTACAAAAATGAAGATGGTGTGGGGCGGGCTGTCCATGCTTCCTCCATCCCCCGGGAAGAGCTGTTCATTACGACAAAAATATGGAATAATGCTCAGCGTATCGGAGATATCGACGGAGCATTTAAGCGCAGTCTGGAGCGTCTTGATCTGGACTATATCGACCTTTATCTGATCCACTGGCCGGTGCCCGGCTGTTACCTGGAAACCTGGAAACAACTGGAAAAATTATATCGTGACGGTCTGATCCGTTCCATCGGCGTCAGCAATTTTGACATGTATCAGCTGGAGGACTTGATTGCAAATTCCGAAATTGTCCCCGCTGTCAATCAGATAGAAATTCATCCTCTGTGGAATCAGGCGGAGCTGGTCTCCTACTGTCAGTCCAGAGGCATCGCTGTACAGGCTTATGCACCGCTGGCCAGAGGCGCTTATCTCGATCGTCCGGAACTGGTAGAGATCGCCGTCAATCACGGAAAGAGCGTTTCCCAGGTAGGCCTTCGCTGGTCTGTCCAGAAGGGTATTTCCGTTATACCAAAATCCGCAAAGAAAGAACGCATCGCAGCCAATGCGGAAATCTTTGATTTCCAGCTGACCGATGAGGAGATGAGGGCTATAGACGGTATGGACGAAAAATTTCGAAGCGCTTCGATTCCGCCGGATCTTCTTTAAGCTTTTTGGCTGGTAAAAAAAGCCGTATCGGAAAGCATCCCCAAATGGGACGCCAGTCCGATACGGTTTTTTCATGCTTTACTGTTCCCACAGCCCTTCGCCTGTCTCTTCTTTTCTCACCCGCATCATCAGCTCCGCCAGAGCATCCTTCGGGGATTTCCCCTCAAACAGCACTTTATTTACTTCTTCCACAATAGGCATTTCCACATGGTACTTTTTGGCTAAAGTCAGCGCCGCTTTGGCTGAATAAACTCCTTCTACCACCATCTTCACCTCGTCCATGGCTTCCTGCATTGTATAGCCCTTTCCGATCAGATATCCGGCTTTTCTGTTTCTGCTGTGCTGGCTGGCGCAGGTAACGATCAAGTCTCCGATCCCGGATAAACCGGTAAGCGTCTCGGGCTGGGCTCCCATGGCCACGCCCAGCCGCTTGATCTCTGCGATTCCCCGCGTAATGAGAGCGGCCTTCGTATTGTCTCCGCATCCCAGTCCGTCAGCAGTGCCTGCCGCCAGGGCAATCACATTTTTCAGCGCGCCTCCCAGTTCAATCCCCAGGATGTCCGGGCTGGTGTACACACGGAATACCGGACACATAAATATTCCCTGGATGTACTCCGCCGTCTTTTTCATCTTTGCTCCAACCACACATGTGGTGGGCATTCCCCGTCCCACTTCTTCTGCGTGACTGGGGCCTGAGAGAACCGCCACATCTGCCTGGGGAATTTCCTCTTCGATGATATCACTGAGGGTCATCAGCGTATCTTCTTCTATTCCTTTAGCCACATTGACGATAATCTGCCCGTCTTTTATCATTTCCTTCATGGAATGGGCGGTGCTTCTGGTAAAGGGAGAAGGAACCGCCAGCACAATCAGATCCCGGTCTGCCACGGTCATCTCAAGGTCGTCGGTAATCACAATTTCTTCCGGAATTTTTACTCCCGGCAGTTTGCTTTCATGTTCCCGCTTTTCTCTCAGCATCTCAACTTCATCCCGGATAACCGACCACAGAATCACTTCATGTCCGTTATTATGTAACAGAATCGCCAGCGCCGTACCCCAGCTTCCCGCTCCGGCCACACTTACTTTTGCCATATTTTTACCTCCACTATTTCTCCTGTTTTTTGCTGCTTAAAAAGGTTTTATTTTCATTTCCATGCACCAGCCGCACGATATTCTCTCTGTGACGGAACACCGCCAGAACCGTCAGAAAAACGGCCACGCCATACATCTCATAAAGATAAGGCTGCTCCATATGAAACTCCCCCATCTGTCCCAGGATCACCGTACCTGCCAAAAAGACAGCATACACAACCAGGGAGCCCAAAGATACATAATGCGTCACAAGAAAGACCACAATAAAGACAATCAGCGCAGTTATCGCCACCCGCAAATCATAGGACAGCAAAAGACCGGCGGTAGCCGCAATGCCCTTTCCTCCCCGGAACTTTAAATAAACGGGAAAATTGTGACCCAGTATGGTTCCCGCCGCTGCATATAGCCGCAGAAGCTGGATATATTCCGGATGAATCTTTCCATATATCAAAGAAACTACAGCCACAGCCAAAACACATTTAAACGCATCGCCCAGGAGAGTAATCAGACCTGCTTTTTTTCCAAGCGTCCGCAGTGCATTGGTAGTTCCCGCATTTCCGCTTCCGTATTCCCGGATGTCAATGCCTTGCAGTCTGCCGTAGATATAGGAAGTCTGAATCATGCCAAACAAATATCCGATCAATAGACATACGATTCGTTCCATGTTTACTGCTCCTTATTCTTTCGTTCTCTGACGATAAACTTCAATGAGGTTCCCCGGAAGCCAAAAGCGTCCCTGATCCTGTTTTCCAGGTACCTTACATAGGAAAAGTGCATCAGCTCCTTATCATTGACAAAAATGACAAAGGTGGGCGGTTTGACGGAAACCTGTGTAATATAATACAGTTTCAGCCGTTTGCCTTTATCCGAAGGCGGCTGCTGAAGAGCCACCGCTTCCGTCATAATCTCATTGAGGACTCCCGTCTGCACCCGCAGCGTCTGATTTTCCAGCACCATATCAATGGTATCAAACAGCTTCGGCAGCCGCTGTCCCGTCTCCGCTGAAATAAACATCAGCTCCGCATAGGGCATATAGGACAGTACTTCCCTGATTTTTCCCGTATACTGATAAATGGTTTTGTCGTTTTTCTCGATGGCGTCCCACTTATTGACGGCGACGATAATTCCTTTGCCGCGTTCATGGGCGATACCGGCGATTTTAGCGTCCTGCTCCGTCACGCCCTCCAGGGCATCGATCACCACCACCACCACGTCGGCCCGTTCCACGGCGGTAACCGTCCGTATAATACTGTAGCGTTCCAGTTCTTCTTTAATTTTATTCTTCCTTCGAAGACCGGCAGTATCAATGAAGATATACTCCTGCCCTTTCCATATTACAGTGGTGTCGATGGCATCCCGGGTAGTTCCTGCCACATCGGATACGATCACACGGTTCTGCCCCAGCAGCTTGTTGATAATCGATGATTTCCCCACGTTGGGTTTTCCCACGATGGCAATCCGGGGAATAGTATTTTCCTCTTCCTCTTCCCCGTCGTCGTCGAAATACTTCACCACCTCATCCAGCAGATCGCCAATCCCCAGCTTTGAAGTAGCCGAAATAGGCACCGGATCACCGATTCCCAGATTATAAAACTCATAAACGTCCATCATGTATTTATCAAAATTGTCCACCTTATTTACGGTCAGCACCACAGGTTTGGCGCTCCTGCGCAGCATATCAGCCACCTTGGCGTCCGAATCCACCAGGCCCTGACGCACATCGGTGATGAAAATAATCACATCCGCCGTGTCGATGGCAATCTGCGCCTGCTCTCTCATCTGAGAAAGAATGACATCATTGCTCTCCGGTTCAATTCCTCCCGTATCAATCAGCGTAAAATGGTAATTCAGCCAGTTTACGTCTGCATAAATTCTGTCTCTCGTCACACCGGGAGTATCTTTCACAATGGAAATATTTTCACCGGCCAGTGCATTAAAAAGTGTGGATTTTCCCACATTGGGTCTCCCCACAATGGCTACAATCGGTTTGCTCATAATTTTGTCTCCTCGCTTCTTTTCCGGCTGGTTTCTCTCCCAGCACAGCTCTGACGAAATCCTCGCCCCTTTCACCCACAATCCGGATGGGTACTCCCAGCGTGTCCTGCAGCTGCTGTACGGTCATATCGTCTAGAAATACCTTTTCTCCCTCCCGGAGCATATTGCAGGGAAGAAGAAGTTCTTCTCCTAATTCCTTTTCTGTCAGCTGTTCTTTTATATCCTGTCCCACGATCAGCCCGGAAACCGTAATTTTTTCGCCGAAAAATTTGTTTTTAATCGGATAAACAGAAACCCCCACATTGGGATACTTCTTCTGTATCATTATAATATATTTTTTCAGAAATTCATACGGTAATTCTCCCGTCGCCGCCGATATTTTCCTGCTTTTTTCGTTTCCCTCTCTGCTTTCCAGCGATTTTTCCACTTCTTCTTCCAGCAGCCGAAGCATACCCACTCCGTTTTCCAGCTGCGGATAGCCATCGTACCGCTTCTCTTCAGGAAGCGACTTCTCCGCAAGAATATACCATTCATCACTGCAGTGCACAAAATGGCTTCCTTTTTCCCGACAGAGTTTTTCCTGCCAGAAATGCACCTGATCAAGCACTTCTTCGGCATCTTTTTTCTCAAAGGAAACAAGGGGGAACAATCCCTCCCTGTATTTTGTCAGCCCCACCGGAACTACCGACACGCTTTTCATCAAGGGCATCCATTCTGCCAGATCCTTTATGGTCTTGTCCAGTTCTTGTCCATCGTTTATGCCTTTGCAGAGCACGATCTGGCCATTCATCTCAATACCTGCGTCGTACAGCTTTCTGATTTTCTGACATATATCGCCGGCAAACCGGTTTTTCAGCATCCGGCACCGCAGATCCGGATTGGTGGTATGCACCGATATATTAATAGGTTCCAGATGATACTGTATCACCCGGTTCAGATCTTCCTGGGACATATTGGTCAGTGTCACGTAATTCCCCTGCAGAAAGGACAGCCGGGAATCGTCGTCTTTAAAATAAAGAGTGTCCCGCATTCCCGGAGGCATCTGGTCAATAAAACAAAATACACATTTGTTGCTGCAGGAACGATAATCGTCCATAAACTCATTTTCAAAAACAATCCCCAGATCATCCTCATATTCTTTTTCGATTTCCAGCTCCCATTCCTCGCCATCCGGTTTTCGGATCAAAAGTTCCACGTACTCTTCGTTCAGCAGATAGTGATAATCGAAAACATCTTTTACAGTGGACCCGTTTATGGATATCAGCTCGTCTCCCGGTTCGATTTCCAGTTCCCAGGCAATGCTTCCTTCTTCCACTCCTTTGACAATATGATGTGTTTTTTTCATTCCCGCACCCGTTCCTTTTCCACTTGTTTTCTGCTCTCTCATTATAGATACCATTCCTGTTTCTGTCAATCAGAGGTTGCATTTACATTATTCTTCAAATTTCTTGACTTTAAAATCCCCAGGCGTTAATATAAACTAGAATTAAATTTTACATGGAGGTCCTCAATGGTAAATTTAGATTTACTGAAAAAATCCATCCCTGTTGCACCCATCAAGATAGCGGCACTTCCGGGATGTGAAGAACTGGCGAATACGGTCAACGATTATCTGGTAGAATACCGTAAAGTCCTGTCTCAGGAAAAGCCTGTGCTTCCTTTTGCCGGTTATTTTGAAGATTCCTTCCTGATCGAATGCGAATGCCCCCGATTTGGCACCGGCGAGGCAAAAGGACGGATACGGGAATCTGTACGGGGCACTGATTTATATATTATGTGCGACGTCACTAACTACAGTATGACCTATACTGTCTGCGGATATGAAAATCACATGTCCCCTGACGATCACTATCAAAATCTGAAACGAATCATATCTGCTGCCACGGGAAAAGCGCACCGCATCAACGTGATCATGCCTTTCCTCTATGAAAGCCGGCAGCACAAACGTTCCCAGAGGGAGTCTTTGGACTGTGCCATCGCCCTCCAGGAACTGAGCGATATGGGAGTCAGCAACATAATTACCTTCGACGCTCATGATCCGCGGGTGCAGAATGCCATACCGCTGAAAGGCTTTGAGAATTATATGCCTACATACCAGTTCCTCCAGGCGCTGATCAGCTCTGTTCCCGATCTGAAACTGGACAACGAACATCTGATGATTATCAGCCCGGATGAAGGGGCCATGAGCCGCGCGGTTTATTTCTCCAACGTGCTGGGTGTGGATATGGGTATGTTTTATAAACGGAGAGATTACTCCACTGTCGTTAACGGAAAAAATCCCATTGTCGCTCATGAATTCCTCGGCGATTCCATCGAGGGAAAAGACGTGATTATCATCGACGATATGATTTCTTCCGGCGAAAGTATGCTGGATGTGGCAAAAAAAGTCAAAGACCGTAAGGCGAACCGGGTATTCATCTGTACTACCTTCGGTTTGTTCACGGAAGGTTTGGATAAATTCGATGAATATTATGAAAAAGGATTCATCGAGAAAGTGGTAACCACCGATTTGATTTACCGGACGCCGGAACTGAAATCCAAACCTTATTACGAGGCTGCGCGGATGGGAAAATATCTGGCCAGTATTTTGGATATTCTGAACCATGACGTTTCTGTGGAAAAGGTCCGCTCCACCACTTCAAAAATCACCCAGCTTCTGGAACGTCAGAAAAAACTGAAATAAAATGCGACGCTGTAAAACCGTTACGATTTTACAGCGTCGTTCTTTATCTGCAGAAAAGCTCCCAGATTTCCCCGTTTTCCCCCCGACGCCCGATGGGAAAAAAGGAATTCCGGATTGCAGCAGGTACATAGGTTACTCTCAAAAATGTGCTCCTTTTCCACACCGCTGCTCAGCAAATTAAAGCGGCATGCTTTCCATAAATCCAGATGATACTTTCCATTTCCATCATCCGTCATCATCTCTCTGTACTGAGAAGGAGGATATGCTTTTCTGAACTTTTCTGCCACCTCTTCGCCAATTTCATAGCAGGAAACACAGATGGAAGGCCCGATGGCCGCCAGAATGTTTCCCGGTTTTGTACCGTAGGCCCGCTTCATCGCCCGTATCCCGTTCTTTATAATATTATTCACTGTCCCCTTCCATCCGGAATGCAGAAGGCCAATGGAACGAGTCACCGGATCCACCAGATAGATAGGAACGCAGTCCGCATAAAAAGTTGCCAGTACAATTCCCGGTACATTGGTGATCATACCGTCAACATCCGTGTAATCCCTTTCCCGAAGAATGCCCTTCCCTCTGTCTTCTTCTGTAACTACACGGATATTGACGGTATGGGTTTGGTCTGAGCAGACTATATCCTCCGTCCGAAAGCCCACCGCATCGGCCAGTCGTTCGTAATTTTCTCTCACCGCCTTCTCATCATCCCCCCTGGTGAAGCTTAAATTCATGGAGGAAAATATTCCTTCGCTGACCCCGCCTCTGCGGGTGGAAAAACAATGCCGGACAAAAGATACCATCTCCAGCGCCGGCCAGGTCAGAAAAACCACATCTTTTTTATGATTAATAACCATTCTTTCCTGATTCGGATTCTTCCATTTAATTTTTATCATATTTTTACTCCTGTACTGCTATTTTCAGCACTCAAATGCATTTTTGTAAATCCGCAATCTATTTCGTAAAACAGATATCACATCAAAGCGACAGGGCATATCCTGTGAAATATTCATTTCCATCATGTACCAGCGGGCTGTCCGGGAAATCCGTTTCTGTTTCTCCCGGCCCACCGCTTCTTCCGGCACTCCCTGCCGTGTACTGCTGCGATATTTGACTTCTGCAAATACCAGCGTTTCTTTGTCCATGGCGATCAGATCTATCTCTCCCAGGGGACATCGGTAATTTTTTTCCAGAATCACATAGCCCTGTTCCTGCAAAAGCCTTCCTGCCACCTCTTCGTATTCTTTTCCCAGCTTCCTTTTATTTGCCATTTATCAGCCTTTCCACTCTCTTCCGGCTGATTATATATCCTGTTCCCTCCGGCATTACACAAAATGCTTGATAAAACTTTTCCGGTGAATGGGAGAGGGCCCGTATTGTTTCAATGCCTCGATATGGCCTGCCGAACCATATCCTTTATGAGATGCGAACCCATACTGAGGAAATTCCCGGTCATATTCTATCATCAGCCGGTCCCTGGTAACTTTTGCGATAATGCTGGCTGCAGCGATAGAAATACTTTTCGCATCTCCCTTTATAATGGGTACCTGCATAATATCAATTCCCGGTATGGTTACCGCGTCATTCAGCAGCACCTGGGGCTCCGCCGAAAGCTTTCCCACAGCTTCCCTCATGGCCTCATAAGTAGCCTGCAGAATGTTGATTTCATCGATCCTTGCAGGAGAAGCGTATCCCACTCCCACTGCGCAGGCTTTCTTCATAATCGCTTCATAAAGCTCTTCCCGCTTTGCCGGGGAAAGCTTTTTCGAATCATTTATGTACAGGATCTGACAGTCTTTTGGCAGAATCACCGCCGCTGCCACCACTGGTCCGGCCAAGGGGCCTCTCCCGGCTTCGTCGATTCCGCAGATGATCCCTTCTTTTTCGTACTGGTATTCATACTGCTTCATTCTTTCCAGTCTCTTGATTTCCTGCCGCATCTTTTCCTGTTTCTTTTCATACTTCCTAACCAGGGCCGCCACTGAAGCTCTGGGATCTTCCCGGTAAGCCATGAGGAGTTCCGTCACCTTTTCCGCCGGTGCCTCCTCCAATTCTTTTTTTATCTCATTTACCGTCATCATGTTCTTCTTTCGGATATTCCAATGTGATGCGCCCGATTTTTCCGCTCCGGAATTCATCCAGAATCAGCCGGGCTGTTTTTGTATAGTCCAGTTGTCCTCCCTTTAAAAGGCATTGCCGTTTCAGGCCGATTTTTTCCAGCACATCGACCGGCCGGCCGGTTTCGTCAATCTCAAATCTCTGCCTGATCAGACCGGGATAGTTCTCCTTAACCAACGCCAGCAGTTCCAAAGATAATTCTTCCACATTGAGAATTTCATCTTTGATGGAACCGATCATTGCCAGCTTCAGTCCTACGCTCTGATCCTCAAACTTCGGCCATAAGATTCCCGGCGTATCCAGAAGTTCCACATTTTTGTTCAGTCGAATCCACTGTTTGCCCTTGGTCACACCGGGCTTGTTTCCTGTTTTGGTGCAGGCCCTTCCCGCAAAAGAATTGATAAATGTGGATTTGCCAACATTAGGTATACCTACAACCATGGCACGCACGGGACGATTTTTTATCCCGCGTCTTTTATCCCTTTCCAGTTTTTCTCTGCATGCTTCCAGCACAGCGCCGTTTACCGCTTTCAGCCCTGTCCCTCTCTGAGAATTCACCTTCAGCACCAGGAATCCCTTCGACTGAAAGTATTCGTTCCACTGTTCATTATATCTTTCATCTGCCAGATCTGATTTGTTCAGCAGAATCAGCCGCGCTTTGTTTTTCCCCAATTCATCGATGTCCGGATTTCTGCTGGACAGAGGGATCCGTGCATCCACCAGCTCAATAATCAAATCAATCAGTTTAATATCTTCCTGCATCATCCGCCGGGCCTTGGTCATATGCCCCGGATACCATTGATAATTCATAAATCACCTCAACTTCCTACAAATCCCAGTTTACTCATGGGAGAAATGACAAACCAAAGCTTGCCGATAATATAATCCTTCTTCACATTACCCACGTCGGCAAAGCGGCTGTCCACACTGCTGTTCCGATTGTCTCCCAGCACGAAATATTCATCCGATGCCAGTGTAATTGGTTCTTCCGCCAGCCCCGCATTTACAATTTTCGGAACATCCCTCTGTTCCACATAAGTTTCTTCGTTAATCAGAATATTCCCATCCACAATCTGAATCGTATCTCCCGGCACGCCTATTACCCGTTTAATATGGGTACTGGCTTTTTCATCATTACTGGTGCGAAATGCAATCACATCCCCTCTTTTTGGGGAAGTAATGCGGTAAACAGCCCGGTTAACCAGAAATTTATCTCCCGCTGAAAAAGAGGGATCCATCGAACCTTCCTGAAGCACTACCGTCTGGCAAAACATAATAGAAAGAAGTGCCGCCAGGCCAATGGTCAGTCCGATCTGCAAGACCCAGACCAACACCTTTTTCAGCCTTGTCTGCGCAAAATAATCTCTTAAGTATCTTAAATTTACTTCCATTTTTCCTCCATGGTAATCAGAGCGGCTTTACACCTGGATGCGCAAACAGGGACAAACTACAATTGTAATTGTCCCTGTCACTGTTTTCCTTATCTTACTAATTCTTTTACTTTCGCAGCTTTACCTACGCGATCTCTCAAGTAATTCAGTTTTGCACGTCTTACTTTACCGCGTCTTACCACTTCAATTTTCTCCACATTGGGGGAATGAAGGGGCCATGTTTTCTCAACGCCGATTCCGTTGGAGTTCTTTCTTACGGTGAAAGTTTCACGGTTTCCGCCGCCCTGACGTTTCAGAACAACACCTTCAAAAATCTGGATTCTTTCTCTGTTTCCCTCTTTGATTTTTCCGTGAACTCTGACTGTGTCACCTACGCGGAACTCATCCACTTCAGCTTTCATCTGAGCTGCTTCGATGTTTTTGATAATTTCGTTCATCTTTTTTCTCCTTTAATCTCTGGATGTTCGTAATACGTTTTCGTAACAGCGGACCATCTCTTTTTATTCACAACGTGGTTAATTATACTATATGCAGCACATATTTGCAAGTATTTTTTGTTCTTCACACCCGGTGGTTCATGATCTCAACTATTCTAAATGTTTTTCCCAGAGATCCGGCCTTCTCTCCCTGGTCCGCTTTATGGACTGCTCCCTTCTCCATGCTTCAATATTGGCATGATGCCCCGACAAAAGGACTTCCGGCACTTCTTTTCCGCGCCAGACCGCCGGGCGGGAATACTGAGGATATTCCAGCAGATCATCCTGAAAAGATTCGGACGAAGCGGATTCTTCGTTGCTCAGCACCCCCGGCACCAGCCGTGAGATAGCGTCGATCATTACCATAGCCGGAAGTTCTCCGCCTGTCAGTACATAATCTCCGATGGAGACATAATCTGTCACAATCTCTTCCAGCACCCGTTCGTCGATTCCCTCATAATGGCCGCACAGGAACAGCAGATCCTTTTCTTTTGCAAATTCTTCCGCCATTCTCTGATTAAACACCTTCCCCTGGGGCGTCACATAAATAACCCTGGGCCGGCAGCCTATTTTTTCCACCGATGCCTGATAAGCACTGTACACCGGCTCTGCCTGCATAACCATGCCGGCTCCTCCGCCATAAGGATAATCATCCACTTTCATATGTTTATTTCCCGCATAATCCCGAATATTTATGCAGTCAAGGTCAATCACCCCCTGACTGATGGCTCGTCCGATGATACTGGTGTTCAGCCCCTGTTCAATCATCTCCGGAAATAAAGTCAGCACATGATATTTCATGATTCCTCCTTTATATCAAACCCTCCAGCAAATGAACTTTCATCCATCCTTCTTCCACTTTTACTTCCAGTATGCAGTCGCGGATGGCCGGTATCAGCACCTCTCCGTACCGCTCTGTCTCGACCACATAGACGTCGTTGGCTCCTGTCTGCAAAACGTCTTTCAATTTCCCCAGCCGTTCTTCCTGATCTGTCACAACTTCCATCCCGATCAAGTCCGCAACAAAATACTCATTTGCCTTCAGCTTTACCGCATGTTCTCTGGTGACATAAAGGCTTTTCCGGCGAAGGTTTTCCACATCCTCAATCCGGTCAAACCCTTTCATCTTCAAAATAACAAGATTTTTAAAAAATCTAACGCTCTCAATTTCAACTCTTTGCTGTCCCTTTCCCGTATCCAGCATAACCTCTTTCAGGTTTTTAAACCGTTTTGGATCATCGGTAGTTGGAAACACCTTGACCTCTCCCCGAAGTCCATGGGTGGAAGTAATCACACCCACCTGCAGCATCTGTTCCATGTTCCATTCTCCCATCCGCACAACTGCACCCAGGCAATCAGAAAGAAAACGCAGCAGGCAATCTTTCTATCCAAAAGTTGCCTGCTGCACCCATCAATTACATGATATCTACAATCACTTTTTTGTCACATTTTGAAGAAGCTGACTTGACCACTGTCCGGATTGCTTTAGCAATTCTTCCCTGACGTCCGATCACTTTCCCCATATCAGAAGGTGCAACTTTCAGTTCCACTATAATGGTATGTTCTTCTTCCTTCTGCGTCACTGCAACTTCCTCTGGATGTTCCACCAGGGCTTTTGCAATTACTTCAACTAATTCTTTCATCACATACCTCCCTTCCTGTTTTCACAGGAAGCAGTGCATTCAAAAAGTTTTATTTCTCGATACCAGCTAATTTGAAAAGCTTTCCGACAATCTCTGTCGGCTGAGCGCCATTTGCCAGCCATCTTTTCGCTGCTTCTTCGTTGATTTTGTACATGGTGGGATCCTGTGTGGGATCGTACAAACCGATTTCCTCGATAAATCTTCCATCTCTGGGAGATCTGGAATCAGCTACAACGATTCTATAGAAAGGAGCTTTTTTCTGTCCCATTCTTCTTAATCTGATTTTTACTGCCATCTGTTTCACCTCCTTACAATCTTTCAGTTATTGTATTAAAAAGGAAGTTTGAAGCCTCCTCTTTTACCGCCTCTGCTGCCCATCATCTGGGGCATCTGCTTCATCATCTTTCTTGCCTGCTCAAACTGTTTCACCAGTCGGTTTACCTCCGCGATATCCACGCCGGCGCCTTTGGCAATTCTCTTTTTCCGGGAAACATTCAGAATATCCGGATTAGCCCGCTCTTTTGGCGTCATGGAAAGGATCATCGCTTCTTTTCTTGCCATATCCTTTTCATCCACCATGCTCTCAATATCCTTCATTTTTCCGCCGATCCCCGGCAGCATATTCAGCACGCTGGAAAGTCCTCCCATATTCTTCATCTGGTTCATGCTTTCCAGATAATCGTCAAAACCAAACTGAGCCTTCTTCATTTTCTGCTCCATGGCCTTGGCTTTTTCTTCATCGATGTTTTCCTGAACCTTCTCAATCAGACTCATCACATCGCCCATTCCAAGAATCCTTGAAGCCATTCGTTCCGGATAAAACTGTTCCAGATCTGATAATTTTTCTCCCATACCCACGTACAGGATCGGCTTTCCGCAGACCGCCCGCACCGAGAGGGCTGCGCCGCCTCTGGTATCTCCGTCCATCTTTGTCAGAATCACTCCGTCGATACCAATTTTATTATTAAAGGTCTCCGCCACATTTACCGCATCCTGACCTGTCATCGCATCCACTGTCAATACCGTCGTATCGACTTCCACAGATTCTTTGATATCAGCCAGTTCATTCATCATATCTTCATCGATATGGAGTCGTCCTGCCGTATCCAGGAGCACCACATTAAATCCGTTTTCTCTGGCGTATTCCATGGCTCCTCTGGCGATGTCCACGGGTTTTTGCTTGTCACCCATGGAAAAGACTTCCACTCCCTGTTTTTTCCCGTTGACCTCCAACTGGGTAATTGCTGCAGGACGGTACACATCACAGGCAACCAAAAGAGGTTTCTTTCCCTTTGATTTCAGCTTTCCTGCCAGTTTGGCCGCCGTAGTGGTCTTACCGGCTCCCTGAAGTCCCGCCATCATAATAACGGTCATTGCATTTCCAGGCTTTAACGGAAGTTCTGTCGTCTCACTTCCCATCAAAGAAATCAATTCCTCATTTACAATTTTAATTACCATCTGGCCCGGGTTCAGCCCATTCATCACATCCTGACCCACTGCCCGTTCCTGCACAGACTTAATAAACTGTTTCACAACTTTGAAACTGACATCCGCCTCCAGCAAAGCCATCTTGACCTCTTTCAGCGCGGTCTTCACATCGGCCTCCGTCAGTTTCCCCTTGCTTCTCAGCTTTTTAAACACATTCTGCAGTTTTTCTGATAAACTTTCAAATGCCATGTGTTATAATTCCTCCAGAATCCCATTGGATATCTCTTCAATCTGCCGCATCAGTGATTCTTTTGTCTCATTGGCGCTGTTTTTTGTCAAACTGTGAATCTGATTTACTTTCTCTTTGATGCTGACAAATTTATGGACCAGATGCAGTTTTTCTTCATAATCTGAAAGTATTTTGCTGCATCTTTTTATCATATCGTGCACACCCTGGCGGCTGATTCCCAGATCCTGCGCCACTTCACTGAGTGAATAATCATTCAGCACCACCGCCTCGTAAATCTGCCTCTGGTGATCAGTCAACAATTCACCATAAAAATCATACAGCAAGGTCTGCTCCACTATTCTGTTCATAACGAATCACCTTTGCTATCATACAACAAGGTTTTTCTGGTGTCAAGTATTTTTTCTTGACGAAGATCGTTTTATCTTATGCTGTCTTCTTTCATCATGGCTTAAATACTGGGTTCTTTCATATTCAATACTTTTATCTTATGCTGTCTTATACCGTCTTTTGTTCCAAATTTGTCACAGAATTGTCACAAAAAATCATGAGATTTTTACCTTCTGCATCACCGCTTCCTGCTGCTTCTTTTTCTCTTCTGTCAGGTGTGTATAGGTATCTAATGTCACAGAAGTCGATGCGTGTCCAAGGATCTCACTGACCGCTTTTACATCCGCTCCTGCAGAATATGCCAGACTTGTATATGTATGCCGTGCCATGTGAGGGCAGAAGTCTTCTATTTGCTCTGTGCCCTGTTCAGCAGCTTCTTTATTCAATTGTTTTGTAATTCTTTTTATCATGGACAAAAAAGACGGCTCACTCCATACATTACCAATTGAATTAAGAAACACAAAGCCGGATACGTGTCCTTGAATCCGGCCGGCATCATCTACATAGGGAAGACAGGCATCTGAAGCGGAATTTCGCATTCTCATCGCCAAAAGCGCAGCCTTAACCACATTATTCATCGGTATTACCCTGTCAGAAGTTTCGCTCTTGGGGGAAGCTATTGCCATTGTAAAACCGTAATCCGCTTTTCTGTACCGGTTTACCGTCTTATCAACAGAAATCAAATTTTTCTTAAAATCCACATCAGCCCAGGTCAGCGCCGCCATTTCTCCGATTCTCATCCCCATATTAAACAGAACAACAAAGGCCGGATACGTATAGGCGTATTGAGGATTATTTTTTACATAATTCATGAATATCCGTATATGCTGTTCTTTTATGGCTCCACGCTTTTTACTGCCTGTCTGTGGGAGCTTAATATTCTTAATCGGATTTTTCAAAATTATTTCATCATCAAGGGCACATTCAAAAATCACATTTAAACAGCTTTTCAGGTTTGTCAATGTGGAATGCGCCTTCCCGCTATCAGCCAGACTGTTTATGATTTTCTGGCAGTCCACTTTCGTTATCTTTGCGATCGGTTTTTTCCCAATACCATTTTTTACATGTGCATTATAGTAAGATTTGTAATTCGTGCAGGTAGTAGCCTTCCGGCCGCTCTTTGCGAATGTTTCCATCCAAAAATCAAAATATTCATTCAGCATCATTCTGGGATTTCTGTTTTTAATACTCCCGCCTTTGTCTATCCGACACAACAGTTCGTTTTCCTGCTGCCGAAGCTCTGCCAGATTCTGGGCTGTGATAGATACCCGTTCTCCATCAATCATTTTCCGAAATATGTAACGCTGATTTTTATCATCGTAGTATTCTCCGGTCCGGAGGTTACGACCTCTATTATCTTTTCGTTTTTCCGCCATATTCAACACCGCCTTTCTGCACTATTATCTGACCTTTGTGAAGATCAATCATACTCTGATTCTTACACTTGGGACAAAATAACGGAAAATTCTTCAATTCCGTCTTTCTGATAACTTTTACTTTTGTCTTTCTTCCACACACCGGACACAAAATAAGTCCTTTATCATCAATCATATTTTTGACCTTTCCTGAATCACATAGGGCAGCAGGCCGCCGCCCTCTTCCTTATTTGAACAATATCACTGCTGCCTAGATAAGATTTACCGCAAGAGAAACAAACAACGTCTTTTGAAACACGATCTTTTCTCTCTTTATCTGATGTATAACTCCTGCTGCCATATTTTCATTTCTTTCTGCTGTCATTATGCCGCTGCTCCTTTCCTCTTTTTCCTGATAGCCCGTCTCAATGGCTCTATCTGCTGTTCCGGGTTATATTCCTCAACCTCTGTCACTGTAACAGTTCTTATCCCTCTGCCAGTTCTTACAATCAGCTTTTCTCCCGGGGATACCCGATCAATCAGCACTCCCGGCAGCTCCCACATATAAATCTTTCCTCCCTGCCTGTGATACGCCTTTACAATCTGCCTTTTTCCATACCTGATAGGAACATACTCAAGTCCATTCTTTACCGCCAGTAAATAACTTGTATACCCATCTATCAGGTGATTTCCTCTGTCTAAAACAATTTCTGACCGGAGCAGACCCGTCTCATTGAAATACTGCTCTTTTTTCATCATCTTTCCCGGCTTCGGCGGATTCTCTCTGAAGCACTGGAAAATCTGTATATGATCTGTTCTGATGCCCTTTAATTCTCTTTTTGACAAACTCAATGCAATTTGCTGTACCTTACCTGCATCTATTTCACTCGCTGTCTCCAATAACTGATAAAGTAAAGGATTATCCTTCAATGCTCTTTGTATTTCCATCACTTCTTGCTGCATAACTGCCGTCCTCCCTTCCTTCTGGCTCTCTCCTGTCGGATTCCCTGTATTCTCCCATACTGGAAAATTGAAGCCAAAAACTCCAAAAGATTATCATTTTCTCCCTATCTCAATATTTGAAATTTGTCAATATATCTCCCGATATATTTTTAGTGTTTTATATCATCATCCATAAATGGATGGAATGATTGGTGAATGTGCTTCTGCCGATGTATATCCATTCGCTTACC
>JBMNRB010000008.1:0-108588 GCA_050944435.1 Ruminococcus sp.
AGGTCTTTGACCTGTTTCCGAGAACGTACAAGGGTAAAAATCGGTGTGTTTTATGGAAAAAACACGCTTTGATAAATTCCCGCGAACGACCGCTAAAATCTGACATCAATCTGGAGCAATCGAGCCATGTGGAGACGGTAGTTCTTTTGTCCAAACTTAATGCCAAGCAGCATATAGAGGTGGAGTTGAATCTGGGCTGGATTTGACTGCGGCGGAGAGCAAGGCTACCTATGACGAGATCAAAACGTATGTGCTGGAGAAGTATGGCTTGAAAGTGTCCAGCCTGTATATCTCCCAGGTCAAACGGAAGTGCGGGCTGGATGTGGGACAGAACTATAACCTTTCAAAGAAGGAAGATACAAAAGTGCCGCAGTGTCCGCCGGAAAAGGAAGCGGCGATTATGGATGCACTGAAGCATTTTCAAATGCTTGAATAGGGACCACTTCTTAATTAAAGACCAACTGCTATGATGGCGGTCGGTCTTTAATTCAAGCCGGTATTACTAGTGAAATGGTATGATTTTAGAATTGTTTGCGATTGATTCCCTTTGTTGACGGTCGCGCTTATCTAGGGTACAATTATACTGGATTGTTATAATAAGTTGAAATGAGGTATTAAACTATGGCTAAGGCCACTAAAAAAGATAAAGAGGTAACTTTGGAAACAGTTCTATGGAACTGCCGCGTGGCCTTGCGTGGTGTTGGCAGTACGGAAAAGAATCGAGATGCCGTCATTGGTCTGGCATTCCTGAAGTTTGCCGGAGATAAATTTGAAAAGCGCCGTGCAGAAATCAAAGAACAGTACGGTGATATTCCCGTGTTTTTGGAGAAGCATTCATTTTACAATGCGGTGAACGTGTTCTATTTAAAGGAGACTGCACGTTGGTCTTACATCGTCAAAAATGCGGGATCAAATGAAATTGCTGTGATCCTGGATCAGGCGATGTCTGATATTGAGGCAGATAATCCTTCGCTGAAAGGCGCTCTCGCACAGAATCTTTATGCCACTCTGGGCGCACCTAAGGAGAAAATCAAGGCACTGATCGATGAAGTAAATAAAATCTCCGAATCTCGCTTTCATGAAGAAGACTTGATTGGCCGCGTATATGAGTATTTTCTGCAGGTGTATGCGGCAAGTGGAACCAAAGAAGATGGCGAGTTTTATACACCGGCCTGCGTGGTGAAGCTGATTGCAGAAATGATTAAACCGTTCAGCGGGACGGTTTATGATCCCTGCTGTGGTTCTGGAGGCATGTTCGTGCAATCGCATAAATTTGTGGAACGTCATCAGGGCAACAGAGCAAATATTTCTGTCATTGGTCAGGAGAGCAACCCGGATACATGGCGACTCTGCAAAATGAACCTGGCTATTCGCGGTATCTCTCATAACCTGGGAGAAAAGAACGATTCGACGTTTACAAATGACCTTCACAAAGATCGAAAGTTCGATTACATCATGGCAAACCCGCCTTTTAACCTCAAAGGCTGGCGTGGCGAAGACGAGCTGACGGATGATCCGCGTTGGCATGGCTACACAGTTCCCCGCACTTCCAATGCCAACTATGCCTGGATTCTTCACATGATTTCCAAGCTGGATGTAAACCACGGTATTGCAGGTTTCCTGCTGGCTAACGGAGCATTAAACGATCCCGATGAATATGAGAACCGGAAACGACTGCTTCAGAATGATAAAGTGGAAGCAATTATCGTTCTTCCGCGCGATATGTTCTATTCCACCGATATTTCCGTAACCCTCTGGATTGTAAACATGAACAAAAAGGCTGGAACCGTGAACGGCAGACAGGTTCGTGACCGCAGCGGTGAAGTGCTCTTTATGGATTTACGCCGGTGGGACGGCAACGTTGAGGAAATTGTCATCGACAAGGGCAAGAAAAAGAAGAAGACGGTTCTGACCGATGAGCAAATTGCAGAAGTTAAGCGCGTCTACTCCAGAAGTGGAAGCTACGATAGCCACTGTAAAGGAACCCGGAACGTCGGAACTTCTGAAAGAAGCAATTTTTCTTCATAAGAGTCCCTATCCGACAGATATACGAGATGCTACAGAGAAGATCTGGGATGCGTTTGAGCGACTCAAAACCTATTATACGACACTGAACAAGCGGGATTCAGCAACCAAAATCGTGAATGATATGTCAGGAGGACAAGACGACTATATAACGCTATTCGATACGGAATTTAATGCCTTAACCAAAATTGGCAATAACTTTAGGATTCGGCACCACGAAACAGACAAGATTGAAATTACTGATATTCGTTATTACGACTACTTCTTTAATCGTTGCCTATCTTTAATTGCTCTGGCAATCCAATATCTGCAGTAAGGGAGGTTATCACGTGGACTATGAATTTGTAAAAGGACAATTTACGGAAGCACAGCTGGAGGCAGCTATCATTGAGATATTCCAGCAGCAAGACTATATCTATGTCCACGGAGAGAAAATCCACCGGCAGTATGAAGAAATTCTGCTGGAAGATGACTTGCGCTCCTTCTTACAGGAGAGGTATGCCCATGAAGGCCTGAGCGAAACCGAAACACAGAAGATCATCAATCAGTTGACTCTCATCCCGGCATCTCCGCTTTATGAGGGAAACCGTGCTGCTTTCTGGCTGGTTAATGAAGGCTTTGATCTGCAGAGGGATGATCTGAGCAAAGTGGCGCTTCATATTGATTACATTGATTTCGACCACCCGGAGAATAACATTTTCAAAGTGGTGAATCAGTACTCCGTACAGGGCGAGCGTCTGCGCAGACCGGACTTGCTCGTGTTTATTAACGGTATCCCGGTTGCCATTTTTGAGTTTAAGTCAGCAATCAATGAGGACGCGAATACCCATGATGCTTGGGAACAGATTACTATTCGCTATACTCGGGATATTCCAAAACTGATGAAGTATTGCTTCCTATCGGTCATTAGCGATGGAGCCAACACAAAAATGGGCAGCATCTTTACGCCCTACTCATACTATTATGCCTGGAATAAAGCCAATGAACAAGATAAAGTTTCAAACGGTGTAAGCTCGCTATTTACGATGATTGAAGGTGCTTTTGCAAAAGAGCGCCTCCTTCGTGTGCTGTGCGATTTTGTGTTTTATCCAGACGATAGCAAGAAAAGCGAGGCTATTGTTTGCCGTTATCCCCAGTTTTTCGGAGCCAACAAAATGCTGGAAAATATTAAGCGGCATCTCCGGCCAAAAGGAGATGGTAAAGGTGGCACGTATTTTGGTGCAACGGGATGCGGCAAAACTTATACTATGCTATTTCTGTCGCGGATGATTGCCTTACGCGATCCTGATGCCTTTAACAATCCGACGATTGTAATAATCGTTGACCGTGAAGATTTGGATACGCAGACAGCGGAACTATTTGCAACAGCGAAAAAGTACCTCCACGAAGATGATGTGAGGAGTATTGAATCTCGTGCAGACCTTGCTGAGACATTGAAGGATAGACCTAGCGGTGGAGTCTATATAACCTCTATTCAAAAGTTTTGTGAGAAGATTGGCCTTTTGTCTGCTCGGAGCAACATCATCTGTATCTCCGATGAAGCTCACCGTACTCAAACTGGTGTTGGTTCGAAGCTGAAAAAGACAGAGAAGGGCGTATTTACTACGTATGGTTTTGCAAAATATTTGCGAGATAGCTTTCCAAATGCTACATATTGTGGCTTTACCGGAACACCAATTGATGAGACAATATCCGATCTATCATTTACAAGCAAACCAAAGGGAATGCCCCTGACGCCGAAGCGATGAACCAAGTTGTAGAAAATATGGTTCGCGAGGCTATTGCCTGTACTGGAATTGAAAATGTTGTAGATGAACACAAGTCGGTTGACCTGTTCAGCGATGAGTTTATTGAACAACTGAATACGGTAAAGCTTCCAATCACAAAATTCAATGCACTCTTGAAATTGCTCCGTAAAGCTATTAGCGCTTATGGGCGCACTAATAAAGTGAAAGCTATGGAGTTTGATGAGCGTCTCCGCAAAGTAGTTGATGATTATAACAGCAGAGATAAGTTGGTATTTACCAACGAGGTGGTTTCTGATTTTGTAAATGATCTGTCCGACCAACTGCTACAAATTTTAAGGGACCTGCAAGAAGATCAGTCCTCTTTTCAAAAGATGGGAATTAGTTTTGAAGAGAAGGCTTTTTATGACATTCTTGTCAAAGTGCGAGATGACCACGGTTTTCCGTATGCCGATGAAAAATGTGTGGTATTGGCTAAGAAAATCAAGGAACTTGTTGATGATAAAGCTCAATTTGCTGATTGGTCTACCAGAGATGATATTAAAAATCAACTCAATATGGAATTGACCGTCTTGCTATATCAGAACGGGTATCCCCCTGAGTGGGACGAAGAGGTTTTTGAAAAAGTAATGGAGCAAGCTGAGAATTTCAAGAAATATGCTGATTGATACAGTGTTTTTTCAACTACATTTTTCGAAATATCTGATAGGCTGTGATGTAGCCTGCTGTCAAAGGAAATTGCTTACTTTTTACTCAGGGTCATCCAATAGGGGCGAGCAGCATCCCTGTTGGCAAGGGGATTTCAAAGGGGAGCAGCGTTTCCCTTTGTCTGGGGTGTTCAGAGGGGATAGAGTTCCCCTTTGACTGGAAGAATCCAAAGAAACCGGCGGTTTTGAATATTACGGTGTGGCGGGGTTCTTCCGCATATTTTGGTATAAAGGTATGGATTCTGGACCTCATAACTGATAAAATTAATATAATTAAAATGAAAGAAGGAATCTTGAAATGCCTGCAAATTCTTCCCTTGATTTACAACGATTTTATCCAGAGGAGCTTGAAATCGTTTCAATTGAAGAAGATTCTGATGAAATAAAACTACATATGCTCTCCAGATCAAAATCTTTTTGCTGTCCTGGATGTGGTGAAGAACTGCGTAAGCTGCATGCCACCCATCACCGGACGGTTCAGGATCTTCCAATTCTCGGAAAACGTGTTTTTCTGGATATACGAGTGCATGATTTTCAATGCCAAAATGCTGACTGTGGAATTGGTGCATTTTCCGAAACATTTCATGGTTTCTTAAATCATTACAGCCGAATGACAGAGCGGCTTATAGATTTTGTCACAATACTTGCTCTCGAAACCAGTGGTGAAGCAAGCGCCCGTATTATGCAGGCGATGAATGTTAAAATAAGTGGCGACACGGTAATCCGCATGCTTTTGAAAAAATATCGGACGCAATCCCATATACCATGTGGAAGTCATGTTGGCGTAGATGATTTTGCTTTTAAAAAACGACATACTTATGGAACGATTATTGTTGATGAGGATTCCCATATACCGGTTGCCGTTCTGGAAGGGCGAGACGGATCCGCCTTAAAAGCATGGCTGACTAAGAATAAACAGGTAACAACCGTAACCCGTGACCGCGCGTCCGCATACGCAAAAGCTGTGGAGGAAATCCTGCCGGATTGTATGCAGATCGCAGACAGGTTCCACCTGCATCAAAATCTTCTGGAGGCAGTAAAGAGCGTAATAAATTCAACAGTGCCAGTGGATATAAAAATTCCCAAAGAAACTGCTTCCTCTTATACAGAGGCAGCAGTTTCGGAGCCTCACGTGGAGAGCGGTAAAAAAAATGCCTGAGGCTGTGGATAATTCAATAGAATATAATCCTAAAAGTGTACAATTATATAACAGCATTCGAGAATACGCCGCTGCCGGATACAGTAAAAGAGAAATCGCTAAACTATTGCATTGCGGACGCAATACAGTTACTAAGTATCTTAATGGCGATTATGAATCCCTATGCAAAAGAGATTACAGGAGCGGTATGGAGCAATTTTATGATGATATCGTAAAAGAGCTGAACGTAGGCGTGAGCAGAAAAGATGTCTATTGCCATCTGCTCAAAAAGGGTTATACAGGTAAGCATTCAGCTGCCTATGATTATATGAATAAAATCATAAAGCGGGAGCATATTGATATAGCTGTTTATAAAAGTTCTTCCGCAGAGGCTATTCGAAAACGGAAAAAACTGCAGCAATATGACCATATTTCACGAACAGGTATCTTCCGTTTTCTTTGGATGAACGCTGACCTGAGCAAGACACATTGTTCCTATATTATGGAGCATTATCCTAAAATCCGCCAGTTAGATATATGTATTCGGGAATTCCGAAATATATACGATCAGAAAAATATGGTTCTGCTTCATTTATTCATTGAAAAGTACAAACTATCAGAAATACCGGAATTATCCCGTTTTGCTGTTGGGCTTGAAAAAGATATGGAAGCAGTCGAAAATTCAGTTGTAAGCCCTTTGTCTAATGGATTTGTTGAAGGGACAAATAATAAATTGAAAATGATAAAGCGTACGATGTATGGTCGATGCAGCCGGCAGTTATTAGAAGCAAAACTCATGTATCGTCCTAATAGATAAATACCAAAATATGCGGAAGAACCCTGAAGCCGCGGAATACTCATTTGGGCAGGAAAAATTCGTAATGAGAGCAGAAATGAATATAAAGTAGATAAAGAGGTGAGTATGAATGCAACAATCGAATTTGTTAATGTATACTACAGAAGATGGTTTAACAAAGATTGAGGCGACATTTGTAAATGATACGGTATGGCTTTCGATAGAGCAAATGGCTGAATTATTTCAAAGAGACAGAAGCGTTATTGGAAAGCATATACGTAATATTTTTAAAGAGGGAGAATTGAAAAAGGAATCAGTATGGGCAAAATTTGCCCATACTGCCGATGATGGAAAAACCTATCAGGTGGATTACTATAATTTGGACGTGATTATATCTGTAGGGTATAGAGTGAAATCTTTGCGTGGTACCCAGTTTAGAATATGGGCAACGAATATTTTGAAAGAATATATGCAAAAAGGTTTTGCTTTAGATGACGATCGGTTGAAACGTTTAGGCGGCGGGAACTATTTTGATGAGTTGTTAGCACGCATTCGTGATATTCGTTCTTCGGAAAAGATCTTTTGGAGAAAAGTATTGGAAATTTATGCAACTAGTATTGACTATGATCCAAGAGCAGAAAGTTCAATTCTTTTCTTTAAACAGGTACAGAATAAAATGCATTGGGCAGCACATAAGCATACAGCTGCAGAAGTGATATATCAAAGAGCTAATGCTGAGAAAGAACATATGGGATTAACTTCCTGGCGGGGAAAATTCATAAAAAGAGCAGATGTGGAAGTCGCAAAAAATTATTTGAATAAAGACGAACTGGATGCATTAAATAAAATTGTTACCGCTTATTTGGATATTGCGGAGGTACATGCATTAAACCATGAGCCTATGTATATGAAAGACTGGCTGGAAACCATAGATGATTATTTGAAAATGACAAGAAGAGATATACTTAAGACAAAAGGAACGGTTACACATAAACAAGCATTAGAAAAGGCACATAGTGAATATGAAAAATATAAGAAAAAAGAAGAAAATAGAATCTCCGTAGTAGAACAACATTTTATTGAGAGTATTAGTAAATTAGAAAAGTTAAAATAAAAAGGTTAGTTTATCAGTGGTAAAGGAGAAGATTATGAGCATATCTATTGTAAAGCCTGAAGAGATAAAGAACGAAATAATGTCATTTTTTAAGAATAAGAGTATTATACCAATTGTAGGTGCTGGATTGACATGTGGTATAAAGAGTAAAAACGGGCAAGTTCCATCAGGACAATTGTATAAGGAGCATATGATTGAGACGTTAGTGGAGAGCAATAAGTTTACTGACGAAGAAAAAGAAGAGTTTCAGTTGGAGAGTTTTTCAAATATATGTGACTATTATGAGGATGATACTATTGTTTTGGGCGAAAAAAGGGTGGATTTTTGGAAAAAGAATTTTTATAGAATAAATATGGGACAGGATTATAGAAAACAGTTTTTAGATATTGATTGGCCGTATATATATTCATTAAATATTGATGATGCAATAGAAAATAGTAGTGTATATTCAAAAGTAATATTGCCAAACAGGGAGTTCAGAAGTGAGCTTTTGAATGAGGAAAAATGTGTAATTAAATTACATGGAGATGTGAACGAACTTGTTACATATAAAGTAGCAGATAAAGTTTTTTCTTCAAAAGAGTATGCTTTAAGCATAGAAAGGAATGCCGCTATATTGGGCATGCTGAGAAATGATTTTCGAAATCAAAACATACTTTTTATAGGTTGTAGTTTAGACGATGAGATGGATTTGAAAAGTATTAATTCTTTGCCGGTTGATTATCAGAATAAAGATAATTTAAGTAAGACAATTATCTTTGTTAAAGGACAACCAGGTCAAAAGATGATTTCAAAATATAAAACTTATGGAATAACAGATGTTGTGTGTTTCGACGAATATACCGAAATGTATTCTTATTTATATGAAACATGGCAAGAATCTCTTCAAGTACAAGATAGTGAACTTGATTTTTATACAGGTATTCCGATAAAAAATATTCCTGCCACTGAAATCAATTCTAATTGGGAGTTTTTCTTTTGGGGAAAAAGTTTGTTTGATAATAAATTACGGGAAATGAAATCGCCTTATTTTTTTGTGAGACGAAATATCTCGTATGTAATTTGTAAGAACTTGAGCAAAAACAAAGTACATTTGATATATGGCGCTCGACTTTCGGGTAAAACATACTGCTTGGCGGAATTATTCCAATCAATTAAAGATCGCCCGGTATACTATTTTGACGGACGATCTAGATTATCACAACGGGCACTAAGTTTATTGATGGAAAAGGCAAATATTGTAGTGCTTTTTGATGTAGGGGCTTTATCAAAAGAACAATTTGAAATTGTTTTGCAAGATGCAAAATCAATAAATATGAATGGCAATAATTTTATTGTTTGTTTAAATAATAATGACAGTGATACCTTGGGAGTAGTAAAGTGGAAATTAAGACAAGGATTTATTGATGATAATGACATAATTTCATATGAAGTGCATAATAAATTTGATAATAATCAAGGAACAAATGAAATAGATGAGATTAATAGTAAATACCCCAAATTGCACTTGCCTCCATATAAAAAAGAGCGGACATTGGTTGACCAGATTATGTATGCTGAAGATGTACTGAATGTAAAATCCAAATATTCTAATAACCATATTGTGATTAGTAATGAAAAGCAATTGGCTTTGTTGATTTTGCTTGCTATAAAAGAAAAAATGTATTCACTTGAAATCGAGAAGTACGGATTAGATGTTGAAATAATCGAGGCAATCAAAAGATATAATCCTTTGATTGAGCGGGTAGAGGTAAGAGTAGCGGAAAAGGAAAATAGTGATTTATCAAATGTAAAATATGTCTTAAATTCTAAATATTGGCTACGGAGAGAATTGGGGGAATTTGCTCGAGAAATAGGGAATGAAGAATTTGTGGCAACAGCATATTATTATATAATCGAGTGTGTGAAAAGATACAGTAAAGGAGATGAAAATAAACAAAGAGAAACCTGTAGAGATTTAGTTCGTTTTGATGTAATGAATGATATTTTCTTAGATAGATTTAAAGGGAATATAGGTTTAATAGTATGCATTTATACAAAACTGCATACTTTATTGGCCGAAGACTTTAATTTTTTACACCAAAATGCCAAATGTTATCTTAACTATTTCTATTATACGAAAAACATAGATGATAAGAGGAAATATTTAGCAGAAGCAAACAAATTGGCCATTGTATCGCATGAAATGGTTGAGAAAAAGCTTGATGAAACATACAATGAAAAATTAAGTATATCACTAGCACATGTAAAATTCACAAATGCTATAATTTATAGTGAGTTATGCCGTCAAAATGAATATAAAAATATTGAATATATAGAAAAGGCGATAGAGTCAATCTTAGAGGCATGGGAATCACCATATAATGATAAAGAAAGAAAGCGAGATGTAAAAGAACGTTCAAGTAGGGGAATAACAAGATTCATTAATGAGTTAACAGAAAAAGTAGATATACAATTGCTTCCGAAAATAAGTAGGGATCAGTACGAGGAGATACTAGGAATATACATTAATGGAAGATTATAAGTCATAAAGAAAAAATAGTTACTTCTATAATTGACAATGAATTGCGTACTTAAATCATATTGAACATATCAAAAATAATAAAAGAGTACCCTCCAGGTATACCATTATGTCCCGAAAAGACGGGCGGAGCTAAGGAGAAGATTTTGTATGGATCATTTTGAATTGGTATCAGAATATAAACCCACCGGAGACCAGCCCCAGGCGATTGAGCAGTTGGTGAATGGATTCAAGGAAGGAAACCAGTGTGAAACCCTTCTTGGTGTCACCGGCTCCGGAAAAACCTTCACGATGGCAAACGTCATCCAGCAGCTGAATAAACCGACGCTGATTATTGCACACAACAAAACTCTGGCAGCACAGCTCTACGGCGAATTCAAGGAATTTTTCCCCAACAACGCCGTAGAGTATTTCGTCTCCTACTACGATTACTATCAGCCGGAGGCTTATGTGCCTTCCACGGATACCTACATTGCCAAGGATTCCTCCATCAATGAAGAGATTGACAAGCTGCGTCTGTCGGCCACGGCGTCTTTGGTAGAACGAAAAGATGTGATCGTGGTGTCCAGCGTGTCTTGTATCTACGGATTGGGCGAACCGAAGAATTTTGAAAAGATGATGGTTTCTCTGCGGCCGGGAATGGAAAAGGACAGGGACGAGGTGCTGCGGCAGCTGGTGGATATCCAGTATGACCGCAATGAGATGGATTTTAAGAGGGGCACTTTCCGGGTGAGGGGAGATGTGGTAGAGATTATTCCGGCCAACGAGGCGGAAACGGCAGTGAGAGTGGAGTTTTTCGGAGATGAAATCGACCGGATTACCCAGGTGGATGTACTGACCGGGGAGATCAAGGGGGAACTGGAACATGTGGCGATTTTTCCGGCTTCCCACTATGTGGTGCCGGCGGAGCAGATCAGAAGAGCTGCGGACGCCATTGAACAGGAGCTGGAGGAGCGGGTGCGGTACTTCAAAAGCGAGGATAAGCTTCTGGAAGCCCAGCGTATCGCTGAGCGGACCAATTTCGATGTGGAGATGTTAAAAGAGACAGGCTTTTGTTCCGGCATAGAGAATTATTCCAGGCACCTTGCCGGTCTGGAACCGGGACAGCCTCCTTATACGCTGCTGGATTTCTTCAAAGATGATTTTCTGATTATCATCGATGAATCCCATAAGACGATACCCCAGATCCGGGGAATGTTTGCGGGGGATCAGTCCAGAAAAACCACACTGGTGGATTATGGATTCCGCCTTCCCTCGGCAAAGGATAACCGGCCGCTTAATTTTACGGAATTTGAGGAACGGATCGACCAGGTGATGTTTGTTTCTGCCACACCGGGCGAATATGAGGCGGAGCATGAGATGCTCCGGGCAGAGCAGATTATCCGGCCCACGGGACTTCTGGATCCTGAAGTGGAGGTACGTCCGGTGGAGGGACAGATCGACGATCTGGTTTCAGAAGTATATAAAGAGACGGAGAATCATCATAAAGTGCTGATCACCACCCTTACCAAGCGCATGGCGGAAGATCTGACAGATTATATGAAGAACCTGGGAATTCGTGTGAAATACCTCCATTCGGATATCGATACGCTGGAGAGGACGGAGATTATCCGGGATATGCGTCTGGATGTGTTCGACGTGCTGGTGGGAATCAACCTGCTGAGGGAGGGACTGGATATCCCGGAGATCACCCTGGTGGCTATTCTGGATGCGGACAAAGAAGGATTCCTGAGGTCGGAAACCTCTCTCATCCAGACCATTGGCCGTGCGGCCAGAAATGCGGAGGGCCGGGTCATTATGTATGCCGATGCGGTCACAGATTCCATGAGGGTTGCCATCGACGAGACCATGCGGCGCCGAAACCTTCAGTCTGCATACAATGAAGAGCACGGCATCACGCCCCAGACCATCAAAAAAGCGGTGCGGGATCTGATCAGCATTTCCAAAGAGGTTGCAAAGACGGAGAAGAATCTGGAGAAGGATCCGGAATCCATGAGTGAAGAAGAACTGAAAAAGCTGGCGGATCAGGTGGAAAAACAGATGCGGAAAGCAGCTGCCGATCTGAATTTTGAGTTGGCTGCAGAACTGAGGGATAAGATGATTGAGCTTAAAAAAAATCTGGCTGATCTGAAAAATTAACAGTTGACTTGGATTGGATTATGTGATAGAGTAACAGAGTATGGAAAACAAAGAAGAGTATCCACTCTCACCTTAGCACAAATGAGTGACTATGGTTAATATTAATATAATAATTGAAATTATTATGTGATATGAATAAGTGGATAGTCTGTCTATCTACTTATTTTTTTATGGAGGTGCACTACAATTAGCGATTTAATGATTAATGAGCAGATCCGCGACCGGGAAGTGCGGCTGATAGGCGCGGATGGGGAGCAGATAGGAATCATGTCATCCAAAGAGGCGTATAACATTGCTGTGGAAGCAGGACTGGATCTGGTGAAGATTGCACCGACAGCAAAACCGCCGGTGTGCAAGATTGTTGACTACGGAAAGTATAAATACGAGCAGGCCAGAAAAGAAAAGGATGCCAGAAAGAAGCAGAAAACAATCGAAGTGAAGGAAATCCGTCTTTCACCGAATATCGACACGAATGACTTAAATACCAAGATCAGTGCAGCCAGAAAATTTATTTCCAAAGGAGACCGGGTAAAGATTACGCTGCGTTTCCGGGGAAGAGAGATGGCCCATATGCACAACAGTAAATATATTCTGGATGATTTTGCGGAAAAACTGTCTGATATTGCTGTAGTAGAAAAGGCACCGAAAGTGGAAGGCAGAAGCATGACGATGTTCCTGAGTGAAAAGCGTCAGTAAAAACATATATTCAAGGAGGAATACACAATGCCAAAAATTAAAACAAGCAGAGCTGCTGCAAAGCGTTTCAAAAAAACAGGTACAGGTAAATTAGTTAGAAATAAAGCTTACAAAAGCCATATCTTGACCAAAAAATCTCAGAAGAGAAAAAGAAATCTGAGAAAAGCGACTGTTACGGATGCAACAAACGTAAAGAATATGAAGAAAATTTTACCGTACGTATAAGATAGAGTCGAAGGAGGAAGAAAGAAATGGCAAGAATTAAAGGCGGTTTAAACGCTAAAAAAAGACATAATAGAGTATTGAAGCTGGCGAAAGGTTACAGAGGAGCCAGATCAAAACAGTACAGAGTAGCAAAGCAGTCTGTAATGAGAGCGCTGGCAACTTCCTATGCCGGAAGAAAACAGAGAAAACGTCAGTTCAGACAGCTTTGGATTGCACGTATCAATGCTGCAGCCAGAATGAACGGTTTATCTTACAGCAAATTCATGCACGGATTAAAACTGGCGCAGGTTGATCTGAACAGAAAAGTGCTGGCTGATATGGCAGTGAATGATGCGGAAGGATTTGCAACACTGGCAGAGCTGGCAAAATCTAAAATCGCATAAGAAAATCATAGTTGAATTGAAATAGAAGTTTCAGAATCCCGGATTTTTCCTTTTGAGAGATCCGGGATTCTTTGTTTTATAAAAGATCCATATACTGGTAAAGAGGTTTTCAGGGAGTTTTTATTTTTGAAAAGTCGGCAAAACAATGAAAAAGTATCCAGGGCGGTCTTAATTCTGGCAGCGGCAGCGCTTCTTGGCTGGGGAGGGAAGATAGGATTTTCCCATATCAGGGAAGCGGTGACAGAATCGGTGGAAAAACCCAGAGTTGCCTTAACCTTTGATGATGGACCCCATCCGGTATATACAGTGCAATTATCGAAGGAACTGGCGGAAAGAAATATTAAGGCCAGTTTTTTCCTTATAGGGCAGAAAGCGGAAAGATATAAGGATGTGGTAAAACAGTTGAAGGCGGATGGTCATTTGATCGGCAATCATTCCTATGATCATGTAAATCTGGCGGATGTGTCGGAAAAGGAAGCCTGCAGCCAGATTTTGAGAACCTGTAATCTGATTTATGAGATTACCGGGGAATTTCCCAATTATGTCCGGCCTCCTTTCGGAAAATGGGACGATGATCTGGAGTGCAGTGTGGAACTGATCCCGGTGTTCTGGACCCTGGATTCCAGAGACTGGGAACAAAGGGACGCCGATGGGGTGGCAGAGAGGGTTTTGCGGACTGTCGAGGAGGAGGATATTATTCTGATGCACGACTGTTATCAGACATCCGTGGAGGCAGCCCTGGAAATTGTGGATGAATTGACAGAACGAGGATATGAATTTGTCACGGTGGATGCTTTGGTATGTGAATAATGCTAAAAAATCGTAATATTTTTCTAAAAAAATTATCAATAGTTTAATGTTATTTCTTTACATGGGAAAAAAGTATGTGATATAATAACAACAATCAAGATGCAGGAGGAAACATATCGATGATTATTATCGGTGAAAAGATTAACGGATCCATCCCCTCTATGGCAAAAGCAATCGCAGCCAGAGATGAAGAATGGATCAAAGATATTGCCAAAAAACAGACAGAAGCAGGCGCTACATACATTGATGTCTGCGCATCTGTTGATGAAGAAGTAGAAGTTGAGACCCTGAAATGGATGATTGGACTGGTAGAAAGCGTTTCCGATCTGCCCATCGCAGTGGACAGCCCAAGCCCCAAGGTACTGGCAGAAGCATATAAATTCTGCAGCAAACCGGGCATTATCAATTCCGTATCCATGGAAGGTGATAAAATTGATATTCTGTTCCCCATCGTTGCAGCAAATCCGGGCTGGGAAGTAGTAGCCCTGCTGTGCGACGACACAGGAATTCCCCAGACAGCAGAAAAACGTCTGGCTGTATTTGCTGAGATCATGGAAAAAGCAAAACAGTACAACATTGATCCCAGCAGAATTCACATTGATCCGTTGATTGAGATGCTGTGTACATCAGAAGACGGTATTTCCATGATTGTGGAAGTAATCTCCACCATCCGGAAACAGTACCCGACAATCCACATCACAGCAGCAGTCAGCAACATTTCTTTCAATCTGCCGGTAAGAAAGCTGGTAAACCTTGGATTTACCGTGCTGGCAATGAATGCAGGACTGGACAGCGCGATCCTGGATCCGCTGAACAGAGACATGATGGGTCTTATCTATGCCACAGAAGCTCTTCTGGGCCTGGATGACTACTGTATGGAATATATCAGCGCATACAGAGAAGGACTGATTGGACCGGTTAAAGAATAGGTCTTGAGGAAGGCTTGTTTTTTAATAAATCTACAAACAAAAAGAAAGCGGAGGAATTAAGTATGTCACCAAAAATTCAGGAAGTAGCAGATTTAGTAGCAAAAGGAAAAGCAAAACTGGTAGGCCCGGCAGTACAGGCAGCTCTGGATGAAGGATGCGATCCCACAGAAATCCTGAACGGCGGTATGATCGACGCTATGGCAGTTGTTGGTGAGAAGTTCAAAAACAATGAAATCTTCGTGCCGGAAATGCTGGTTGCAGCAAGAGCTATGAAGAAAGGTGTAGAAGTTCTGAAACCCCACCTTTCCGCAGGAAGCACAGGAGCAATGGGTAAACTGATCATCGCAACAGTAGCAGGCGACCTTCATGATATCGGAAAGAACCTGGTAGCTATGATGATCGAAAGCGCTGGATTCGAAGTAATCGACCTTGGCGTAGACGTACCGATCGAGAAAATCATCGAGTGCTATAAAGCTAATCCGGATACAAAGATTATCTGTCTGTCAGCTCTTCTGACAACTACTATGCCTTCTATGCGAGATACAGTTGCAGCTCTGAACGAATCTGACTTCAGAAGCAACATTAAAATCATGGTTGGTGGAGCACCGATCACTCAGGAATTCGCAGATGAAATCGGAGCAGACGGCTATTCAGAGGATGCAGCAAGCGCAGCTACTCTGGCTAAAGAACTGGTTAAATAATTTGCGTACATATGGAAATCTGCCGTACCTTACAGGTGCGGCGGTTTCTTTTTTACGGCATTTTATGAAAGGCATAAGCGGTACTTTCGCCGTAAATTATCTTGATTGCATCTGTAAAAAAGATTATAATTATAGAAGCATCACACAAGTGATTGTGTGGTGCTTTTATCTTAGGTGACAGATCCGGAGGACATGAAAATGGAGCAGAAGATAAAGATAACAAAGTTCCAGAAGAAAATTGATCAAGAGACAGTATTTCAGCTGCTGAACTGCAGGGAAGACAGTCCTACATATCAGCAGATGAAGGAGGAATTTGAAGAACTGCTGGAGCCGGTAAAGGAAAAACTGAAGCCGGAAGCGGTGGTTGGATTCGGGAAAGTACCGGAGGAGCTGGTATGCGATAAGCTGAAGCTGGGAGAAGAGGTAATTTACGTTCTGGCTACGGTGGGAAAGGAAGTAAGCAGATTCAGCTCAGAATTCTTCGATGAGGGCGATTTCCTGAAAGGGATGCTGATTGATGCCATGGCGGATGCCTGTTTATTTGCCATGGATGACGAGATAGAAGATGTGCTGAAGCATGAGTGCGCAAAACGGCATATTGGTATTATCAGCCGGCTGGAAGCGCCGGAGGACGTTCCCATGGCGGCGCAGAAAGCAGCCTTCGACCAACTGGATGGAGCGAAAAACCTGGGGATTTCCATCAGTCCTTCTTATATGTATGATCCGGTAAAAACATCTTGTCAGGTCATGCGGGTGACCGAAGATGCAACTGTCTTCAAAGCGCAGCACAACTGCAGAAAATGTAAAGCAAAGGGGTGTACGATGAGAAAAATACAGCCGATTACCATAACGGTACAGAATAAAGATAAAACCTTTCAGATCGTGTCGAAAGAGTATGAGACAATACTGGATGCCATGAATAAGCAAGGGGCGTATTTCAGCGCCGTCTGCGGCGGAAAAGGCAACTGCGGAAAATGTAAAATCCGTCTGCTGTCCGGTGAGTTGGAGATCACTCCGGCGGACAGAAAACATTTCACGGAAGAAGAGCTGGAAAAGGGATATCGTCTGGCCTGCCGGGCTTATCCTGCCGATGATATTACCATCAGCATGACGACCCAGGATGAGTCGGGATTCTCCATTCAGGTGGGGCATGGCACAGAGGAAGAAGAACACAGTCAGGTGGAAGAGAACGGATATGATATTGCCATAGATATCGGAACAACTACTCTGGCTTTTCAATTGGTGGGAAAAACCAGTAAGAAACCGGTGGCTTCTTTTGCAACGCTGAATCGTCAGCGAGCCTTTGGAGCAGATGTCATTTCCAGAATTCAGGCCTCCTGTGACGGCAAAAAAGATGAACTGCAGAAGAGTATCCGTGAGGATCTGATGACCGGTATTCAGGCTCTGGTTAAAGATAAAGGAATTGAACCTTCTCAGATTGACCGGATTGCTATCGGCGGCAATACGACCATGGGTCATCTGCTGATGGGATTTTCCTGCGAGGGCCTTGGCGTATATCCTTTTACTCCGGTGGATATCGGGCTGATCGAAAAACCCTTCCAGGAAGTACTGGGCAATACATATCTTGATGCCACGGTGATTCTGCTGCCGGGAATCTCCACCTATGTGGGGGGAGATATTGTTTCCGGACTTTATGACTGTGATTTCGGCACCAATGAAAAGACGGCCTTACTGGTGGATCTGGGAACAAACGGCGAGATGGCCATTGGAAACTGTGAGAGAATTGTAACAACTTCCACGGCGGCAGGTCCGGCCTTCGAAGGCGGCAATATTTCCTGGGGAATGGGAAGTGTTCAGGGAGCAATTTGTAATGTGAAAATTCTCGATGGCAAGGCAAATGTGACTACAATTGGAGACAAACCGCCGGTGGGTCTCTGCGGTACCGGCGTTATCGAAACCATGGCTGAACTGATTGAACATGAGTATGTGGATGAAACAGGCCGCCTGGAAGATGAATATTTTGAAGAAGGATTTGAATTGGCCAAGACGGCTGACGGGAAAAAGATCACCTTTACCCAGCAGGATGTGAGGGAAATCCAGTTGGCCAAATCTGCGGTGCGGGCAGGAATCGAAGTATTGCTGCGCCGGTTTGGGGTGACATATGATCAGGTGGACGCTGTTTATCTGGCGGGAGGATTCGGATACCATATTAATCAGGAGAAATCCATGGTAATCGGTCTGATTCCCCATGAGTTTGAGGGAAAAATCAAGGCTGTCGGCAACAGTTCTCTGGGCGGCGCCATGCGATATCTCACAGAAGACAATGGGAAAGAAGAAATCCAAAGAATTCTAGAGCATTCCACAGAGATTGACCTGTCCCAGGATGCGGACTTTAATGATTTATACATGGAGCACATGTTCTTTGAATAGGCAGAGGTTTTATGGATTTATTTGACTATATGAAAGAGAAAACCCTGGAGAAAGAATCTCCCCTGGCCTCCCGGATGCGTCCCACCCGTCTGGAAGAAGTAGTGGGTCAGGAGCATATAATCGGCCCTGGGAAAATGCTGTACCGGGCCATAAAGGCGGATAAGCTCAGTTCCATTATATTTTATGGACCGCCGGGAACAGGGAAAACCACCCTGGCAAAGGTGATTGCCAACACTACCAGCGCCCAGTTTGAGCAGCTGAACGCCACTACGGCGGGGAAAAAGGATATGGAAGCGGTGGTGGAAAAGGCAAAGAATACTTTGGGCATGTATGGGAAGAAAACAATTCTGTTCATCGACGAAATCCACCGTTTTAACAAGGGGCAGCAGGACTATCTTCTGCCCTTTGTGGAGGACGGAACGGTGATTCTCATTGGCGCTACCACAGAAAATCCCTATTTTGAAGTGAATCGGGCGCTTTTATCCCGTTCAGTGATTTTTGAACTGAAGCCGCTGAAAAAAGAAGAGATTGAAAAACTTTTAATAAAAGCGGTGACGGATACGGAAAAGGGAATGGGGATGTACCATGGGGTGCTGGAGGATGACGCCAGGGAATTCCTGGCGGATATTTCCGGAGGAGACGCCAGAACAGCGTTAAATGCCATTGAGCTGGCTATTTTAACTACTCCGGTATCTGAAGATGGAAAAATTCATATAGATTTGGATACGGCTTCCGAATGCATTCAAAAGAGAGCGATCCATTACGACAAGGACGGGGATCAGCATTATGATACGATTTCCGCTTTTATCAAAAGCATGCGGGGTTCTGATCCCGATGCCGCCGTATATTACCTGGCGAAAATGCTTTTGGCGGGAGAGGATGTCAAGTTCATCGCCAGAAGGATAATGATCTGTGCATCGGAAGATGTGGGGAACGCAGATCCCCAGGCACTGATGGTGGCCGTTGCGGCTGCCCAGGCGGTGGAAAGGGTCGGCATGCCGGAAGCCCAGATTATTCTGTCCCAGGCGGTCACTTATATTGCCGGGGCGCCGAAAAGCAATGCAGCCTGTCAGGCTATCGGAGCCGCTATGGAATCAGTACGGGCGCATCGTACTTCCGTGCCGCCCCATCTGCAGGACGCCCATTACGGAGGCGCCTCCAGTTTGGGACGGGGCACCGGATATCAGTATGCGCATAATTTTCCCAACCATTATGTGAAGCAGCAGTACCTTCCGGATGAAGTGGAAGGAAGTGTATTTTACCAACCGACGGAGATGGGATACGAAAAAAAGATAAAAGACTGGCTGGAACAGCTAAAAAAATAAGTCTGGAGATGCAGGCTTATTTTTTTAGCGGAATATTTTTCCCGGAGCGGGTATGGTGAAGGAAAAGACCAATAATAAAACCGACAGCAGCGGGAAAGACCCAGCCCAACCCTAAAGAAAAGAGAGGCAGATATTTTTCAGCGGTGATAAGGAGGCTGTTTAGATGCAGGAAGGAGACGGCAGTTTCCGGAAGTGCATGGATGAAATCCAGAACAGCCGCGATTAAAGTAAAGACGGTCACGCTTCGGTAAATGTATCTGCTGTTGTTAAACCATTTTCCAGTCAAAGCTAAAAGAATCAGGGTAATTGCCAAAGGATAAAGAAACATCAGCACCGGCAGCGCCCAGGAGATAATGGTTTCAAGGCCAAGATTGGCTGCTCCGAAGGAAAAGAGACAAAATCCTATAGCCCAGACCCGATAGGAAAAAGCACGGGGAAAGAGCTGGCAGAAAGTCTGTGCACAACTGGTTATCAGTCCCACGGCTGTTTTCAGACAGGCGAAGGTCACGGTCACGGCCAGGATGATGGAACCAAAGGCGCCGAAATAATGGTTGGCAATGGTTAAAAGAGCTTCCCCGCCGTTGGGAGCAGCCGCGTAGATTCCCCGGCTCTGGGCGCCGACAACGGCTACCGCCAGATAAATGATTCCCATAAGCCCGCATCCCAGGCAGCCCGCCCGGACGGTGTTGGCAGCGATAGCTTCCGGGGCGGTAATTTTCAGATCCCGGATGACATTGACCACTATAATGCCGAAGGCCAGTCCAGCGAGAGCGTCCATGGTATTATATCCTTCCAGGAATCCCGAGATAAATGCCTTCTGAGCATAGGCGCCTTCCGGAGAAACAGCGGCTATATTTCCCATGGGAAATAAAAGGGCGGTGATCAGCAAAAGAGCCAAACTGATCAGAAAAAGGGGATTTAGTATCTTACCTACCCAGGTGAGAATATTGCCGGGACGCAGGGAAAACCAAAGTACCGCCGCAAAAAATATCAGGGAAAAGACGGCCAGAGGCACAGTCTCTGATGCAGAGGACTTCAGCAGCGGAGATATTCCCGTTGCAAAGGGAACGGTGGCGCAGCGGGGAATGGCAAAAAGAGGGCCGATGGTCAGATACAGCGCACAGGTGAAAAACAGGCTGTATTTTTTCCCCACACGTCCGCTCAGATCCGCCAGGCCGCTGCATCGGCTGATGCCCAGGGCAGCTACGCCCAGAAGAGGCAGACCGACGCCGGTAATGCAAAGTCCCGCTGCTGCGGCAAAGACATTCTTCCCTGCCAACTGTCCCATGGCAGCGGGAAAAATCAGGTTTCCGGCGCCGAAAAAAAGGCCGAACAGCATACTGCCGACGGCGATCAGTTCTCGAAACGACAATTTCTTTTTCATAGCTTAATATCCTTTTACATTTACTTTTATTTATGGTAGCATAATAAACGGCAGATGTAAACAAGGGAAAAGGGGGGAGAAGCAAATGAGGAAGCTTGCATTTTTTCTGCCTGTGATTTCCGGCAGCATGTGGGGGGCATCGGGAGTATTTATCCGAAAACTGAGCAGCTTTGGGATGGATAACAGCACCATTTTGTTTTCCAGGGCTGCCATTGCAGCAGTTCTTATATTTATCGCGGTTTTATTTTATGACCGCACTTTGCTGAAGGTAAAAATCAAAGATATCTGGCTGTTTCTGGCTTGTGGTTTACTGGGAATGCTGGGGATGAGTCTGTGCTATAATGAAGCGGTAAATCGTCTCCCCTTGTCTCTTGCGGCCGTTTTGATGGGACTGACTCCGGCCTTCGTCATGATTATGGCGGCCTTTCTTTTTAAAGAAAAAATCACAGCGAAAAAAACAGCATGTCTGCTTCTGGCGTTGGCGGGGTGTATTTTGGCCAGCGGGATTCTGGAAGGAATGGACAGCGCCGGTATTTCCCCGGCAGGAATCCTGGCAGGCGTGGTAACTGCGTTTTTCTATGCGTTATACAGTATCTTCTCTAAAATGGCTTCAGAAAGGGGATACAGTACCTATACGATTATTTTTTACAGTATGATCAGCATTGCCGTGGCGCTGCTTCCCTTCAGTGACCTCGGACTGATTGGAGATTTTGTAAGGGAAGCTCCCATATCCAATACTGTATTTATGATTGCTCAGGCTATGTGCACTTCAATGCTGCCATACATATTTTACACGGTTGCTCTTTTGTATATGGAAGCCGGAAGGGTTTCTATCCTGGCATCAGGGGCGGAACCGGTTGCTGCTGTGTGCTTTGGGGTAATATTTTATGGAGAGATACCAACGATTCTTACAATAGCGGGAATGGCGGTCACCATAACGGCGCTGACGCTGTTATGCATGAAAGATAAAAAGGTAAAAGACGAAAGAGGAGAATTGGCATGACAAAGAAAGAACTGGCGGGAGAAGTGATAGAAAGATTGAAGAGAGAGTATCCGGATGCGGGCTGTACACTGGATTACGATCAGGCATGGAAACTGCTGGTGAGCGTGCGTTTGGCCGCCCAGTGTACGGACGCCAGGGTCAATGTGGTAGTGGAAAAGCTTTACGAAAAATATCCCGATGTGAATGCGCTGGCGGACGCCCAGGTGGAGGATATTGAGGCGATTATCCGGCCCTGCGGACTGGGAAAAAGCAAGGCAAGGGACATCAGCGCCTGCATGAAGATTTTAAGAGATGAATACCAGGGAAAGGTTCCCAATGATTTTAACGCTCTTTTGAAACTGCCGGGGGTGGGAAGAAAAAGCGCCAATCTGATCATGGGCGACGTATTCGGTCAGCCGGCCATTGTAACAGATACGCATTGTATCCGTCTGGTGAACCGTATCGGTCTGGTGGATGGGATAAAGGATCCCAAGAAAGTGGAGATGGAACTGTGGAAAATTATTCCGCCGATGGAGGGCAGTGATTTCTGCCATCGCCTGGTGTACCACGGAAGAGACATCTGTACTGCCAGAACTGCTCCCCATTGTGACCGCTGCTGTCTCAATGACATATGTAAAAAAGCTGGCCTTTAACGCCAGCTTTTTTACATAGATTATGATTCTTCCGGAGCCTGACTGCGGAAGGTGATATGTCCCGTTTCCGGATCCATGGCGTCTACGATGGCCAGGGACTCCAGATGGTATCCTAAATTGCGGATGATGCGTCCTCCGGCCTGGAAGCCTTTCTCAATAGTGATGCCGATTCCCTCCAAAGTGGCGCCGGCCTCTGTAACGATGGAGATCAGTCCCTGAAGGGCGCAGCCATTGGCAAGAAAATCATCGATGATCAGGATGTGATCCGATGGACTTAAAAATTTTTTTGAGACAATGACCTGGTTTTTGCATTTGTGGGTGAAGGATTCTACTTCCGCCACGTACATTTCGCCTTCAATATTAATACTCTTGGATTTTTTGGCAAATACTACGGGAACATTAAAATGCTTAGCTGCCATGCAGGCAATCCCGATGCCGGATGCTTCGATGGTCAGAATTTTGTTGATGGGCTTGCCCTCAAAGCGTTTTTTAAATTCGGCGCCGATCTGATCAAACAGTTGGATATCCATCTGATGATTCAGAAAACTGTCCACTTTCAATACATTTCCTTCTTTTACAATTCCGTCCTTTTGAATTCTTTCTTCTAAAAAGTTCATAGTTCCTCCCTCAGGTTTACGCGATGCCTTTTAACACCAGCATCAGGAAAATCAAAGTAACCAGAAGCACGGCACAGACCAGCATAATGCCGGTGCGGCGCTGCCTCACTGCTCCGGCAGGGGATGTGATTTCCAGAAATCCGGCCTTTCGAAGAGCGGTGACAATAGGTTTGTAGATCAATAAAGTGATCACGGTATTCAGTCCGCCTTTTAACAGATTAAAAGGCAGAAAGGCGGGAAGCAGAAGCTCGGCAACAGCTTCCCTGGGATACCCCATGTAAATGGGGGTAATCAGGTAGTTCCAGAGCAGCATGACTGCAGTGGTGAACAGACAGCCGCAGATCAAGCCTGCAATCGCCCCTCGTATAGTGTGATTCTTTTTGTAAATATAAGCGGCGGTACATGCAAAACAGCAGCTTGACAAAACATTCATGATACAGCCGATGGGGCCGGTTTCGCTGACCGTAACCATCTCGATCAGAGAAACGATCAAGGAGATGATAAAAGAGGTCATTGGTCCGAAAATAAATCCGCCGATGGCGATGACCACATCCTTTGGATCGTATTTCAGAAAGAGGACTACCGGAAATCGGCCGACAACCATAACTATGTAAGACACGGCACAGAGCATGCCGATCATGGTAAGTTTTTTTGATTTTGCGTTCATGATATTCCCGTTCTTTCATCTTTCGTAACGGAAAATTTCCGACAAAATTTTCCGTCCAGACACCATATTATCACATTGATACAGGAAAGTCACGATACAATTGCCATCAGTTTTTCCTTTACCGCCATCTTGCGGTAAATACCGCCACAGAGCGGGGCCGCATGATGAAAGAACCGTCGATGCGTGTCTCCTCACATTCCGGATAGAAATAGCGGTTTTCGCCGTCTCCGTACGTGTTGACGCTTAAGTACCAGGCTCCGGTTCTTCTAAGATCCGGGAGGGTGATGACAACATCTTCCCAGTAGGTATTGATGGACAGATATATCACGTCATCCCGGCCCTTTTCCGTATCATATCCGGCGAAGCTGACGGAAAATACCCTGGCGTCATGAGGAATGTCCGTATGGCGGGCGTCCAGATCATGATACAGCAGAGGTTCCATGCCGCAGACGGCGTTGGGCAGTTTCTTTCGGATAATGGGATGTTCCCGGCGATAATGAATCATGAAACGGAAAAATTCGAACAGATCCCGGTTTTTATCCAGAAGGTTCCAGTCCAGCCAGGAAATTTCATTATCCTGACAGTAACCGTTGTTGTTTCCGTATTGGGTATTGCCGAATTCATCGCCGGCGGGAAACATGGGAGCTCCCCGGCTGCACATCAGGACGGCAAAGGCATTGCGAATCATTCGGTATCGGAGTTTAAGAACCTCAGGATCATCCGTTTCCCCTTCTGCGCCGCAGTTCCAGCTTCGGTTGTCGTTGGAGCCGTCCGTATTGTTCCAGCCGTTATTTTCATTATGTTTTTCATTATAAGAATACAGATCGTACATGGTAAAGCCGTCATGGCAGGTGATAAAGTTCACACAGGAGTTGTAGCCCGCATAGCCGTTGGGGTAATCGGGATGGCCCTCGCCGTAAAGATCACCTGATCCGGCAATACTTCGGGCGGCTGCCATTGCTTCCCAGTTTTCTCCTTTCAGGAAAGAACGAAGAGAATCCCGGTATCGTCCATTCCATTCCGCCCAGCGGCCATGGGCGGGAAAACTGCCCACCTGATACAGTCCGCCGGCGTCCCAGGCTTCAGCGATCAGCTTTACATTGCTCAAAATGGGATCAGCCGCCAGGGTTTTTAAGAGTGGAGGATTATTCATGGGAGAACCGTCCTCGTTTCTTCCAAGGATACTGGCCAGATCAAACCGGAAACCGTCCACCCGGTAACTGACGGTCCAGTACCGCAGACATTCCAGAATGATCTGCTGTACGATGGGGTGGTTGCAGTTCAGTGTATTGCCGCAGCCGCTGAAATTATAATAATTGCCGTCGGGGGTGAGCATGTAATAGACGTTATTGTCCAGACCTTTGAAGCAGAAGGAGGGACCTTTTTCATTGCCTTCCGCCGTGTGGTTGAATACCACGTCCAGGATAACCTCGATTTCATTGTCATGAAGGGTCTTGATCAGATCTTTCAGTTCGGTGCCCTCGTGATTATATTCGTTGGCCGCCGTATAGCTGGAATTGGGAGCGAAGAAACAGACGGTGTTATAGCCCCAATAATCCAGAAGGCGGTTTCCGTCCACCATCCGGGAATTCATGGTTTCGTCAAATTCAAAAATGGGCATCAGCTCTACGGCATTGATTCCAAGATCTTTCAGATAGGGAATTTTTTCTTTCAGACCGGCAAAGGTGCCTTTATGTACCACGCCGGAGGAAGGATGCCGGGTAAAACCTCTTACGTGAAGTTCGTAGATAATCAGATCGCACAGCTCCTGGGAGGACTGGGGCATATCTCCCCAGTCGAATACGTCTTTTACTACCCGGGCGTGGTAGCTGCCCTTTTTTTCTTCTCCCCAGATCCGCTGGCCGGCCACGGTACGGGCGTATGGATCCAGCAAAACATTTTTTTTGTCAAAAAGAAGGCCCTTCTCCGGCACCCAGGGCCCGTCGATCCGATAGGCGTACTCAAATTCTTCGATGTTCAGTCCAAAAACGATCATGGAATAAACGTCTCCGATTTTATATTCCTCAGGAAAGGGGATCACTGCAAAAGGTTCTTCTTCATATCGGTGAAACAGAAGCAGTTCGCAGGAAGTTCCCTCGTGAGTGTGGATGGTAAAATTTACGCCGACAGGGAGGGCGTAAGCGCCATTGATGTCAAACATGCCCGGACGTACCAAATATCCGGCAATCTCCCCCATGGGAGAGATCGATAGCGGATACTGGGGTGTATATTTTCTGCTGTATAATTTCAACGGTTTCCTCCTGTATTTTTGTATAAATGATTTTTGAAGTTATCTGTTTTCATTATACTTTTTTTGACAGGAGTCGTCAAATATTCCGGAATGATTTCTATTGTGCTGATAAAACAGGGATTCCCTGATTTACTTTTCCGCGTTAAAATGGTATGATATTCATAATCGGCACAGATGCTGTTTAAGGTGGCAATGCCGGTTAATTTTTCAGAATACAGGAGAATAACCATGACGATAAAAGAGCAGGCGGCTGTTATGAAACTAAACAGCACAAAAATGGCGGTGACAACGCTGGAAGAAAGAAATCGCGCCCTGGAAGCAATTCGGGAGGACCTGCTGTCCCATAAAGAAGAAATTTTCCAGGCCAATAAAGAAGATATGGAACGGGCAGAAGCAGAGGGAATTGAGGCGCCTGTTTTAAAACGTTTGAAATTCCAGGAAGGGAAGTTGAATGAAGTGGTGACCGGGATTTCCGATCTGATCAGGCTTCCAGATCCCCTGGGAAAGGAACAGATGCGTCGGGAACTGGACACTGATCTTCTTCTGATCCGGGAAAGCTGTCCTATCGGCGTAATCGGCGTGATTTTTGAAGCCCGGCCGGACGCCATGGTACAGATCGCGTCCCTATGCATCAAGAGCGGAAACTGCGCCATTTTAAAGGGGGGCAGCGAAGCGATGAAGACGAATAAAAAGATATTCGAAATTATTTACCAGGCGGCGGTTTCCGCGGGAATGCCGGAAAACTGTATGTTCCAGATTGAGGCCAGAAGTGATATCACCGAGCTTCTGGAATGCCATGAATCGGTGGATCTTCTGATTCCCAGAGGCTCCAATGAATTTGTGCAGTACATCATGAATCATACGAAAATCGCAGTGATGGGCCATGCAGACGGCATTTGTCATATTTATGCGGATAAGTCTTTGGATCTTGGCAAAGCTCTCCGGGTGATTCTGGATTCCAAAACTCAGTATACCGCCGTGTGCAACGCCGCAGAGACTTTGCTGGTACATGAAGAGATTGCCAAAGAGCTTCTTCCCCGGCTCAATGAGGCTTTCCGGGAGAAACAGGTGGAAGTCCGCGGGACGAAAGAAGTCAGGGATATAGTGGAATGCGAGGCCGCTTCGGAGGAAGATTTTTCCACGGAGTACCTGGATCTGATTATTTCCGTAAAGATTGTGAAGGATATTTGGGAGGCTGTGGACCATATCAATAAATACGGTTCTCACCATACGGACTGCATTGTCACTGAGGATCCAGAGGCGGCGGAAGTTTTCATGCAATATGTGGATTCAGCAGGAGTGTATCAGAACTGTTCCACCAGGTTTGCCGATGGGTACCGCTACGGTTTCGGAGCGGAAGTGGGCATCAGTACAGGAAAGCTTCATGCAAGGGGGCCTGTGGGACTGGAAGGACTGTGCACCTATAAGTATAAGTTGTTTGGAAATGGAAATATTGTGGCTGATTACGCCGAAGGAAGAAAACATTTCCATTTTAAAGACTTATAAGAGGGGCAAAGGAGAGAGAAAATGCTGGAGCAAGCGATGATTTTCCGGCTGAAGCAGGGTCTTCCTTTCTGGGAAAAGCTTACGGAAGATGAGAAAAAGGATGTGGAAAAAAACAGTCAGGTACTGTCCTTTGGCAAGGGCGTGACCATCCACCGGACTGATGAGAAATGTATGGGCGTCATGCTGCTGCTGGAAGGACAGATACGGGCTTACGTCCTCTCAGAAGACGGACGGGAGGTAACATTGTACCGGCTGTTTCCCGATGATTTATGTGTGCTGTCTGCTTCCTGCGTGCTGGACGCAGTGGCATTCGATGTGCAGATCGAAGCGGTGGAAAATTCCCGGGTGATTCTTATCCCCATTTCTTATTTTAAAACGCTGATGGACCAGAATGTATATGTGGAGATGTATACGTATAAAGCGTCGACGGAACGGTTTTCTGATGTAATGTGGACACTGCAGCAAATTTTATTCATGAGGGCAGATCAGCGTTTGGCGGTGTTCCTTTGGGATGAGATAACAAAAAGCGGAAAAGATACTGTCTGCTACACCCATGATCAGATTGCCCGCTATATCGGAAGCGCCCGGGAAGTGGTTTCAAGAATTTTGAAATATTTTGAACAGGAAAAGGCAGTGGTCCTGTCCAGGGGCAAGATCCAGATCCTGGACAGGAAGAAGCTGAAAAGCTATCTGTGAATTAACGGCTCTTTTTTCCGGATTTGATGTCATTGAGCCATTCCAGAATATGATTCTGAAAAAGCATAACGTCGCTGTCCTGTGCCGGTTTTTCTCTGGTCAGCATATACGTTTCCCAGGGATAGCTGCCGTCGGAAAAAGGAATGGCAGCCAGGGTATCGTTGGACATATCGTCAAACATAAAATCCAGGGTGAGGGAAATTCCTTTATTTTCCCTTGCCATTTTATGGCAGAGACTGAACCCGCTGGTTTCAAATATAATGTTGGGTGTGAATCCCGCATCGCGGCATTTCTGAAGAAACATGTGGTGAATTTGAAATTCACTGCTCTCCAGATAGATGGGTTCCTGTTTCAGATCCTGGATGGTGACGGAGGACTTTTGGCTCAAAGGATGGTTCCGGTTTACCAGAAGACGGACCTGGAAACTTTCAAGCTTTGTGGCGACCCAGGGAGAAAAATCGGCTGGACCGATGGTAAAGGCCACGTTTCCCTCCTGGGCGGCGAAAAGCCGTTCCAGCTGCTTATCCGGGTATTCACGGTAATGAACGATGATATGAGGATATTTTTCCCGGAAGGCAGTGATGCAGTCAGGGGTGACCAGGCGCAGAATTCCATAGGCGGATAACAGATCGATTACATGATTCTGGCGCTGCGTGATTTTCTGTATTCCATGGCGGACAGAATAATAATTGTCCAGGATGGAGTCAATATGATCGCTGAGATACTGTCCGGTTTCCGTCAGGGTAACGCCGGAAGTATTCCGGTTCAGTAAAGTGGTCTGCAGTTCCAGTTCCAGGTTTTTGAGAGTTTTGCTTAGTCCCTGGGGAGTGATATAAAGCTGACGGGCCGCTTTCGTGATACTTTTCTCCCGGCATATGATTTTAAAGTATTCCAGTTCCTGAATATTCATCGTCTTCTCCTCATAAAGAAAATAGTTGATAGGCATCAAATTTCTATTGATGGTAAAATAATTTTATCAATGATAAGATAATCACGAATTCACTTATTATAATATATCAAAAAAAGGACAAGGTGTCATTGGATACCGGTCCTTTTTTTGTGCGCTGCAGTGACTTTTTGACTCTGGTATCAATAAAAGGTTGCTGGGGTGTAATGATTTATTGATAGGTATCCGGTGTTTATGATTGCTATAATTACATCATAAGACCATAAAGAACCATAGGAGGAAACGGGATGAGTGAATTTAAGCTGACATCAATCGAAGAATTTGAAGCGGCAACAGAAAGACTCCTGGAAACGGGAGCAAAAGTTGGAGCGGACGCCTGGCAGTTTCGTGTAAAAAATCAGACTCCCCATTGTAAATTCGGAGAACAGGGAATCTGCTGCCGTATCTGTTCCATGGGACCTTGCAGAATTACGCCGAAGGCTCCCAGAGGAATCTGCGGGTGCGATGCTCATGGTATTGCCGGAAGAAACTTCCTGCGTTTCGTGGCAGGCGGAGCTGCTACCCATTCAGATCACGGACGTGAGATCTGTCATACCCTGACGCACGTGGCGCCGGATGGAAATTATAAAGTAAAGGATCCGGAGAAACTGATCCGCATTGCAAAGGAATGGGGTGTGGAAACGGAAGGCAAGGATATCTATGATCTGGCCCATGAGATGGCGGAGCTGGCTCTGCTGGAATATGGAAAACCCCATGGTGTACAGCGGTGGCTGAAACGGGCGCCGGAGCACACACAGAAGCTGTGGCATGATGCGGAAATCGAACCAAGAGCCATTGACCGGGAGGTTTCCACCGCCATGCACATGACCCATATGGGCAACTCCAGCAAACCGGAGGCTTTAGTGCGTCAGTCTCTTCGTTCCGGTATGTCCGACGGATGGGGAGGTTCCATGTGCGGTACGGAATTTTCCGATGTTATGTTCGGTACGCCGAAACCGGTGGACACAGAAGCCAACCTGGGGGTTATGAAAGAGGAATGCGTCAACATTATCGTTCACGGCCATGATCCCAGTCTTTCAGAAATGATCTGTGAATATGCAGAAGATCCGGAAATGCTGGAACTGGCGAAATCCGTAGGAGCAAAAGGCATTAACGTGGCGGGGGTTTGCTGTACTTCCAATGAGGTTGCCATGAGAAGGGGCATTCCCATGGCCGGAAACTTCCTGCAGCAGGAAAACGTGGTACTGACAGGAGCCTGCGAGGCCATCGTTGTGGACGTGCAGTGTATCTTCCCGGCTCTTGGTCCCCTGTCCAAATGTTTCCATACAAAATTTATCACCACATCTCCCATCGCGCAGATGCCGGATTCTGACTTCATTCGGTTTGACGCGGAGACAGCAGGGGAGAACGCCAAGAAAATCGTTCGTACGGCTGTGGAAAACTTCGTAAACAGAAAGAAAGAACTGGTACATATTCCGGATCTGAAACAGAAAGCAACCGTAGGCTATTCTGCGGAAGCTATTGTCAAGACCCTGGACGGTGTTACCAATACCCAGGTGGACGTAACGGGCACAACGAAACCATTGATCGAATGCATTACTTCCGGCGTTATCCGCGGCGCGGTAGCCATGGTAGGATGCAACAACCCAAGAGTACGTCCGGACTCTGCTCATATTGGACTGATGAAAAAACTGATTGCCAATGATATTATCCTGGTGCTTTCCGGATGTTCCGCCCAAGCGGCTGCCAGAGCCGGTCTGATGGACAAGGAGGCGAAAGAGCTCTGCGGTGCCGGACTTAAGAGAGTCTGCGAACTGGCAGATATTCCGCCGGTACTTCATATGGGATCCTGTGTGGATATCAGCCGTATGATGGTTCTGGCTTCCGCCCTGGCAAAGGATTCCGGCCTGAATATTTCACAGCTTCCGCTGGTAGGATGCGCTCCGGAATGGATGTCAGAAAAGGCAGTATCTATCGGAAATTATGTGGTAGCAACAGGAATCGATACCTTCCTGGGCGTAGAGCCGCAGGTAACCGGTTCTGATCAGATGGTATGGTGGCTGACGGAAGGAATCCGTGACTGGGTGGAAGCCGCCTATACTGTGGAAACCGATATTGATAAACTGGGCGACGCCATGATTGCAAGAATCGAAGAAAAACGCGCAGCGCTGGGAATTTAAGGAGGAGACGACGGTGACATTATTTGAACGGGTATTTAGTGGAAATGATGCTGTATACGGCCTGACAGAGGGAGCGATCGACGGCGCCATCGCCCAGTACGGCGAAGACAAAGCCGTCAGCTTCCCCAACACCGCTTACAGCCTTCCATGCTACTATGCAGTAACAGGAACAAAAGTAACCAACTTAAAAGAATTAAAAGAAGCCCTTGGCGTGGTTAAAACACTGATGACAAGGGAAAAACGCCTTAACGACGCCTTCATGTCCGGCGTAGCTACCGCACTGTGCGCAGAGTTTATCGAAGCGCTGAAATACATCGACGGAGCAGAGCCCTATGCAGAACCCTGCTACGGCCATCTTCCGGATGCGGTAATCCGTGAACTGGGCGTGCCGCTGGTAACGGGGGATATCCCCGGCGTAGCCGTTATCCTGGGCGCCGCTCCCTCTGTGGAAGAAGGCGTGGAGCTGGTAAAAAGCTATCAGGCACAGGGTATCCTGGTAACCCTGGTAGGCGGAATCATTGACCAGTGCGCAGAGGCAGGATACAAAACAGGGGCCAACGTACGTGTAATCCCCCTGGGCAAGGATGTGACCAGCGTGGTGCATGCGGTATCCGTAGCTGTCCGTGCAGCCCTGATCTTCGGAAATATCGCACCTGGGGATGCAGCAGGCCTGATGAAATATACCTTCGAGCGTGTGCCGGCCTTCGTAAACGCATTCAAACCGCTGGATGACGTGATCGTAGCCTGCGGAGCAGGAGCAATCGCCCTTGGATTCCCGGTAATCACCAACGAGACCGAGAACATCTTCCGGGTACCGAAGAGCCTGATCGTCCAGGAAGACGTAAGCAAGTTCAACGCAACCTCCCTGGAAGCCCGCAACATCAAGATCAAGATCACCAAGATCGATATCCCGGTGGCATTTGCCAGCGCATTCGAAGGAGAGATCATCCGGAAAGGGGATATGCAGGTGGAATTCGACGGTTCCAGAGTAGACTGCTGCGAGCTGGTACAGACGAAAGAGATGTCTGAAGTGGAAGACCATCACTTTGAGCTGATCGGAAAAGACTTCGACGAATTCGAAGTGGGCAGCAAGCACAGCATCGCCTACGTAGTGGAAGTGGCCGGAAAGAGCATGCAGCCGGATTTCGAACCGGTATTCGAGCGTAAGTTCCACAACTACGTAAACTGCATCGAAGGGGTAATGCATACCGGACAGAGGGATATGATCCGTCTGCGTATCAGCAAGGATACCTTCAACGCGGGATTCCGTGCGAAAGACCTGGCCGAGGTGCTTTACGCAAGGATCAAGAGCGAGTTTGACGCGGTAGTGGACAAATGCCAGGTGAAGATCTACACCAATGACGAAGACTGTACCAGAATCCGTCATGAGGTGGCGATCCCGGCGTTCAACCACCGTGATGAAAGAATCGGATCCATGACCGATGAATCCGTAGACGTATACTACAGCTGTATCATGTGCCAGGCCTTCTCCCCTAGCCACGTATGCGTGGTAACGCCGGAAAGACTGGGACTGTGCGGCGCCGTATCCTGGCTGGATGCGAAAGCAACCAACGAGCTGGATCCGGCAGGACCCTGCCAGGTCATCACCAAGGAAAGAGTGATCGACGAGCGGATCGGAGAGTACGAAGACGTCAACGAAGCGGTACGGAAATTCTCCCAGGGCGCCCTGGAAGACGTATCTTTGTACTCCATCATGGAGAAACCGATGACATCCTGCGGATGCTTCGAGTGTATCTGCGGAATCGAGCCCTTCTCCAACGGCGTATGTATTGCCAACCGTGAATACGCGGGTATGACTCCTCTGGGAATGACCTTCCCGGAACTGGCCTCCATGACCGGCGGCGGTGTACAGACCCCGGGCTTCATGGGCCATGGAAAACAGTTCATCTCCTCCAAGAAGTTCATGAAGGCAGAAGGCGGAATCCAGAGAATCGTATGGATGCCGAAAGAGCTGAAAGACCAGGTGGCAGAGAAACTGAACGCCACAGCGAAAGAGCTGTATGGAATTGATAACTTTACCGACATGATCGGTGATGAAACCATCGCGGAAGATCCGGAGACACTGGTAGCCTTCCTGACAGAGAAAGGCCATCCGGCCCTGTCCATGGACCCGATGATGTAAACGATAAGCGACGAATGCGGGACGGAAACAGCAGGGCGCTGACTGTTTGCAGGCAGGCGTACTGCTGTGACGGCCCATATGAGTGCAACGAATAGCGAGAAGTCTGCGGACTTCGAGCGTGGCATTCGGAGCGGAAGCGGCGTGCGCTATGGTGGCCGTCAGGCTTTGAGGATGGCGTTCATGAATGCTGTGACGGCCCATATGAGTGCAACGAATAGCGAGAAGTCTGCGGACTTCGAGCGTGGCATTCGGAGCGGAAGCTTAATCCCCGTAAGAGTAAAGCAAAAAGGGAACCATTTCCGTATGGTTCCCTTTTTATATACTTATGCTATATTCACCCGGCCATTCTGTAGTGAGCGACGATATCATTTCTGGTTTCAAGAATATCCTGCTCATAGGATTTTTGCCAGGGGTCGTTGTGGTGGATGATATAGGGCACGCCAGATTTATTTCTATGATCCGAGACAATACCGATATGGTGTTGAAAAATCACAATGTCTCCGCCCTGCCATTCTTCAAGGTCATAGACATTAACAGTAAGAGACAGAGCAGAATGAGCGAAATAAACGGTCAGATTTCTTACCCGACGAAAATCAATATTTTTGTCCGGATTATCAATAGCGTAATCCTCCGGATTATTTTGGATATCCTCCTGTACCAGTGTCATCAGATCATAACCGGCGTTTTTTAATGCATTTGCTACAACATCTGTACATACGCCATATTCATCATCGGGATAACCGGTCTGATAATATTTGCTTTTATATTTTGGCCTAGAAGCAATATAATTCAAAGCGCCCTGGAGAATATCCCTCTGATCGTCGATCCCATCCTGATCTTTGTCTGAGAGACTGTGTGTCTGCTGGAGGGGGATAGGATATCTGTCCGGCAGACGTTTCGGGGAAGTATTCTGATAACGGAAAAGAATGTAGATAAGTATGCAGAGCAAGATGCAGACAAATACCACAGCAATGGCCGAAACTCTTTTCTTCATTACCTTTCACCTGCTTCCATAGATTATTTCCGGTTATCCTTTTATTTTATTATTTTCGCTCCTTTTGTCAATGGGAGAAGCACCATCACCGCATGTAGATTATCTGATAAAACTGCATTTTGTAAATTGTATTTTTGCCATTATTTTAATAAGAATATGCGGAGATGGGGAAAATGTTGACGGGAAAAGAAAATCCAGGGGTACTGCCTTCATCTGACTATAATCATAGCGGCCATTGCAATTGATTTATTGATCGGTTTTGGCGGAAAAATCAGCGAGGTAAATTATGTGCTGACGATAGACATTCAGAATACAAAAGAAGCAAACGAGAGCACTCTGCTGAAATTGCCGGAACTTCCGGATTCGTTCATCGACCAGTTTATGAAAGGTTTCTATTATGACGGCATCAATATCCATGATGAAAGTGTAAATTGTTTTGCGGCGTATTCGACAGATCCGGAAGATATAAACAATGAATGCGATTCCTTTTATTTCTATCTTAATTGAATTTTATACTCGTCATCATCTTCAGGGGTAAGTTTAGTATATCCGCTGCGAATCAGTCCCATTTTCAAGTGGTCTATTGATAAATAAGGGTATTTATACTGTTCAAGCAGTTTTTGAGCAAGGACAGTGTTTCCCGTATGTGACGCTCCCGTTATCAAAATAATCATATTATCCTCAATCCTCCAACGGATCTTTTTGTTTTTTTATTCTACCACGATTCCGTTATCGTAAATTTATTTTTTCCAGTACCGCTCCAATATCTCCGGCAATACAGATGGACTGTTTTTTAATCTCTTTTGGCACATAGGCTTCTCCCAGATTGATGCAGGCGTAAACTGCCATTGGATTTTGGAAGGTCATCTGTCAGAAGGGATATTTGATGATTACCGGGGTGTTCAGTCCTCGTTCATTCTGCAAAATACTGATTAAATGAGCCAAACTGGTACGTACCAGTTCTTGTCGTCCACAGGCAACAGATCGTTTGCCATACAGACCACGCTTCCGGTTCCAATCTCGACCTTCAAAGACTCTAAACCTCCGAAAACCGATTCCTTGGTAATGGGTTCCAATACCTTGAAGTTTTTAATAGCGGTCTTGCCCGGCGACGCCGATTTTTTGATCTCTATCGGAGAAAGCACACCATTCTGATAAAGCAACAGGTCTATTTCTTTCTGGTCTTTATCCCGGTAATAGAAAATAGGCGGCTCTTTTCCTGCGTTCAGATAACTCTTATAAATCTCTGAAAAAACATAGCTCTCAAAGAACGCCCCAGACATAGCGCCTCTTTCCAGTGCTTCGGGATTGCCCCATTTTAAGAGGTACGCTGCCAAACCGGTGTCCAGGAAATGGATCAATGGCATCTTTACAACTCGTTTGAGTGCATTGTTATGATAAGGCTGTACAAGCGCAATGATATGAGACGACGCCAAAATAGAGAGCCATTTCTTTGCCGTTGGAGCTGAAACGCCTGCGGCACTCGCCAGTTCCTCATAGACAACAGGTTTTGAGGTCTGTGCAGCAACAATCGTCATAAAATTGTAAAACTGCATCTCATCCGCAACCTGTGCCAGATCCCGAATATCCCTTTGCAGATAGGTATCAACATAGGAGCGGTAGTAAGTTTCCCAATCCACATTTTCGTCTGCATAGAGTTCCGGCATGGAACCTTTGAATATCCTGCGGTAGATCTCATTCAAATCTCTTTTTCTTTTTACGGACAAACGCTCCATCAAATGCCCAGCTTCCGTTTGAAAAGGCTCGCTCGGTTCCTGGTAGATCTCCGCATCGGATAATCCCAGCAGGTTCACGATTCCGACCCGTCCGGCCAAACTTTCGCTGACATTTTTCATAAGACGGAACACCTGCGAGCCTGTGATCCAGAAATCGCCTTTTTTCTTAAAACGGTCAACGCTCATTTTGATATAGGGCAGCAGCTCTGTTGCATACTGGATTTCTTCAATCAGTACCGGTGGGGAATACCTCTGTAAAAACAGGGCAGGATCGTGTTTTGCCAGGTATCTGACGTCAGGATCATCCAGAGTAACATATTTGCGCTCTATGCCTTCGCTTTGTTGTGCCTCTGCCATTCTTTGCAATAGGGTCGTTTTCCCAACCTGTCTTGGACCAGTTACCAGCAGCACCGGAAACATTTTGGACACCCGTGCAATCGTCTCTTCCGCAGCTCGCTTGATATATGTCATGACAATCTCTCCCTTCGGTTATAGTATAGTCAATTTTATTCAGAATATTCGTCTAAACCAAATTGTAACTTTATTATAGCCAGAACTTTTACCACAATTCGAGTGACTATTCTAACCAATCTAACCACCAATGTTAGCTGGTGGTTAGAAAAATGAAATATACAGTTCATCCAGCACTTTGGCCTGGCAGTCGCCGTCAACCTGAAACAACTGCCTTTTTTCTTCTTCGTTAAGTTCCATGTGAATTTCCTCCTTCTGAAAATGGGCGCAAAAAAGGAGCGTCCATCAGATCAGATGAAACGCTCTTTGGATTCCAGCATTACGCCAGTGATATTTATGTGGGTTGGAGTTGATTAAGAATCGCTCCAATATCTCCATTGATACAAATTGACTTCTTTTTTATTTCATCAGGGGCAAAAGCCTCTCCGTAATTCAAACAGGCATACAACGCATCTTCCCACTCGTATGCCATCCGCCAGAAGCTATACTTGACTATCGTTGGCGTATTGAAGCCAACGGCTGCTTCTAAAAACAGCACTCTCATGTTTTGGTGTCTGCGGAGGAAATCAGAATATCGCTGTGCTGCCTGATGCCAGCCTCCATCCTCCACAAAAGTATCATCAGCCCGGAGATTCATACTCATAGGTTTTCCGCACTTCGGACAGTGGGGAACCAATTCAGAGGGAACCTCCATTTTAGGCACAATCCCTTCCGGTAAATTTATCTCACCGTTTTCAGCGATTACATAGCCTTGTGCTTCAATCATTTTACGGATAATCTCTGCATTGTCATAAGTTTCCTTATGACAAGGTACACTGCACTGGAACAACCCATAATCTCCTTGCGTATAAAACAGCCGGTGCTTGTCAAATCCAGCTTTTTGAAAACAGTGGTCCACATTGGTTGTCAGGACAAAATAATCTTTATCCTTTACCAAATCATAAAGCTCTCTGTAAACAGGCTTCGGAGCATCCATATACCGGTTAATATAAATATATCGGCTCCAATACGCCCAATGTTCTTCCAGCGTGTCATACGGATAGAAGCCACCGGAATACATGTCCTTGAAGTGATACTTGGAAGCAAAATCACCGAAGTATTTTTCAAACCGCTCACCAGTATAAACCAATCCGGCAGAAGTAGAGAGGCCGGCTCCGGCTCCGATCAACACACCATCCGCCTGTTCCAGTTCGTATTTCAGCCGCTGAATTTTATCGCAGGAAGTTTTTGTAGATCTCATAGTCGCTGTTTTTGAAAACATTGAAAATCACCTCCGGTCCTGCAGGAGTTTCTTTTTGAAATTTTGTTACCGTTGAAATGGCGATCTGTGCGGCCAGTCTGTTGGGAAAACGGAATTCTCCTGTGGAAATGCAGCAAAAGGCCACATGTTTCAGGTGATAAGAAGCGGCCAGTTCCAGACAGGAACGGTAACAGTCCGCCAAAAGGCTGCAGTCTTCTTCCGAGACCCTGTCATAGATGACAGGCCCTACGGTATGAAGAATATAGCGGCAGGGCAGGTTATAGGCCTTCGTAATCTTTGCGCTTCCCGTGGGTTCTTCTGTTTGCTGCCGTGCCATGATATGTGCGCATTCCAGGCGAAGCTGTATGCCAGCAGCAGTATGTATGGCGTTGTCGATACAGCCGTGACAGGGGACGAAACAGCCCAGCATCTGGCTGTTCGCCGCATTCACAATGGAGTCGGCGGCTAAAGTTGTGATATCTCCCTGCCAGAGATATAATCCCGGCTGAATCGGCGTCAAATCGGACATTTTTGTGATACCCTTTGCAGCAGTCTCTTCTTGCAGATACATATCTTGTATCTGCAGGAAATTTTCGCTGATGGAAGCAGGAGGACGCACATTCATCAAAGAACGGAGAAGCCGTCGCTTCTCCCGGGGATCAGCGGGAACGGAAACCTGTGCATAATCTTCATTCTCCTGCAATAAATGGGAAATCAAATAGGTAAGACGTTCTTCCTGGGTCATATTGGTTACCCCCTATGGTGTTATTTTCTTACTACGGAAATACGCTGCCGGATGTGATTGCCTTTTACCGCCTCGTCTATCATGGCAATGGCGTAATCGGCATAGCTGATTACACTTTCGCCTCTGCTGTTTAATTTCAGTTCTTCACCGCCCAGAAGGTATTTTCCGGAACGTTCACCGTCGGCCTGAAAATCTCCGGCGGGACTTAAGTAGGTCCAATTAACGTCGCTGCGCTGACGAAGCTTTAGGAGAGCTGATGCCATGGCGGCGGCCAGGGGTTTGAACATATCGGGAAAGTCCGGGCCGTCTGCCACCTGCAGGGTGTGTTCCGGATTTACGTAAAGGCTTCCTGCACCGCCGACAACCAGAAGGCGGGTATCGGTTCCGGAGAGAATATCACAAAGATGCGTCAGCGACGTGCTGTGCAGAGGGAGAGTTTCTTCTGTCCATGCACCAAAAGCATCGATGACAACATCAAAACCTGCCAGATCTTCAGCGGTCAGATCAAACAAATCTTTCTGAATGACCTCATCGGCGGCGGAGTGATTTTCTCCCCGCACAATTGCGGTCACATTCAAACCGCGATCCACAGCTTCTTTTACAATCAGTTTACCAGCTTTTCCATTTGCACAAATAACTGCGATTTTCATTAACATACCTCCATCATTTTTCTTAATCCAATTTACTTTTGGGGGCCGCCCTTTTGTTGATTGTATTCTAACAGTCATCGCCGGCGCTGTGAAGTACGCACAATATTGTGGTATAGTTACCTGGGAGATACTAAAGGAATGAAACTTGTTTTTTCCATGGTCTGCCATTATAATGAAGGTATGAAAAAGGAGTGATTATAGCAATGATGACAGCCAGAGAATTGCCGGCCTGTCCGGTGGAAACCACACTTATGTTGATAGGAGACAAATGGAAAGTTCTCATACTGCGGGACTTAATGCCTGGGACGAAACGTTTTGGAGAATTAAAGAAATCTATAGGAAACGTATCCCAGAAGGTGCTGACCGCGCAGCTTCGTGACATGGAGGAAAACGGTCTTATCAAAAGAACCGTCTATGCAGAGGTTCCTCCCAGGGTTGAGTACAGTCTGACGGAACTGGGACGGAGTCTGAACCCCGTATTGGACGCTATGCGGAACTGGGGCGAGGGATATAAAGAGAAAAACAGATAAAGGAGGAGCGGCGTTTATTGTCGGAATGTTTCCAGTATACGCATTCCAGCTTCCGCCGCTTTAGTGCCGGATACATGGTCTTTTCCTTTTAGATAAACGGCAAAAAAGGAAGTTCCTTTTTCTGTCTCAAGCCAGCCGATGAACCATCCGCTGACCTCTTTTCCGTTCACCTTTCCCGTACCTGTTTTGCCATACAGGGCACCTAGGTCATTTTCTTCCAGATACAGTGCATTTTTAAGGAGTTCAATATTCTTTTCATCAAATTTCCATGTGTTATCGTATAAATGACGCAGCAAAATTACCTGTTCCAAAGGGGAAATCTGCAGGGTGGATTCCAGCCAGAAATCATCTGTATTTGAAGAAAGGGAGCAATTCCCATATTGTATCTGAGAGAGAAAATTCTTTATTGCTTCCATCCCCATTTCTCTGTCCATTTCCTGAAAGTACCAGTTCACAGAATTTTCCATGGCGCTGTGCAAATCCTGATCCCGATTCCAGGCGGAAAATCCGTAGTCCTGTCCATTCCATTTACGTACCTGGCGGTCCGGTGTGATCACCTGAGATTCCAATGCATGTAAAGCGGCACATATTTTATAGGTGGAATTGGGGGAGAACCGTGTCAGGCTCATTTCTTCATTGTAAATCAGATATTCTTCTTTAGTGGGAGCAGATAAAACAAAACAGCCCTCTGTGTCTCCAAAATACGACGACAAATCCATTTCCCGGAAAGGAAGAGGAGCTTCAGGGCTGTACCGGTCATTGCCTGAGCCGGCAAAGACTAGCAGCGGGAGCATGAAAAGAGCCAGGAGTGTGACTGCCAAAAACAGGAGACGACTGAGTCTATTGGTCTTTTTGGAGGCCAGAGAAAATTCAGCAATGCGCTGGAAGCGTACTTTCAGCTGTTTCTTTGAAGGTGAGGCATAACTGCTTGCAGGAAAAGAGGGAGCGCTCATCTTTTCAGCAAAATGAAGAAGAGTATAGCCATAGTTTAAGACTTCAGATTCTCTGCACATTTCCATAACCCTGTGATCGCAGTAAATTTCTTCATCCAGACGAATGCGGCGAAAGGCCAAAAAGACCATGGGATGAAACCAGTAAACCACCTGAAAAAAGCAGAGGATAAAATTAATATATAAGTCCCGGTGACGGATATGGCTCAATTCGTGGAGCAGAATATGACGGTTTTCCATAGAGGACAGGTGTTCATTCAGATTGGGGGGAATCAATATCGTCGGGTGGAACAGACCCGCCGCCAGGGGAGAAAGGATCTGATTGGATTCAAGGAAGGAGATATTTCTGCGGATTCCCAGCTCTTTTTTACATTGATGAAACAAGGCGGTCAGCTCCTGATCCGGAATCTTCCCTGATCTTTTCAAAAACAGTATTTTTCCTTCAGCCCGAAAGAAAAGAAACAGACGAATCACCATTCCCGCTGTCCATATTCCTAAAAAAAGATATGTCAGCAAAGACAAATCAGCACGGGAAACAGATTGGGAAAAATCATTCATCCAGTTTGCGCTGGGAATAACCTGCAGGGAGGCGTCCCTTTCAGCGACAGATGCAGCAGTAAGACCGGAGGGAGCGGCGAAGGGGAGGGATAATCCCAGGAAAAAAGAATTGGGAAGAAGGAGAATCCCCAAAAACAAAAGAAGGATAAACCAGATTCGGCGATGATATTTTGCCGAAATTTTTTCGGAAAAGATTTTTTTCATCAGAAGAATGGCGCCGATCAGCAGTGCGCTTAATATATTCCCGGCGAAAAAACGAATCATAAAGGCAGTCATCGATGATTATTCCTTTCGGCTTTTGGAGTTTTTATCCAGGATCATCCGCAGTTCCCGGATATCTTTGGCAGTAAAAAAATCCTGTTCCATCAGGTCTGCAACCATATGATGAAAGGTACCGTTGTAAAATTTATCCAGGAAAGCATGGGTTTCGACGGCGGTGTACTGTTCTTCACGGATGACCGATTCATAGACAAACATACGGCCTTTTTTTGTGTGGGAAACGGCGCCTTTTTTCTCCAGCCTCAGCAGCAGGGTATGAACCGTTTTGGGACTCCAGGAGTTTTCGTGGGAAAGTTTTTCCACGATGTCGGGTGTGCTGATGGGCTCGTATTTCCAGATAATTTTCATTACCTCGAATTCTGCGTCGGATATTTGCGGTGTTGATTTCATGACAGTATCCCCCTTACATTTGTAAGATACAGCGTATCATTTTTTGATCCTGACGTCAATGCTAGAGTGAAATAATGTCTTGACTTTCAATCTTACATATGTAATACTTTGAAGCAAGAAAGGGGTCAGTTTATTTCTGATCTAAGGGGAGGAACCGATGAAAGCAAGAAGCAAACGTAAAATTCTGATACCGGTCTTTATTTTGATTATTCTGGCTGCTGCTGCGGCTGTTTCCGTTTTCCTTTACCTGGGAGGCGGGCAGGAACCGGAGGAATTGCTGGAAGAATACATGGGATACATCGAAGAGGGAAAATATGAGCAGATGTATGAGATGCTGGATGAGGTGAGCGCATCCAGAATTTCCAAGGAAGATTTTATTGCCAGAAATCAGAACATTTATGAGGGGATTGAAGCTTCTGACATTAATGTAAAAGTTTCCGATACACGAAAAGAGGGGAAAGAACAGATCCTGTCCTATACTTTCCAGTGCAGCACCTTGGCAGGTGAGATATCCTTTGAAAACGAGGTCTCTTTTGTGAGGGAAAGCGGAAGGGAATACCGTCTTTTCTGGGAGGACAGCGTAATTTTCCCCTATTTGGAATCATCCGATAAGGTGCGGGTTTCCACAGAAAAGGCGGAAAGGGGCAGTATACTGGATCGGAACGGAGAAATGCTGGCCGGAAAAGGCGTGGCTTCTTCCGTGGGGCTGGTTCCGGGCAAAATGAGCCAGACGCCGGAAGAGGATATAGCTAAGCTGGCAGAACTTTTGGAAATGGACGCGGGGGACATCGAAGATGCCCTGAATGCTTCCTGGGTGCAGGAGGAGTCTTTTGTACCCCTGAAAACATTGCCAAAAGAGCAAAATCTGGAAGCGGGGGCAACGGAAGACGAACAGTTGACTCAGCAGCTTCTTTCCATTTCCGGGGTGATGATTACCGATACCCAGGTGCGGTATTATCCTCTGGGGGAGGCGGCGGCGCACCTGACCGGCTATGTGCAGAATGTGACTGCGGAGGATCTGGAGGAACATAAAGGAGAAGGATATACCTCTGACAGCCAGATCGGCAGGAGCGGGCTGGAAGCTCTCTATGAAGAAGAACTGCGGGGACAGAATGGATGCCGCATTTACATCGAGGATGAAGAGGGCAGTGAAAAGATAGTGCTGGCTTATACCCCAAAGGAAGACGGAAAGGATATTCAGGTAACTATTGACGGAGATCTTCAGAAGCGGCTTTACGAGGAATACAGCGAAGATAAAAGCTGTTCTGCGGCGATGAACCCCTATACGGGGGAAGTGCTGGCGCTGGTAAGCACGCCCTCCTATGACAGCAATGATTTTATCCTGGGAATGGACCAGGAGCAGTGGGACAGCCTGAATGCAGATGAGAATATGCCCCTTTATAACCGGTTCCGTCAGACCTTTACGCCGGGATCCGTTCTGAAACCGGTGACGGCGGCCATCGGACTGTCTTTGGAAGCCTTTACCGCCGAAGAGGATTTCGGAAATCTGGGAACCAGGTGGCAGAAGGATTCCAGTTGGGGAGATTATTATGTGACGACGCTTCACGAAAGCCCCACAACCAATCTGGAAAACGCCATGATCTATTCTGATAATATTTATTTTGCCCAGGGGGCGCTTAAAATCGGTGCGGAAAATTTTATGAAGGGACTGGATGCCCTGGGATTCAATGAGGAGCTTCCCTTTGAAATTTCCATGTCTTCTTCTCAGTATGCCAATGAAGGCGCCATCGATTCGGAGATTCAACTGGCGGACAGCGGCTACGGACAGGGTGAAGTGATGGTAAATCCCCTTCATCTGGCTTCCATTTATACGGCCTTTCTCAATGGAGGAAATATGATACAGCCAAAGCTGCTCTATGAGGAACAGCCGGAAGGGAAAATCTGGATTTCCGAGGCATTTTCTGCGGACGCTGCTTCGGCGGTACTGGACGATATGGTACAGGTGATCAATAACCCGGAGGGCACAGGCTATGAAGTTCACCGGGAGGATATGGTACTGGCCGGAAAGACGGGCACAGCGGAGATCAAGGAAAGCCAGGAGGATGAAACCGGCACGGAGCTGGGGTGGATGGGGGTAATGACCACAGATGAACATCTGGAATCTCCCATTTTGTTAATGACCATGGTGGAAGATGTAAAAGACCGGGGCGGCAGCGGATACGTGACGGAGCACAGTAAAAATGTAATGGACTGGTATTTATCAGAGAAAGCGGGGATGGGATCTATGGAAACAGGTACAGAAGAAGGGGAAATAGAGGGCACTTTTACGTCATCGGAAATTGATGAGACAGTATTTCAAAGAATGAATGGAAAGTCTTATGTGGAAAATCCGGATATTGCGCTGGAAGATCTGCGGTATCTGCAGGTATCCTACTACGATTTTAATCATCAGGTACAGACTGGGGAGCTGGTGGTGAATGCGGCTTTGACCGAGGACTTTCTGTACGTGTTTGAAAAACTGTTTGAATCGGAATATGAAATCCAGTCTCTGCGTCTCATCGACGATTACTGGGCCGGGGATGGACAAAGCACTGACGAACGTTCCATGGCGGCCAACAATTCTTCCGCCTTCTGCTACCGGAAAATCGCAGGGAGCGACCGATTGTCCAACCATGCGAAGGGATGTGCCGTGGATATCAATCCGCTGCAGAATCCTTACGTCCGGTTCCGAAACAATGAGCCGGAGGAAGTAACGGAGGAGGCCATGGCTTACGTGGATCGAAGCAATGTCCGGGAACATATGATTACCCATGAGGATCTCTGTTATCAGCTTTTTACCGAGCGAGGCTTTGCCTGGGGCGGCGACTGGGAGTCGCCTAAAGATTATCAGCATTTCGAAAAGCAGATATAATTCATTTTATTAGGATAATGTAAAAAAGAATCCCTTCGTTTGTATTGGCACAAACGAAGGGATTTGTCTGATTCTGGGATTCTTATTTATTCTTTTCTGCTTCAGCCATCTTCATAGCGCGGACTTTTAAAGGCAGTCCAAACAGTGTGATGAATCCGGAAGCATCGTGATGATCGTAAAGATCGCCTGTGGTGAAGGAAGCAAGAGATTCGCTGTACAGGCTGTAGGGAGAGGTGGTTCCCGCTTTGATGATGTTTCCTTTATACAGCTTGAATTTTACTTCTCCGGTCACGTACTGCTGTGTCACATCCACAAAGGCCTGAATGGCTTCCCGCAGCGGAGTAAACCATTTTCCTTCGTATACAATCTGGGCGAATTTATTGCCCATATCTTTTTTCACTTCCATCGTTGCACGATCCAGTACCAGCTCTTCCAGCTGTTCGTGAGCAGCCATCAGGATAGTTCCGCCGGGGGTTTCATATACGCCGCGGGATTTCATGCCTACCACGCGGTTCTCCACGATATCAACGATGCCGATGCCGTGTTTTCCGCCCAGTTTATTCAGTTCGGTGATAATTTCGGAAACTTTCATTTCCTTTCCGTTCAGGCTTTTGGGAACGCCGGCTTCAAAGGTCATGGTTACGTATTCTCCCTCATCCGGAGCTTTCTCGGGAGATACTCCCAGCACCAGCAGATGATCGTAATTGGGTTCATTGGCCGGGTCTTCCAGTTCCAGACCTTCATGACTGATGTGCCACAGGTTCCGGTCGCGGCTGTAGCTGTTGTCTGCGGAGAAAGGAAGATCGATTCCATGCTGACGGCAGTATTCGATTTCATCTTCGCGGGACTGCATGGTCCATACGTCGGTCATTCTCCAGGGAGCGATGATCTTAAGATCGGGAGCAAGGGCTTTAATTCCCAGCTCAAAACGGATCTGGTCATTTCCCTTTCCGGTGGCGCCGTGACAGATAGCGGTAGCGCCTTCTTTTCTGGCGATTTCCACCAGCTTTTTAGCGATAACCGGACGGGCCATGGATGTGCCCAGCAGATACTTGTTTTCGTATACTGCGCCGGCTTTTACGCAGGGCATAATGTAATCGTCACAAAATTCATCGATAATATTTTCTATATATAATTTGGCAGCGCCGGATTTAGCCGCGCGCTCTTCCAGACCATCCAGTTCATTTCCCTGTCCGCAGTCGATGCAGCAGCAGATAACTTCGTAATCGAAATTCTCTTTCAGCCATGGGATGATAGCTGTGGTATCCAGTCCGCCTGAATATGCCAATACAACTTTTTCTTTCATAATAGTATCCTCCATATTTTTTACTTGTAGCTCTGGAGAATAATATACAGTATTTCCTTCTGATATGCAAGGGGAAAATCGGGAAAACAGAAAAAAACTTGAATATTATTCATGGATAGTGTATAATTATGCAACATCCAAAGGGGGAAGGAGCAAAAAGGGCCAAAGAAGGCTTTACGAACGCCTTTCCTTGGTATATACTAAAAAAGTTCCGGACAGCGGCCATGTAATCCAGCGTATGCATTTGCTGGGGAATGGGGCCATTGTCCGGAAGGATGAAAAATGAACAGAGGAGACAAAAAAATGATAAAAGCGGGAATTATCGGCTCCACTGGTTATGCCGGATCGGAGCTGGTCAGACTTCTAATGGGACATAGGGACGTGGAGATTGTCTGGTACGGTTCCAAAAGTTACATAGATAAAAAATATTATCAGGTGTATCAGAATATGTTCCAGATTGTGGAAGATGTGTGCAGAGATGATAATATGGAAGAATTGTCCAAAGAGGCGGATGTAATTTTTACGGCTACACCTCAGGGGTTATGTGCTTCACTGGTCAGTGAAGAGGTTCTTTCCCGATGTAAAATAATAGATTTAAGCGCAGATTTCAGGATCAAGGATGTAAAGACCTATGAGGAATGGTATCATCTGAAGCATCCGGCGGCGGAATACCTGTCGGAGGCGGTGTACGGCCTCTGCGAGATTAACAGAGAAAAGGTTAAAAACGCCCGTCTGGTGGCCAACCCGGGATGTTATCCCACCTGCAGTACCCTGTCGATTTATCCCTTGCTGAAAGAGGGCCTGATTGATGGAAATTCCATTATTATTGATGCTAAATCCGGAACTTCCGGGGCCGGAAGGGGCGCTAAGGTGGACAATCTTTACTGTGAAGTCAACGAGAATATCAAAGCTTACGGCGTAGCCACCCACCGTCACACTCCGGAAATTGAAGAACAGTTAAGCTATGGGGCCGGTTATCCTGTCACCATTAATTTTACGCCCCATCTGGTTCCCATGAACCGGGGAATTCTGGTGACGGCCTACGCTTCTTTGAAGGAACAGGTGACAGAAGAAGAAATCCGGAAGGTGTACAACCGTTATTATGAAAAAGAAAGATTTGTCCGGCTGCTGGATCCCCAGTTCTGCCCCCAGACCAAATGGGTGGAGGGGAGCAACTATGTGGATGTAAATGTGAAAGTGGATCCCAGAACGAACCGGGTGATCATGATGGGAGCCATGGACAATCTGGTAAAGGGCGCTGCCGGTCAGGCGGTGCAGAATATGAATCTGATGTTTGGTCTGGATGAGGGGGCCGGTTTGTATCAGGTACCGATGTTCCCGTAAGAAAAAGGAGATGTGTGGGATGAAAAAAATTGAGGGAGGCGTGACTGCAGCGAAAGGATTTCAGGCGGCTGCCGTTGCTGCCGGAATCAAGAAAGAAAACAGAAAAGATATGGCTATGATTTACAGCCAGGTACCCTGTGTGGCTGCGGGAACCTTTACCACCAATGTGGTAAAGGCGGCGCCGGTGAAATGGGACCAGAAGCAGGTAAAGGAAAAGCCCTGCGCCCAGGCGGTGATCTGCAACAGCGGCATTGCCAACGCCTGTACAGGAGAAGAGGGCATGGCCTGCTGTGCCATGACTGCCGAGGTGGCCGCTGGTGCGCTGAATATTCCGGAAGACCGGATACTGGTGGCTTCAACCGGTGTGATCGGACAGCAGCTTCCCATGACCGCCATTGCAGAAGGGGTTCGGCGGATGGCTCCTCTTCTGTCAGGAACCATAGAGAGCGGCACCATGGCGGCTCAGGCCATTATGACGACGGACACAGTGAAGAAAGAGTTTGCTGTCGCCTTCGAACTGGACGGGAAAAGGGTGACCATAGGAGGCATGTGCAAAGGTTCCGGCATGATTCATCCCAATATGTGCACTATGCTGGGATTTGTCACCACGGATGTGAAGATTTCCAAGGAACTTCTTCAGGAAGCTCTTTCTGCAAGTATTCAGGATACCTTTAACATGGTGTCGGTGGACGGAGATACCTCCACCAACGATACGGTGCTGCTGCTGGCCAATGGGATGGCAGGAAATGAAGAAATCAGGGAAAAGGATGAAAAATATCAGACTTTTTGCCGGGCGCTGAACGAAGTAAATACGTATCTGGCCAGAGCCATTGCCGCCGACGGAGAAGGCGCAACCGCTTTGTTTGAGGCAAAAGTAATCCATGCCCAGAGTAAAGAACAGGCGGTGACACTGTCCAAATCGGTGATTACCTCGTCTCTTACCAAGGCGGCCATTTTCGGCCATGACGCCAACTGGGGAAGGATTCTCTGCGCCATGGGATATTCCGGAGCACAGTTTGATCCTGAACGGGTGGATCTGTATTTTGAAAGCGCAGCGGGAAAACTGCAGATTATAGAAAACGGAGTGGCTTTGGATTACAGTGAGGAGGAGGCCACCAGAATTCTTTCGGAGAAAGAAGTGACCGCGTTGATTGATGTGAAGATGGGAGAGGCGCAGGCCACTGCCTGGGGATGCGACCTGACCTATGATTACGTAAAAATCAATGCGGATTACCGCTCATGACAGGAGGATGAAATGGTAAATCATAAATATCTGGAAAAAGCGGAGGTGCTGATCGAGGCGCTTCCTTATATACAGCGGTTCAACCGTAAAATCGTAGTAGTAAAGTATGGCGGCAGCGCTATGGTGGACGAAGAGCTGAAGAAAAATGTGATCAAGGATGTGGTTCTTTTAAAACTGGTTGGATTTAAGCCGATCATTGTTCACGGCGGGGGTAAGGAGATCAGCCGCTGGGTCGGCAAGGTAGGTATGGAACCCCGGTTTATCAACGGCCTTCGGGTAACCGATGAAGCTACTATGGAAGTGGCGGAAATGGTGCTGGGAAAAGTGAACAAGGAGCTGGTAACCTTTGTACAGTCCCTGGGGGTAAAAGCTGTGGGCATCAGCGGAAAAGACGGCGGACTATTGAAAGTGGAAAAGAAATGTCCCGGCGGCCAGGATATCGGTTTTGTGGGCGAAATCACGGAAGTGAACCCGAAGGTTCTGTTTGACCTGCTGGAAAAAGATTTTCTTCCCATTGTGTGTCCCGTAGGACTGGATCTGGATTTTCGGACATATAATATCAATGCAGACGACGCAGCCTGCAAAATCGCAGAGGCGGTAAAAGCGGAAAAGCTGGCCTTCCTCACAGATATCGAGGGGGTTTACCGGGATCCTAAAGATCCGGAAAGCCTGATTTCGGAGCTGCGGGCAGAGGAAGCAAAAGCGCTGATTGCCAATGGAAATGTGGGCGGCGGCATGATTCCAAAGCTGAAGAACTGCATTGATGCCATCAGTGAGGGAGTAAATCGTGTTCATATTCTGGATGGCAGAATCCCCCACAGCCTTCTGCTGGAGATCTTTACCAACAAAGGAATTGGAACTGCAATTTTAAGGGAAGATGAGGAGAAATATTACCATGAAGATGAATGAGTTGATGGGAACCTCAGAAGAGTATATTCTGCATACCTACAACCGGTTTCCCATTGTTCTGGACCGGGGAGAAGGGGCATATCTTTATGATACCAACGGAAAACAGTATCTGGATTTTGCCGCCGGCATTGCCGTATGTGCGCTGGGACATTCCAATCCGGAATATCTGGAGGCGCTGAAAAGACAGATGGACAAGCTGATGCATGTGTCTAATCTTTACTATAATCAGCCCATGATGGAAGCTGGGAAAAAAGTAATCGCGGCCAGCCATATGGATAAGGTGTTCTTTACCAACAGCGGAACGGAGGCCATTGAGGGGGCGCTGAAGGCGGCGAAAAAGTATGCTTATGAGAGAGACGGACACAGCGGCCACGAAATCATCGCCATGGAGCATTCTTTCCACGGCCGGAGTGTGGGCGCCCTGTCCGTGACGGGAAACGCTCACTACCGGGAACCCTTTGAGCCTTTAATGGGCGGCGTGAAGTTTGCAGAATATAATAATCTGGAAAGTGTGGAAAAACTGATTACAGATAAAACCTGTGCCGTCATCCTGGAAACGGTTCAGGGGGAAGGCGGTATTTATCCAGCAGATCCCGAATTTTTAAGAGGGGTGCGCAGGCTTTGCGACGACCGCGATATCGTCATGATTCTGGATGAGATTCAGTGCGGCATGGGAAGATGCGGACAGTATTTTGCATGGCAGGATTATGGAGTGCAGCCGGATATCATGACCTGTGCCAAAGCGCTGGGCGGCGGAGTGCCAGTAGGCGCTTTCGTGATGAATCATAAAATTGCAGAGGCTTCCTTAAAGCCGGGGGATCACGGCACCACCTACGGGGGAAATCCCTTTGTCTGTGCCGCTGTCTCCAAGGTATTTGATCTCTATGAACAATACGATCTAATTGGCCATGTAAAAGAACTGACTCCTTATCTGGAGCAGAAACTTGATGAACTGGTTTCAAAATTTGACTGCGCAGTCAGCCGCAGAGGAAAAGGTTTCATGCAGGGGATCGTGATTGCAGGCCGTCCGGTGGGAGAAGTTGTTGTCAAAGCTATGGAGCAAGGCCTTCTGGTGATTTCAGCGGGCGCCGATGTGCTTCGCCTGGTGCCGCCTCTGATTATCACCAGGGAACAGATTGATGAAATGGCGGAGAAACTGGAAAAGGCCCTCGCTTAATTCTGCAGGACGCGGTATACGGTTTCTGCAATAACCTGGGCTCCTTTGCTGTCAGGATGGACGCCGTCCAGGGTGAAATACTGGGACTGGCCGGAAAGGGCTTCATTGATATCGATGACGGTGCAGCCCTTTTTGGCGGCAATGTCTTTTATGGCCGTAATTTCCTGGGCCAGAATTTCCCGATGCATGGAGAAACGGATTTCCCCGTCATTTTCCAGAGAGAAAACAGGGGGAGGCGTCAGAATATAGACCTCCGGCTGCGACGGAAGGGACAGATAATGATCCACCAAAGCGGCGTAGTCTTGACGGAAACGGGAGAGATCCTTCCAGTTTTGGGTTTTCGTATCGTTGGTGCCCAGCATTAAAAAGACAATATCGGGAGAAAAGGAAGTGCTGTTTTGAAAAGCCTTCTGATTCCAGTAGGGTTTGTCGCCGTCCTTTTGGACGGTGGCGGAGTTGACGCCAAAATTTTTTACGGTATAAGAATTTCCCAGATACTGCTGCAGCCTGGACGGATAGCATTCACGGCTGCGGTTTTTCAGGTAGGCGCCCCAGGTGATGCTGTCGCCCACACAGGCGATACGGACTGTTTTGGAGCGAAAGAAACAAAAGTAAGAAATGACTGCTGCGCAGAGTATACTGAAAAGGGCAGCGGCGATTAAAATTCTTTTTTTCATAAGCAGGCCTCGATTCTTTATATTGTCATAATTATATTGTAAGATGATGAATACGATTTGTACAGAACAAAAACCAAGAGATTATTTATTTGATAATTATAAGGCTCTCCTTATCCTGTTGGTGGTAATAGGACATGTGATTGAAGCAGCGTCGGAGGAAAATACCTTTTTATACTGCTTAAAATGGCTGATTTTCAGCTTCCATATGCCGGCGTTTATTTTTATTTCCGGTTACTTTGCAAAAAAGAAAGCTTCCTGGGAACAGTTGGTTCGGAAACTGGTGGTTCCTTATCTGATTTTTGAAGTGCTGTATTATCTGCTGTATGTACTGATCATACACAAGGAAACAAAATTTTACTTTCTGTATCCCAAGTTTACTTTGTGGTATTTAATGGCGCTGTTTGTGTGGAAGCTGGCGACGCCCTGGTTTAGGAAGATACCTTTCCATTTTCCCATTGCGGTGGCAGCGGGATTGTGGGCAGGTTTTTCGGGACTTGATGATAATTTTCTCAGTCTTCCAAGAATCCTGGTATTCTATCCCTTTTTTCTGCTGGGTGTGCATACCAGCCGGGAGACCGTAACGAAAATCAGAGAGAAAGTTCCGGCCAAAGCAGCGGCGGCGGGGCTGGCGGCAGCGGCCGTATTTCTCGTCGGTGCGGTATTGAAAAGCAATCTGCCGCCCCAGATTTTTTACGGCAGATATGATTACGCCTATCTCCATCAGAATATTGTGGAGGGAATCCTGGTGAGAATGGGATGTTATCTGATTTCCCTGGCGATCACTTTCCTTCTGCTGGTTCTCATTCCGGAAAAGCAAAGTCGTTTTTCTGTTCTGGGAGAACGGACGATGGCGGTATATCTGTTCCACGGTCTGGTCTGTGTATGCATAAAGGCGGGATGGAGAAATATTCCCTATCTGGGAATGGCGGCAGAATCGGCTGTTTTAATTGGAATCAGCGTGGCGCTGACGGCGATTTTAAGCCGTAAATGTTTTACCGATCTTTTAAACGGGATGATGAATCTTTTTGGACAGTCGAAAAAAAGGATGCGTCCCCTGGCATAAAGGTAAACCTCTCTGGATACTCTAAAGAAAAAAGGAACAGGTGATTTTTATGCTGGGAATTTTTACGGCGCTGCTTTCCGGCGCATTGATGAGTATTCAGGGAGTATTTAATACGGATGTGACGAAGCAGGCGGGCCTGTGGGTATCCACCGGCTGGGTGCAGTTCACGGCATTTCTTGTCTGTGTGGCGGCCTGGCTGGCCACCGGAAGGCCGCAGATTGGCGCTCTTTTCGCGGTAGAGCATAAATATGCTCTGCTGGGAGGCGTGATCGGAGCCTTTATTACGGTGACGGTAATAAAGAGCATGGGCGCTCTGGGACCTGCACAGTCGGTTATGCTGATCGTGATTGCCCAGTTGGCAGTGGCTTATGTCATTGAACTGCTGGGCATTTTCGGTGTGGAGAAACAGACATTTGAGTGGCGGAAACTGGTGGGTATGGCAGTTGCCGTTGCGGGGATTATCATTTTCAAATGGGAAAAATAGCTTGTATTCAGGTGGGGAATTCGTTACAATGAGGGTAACGCCGATGGCGTTGGCTGTGTAAAAATCTGCGGGACTTTACGGAAATATACGTAAAGAGGTGACGGGCAGATGAAAGGAAAAAAAATAATACAAGGCGCGCTGCTGTTTCTGTTGGCAGCGGGACTGGCCGGCTGCGGCGAAGAGGTTGTTTATCAGATAGAGGATACGCAGAAAGAAGCTGAAGCGAAGCTGCCGGAAGAGGAGGACGAAAACACGGCGTCGGAAGAGACGAACCGGGAGAAGATCGTTGTCCATGTCTGCGGGGCGGTTGTTCATCCAGGCGTTTATGAACTGGAAGGGGGAAGCCGGGCGGCTCAGGCTGTGGAAGCAGCGGGCGGCCTTGCAGAGGACGCCCAGGAGGAAAGTCTGAATCAGGCCAGGCTGCTGTCAGACGGAGAGCAGATCCGGGTGCTTACAAAGGAGGAGGCAGAGAATGGAGCTGCAGCGGGGGAGGATCCCAATGCTTCCGACGGGAAAGTCAATATTAATACGGCGGATCTTGAGGGCCTTTCTTCTTTGAATGGAATCGGCAGAACCAAGGCGGAGGCTATACTGGCCTACCGGGAAAAGCAGGGAAGTTTTGAGAACATCGAAGAAATCCGCGAAGTGGACGGAATCGGTGAAAAAACTTATGAGAAGATAAAAGACAGTATTACTGTAAATTGAGGAGCGAAAAATGAGTAAGAGAGTACTGGTTGTGGACGATGAAAAACTGATCGTAAAAGGAATACGTTTTTCTCTGGAGCAGGATGGAATGGAAGTGGAGTGTGCATACGACGGCGAAGAGGCTCTGGAAATGGTCAAAGAAAACAAATATGACATGATCCTTCTGGATCTGATGCTTCCAAAGATAAGCGGCCTCGAAGTTTGTCAGCAGATCCGGGAGTTTTCTCAGGTTCCCATCATTATGCTGACAGCCAAGGGGGAAGATATGGATAAAATCCTGGGGCTTGAGTATGGGGCGGACGATTATATCACAAAGCCCTTCAACATTCTGGAAGTAAAGGCCAGGATTAAAGCCATTATGCGAAGAACGTCCAAACCTGCAAAGGAAGAGGAGAAAAAGGTAATTGAGGTTCAGGATATGAGAATAGACTGCGAGAGCAGGCGGGTATATATCCATGGAGACGAGGTGAATCTCACTGCCAAAGAGTTTGATCTTCTGGAGCTTCTGGTTCATAACCCCAATAAGGTATACAGCCGGGAAAATCTTCTCAAGATTATCTGGGGATATGAGTATCTGGGAGACGTCAGAACGGTGGATGTACATATCAGGAGGCTGAGGGAGAAGATTGAAAGCAATCCCAGTGATCCCAAATATGTACATACGAAGTGGGGAGTGGGTTACTATTTCCAGGCGTAATATAAAAGGAAGATTTAAGTTTTTCAGAAGTCTGCGGTTCCGGATCATGATCATTCTGGTTATCATCGGAATCGTTCCCAGCGTGGTGGTGGAGAAGGGAATCGTAAGCAGCTACGAAGACCGGGCGGTGTCTCTGCGAAGCTTTAATGTGAAAAATCAGTGTGATATTCTGTGCAATCTTCTGGTGTCGGAAAATTATTTCCAAAATCCTGAAAACACATCGGTGGAAGGGGAACTTTCCCTTTTTTCCAACATATACAGCGGAAGAATCCTGATTGTAAATGAGGATTATGAAATTGTATTTGATACGTATGATCTGGATCGGGGAAAGCTGTTCATATCAGAAGAAGTGATTCAGTGCTTTCGGGGAGAAGAAATCAGTCAATACGACGAGCGGAACCGGTACATTGAGATTGCCGTTCCCGTACAGAGCACAGAGGGAAGTTCCAGGGATATCCTGGGTGTTATGCTGGTCAGCTGTTCTACGGATGAAATTGCCGCCAGCATTGACATCCTGGAGCAGAAGGGTATGCTGCTGCTGGTGATCATCACAATCCTGGTGCTGGTGTTTGGCTATATTCTCTCCAGCATCCTGATGAAACCCTTTGCCAGGGTGACGAAAGCCATAGAAGATATTACAGACGGATATCTGGATGATGAAAATATATCTGTGCCGGATTATACGGAAACGGAACTGATTACAGACGCCTTTAATAAAATGCTGGGCAGGGTGAAGACCCTGGATGAATCCCGGCAGGAATTTGTTTCCAACGTATCCCATGAACTGAAAACGCCGCTGGCTTCCATTAAAGTGCTGGCGGATTCCCTCAACATGCAGGAAAACGCTCCCTTGGAAATGTATCAGGAATTCATGCAGGATATTACCCAGGAAATAGACCGGGAGAATAAAATCATTACGGATTTGCTGTCCCTGGTAAAACTGGATAAAAAGGCGGCCGATCTGAATATAGAAATGGTGAATATCAATGATCTGCTGGAACTGATTTTAAAGAGGCTGAAGCCGATAGCGGCAAAACGGCAGATTGAGCTGATTCTGGACAGCTTCCGGCCGGTTAACGCGGAGATTGATGAAGTAAAGGTGACGCTGGCTTTTTCAAATCTGGTGGAGAACGCCATCAAATATAATGTGGAGGGAGGCTGGGTTCGGGTTTCCCTGAACGCAGATCATAAATATTTTTACGTGACGGTGGCGGATTCCGGAATTGGAATACCGGAAGACAGCCTGGACCATGTCTTTGAGCGGTTTTATCGGGTGGATAAGTCTCACTCCAGAGAGATCGGAGGCACAGGGCTTGGCCTGTCCATTACCAGAAGCGCAATTCTGATTCATCACGGGGCGATTAAGGTATACAGCAAAGAGAATGAGGGAACTACATTTTCGGTTCGTATCCCCCTTACGTATATAGAATAGAAGAGGAGAGCCATGAGAAAACGTGGATTATATGTCTGCCTGTTTCTGCTGGTGCTTCTGCTGGCAGGATGTACGGCTTCGAGTGAGGAGGAGCAGGCGGATGGATATCAGATCTATTATGTGAATGCGGAAAAAACAAAGGTAATAAGCGAATCTGTCCAGTTTGACGAGTCGGGAGACCTTTTGAAACAGATGGCGGAAATGCTGTTTGAACAGCCTCTGGGAGAAGCCCAGACCAGACTGCTGCCGGAGAATGTGGAGTTTCTGGAATATCAGATGAAGGACGGAGTGCTGAGTCTGAATTTCAGCCAGGAATATCAGGAGATGGACAGGACGGAAGAAATACTGATCCGGGCCAGTATGGTAAAAACATTTGTCCAGGTACCGGATGTGACTTCTGTGGTGATTCTGGTGGAGAGCGATCCCCTGATGGATTCATACGGAGAAGAAGTGGCGCCGATGACAGCGGATTCTTTCGTGGAGAATTCAGGAAAGGAAATTAATGCATATCAACTGGCCCATCTGACGCTTTATTTTGCCAATGAAAGCGGCGACGGTCTGGTGAAGGAGGAAAGAAGCGTTTATTACAGCACCAGCATGCCTCTGGAGCGGGTGATTGTGGAACAGCTTCTGAAAGGTCCAAGGGAAGAAGGACATTATCCCACCATACCTTCGGAAACGAAAATCCTGGGCGTGACGGTGGCAGACGGGGTATGCTATGTGAATTTGGACAATACATTTTCCGATATGGCGCTGAATCAGCAGGAAGAGATTCCTATTTACTCGATTACAAATTCCCTGGTGGAATCCGGATCGGTGACTGAAGTGCAGATTGCCATAAACGGTGAAACAAAGAAAACTTACCGGGAGCATGTAAGCCTGGATCAGATATTTCATGCAAGAACAGATCTGGTGGAACAAGAGGAGACGGATGAATAAAAGACCATTGTGCTGGATATGGCTTTGGTTCGCCGTCTTCATCGGGCTGCAGGAGCTTTTGGGGGTCACCCATGGAGGAGACCCCCGGGACTGCCAACAGCTGCAGGAGCTGGCTTTGGGGGAAGCCTATGGCCGTGCAGAAGGCCTGGTGGAGCGATATGAAACAAAGAAGCAAATCACATATCTGTATTTAAAATCAGCAAATCTGGCCGTTTCGGCCAAAACTTTTTCCAATTTATCAATGAGAATACGGCTGTCGGGGGGTGAACTTCCGGAAATCGGAAGCCGGGTACTGGTAGAAGGATACCTGTATGAAATGCAGAAAGCATCCAACCCAGGACAGTTTGACATGGAGTTTTATTACCGGATTCAGGGAATTGACCTTTTGATGAAAGGGGAAGTATGCCGGGAAATTGCGAGAAAGAGGATACCGGCAGGAGAATTTTTGCATCGTTCCCGGGAATATTTAAAGGATACTCTGACAGAGCTGGCGCCTGGCGAAGCAGGAGAATTGTCCGCCATGCTGCTGGGGGAGAAAAATCTTCTGGAAGAGGAGACGAAAGAACTTTATAAAAAGATGGGGATTTACCACATTTTAGCCATTTCGGGTGTTCAAACTTTATTCTTGGCATATATGTGGCTTTGAAAAAACCCGTAAATACGCCGTTTCTGGCGGATTTCATTCCCCATATTTACATTTATTTTTAGCAATTTTCAGCTTCATTTTTTGCGATTGTCCTTTTGGAGGTTTCGAGGGGGTGGGGGATTTCTTAAATAATTTGGCAAAATAGAGAAACATTATAGCGAAAAAATCATTTAGCGAAATGGAGGAAATATGAATATGAATAAAAGTAGAAAACTAAAAGTTTACAGCCAATCAGGATATCATTATCAAGAGCGACCTACAATTATTCTAAAGGGAAGATGGTTAGAAGAGGCTGGCTTCCCATCGAACAGTCATATTACAGTTGAAACCATAGAAGAAGGTGTTCTGAAGATAGTACGCCAGTCTGAATAAGCACTGCTGATAATTTGCCTTATGAGAAAGTTGGAAAAAATGATCCAGTGTGCATTGCAGATGAGGTTCCGTTTGAAATTCCGGAATCATGGGAATGGGTACGTCTCTCAAGTGTTGTTTATAATCATGGCCAGACGAAACCGGAGGAAGACTTTTGTTATATAGATATCGGATCTGTTGATAATCAGCATCAAAAACTAAGTGCAGTAGAAACCATTATTCCCCCGGAAAAAGCCCCCTCACGAGCGAGGAAAATTATTTGTAAGGGTGATATTATATATTCTACTGTGCGGCCCTATCTACATAATATGTGCATAATCGACCGTAACTTTAGTAAAATGCCCATTGCCAGTACAGGTTTTGCTGTTTTTACATGTCATGCAGATTTTTATAACGAATTTCTATTTTACTATTTGATGTCCCCAGATTTTGATTCATATGCCAATAATGTAGAAAATTCTAAAGGGGTTGCATATCCAGCAATTAATGATACCCGTTTGTATAAGGCTTTGATACCATTGCCTCCAGTGGATGAGCAGCACAGAATAGTAGATAAAATAAAATCCGTTCTCCCGGAAATAGAAAAATATGATTTAGTCGAGACAGAACTAAGTAACATGAACCGAGATTTTCCTGAGAATCTCAAACGCTCCATTCTTCAATGGGCAGTACAAGGCAGGCTGGTACCACAAGATCCGTCAGACGAGCCTGCTGAAGTCCTTTTGGAGCGTATCAGGACGGAAAAGCAACGACTGGTTAAAGAGGGAAAAATAAAGAAGGATAAACATGAATCCATCATTTTCAGAAGGGATAATTCTCATTATGAGAAGTTGGACGGTATAGAGCGCTGTATTGATGATGAATTGCCATTTGAAATTCCAGAAAACTGGGGTTGGATACGTCTTGGTGATATAGGCGACTGGAGTGCCGGAGCAACACCCAGTCGCTCTCATCCCGAATATTATGGTGGAAGTATTCCTTGGTTGAAAACAGGTGATTTGACAGACTCATATATAAAACATATTCCTGAAAGTATCAGCGATTTGGGGTTTTCTAAAACATCCGTAAGACTTAATCCTGCAGGTTCTGTTTTAATCGCTATGTATGGGGCAACCATAGGAAAGCTTGGTATTCTTACCTTCCCATCAACCACAAATCAAGCGTGTTGTGCCTGCAAGCCAGTTCATGGAATAGATACTCTGTTTCTGTTTTATTTTCTTCTATCACAGAGAACCGCTTTTATAAAGCGTGGTGAAGGAGGTGCCCAACCCAATATTTCTAAAGAAAAAATCATATCAACGTATATGCCTTTGCCACCTCTTTCTGAGCAGCTTAAAATTGTATCAAAGATTGAGGAACTCTTCCCGTTACTCAAGAGTCTGTAAAAACTGAGCGGTATAATCATGGTGAAAGGAGGTCTTTCACTATGATAGAAGAATTCGAAAGACATTTGAGAGGGACAAATCTCTCAGAAAACACGATATCCTCGTACCTTTTTGCCCTACGGCAATACGGCTCGCAGTACGAGGGTATAACAAAAAAGAATCTGCGGGCCTATAAAATGTGGCTGATAGAGAGTTATAAACCCAAGACGGTCAATTTGCGTCTGCGAGCAATCAACTGTTACTTGGAGAGTATCGGTAAAGAGAATTGGAAACTGCCGTTTGTAAGGGTGCAGCAAAAAGCCTTTCTGGAAAATGTCATCAGTGAGGCAGATTATGAGTATTTCAAAAACTGCCTCAAACGGGACGGTGAACTGTTCTGGTACTTTGTAATACGCTTTCTTGCAGCAACCGGCGCACGTGTCAGTGAACTCATACAGATCAAGGTGGAACACATTAAGTTAGGACATTTGGACTTATATTCAAAGGGCGGTAAACTCCGACGAATATACATACCAAAGGCTCTACAAAATGAAGCCCTTTCTTGGCTGAACGATAAGCATCAAGAAAGTGGCTTTATTTTTTTGAACAAATATGGGGATAGAATCACGACCAGAGGCATTTCTGGACAGCTAAAAAAGCTGGCTATTCGATACGGGATCGATCCGGTAGTGGTTTACCCGCATTCATTTCGCCACCGCTTTGCAAAGAGTTTCTTGGATCGTTGCAATGATATTGCATTCCTTGCGGATCTGATGGGCCACGAGAGTATCGAAACTACTCGCATTTATCTCCGTAAAACATCGACCGAACAACGAGCCATTGTTGATGAGGTCATAGACTGGTAAAAGAAATTAGGCATTCGGGATGTTCAAGAAAAGCACTTCCCGGCATATCTGCCAGGATATATTTTATATATTTCATTGGGGCGAGCCCATTCGCCTTGGCAGTCTCAACCAGTGTGTAGATCCCTGCACTTGCGGTAGCCCCTTTCGGGCTGCCTGCAAACAGCCAGTTCTTTCTCCCAATTACGAATGGACGGATACAGTTCTCGGCAAGGGAATTGCTGATACAGCAATGTCCATCTTCCAGATAATTGAAGAATTCCTGACGGTTATTTAATGCATAATGAAACGCTTTGGAAAGTTTGGATTTTGGCAGTTCCCCCATGGCATTTTTCTCTGCCCACGCCCAAAAAGCCTCGAGAAGTGGTTTCTCGCGGATAAGACGTTCTTTTTTCTTTTGGTCAGGAGAAAGAGTCTCCAGCTCTGCCTCGATGTCAAAAAGTTTATTCATCCAGAGGATTGCTTCTGCGGGTTTTGACGCTTCAGGAGTATGGACATCTTTAGGGAGTGCATCTACAAAAGCCCGGCGCAGATGTGTATAACACAGACATCGCTTGACTCCGGGGAGCACTTGATGATTCGTATTACATAGACCGGATACAGGCTTCAATCCCTGGATATACAGCTAAGAAGGTAATCTGGTTTAATGCACACCTAGGAAATATATAAATGATGAAACGCAAAGGGATACTTCTATATTTTTTCAACTTAAAGTATCTTGACGCTATCCTTAGTCAATGATAGAATGGTTTTACAACACTTATATAAACCAAGGAGGAATATGTATGAAGAAAAAGGTTTTAGCCATATTTATGGCAACAATGATGAGTGTATCCATCGCTGCCTGCGGATCATCTTCTGGCGAATCAACAGAGGCAGAAACCACTCCAGAAGTGACGGAAGAGGCGGAAGCCACACCGGAAACTACGGAAGATAGTGAGACTGACAACGTTGTCGATCAGGCATCTGAAGCAATTGACGATTTAACGGCTGCTATAGAGGAAGCTACTGGCATTACAGAAGGCACTGAAAACGCAGTAGCAACAGAACACTTTGAAGTTGATTTATCGGCCGGAAACTATGTTGCTGGAGTTGATATTCCCGCTGGCACATATAATCTCACCGCAACAAGTGGAAGCGGTAATGTCAGTTCTTCAAATATGTTTACAGGTGGTTTAAATGAAGTAATGGGGACTCCGGCCGATGAACTAACCCAAGAAACATTTAATAATTTACAACTTCCAGAAGGCGAAACTCTTACACTCGGGGGTACCGTCACATTACATATTGTAAGTGAAGATGCGCAAACAGGAAACATGAGAAATAGAACCATTGGAAGCGAAACCCAAATGGATTTAAATGCTGGAAATTATACTGCGGGAACAGATTTCCCCGCAGGCGTATACAATATTGTTTCTACTGGAGCTTCCGGAAACGTAAGCAGTGATAATATGTTTGAAGGCGGTTTAAATGAAGTGCTTGGAGATGGAAGTGATGGTCTTTCCGTTCCACAAGTAAATAATGTTGAACTACCAGAGGGAACAGTTCTCTCAATATCCGGAACCAGTGTACAGCTTGTGCCCGTAGGTGAATAATCATTCTTTCCCCTGCCTTCAGGCAGGGAATTCTGAAATAATATACATATCTGTTCAATTGGAAAGGCGCATATATCATCCGTCCTGAGCCTTACAACCGATGCTGTCAGGATAACTATCGCAACTGTAAAGACTAACTATTAAAAGTCAAGTCTGAAATGAATATTTTTTGAATGAATTGCGGAAACGCATTTCAGATATATTTGTACCTTGAAAATCGCATGACAAACAGAGCATCGTATACCGGTGCTCGAGGAGAGTGTTATAGAGCAGAGAAAGTTATGCCGTTTTTATGTAAGGCTTGCCGGATTTTTCCATTGCATAGATCAATCGCACAAGTTTCTTTGTGGCATGAGTGATGGCAACGTTGTAGTGTTTTCCTTCAGAAATCTTCTTCTGAAGATATGCGCCGAATGTTTCATCCCAGTGGCAAACGTACTTGGCAGCATTGATCAGGGCAAAACGCAGATAGCGTGATCCCCGCTTTTCCATATGGGAATAAGAGGATTCCAACTGCCCGGATTGATAGGTGGATGGAGAAGCTCCGGCGTATGCCAGGATCTTATCCGGTGAATCAAAGCGGGAGAAATCCCCGATTTCAGCCAGGATCATGGCGCCCATGCGGTAGCCTATTCCGGGAATGGTCAGGATTGGGGAAGAAATCTGGTCCATAATCCGTTTGATTTCGGCTTCGATTTCTGTAATCTCAGAATCCAGTTCACCAATCAGTCGGAGTGTGTGCCTTAATTCCAGAGACTTGGCAGGCATGTCAGAGCCGATGGAGACTCTGGCAGCATCCCGTATTTCAATCGCTTTCTCCCTGCTGTAACGACCTTTGGAGGCGTTTTCCAACAGCTTCGTCAGGTGGGTTAGATGGCAGAAAGCAATCTTCCCGGCGGAAGGAAGTTCATAAAGCAGGGCGTAAATGGAAGCGATATGAAGTGTGGGAACAAGTTTTTCCAATTCGGGGAAGAGAATGGTAACAAGCCTGGAGACAGACTGTTTAAGCTGAGCACGTTCCTGAACCTTATCAAAACGATAACGAGTGAGTGACTTTAACTCCTCGTTGTGGTAAGATGTGTCTGAGTAGGACTTCAAGTTCACATCAGACATGAGCATCATAGCAATGGTTCGTGCATCGACCTTATCCGTTTTCGTCTTTCTAAGGCTGAGACTTTTTCTGTAAAGATTTGTGTGGAGCGGATTGATGACGAAGGTGGTCAGACCTTTGTCAATGAGATAACCGAGCAGGTTGTAAGAGTAGTGTCCAGTGGCTTCCAGTCCTACTTTTATATTGGGCACATCTGAGGAAGTGGATTGGATCTTGGAAAAAAGATCGTCAAAACCATCCCGATTATTCTGAATGGTAAAAACGGGAAAGAGGACTTCACCATCTGAATTTGTGATGAAGCAGTCATGCTTATCCTTAGCGACATCAATTCCAACGTAGATCATAAGAAAACTCCTTCGTAAAAGATTTAGATACTGTAGGGATCCACAGAGCTCTCTGCGCTTGTAACCTCGTTCTAAATCAACCGTCATGCGGTATCTAACTGATTAACAACGATACAAAGAGACTGTGGTTGGAGCCTTTACAAAACCATCAAGTGGTAGGAGAAACAAACCAATCCACAGTATCTCCAAACAGTATAGCATATCCTTTTTGTGTCTGCCATTGGGTTGCTGGGTAGAGATGACTGTATTGGAAATGGCGTGTAGCTTATCCAGTCCCTCATTGATTCCCTTATTGGAGAAGTCTCCGAATATATACATTCTTTCAATATTGTACTTTTCATCAAGATTCTTTCGCCATGAGATCGGATCGGGGGCTATGTGGAATAAATTGCGGCAAGAATAGTACCAGTGTTCATAATCTACAAAGACAATAGCCTTCTTATAGTCCAGCACGGGTTCTACATCTTTATGCGAAAATAAGTTCTTAAATAAATTCATAGATGTACCTCGTGTCTATTCTTCTTCATCCGTTTCAATAATGCCAAAATCAATCAGAATATTCTCTGGTGCATTTGGAGGAGAGACCACACCAAGCATTTCATAGTTATATCTTTTTACCCGCCGATAAGAGCCAATCTCTTCCGGGGCATTAGCCCATGCATCGCATTTATCGTATTCTGGCGAGTTGGTGAGTTCATCAGTTACAGCCTTGACGAGTGCAGGCGTTACATCATCGATGTCTTTTCCGTACTCTACAGCGATCAGCGTGTGTTTCTTTACTTGCTTATCTAAGTCTCCAAGAGACCGGTATACTTTGTACTTCATTTGTAGTCCTCCTATGCCACTTTTCTTTCAACAAACCATCGGCCGATATTGTTTCCGGTGAGAGAGCAGTTCCTTTCAAAGAAAAGATAACTCTGCTGGCCGTTGATCCACACCGTGTAACGATCCCCCTGTCCTCCGGCTCTGGCAGCAGCAGCGGGCCGTATATCAGAGACACGGTCAATTTCGTATTTATGCCCGTCTTCCCATGTGATCTGTCGTGGAAGCATGACACCATCATTACGAAAGCTGACGATCACATCCACATACACTTTTATATCATTCATGGCGCACCTCCTACGGATTACAACGTCCGCACGGTTCATAACCCATTGCAATGACTTCATCCCTTGTTCCAGTGAATTCCTCCTTATTGCTGTCACTCATCTGATCCACACTGGAGCAGGAAGGATCGTGGAACTTATGGGAATTGGTATTCAAAATATAGGTTACTTCGCTATTTTCCGCAGAACTGGATTGAGAGGTGTCGTTTGGAGATTCGGCACCAGAACCGGTGTCCAGCCAACTTTCTCCGGTAGCATAATCAATTCCGACACCGGGTTGTGCATTGTAGCAATAAACATTGAAGAGAATGCCTTCTCCATTATCTTCTACAGATTTGGCCTCCATGTGAACACCGCTGGCCACCAGATTGTTCCCTTCAAAAATGGGGGTGACACGATACAGAACATGGTTCCCGGTTTCTTTTATGTAGTCGGCAACCATATTTTCAAATGGAAGCATCCCCTCTACATTTAAATATCGAGTACCTGTGATCAGGTTGTTTTCATTGGCATTTTCCGCTGTAAGTTGATAGCCAATCAGGTGGCAGCGGTTGTACAAATACTTCCCATCCACACAATCATATTTTACAGTGTGCCAACCGGACGGCTTTACCTGTCCAATGGAGCCACGATCCTCTGTGGGCATCAGATCCGTTCCGATACAGGCATAAGCAACACCGCATCGTCCCAGAGAATCTAAATTGCTGTATTCTTCAAAAGAAGAAGTTGTGAGATCTGCGTCAGTAAAATCCGGAACGTTATCGTTGATGGCTACATACGGTTCTCCTGAAAAATCCGGGATACTGCTTAGATCTATGGTCGGGGTGGTTTCAGGAGCAGGCTGTGTATCTTCTTGATGAGCAGTTTCCTCAGTTGTAGGAGTTGTTGTCTGAGTTGAAGTACTTGGAGCATTGTCAGTATCAGCTGCTATTCCACTACATCCAGTGAAACAAAGAAGAACTGCCAGTAAAAGCGGTAGGAGTGTCTTTGACAGTTTACGCATGGTCATATACCTCCATTGTAATCTTTTCATGGGAAGATCCAGTGAAATCCTCTGTGCGGATTAATTTCCATTCCGGTTTTTGTACATCAATATCGAAATAGAAATCGCCGGGGTATTTCCGGTTCCATTTAAAGAGAATGATCTGTTCAGCCCACTTTTCAAAATGTGCGACAGATACATCCTCCACAAAACAATACTCGCCGGGAGCGGCTTCCCACATAAAGCGGTCGTCTATATTCAGTTGTGGAGCGGTACAACCATCAAACTGCTTGGCAGAGTAGTGATCCATCCACAATAACTTGCCAGCGGTCAGTGAGAGGATCTTTTCTCGTAGTACCTTGTCCTGACTCTGGCGGCGATGGTTGAACATCATGCCGTTTTTATCGTCAACGGCGGCGATTATTATCATAGTGATACCTTCTTTCTTGGCCGGATCAGATATGGATTTTTCTGAAAAACCGGCTGTCTGGATCATACGGGATATTGAAATCGTACCCCAGTTTATTCATTTCCTGTAGTTTAATCAGCATAAGATTGATGTCTGATCCCATCTGCTGGGCAATCTGTACCACATCGTAGCCGGAACGGGCTAAGTCATACACTTCTTCATTATCTAAAAGAATATGGGAAGCGAAAGCATTCGCCTCATATTCCGTGGTGTCCTTCATCTGGAAAAGAGTAAACTCTTTTAAGCCGTCCTTTGATTCTTTTGCCCGATCCCGATGTTCTGCGTCATGACCTAATTCGTGGGCAATCACCATCTGACGGAGATAATACTCCATACGGGGATTTAGAAATATGAGGCGGTGATTCCAGCGGAAGGTGTACATACCGAGCAGGTCTTTAAAAGACGGCTCGTCGAAAATCCATATGCCGATATCCTTTGCAATTTTTTCTGCATCTCTTGTGCCGGACTGACGGACAAGAGTATTTGCCTTTTGGTAAATAGCCTTTGAGTTCAATTTTACACCTCCTCAATCGTATCATACCAAAATGGGTGTCCAATAATCAGGACTCAGATTTCCGGCGATACTTCTTCGGGGTGTATTTTTTATTGTCTTCTTTGCAGGCCCAGTAGGCTTTCTGCAGAGCAAGCATGACGGCATCTTTATCTTCTTCAGATAATTCACCACCAGCGAACATTCCGGACAGTTCTGTGACCAGCTGTTCTGCCTGATGTTTTCCTCTGGAGCCATAGCGCTCTGCTGCACTCGTGACAAAATTCTCGTCTTCTGTTAGAAGATAGTTCTGATCAATATTAAAGAAATCGGCTAATCGAGAATACACTTCTCGGTCTCTGGGATATCTTCCATCAATTTCATAACCTATATATGTCCTTTCCGATACTCCGCAAGCCTTAGCAGTCTCTTTTTGTGATACGCCTTTTTGGGTGCGAAGCTGTTTCAGCTTTTCTCCGAATTTCATAATGGCCTCCTTTGTGAAATGAAATTGAATTGCAAGTCTGCTATTGACAACTGCAACTCGATTGCATATAATCAAATACATGAAACTAAGTTGCAAGTATATTGTAAGTTAATTGCATACATTTGTCAAGAGGAGGCTTTTAAAATGTCGGAACGAGTCATTTTACATAGTGATTTGAACTGTTTCTATGCCAGTGTGGAGATGATGATGAATCCGTCACTCAGAGGAAAAGCCGTGGCCGTGTGCGGAGCGACAGAAGATCGGCACGGTATTGTGCTGGCAAAATCAGAGGCTGCTAAGAAAGCAGGTGTCAAAACAGGAATGGTCAATTGGGAAGCAAAACAGCTTTGCCCCGATCTCATCATGGTACCGCCGCATTACGAGCAGTATTTGAAATACAGTAAATTAGCTCGTGCCATTTACCAGAGATATACAGATCAGGTAGAACCATACGGAATGGATGAGTGCTGGCTTGATATTACAGGCAGCCAGCGTATCTGTGGTAATGGGATGGAAGCAGCGGAAAATATCCGGCGAACCATGAAGGCTGAACTAGGACTGACGGTATCCATTGGTGTTTCCTATAATAAGATTTTCGCTAAGCTAGGCAGCGATATGAAGAAACCGGATGCGATTACGGAAATCACGAAAGAAAATTATATAGAAAAGGTGTGGCCCCTCCCAGCCTCTGATCTGCTCTATGTCGGCAGAGCTACAACAGCAAAATTGGCCCGATACGGGATTTATACCATTGGAGATATTGCAGCTGCAGATCCCGATTTTCTTCGCAGCATCCTTGGTGTGAACGGTCTGGCCATTTGGAAGTATGCGGCTGGCCGAGATGATTCCCGTGTGATGCATAAGGATTTTGTATCTCCGATTAAATCGGTAGGACACGGGATTACCTGTTATGCGGATTTGGAGACACCGGAAGAAGTCTGGAAAGTAATCTTGGAACTGTCGCAGGATATAGGTCATAAACTTCGTCTTCATGAATTATCGGCCACAGGTGTTCAGATTTCTATCCGTGGCAACGATTTGTGCAGCCGACAATTTCAAACCAAATTGTCACACTCCACCCAGACGCCACTTGTGATCGCTCGGAAAGCCAGAGACCTTTTTGAACTGAATTATAACTGGGCAACACCAGTACGGGCGGTCTGTGTTCGTGCGATTAACCTAGTGCCGCAGGGGCAGCCAGAGCAGATCGATCTCTTTACGGACATATCGTATCTTGATCGCCTGAATAAGCTGGATCTGGCCATTGAGGAAATCCGTAGGAGATTTGGCAAGCGGGCTGTGTTTTCCGCATGTCTGATGGGAGATTTGAAGATGCCGGGAGATGGTCGTGAACTGGTTGTCATGCCCGGAATGATGGGACATTAGCAATAGTTGTCTTACAAATGTTAGCAATCAATATTCTGCATAGCCGTTGACAACATACTGCGTTTTGCTATAATGTTATCAAGAAATAAAAAGAACTTCGATTGTTTACAATATAAGAATTGTAGAACGTCAAAGCTATTGATAACAGGAGGATGCACAATGGATATCGGTCTGAATGTAGAATTTGATGGGAAAAAGAATACTGTGATAGAGGGAGACATCATAAAGGAATATCCGATAGGTGGAATGATCTGTGAGTATGCCCGCCTGCGCCCTACAGAGCTGAAACCATTAATTATGGACAATCCATTTTTTCAGGATACGGATTTGAAAGAAAATGGAGGCAAGGCTCTGATGAGTTTGTACGAGGCCATGCTTGAAAAGTACGGTGTGATTACGGCCGTAATGGTACTTACCGATATTTCTGATATTATGACAGATCTGAACCTAGCAAGTGAAGAGGAACGGAAAAATCTACTTGATACTCTTAATGAAGATAATCAGGTAAAAGACTTCATATTAGAAAATACTGGTTTCAGCGAATTCGGTATTACAACGATAGGACAGGCTTTATTGGCATCCTATTGCGGTTATGCGAACAGTTATGTTGCTTTTAAATATTCCTTCAACATGCTTGTGACGGAAAATGAGTATGATACAGAGCAAGTGATGAGATTTTGGGATCTTTATTCTTCCAATGTGGAGTTTCAACATATAGGATTCCAAATCATGTATTTTGATAATGCATTCCATTCTGTTTATACGATTAAGTCTTCCGTGTCGCTTATTCTTTTTGAAGCTGCTCATGCGCTGGAAACAAATACAAAGTTTGTAAAGTGTAAAAATTGTGGGTATTATTTTGTGCCAATGGGGCGTTCCGATTCCAAATATTGTGGGTATCCATCACCACAGGACGCAAACAAAAATTGTAGGGATATCGGGGCCAATGCAACTCAGGCAAAAAAGATGAAAAATGATACAATTACACAGGAATACAGGAGACTGTACATGCGGCTGAAAATGGCGCTTAAGCGTCATCCAGAGGATCAGGAACTGGCCAGCCGCCTGAAAGAGTTGACTGACGGTATGAAAGAACGAAGGAAACTCTTGAAAAACGGAGAAATGTATCCTGATGATATACTGGAATGGATTTTTTCATTTGACAACAAGCTTGAAAAGAAATGAATTTCTATCGCTGTTTAGGAGGTGTTGCCGATGATAGACAGTAAAGATAAATTAAAAGGACAGATCCCTTTTCCCTGCTGTCCTAAGGAAAAGGCGATGGTGTATGAGAGTTCTCATGGACGGGCTTCATATAAATGCCCGAATTGCGGGAAGTTTTCTATCTTCGATTTCGATGAGATGAAAGCATACCCAGCGAAAGCGGTCAAAGGTGCCGCTCATAAATTTCATATTGAAAAGCTGAGTATTGACTGAGCCAATAGGAGTCCATAGGAGACTACCGCCGAGCCGGGGTACGCAGACACAGCAAAGGAATGCTGTTTGTTTGCCGTACCCCGGCTTTTTTTCGTTTTCAGCCAGAGTAATCGTTATTAAGAAAATGACGAGAGAAAAAGAGAATATACAAGCAGGAAGTTTTGAAAAAAAGTTTTTAAACCGGGCAAAAGGTGTCCGGTTTAACCCCTAGATTATAGACAACGAAGCGAAAGGAGGTGTGAACACGATGAGACCCAATGAACGGCGGGCGGCAATTCTGGATGCGCTTTGCATCCGGCGGCAGGATACGATAGCCAATCTGGCAGAAGAATTCGGTGTGAACGAAAAGACGATCCGCCGGGATATTGAGGAACTGTCGTGTTCATACCCCATTGAGACAGTGCGTGGCCGTTACGGCGGAGGGGTGAAGGTGATGGACTGGTACCACCAAAACCGCAAGACACTCTCCCCGGAACAGGCGGCGCTTCTGAAAAAGCTGGCTCCGGGATTGGAAGGCCACGATCTCGAAGTCATGAATAGCATTATTTCTCAGTTCGCTCCGTACTAACACGGGAACACCCCCGAATGATTATGAAAGGTACAGGTGAATGACAATGAAGAAAGTATTTATTTGTTCTCCTTATCGTGGTGATGTCGAGAGAAATGTTGCACTAGCGAAAGCACATGCACGGTATGTGGCCCATTGCGGATATTGTCCAGTAGTGCCGCATCTGATGTATCCGCAGTTTCTGAAGGACTCCGATCCGGACGAGCGGATTCTTGGCATTCGACTTGGTGTAGAACTGATGAATGTCTGTGATGAGGTGTGGATTTTTGGAAACAAGATCAGTAATGGGATGGCGTTTGAATTGGAGCATGCCAGCAAACTGGGGATTCCGGTTCGCCTCTACGCTGACGATGGCACCCGGATTTATCCGGAAACCATGTTGATTGATGACCGTATCACAGATACGTTTCGTCAGGCGGTTTACAAACTGAGATTTGTTTAAGAAAGGAAGTCACATATGAATGAGATTTATCTGACCCTCGCTGAAGGGTATGAAAAACTGGCCGCTGGTTACCGGGCTTTGGCAAATGACCAGAAGGAAGAAAAAGTAGCTGCTCCGACAGAACATGCTGAACCTGAGAAGAAAGAAATTTCCATTGAAGAAGTACGGGCAGTTCTGGCTGCCAAGACACAGGCCGGAAAGCGCCGGGAAGTGAAGGAACTTCTTCTGAAATATGATTCCGGGAAACTCTCTGGCGTGAAGACGGAAAATTATGCGGCCCTTATGGCTGATGCGGAGGCGCTCTGATGGGCGCTCATGCAAGGTTCTCTCCATCGGCGGCAAACCGCCTCATCCATTGCCCGCCCTCTTTGGTGCTGGGCGAGGCATTTCAGGATGAGGAGAGTCCCTATGCGGCAGAGGGTTCCGCTGGCCATGCTCTGGCAGAACACCTGATCAAAAAGCACCTGAAACAGCAGACCCGCCGACCGGTTTCCGATTACTATTCCGATGACTTGTTAGAAGCAGTAGATGATTATGTCAGCTTTGTAGTCGGTGAGATTGAGGAGGCAAGAAGGCAATGCGCCGATCCCATCTTCTCTGTAGAACAGCGGGTGGACGTTTCTGATTACGTGCCGGATTGCTTTGGTACGGCGGATATGGTGATCGTGACGGACAAGCTGGTACACATCATTGATCTGAAACTGGGAAAAGGCGTTCCGGTTTATGCGGAGGAGAATTCACAGCTTATGATCTATGGCCTTGGCATTCTGGATATGGCAGAAATGCTCTTCCCGGTAGAAACCGTGCGGCTGACGATTTTCCAGCCAAGGCTTTCCAATTCCAGCACGTGGGAGATTGCCCCGGAGGAACTGAAAGCGTGGGGTGCTGAAGTGCTGCGACCCGCTGGGGAACTGGCCTTGAAGGGGGAAGGCGACTTAAATGCCGGAAGCTGGTGCCGATTCTGTAAAGCAAGATTTACCTGTAGACAGAGAGCCAAGGAAAATCTGAAACTGGCCCAGATGGAATTCAAAGAGCCTGCACTCCTTACCGATGAAGAAATACCGGAAGTATTAAGGCAGGCAGACGAACTTTCCAAATGGGCAGCCGATGTCTATGCTTACGCACAGGATCAGGCTATTGTCCATCACAAGCAGTGGAAAGGTTTCAAGCTGGTGATGGGAAAGAGCAACCGGAAATACACCTCGGAGGAGGAAGTAGCGGCTGCCGCAAAGGCCGCAGGCTATACCGATATTTATAAGCATACCCTGATCGGGATCACCGATATGGAGCGGCTGATGGGAAAAAAGGAATTTGCCCGTATCCTTGGCGCTCTGGTGTACAAGCCCGCTGGGAAAATAACGCTTGTGCCGGAGTCGGACAAGCGGGAAGCCATTCAAACATCAACCGCAGAAGCGGATTTTCAGAAGGAGGACTAAACCATGTCTAAAAATATGAACCCTACCAAAGTAATTGTACCCTGCCGTTTTTCCTACCTGCACTGCTGGGAGCCAGATTCCGTCAATGGCGGCGATCCCAAGTACAGTGTCTCGGCCATCATTCCAAAGAACGATACGAAAACCATCAACGCTATCAAGGCTGCTGTGGAGCAGGCCAAGAAAGACTCCATCTCCAAGTGGGGTGGGAAGATCCCGGCCAACCTGAAGCTGCCGCTGCGTGATGGAGACATTGACCGTCCGGATGATGAAGCCTACGCAAATAGTTACTTCTTCAATGCGAACAGCCGTCAGGCTCCACAGGTGGTGGACGCTCATGTACAGCCGATTCTGGATCAGAGCGAAGTGTACTCCGGCTGTTATGGAAAGATCAGCGTGACCTTCTACGGATACAACTCCAACGGGAACCGTGGGATTGCTGCCGGACTTGGCAATATTCAGAAGCTGCGGGATGGAGAGAGCCTTGGTGGGCGTACCACTGCAGCAGAAGATTTCGAGACAGAAGAGGACGAGGATTTCCTCTCCTGATAGATGATCGCCAGAGTGGGAGACAACCTCTCCCCTCTGCCCTACATAAAAAAATGCCTCTGCTCGTCCGGCTGTATTCAGCAGTGAAGCGAAAGCCGGAAGCGGAGGACTTACCATTCGATTATTTCCTGAGTCCACTGTATCTGCGACCCCTGTTAACAGGACTATTATACTACACTCTACTTGAGTATGGAATACCGTAAAAGAAAAAATTTAGTGCAAATAAGGAGGGAAAATTTATGCCTATCCTTTCGATAGATATTGAAACTTATTCGGATGTGGATCTGACCAAATGCGGCGTGTATGCCTATTCGGACAGTCCGAACTTTGAAATTTTACTTTTTGCTTACGCATTTGATGCGGAGCCGACTCAGATCGTAGACCTTGCCTGTGGGGAGGAACTTCCACAGAGGGTGCTGGATGCCTTGGAAGATCCGGCAATCACAAAAGCAGCCTTCAATGCTCAGTTTGAACGCACCTGTATTTCCCGGTATCTTGGTCGGAAGCTCTCCCCGGAAGGATGGCAGTGTACAGCCGTTCAGTCTGCCATGCTCGCCCTCCCCCTTTCTTTGGACAACGTGGGTGAAGTCCTGAACATTCAAAGAAAAAAGCTGAAGGAAGGTGCTGACCTTGTCCGGTTCTTCTCCATGCCATGCAAGCCCACGAAGGCCAACGGCGGCCGGATTAGGAACCGGCCGGAGGATGCTCCGGAAAAATGGGAACGGTTCAAAACCTATTGTATCCGGGATGTGGATGCGGAGCGTGAGATCCGGCAGAAGCTGTGGAAGTTTCCCATCCCGGAGCCGGAGATGGAACTGTACCGGATGGATCAGGAGATCAATGACCGGGGCATTCTGGTGGATCGGCAGCTGGTGGAGAATGCGGTTCTCTGTGATAACCAGTACCGACAGATGGTCACGGCCAGAGCCTATGAATTGACCGGGCTTTCCAATCCCAACTCTCCGGCGCAGATTAAGGGTTGGCTTGCCGAGCATGGCGTGGAAGCGGAGAAGCTGGATAAAAAGACCGTGAAAGGGCTGATTTCAGAGACGGATGGAGAAGTGCTGGAAGTATTGAAACTCCGGCTTTTGATGGCAAAGACCAGTGTGAAAAAGTATGAAGCCATTGAACGCTCCGTCTGTTCAGATGGCCGGGTGCATGGCCTGCTCCAGTTTTATGGAGCGAACCGTACGGGGCGCTGGGCCGGACGCTTGGTGCAGGTGCAAAACCTCCCCCAGAACCATATCCCGGATCTGGAACTTGCCCGCAGTCTGGTAAAAGAACAGCGCTTTGAAGATCTGGATCTGCTTTACGATTCCACCCCGGAGGTGCTGTCGGAACTGATCCGGACTGCCTTTGTGCCAAAGCCCGGATGCCGGTTTATCGTAGCCGATTTTTCAGCAATTGAGGCAAGGGTGCTGGCGTGGTTCGCCGGGGAACAGTGGCGGCTTGATACTTTCGCAGAGGGCGGAGATATCTATTGCGCTTCCGCTTCAAAGATGTTTGGTGTCCCGGTGGTGAAGCATGGCGTGAATGGCCATCTCCGTCAGAAGGGAAAAATCGCTGAGTTGGCGCTGGGATACGGCGGCGCTGTCGGGGCACTTACCTCGATGGGCGCTCTGGACATGGGACTTCAGGAGGAAGAACTGCAGCCTCTGGTGAGCCAGTGGAGAAATTCCAATCCCCATATCACAAAGTTCTGGTGGGAGGTGGATGCAGCTGCAGTAAAGGCAGTGAAGGAGCGGACGGAGTTGGTGCTGGGAAACCTGTGCTTTACTTACCGATCCGGCATTTTGTTTGTCACCCTTCCCTCTGGCCGGAAGCTGTCTTACATCAAACCCCGGATGACCCAGAACCGGTTCGGCCGGGAGAGCCTCTCCTACGAGGGTGTCGGGGAAAGCAAAAAGTGGATGCGGATTGAAACATACGGCCCGAAGCTGGTGGAGAATATCGTGCAGGCTACAGCCCGTGACTTGCTGGCTCTGGCCATGCTCCGGCTCAGAAATCAAGGATTTGAAATCGTGATGCATATCCACGATGAGGCTGTATTGGAAGTTCCGGAGGGTGTCTCCGGGGTAGAAGAAATCTGCCAGATCATGTCGGAACAGCCGGACTGGGCGACTGGCCTGCCACTTCGTGCCGATGGGTATGCGTGTGCGTTTTATAAAAAAGATTAGAGGAGGATGCGCTATGGGGATCAGTTATAAAAATGGATCAGGCTGTTCAGATCCGACAGCTTATTATGCCGTGCAGCACATGGAAGCGGAAGAAAGGAGATTACACATCCGGTATCCGATCGGACAGATGGTTTTGGAAATCGAGCGGTTCTTCCCTTGTACGGTTGTGAAGGCAAGGAAACTCTCTCCGTTGATCCGGCGGTACTGTGAGAAAGCTGAGAAGGAAAAGCTGCGGCAGTTTCTAATAAAACAGGAGATGAATTATCGCTCCCGGATACAGGCGTTTCAGAATCGGGAGAAAAAGTCTGAAGACGAATCAGAAAAGAGGGATCTGCAGCAGCGCATCCGGGAGTGTGAAAGGATGCTACGGAGAATACAGAGAAACATAGAAATCTTTATGGAGGAGGGAACTGAATGATCCGACTGAGTATTGGCAACTCCAGAATGGAGAAACATTGGAACCTTGTGGAGATGGAACTGTCTGAGTTTAGAGACCGGATCTCCCATACCCGGCGGACGGCCGAGACGGTGGAGCAGTACCGGAAGCTGGGAAAAGCGAAGCAGGATGAGATCAAGGATGTGGGAGGCTTTGTGTTGGGAACGCTGAAAGGCGGGCGCAGGAAGAAGGACTGTGTTCTTACCCGCTCTGGTCTGTCGCTGGATATGGACTATGCGACTTCGGATATCATCGACCAGATCGAGATGTTCTTCTCTTTTCAGTGCTATGTGTACTCCACCCATAAGCATACACCGGAAAAGCCAAGACTCCGTCTTATTATTCCCCTGTCCCGTGAGGTCACGCCGGATGAATACTGCGCTGTCTCCAGAAAAGTTGCGGAAGAGATAGGGATTGAACTGTTTGATGATAGCACCTATGAGCCGAGTAGGCTAATGTACTGGCCTTCCACCTCTTCCGATGGGGAGTTCGTGTTCCGGGAGATCACAGGAGACCTGCTCGATCCGGATACGGTTCTGGCTAAATATACGGACTGGCACAATACAGCGGAGTGGCCGGTGTCAAAACGGCAGCAGACCATTGTCCGCCGGGATATGAAAAAACAGGCTGATCCGTTGGAAAAACCGGGCATGGTGGGAGCCTTCTGCCGTGCTTACAGCATTACGGAAGCAATTGACACCTTCCTGACCGATGTCTATAAACACAGCTCCATGACTGGCCGTTACGATTATAACCCGGCCGACTCACAGGCCGGTGTCGTGATCTATGAAGACCGTTTCGCATACAGCCATCATGCCACCGATCCGGCCTGTGGGAAGCTGATGAATGCGTTTGATGTTGTCCGTATTCACAAGTTTGGAGGATTGGATGCAAAGGCAAGTGAAGATATTGATCCGTCGAAGCTGCCATCCTTTAAGGCCATGCAGGAATTTGCCATCCAAGATCAGCGGGTGAAAGCCCAGCTGGCCAAAGAGCGGACGGAGGCGGCGCAGGCCGAGTTTACGGAGGAGGATGGAGAAAACTGGCAGACCTTTCTGGAATTGGACAAGCAGGGTAAGGTAAAAGATACGCTTACCAATATTGCTCTCATTCTCCGGTATGACCCGCAGCTGAAAAATATCGTGTTCAACGAATTTAAATGCATGGTGGATGTAACTGGCCCATTGCCATGGCGGCAGGTGAAACCCGGCTGGGGCGATACCGACATCTCCTGTGCCAAGCTGTATTTTGAACGGGTTTATGGGATCTGGTCACCGACCAAGTTTAAGGATGCCCTGCTGGCGGTGGTGTCTGCGGAGAGGCTCTATCATCCCATCAAAGAATACTTTTCCACCTTGCAGTGGGACGGGACAGAGCGGCTGGATACCCTCCTGATCGACTATCTAGGTGCGGAAGATACACCCTATGTTCGGGCGGTCACCCGGAAAACCTTTACCGCTGCGGTAGCCAGAGTGTATGAGCCGGGGATCAAGTTTGATTCCATCCTTGTGCTGAACGGCCCGCAGGGAATCGGGAAATCCACTCTGTTTGCCCTGCTGGGAAAGGAATGGTATTCAGACAGTCTCTCCATTTCCGATATGAAGGATAAGACTGCCGCTGAGAAGCTGCAGGGATACTGGATTCTGGAACTGGGGGAACTGGCCGGGATCAAGAAGGTGGATGTGGAGACCGTGAAATCCTTTGTTACCAGAACGGACGATAAATTCCGGCAGTCCTATGGCGTGGCCGTGGAAAGCCATCCCAGATCCTGCATTATCGTGGGAAGCACAAACTCTGAAGGAGGTTTCCTGCGGGATATCACCGGGAACCGGCGCTTCTGGCCAGTGCATGTCTCCGGGCATGGCCGGTTCCACCCATGGGAACTGCAGGAGGTGGATCAGGTCTGGGCAGAGGCTCTGGAGCGCTACCACAAGGGAGAAGAATTGTATCTGAAAGGCCGGGTTGCGGCGGACGCCTATGTGATGCAGCAGGATGCGATGGAGTCCGATGACCGGGAAGGCGTGATTGAAGAATATCTGGAGACCCTGCTTCCGGCAAACTGGGATCGGATGGATCTCTATCAGCGGAGAAGTTTCCTTGGCGGCAGCGAGTTTGACGGTGCGCCTACGGCGGGAACGATTCGCCGAGAGAAGGTCTGCATCATGGAAATCTGGTGTGAGTGCTTTGGAAAGGAGCGCCAGAACCTGAAGCGGACGGATTCGTATGAGGTGGAATCCATTTTGATGAAGATCGGCGGTTGGGAGCCGATACAGGGACTGAAAAGTGGGAAAACCCGCTTTCCTCTTTACGGCCCTCAGAAGACATTCGTGCGCTGTAAGGAACAGCCAGATTAAGTTGGGAACGTTCCGTTGTATCCTCGGAGGCTCTGGGAACAAAGACGGGAACGGGTGCAAAGCCTTGAAAATCAAGCGTTTGGCGATAGCCTGTTCCTATGTTCCTAAGAGAAACCATATTGAGGATAAAAGATATAAAAATATATAGAAATAGGCACACGTATATGCGTGTACGCACGTATAGGATTTTTGGTGCTGGGAACAGCACAAAGGAACAGGAGGACATTTCGTGAGAGAAAGTGCCGTAGAAAAGAAGTTCACTACGGAGGTAAAAAAGCGTGGTGGGCTGGCTGTCAAATTTGTCTCCCCCGGATTCAATGGGGTGCCTGACCGCTTGGTTCTCTTCCCCGGTGGAAGGATGGCTTTTGTGGAGTTGAAGGCTCCGGGAGAAACCATGCGGCCTCTTCAACAGTTCCGAGCAAGGCAGCTGGCCGCACTGGGCTTTCGTATTTATACCGTGGATCATACAGAAATGATTGGAGGGATTTTGGATGAAATACAGACCGCATAACTATCAGCAGTATGCATCGGATTTTATTCTGGAACATCCGGTCTGCTGTTTGATGCTAGATATGGGACTCGGGAAAACGGTGATTACGCTTTCTGCCCTGTGGGAACTGGCACTTGACCGTTTCGATATTGGGAAGATTTTAGTAATTGCTCCAAAGCGTGTAGCCACGGACACTTGGCCGAAAGAACTACAGAAATGGGAGCATCTGACAGGACTGACCGCCTCACTGGTTGTGGGGAGTCAGAAACAACGGGAAGACGCTCTCGTCCGTCCGGCCTTTTTATATATCATCAACCGGGAGAATGTCAGCTGGCTGGTGCAGAACCACCGTTGGGACTTTGACACAGTGGTCATTGATGAACTTTCCAGTTTCAAATCGAATCAGGCACAGCGGTTCAAAGCCATGAAAAAGGTGCGGCCTTACGTGAACCGGGTGATCGGCCTGACTGGGACACCGGCCCCCAATTCCCTTTTAGATCTCTGGCCCCAGATGTATCTTTTGGATATGGGACAGCGGCTGGGGCGGTTTATCACCGGTTACCGGGAGCGGTTCTTCACACCGGATAAACGGAACCGGGAGATTATTTACAGTTACAAACCCCGTGAGGGAGCGGAAAAAGCAATCTACTCTCTGATCTCGGATATCTGCATTTCGATGAAGGCTGTGGATTATCTGGATATGCCGGAATGTATCTATAACCGTGTGGAGGTGGAGATGAACCGGAAAGAGAGAAAAATCTATGATGATTTCTGCCGGGACATGGTGGTACAGATCGGAGAGGAAGAACTGGATGCGGTCAGCGCTGGCGCTCTGTCTAATAAGCTCCTGCAGATGGCCAATGGTGCCGTGTATAACAGTAACCGGAAAGTCCTTCCGATCCATGACCGGAAGCTGGACGCTCTGGAGGATCTAGTGGAAGCGGCCAATGGGAAACCGCTTCTGGTTGCCTACTGGTACAAGCATGATCTCGCCCGTATTCAGGAAAGGTTCCCGCAGGCTCGGTGCATTGACACTTCCGAGAATATCACGGATTGGAATGCCGGGAAGATCCCGCTGGCTCTGATCCATCCTGCTTCTGCCGGACATGGACTAAACTTACAGGAGGGCGGCTGCACTATCGTCTGGTTTGGCCTGACGTGGTCGCTGGAGCTATACCAGCAGCTGAACGCCAGACTTTGGAGACAGGGACAGAAACACACGGTGGTGATCCATCATATCATCACCAAGGATACCCATGACGAGGATGTGATGAAGGCTTTAGAAAATAAGGATATGCGGCAGTCCAGTCTGATCGAAGCTGTCCGTGCAAGGATTGGAGGGTAAGTGATGAGTGAAAGGATAGAAAAATTAATCCGGGATTATCCTAAATTGAAAAGACAGCAACGTTGCCTGTATTACCAGCTTGCAGATTTTCATGGGATCTCGGAACAGGAAACCATTGATACCATGTATTTTTCACAGCCGGAGGGAGAACGGGTACAGACCAGCGGCACTGCAAATAAGACGGCGAACATTGCCCTTAATTTCCGGGAACGCATGGAACGGATCAACGATGAGTGGTATGAACATCTCGAAAAGGAATATCTGGAATTGACAGAACAATTACGTTTCTTTGAAAGTGCGGTTCGCTCTATCTCTGGAATAGCGGGAGAGGTTTTGGCTGATCTTGTCTTTGAGCAGCTGACATGGGATCAGATGGCAGAGAAGCATTATATCAGCCGCAGGTCTGTTGGGAATTACCGGAGAAAGGCGATTGCAGAGATGGAGAAACTGTATCAGCGCTATGAGGATGAAATTGTAGATTATATGCTTAGCTGAAAGGAGCAGAAAATGTGTAAACGTGGAGATGTTTATTATGTCGGTTTGGCCATAATATAGAATCCTGTAAACAGAGCGGTATCCGTCCGGCTGTGATCGTAAGCAATAACCGAGCAAATCTTTATTCCCCAGTTATTACGGTTGTGCCGTTGACTTCCCGGATTCATAAAAAAAGATCGCTCCCCACCCATGTATATATTCCACGGGGCTGCGGGACAGGTTTACCAAAAAGCAGTATGGCTCTTGCAGAACAGGTGGAGACGATTGATAAAAAATATTTGTTGGAAAAGAAAGGTGCTGTGGAGAATATCGCTGTTATGGAAAAGATAACGAAGGCGCTTCAGATCCAGATCGGAGCAGTGGAGCGGTACAATGATAGCCGGTAGGAAAATTTGCACTACCCTTGCACTGACATTCCCATTTCATTGTGCTATCATTAGAATTGCCAAAATAAGACGGGGCTTGGAGTGAAAACTTCAGGCTCTTTTTTCGTGGCCGGGCGGGGCTTTATCCTTTCACCCGTCTGTACATAGAAGGGAGTGGGAGCGTATGAATACAGAGAAGATGCGGGCAGCATTGTCATACCTGAAGGAGAAGAAGCCGGAGCTGACCGTGCAGCAGTACCGTACGATCAAGGGGCAGATTCTGGCCGGGGATGAGGACGGTGCGATCCGTGGCATTGACCGGGTGGTGGAACGGAACAGGAGAGGACGTGGATATCATGCCACGTAGGCCGAACACTCCGTGTAAACATCCGAGCTGTGGCAGGCTGGTTCCCTACGGCACCATGTACTGTGAGGAACACAAGCCTCTGCACCAACACGACAGGAAGACCACCAGTGAGAAAGGATACGGGAGCCGCTGGCATAAGGCGAGGGCTGTGTACCTGCAGTCCCATCCCCTTTGTGTTCGCTGCCTTGCCAAAGGACGTTATGTGAAGGCAACGGTTGTGGATCATATCATCCCCCACCGAGGGGATCGGAAATTGTTCTGGGATCGGGACAATTGGCAGGCTCTTTGTAAATCCTGCCACGATTCCAAAACGATGACAGACGACAGATACGAGGAATTTCGCTACCCGGAGGGGCGGTCGAAATCTCTGTGACCTTGTTGCCAAAAGACCGGCGCCCCCTCAAACGTGCATTTTTGCGAAATTAAAGAGGGGGGATACCTGCCGGGGTAAAGAAAAAGCGGGAAATAGATACTGTGCAGCGTGTAAAGGTGCGGATTTCCGGCATCCGAGCCGCCTGCCAAACAAAAAATCATTTGCCAAAAAGTTAGATTTCAGGCTGGGAAACTTATCCGCAAAGGTGGGGTTTCCGGCTTTTTCTTTTGATACCATTTTGCGAAAGGATGTGAAGCAATGACCGATTTTCAGGCAAAGCAGATACGGGAATTACGGCTTAGAGGCGCTGGATATAAATCCATTGCTTCCGCTGTCGGGCTGTCGAGAGACACTGTCCGGAATTATTGTAAAAGTCATGGGCTGGATGGATATGCCTCCGCCCTTGTTTTGAATGTGAAAGAACAGATAGAAAGCGGGACAGCGTGTCTTTGCTGCGGTAAGGAACTGATCCAGCCTTCAACTGGGAGAAAGCGGAAGTTCTGCTCCGATAAATGCAGGCGGGAATGGTGGGCGGCTCATCCAGAGGCCATCAAGCGAAAAGAGACAGCTTATTATGAAGCCACTTGTGCTTGTTGTGGAAAAACCTTCCGGTCTTATGGAAATAAGAACCGCCGGTACTGCTCCCATGCATGCTATGTGCAGGATCGGTTCTGGCGTAAAAAAGAAGAGCGGGAGCCTTATATCGGCCCCGCTGATCGTAAGGAGGTATAGACGTGGGTGCAATGGAATGGAAAAAACTGTCTGTGGATGAACTGTGTCCGGCAGCGTACAATCCCCGTAAAAAACTGAAAGCTGGGGATAAAGAATATGAGAAGATTAAAAACTCTATTTTGGAGTTTGGATATGTGGAACCGATCATCGTCAACTATGATATGACGGTGATCGGGGGCCATCAGCGTCTGACGGTGCTGAAAGATTTAGGATATACAGAAGTCCAGTGCGTTGTGGTTCATATTGAAGATGAGCATAAGGTGAAGGCGCTGAATATTGCCCTGAATAAGATCACAGGAGCATGGAATGAGCAGTTACTGGCTGATTTGCTGGTGGATCTGCAGAGCGTAGACTTCAATACTGATCTGACAGGCTTTGAGGCTCCGGAGATCGAGCAGCTGTTTTCCAAAGTCCATAATAAGGATATCAAGGAAGATGATTTTGATGTGGAGGAAGAATTAAAAAATCCACCGATTTCACGAAAAGGTGATATCTGGATCTTAGGAAGACACCGTGTGATCTGTGGAGACTCTACGCTTCCGGAGACATACACAAAACTCATGGAAGGGCAGAGAGCCAATTTGGTTCTGACTGATCCTCCTTACAATGTGAATGTGGAAGAAACGGCTGGAAAGATCCAGAACGACAATATGCCGGATGAGGATTTTTTTAAATTCCTGTTCGCTGCTTTCGTAAATATGGAACAGAACATGGAAAACGATGCGTCCATCTATGTGTTCCATGCGGACTCCAAAGGGCTGATCTTCCGGCAGGCGTTCCATGATGCTGGATTTTATCTGTCCGGCTGCTGTATCTGGAAGAAGAATGCTCTGGTGTTGGGGCGCTCTCCATACCAGTGGCAGCATGAGCCGTGTCTGTTCGGTTGGAAGGTAGGCGGGAAGCATCAGTGGTATTCCGACCGGAAGCAGACCACCATATGGGAGTACGATCGCCCGAAGTCCAGCAAGGATCATCCGACCATGAAGCCAGTGGTGCTGATGGCCTATCCGATCCAGAATTCCTGCATGAGCAATTGTATTGTCTTAGATCCGTTTCTTGGATCAGGTTCTACCCTGATCGCCTGTGAAGAAACAGGGCGCATTTGCTATGGGGTGGAATTGGATGAGAAGTTCTGTGATGTAATCGTAAAAAGGTATCTAGAGAAAACGGGAACAGGCGATTCGATTTATGTTTTGCGAGATGGCGAGAAAACTCCATATTCACAGCTGCTTCAGAATGAGGGGGATAGTTCGCAGCTTTAAATTTTTTTCAAAATGAGGAAATAAGACTTGCTATTTTTGCCTTTTAGAGTGATGAATGTACTACCAAAACTAAGGAGGCAAAATCAATGAGAATTGAAACGAAAACAGACAATCGAAAAAAGATGGTTCAGGACATTGCGGAGTTTACCGGTAAGGAACTTCGTTATGTAGGGCCACCCACCTTCGCCTATGAAGTAGGAAGCCTTACCATCGACCGGGATGGAGTGATCATAAGCGAGACGGATGAAGATGAAAACCTTTTGACACAGTTTTTACAGGATAAAGGGTATCTGGAGGCTCCGGTCGATGAGGTAAGAATTGTGATTCCGGCCGACACCAATGACAGGACATTTCTGCAAAACTTACTTGCTATGATCCATGCACGGGCTTACCTGCTCAATCGGATTACACGGTGTGAGACTTTCGCTGTGAGCGATTCCTTGCTGGAAAAGCTGGAACAACTTCCGCAGGAGAATGCCTGCGAAGCTTTTCAGACATTTCTGTCGGAAGACACCGAGGGCTTGAAGGGGCTGGTAGTGGAAGAAGGAAAAGTGACCTTTGCCTTTCCCCTTTCGCAGGATAGTGCGAAAAGCAGAGCGTATTCGGAACTGGCAGCGTTGATTACGAAAAAAGCCAAAGAAGCGAAAAGAGTCGGTACCAGCCCGGTGATAGAGGAAAACGAAAAATATTATTTGCGGATCTGGCTGGTACAGCTTGGCATGGCTGGTACGGCAAGTAAGGAGTCGAGGCAGGCTTTACTAGCCGGGCTGAAAGGGCATACAGCTTTCCGAACCAAAGAGGCTGCAGAAAAATTCAGCATTGCTCAGAAGGAAAAACGTGCGGCTGTGAAAGCTGCCCAGATGGCCGAGCAGGGCAATGAGGAAGCCGGAGGCATCGCATGATGGAGGAGACAATATCAAAAACGGCACTTGCCAGAAAGCTGCTGCTCGATTTTTGGAGCGACTTTAGTCAACATTCCATTGCTGAGTTTACGAACTATTTACAGGAAAACGATCTGGTGGAGATTAAACAGACTCATATTAACAGCGCAATTCGTACTGCATCCCAGTTGGGAGTTTTGAAGCGAGTGGGGAGAGGGAAATATGAGGCTGGCAGCAATTTCCACAACGATCTGGATATTCCGGTAAAAAAGACAGTTGGTATTCGGTTTGTCCTTCAGCAGACTAAACGGGTATTATCTATTCCGATCAACATTATGGGACTTAGTCCGAAAGAGCGGGAAATGATACCACGATTACAAGGATTATACACGGAGTGCGAGAAAATGCTGGAAGAATTAGAGAAAGCAGAGGTGGAAAATGAAATTTCCGAGTAAAGAGGTTGTTGCCCGTATCCGAAAGGAATATCCAATGGGTACCCGGATTGAATTGCTAGAGATGGATGATTTTCAGGCTCCGCCAGTTGGAACGCAGGGTACAGTTACAGGGGTAGACGATACCGGCTCTCTATTGGTGAGTTGGGATACGGGATCAGGACTGAATGTGATCTACGGCGTGGATCGAGTGCGAAAGATAGAGGAGGGGCGTTAGGTGGAAGAGGATATCATTGATCAGTTATATTTTGGTAGGATTGTTCCCTGGGAAAGACAGGTAGAGAAGCCTCCGGAGATCGAGCAGTGCAGTGATCAGGTGTGTGAAGATATTGAGTGTCTTCAAAAGTCGCTGGACGAAGTTGGTAAAAAGGTTTTAGAGCGGTTTCTGGATAACAATTCTGAAGTAGAACAATTTCAGGTCAAAGAGAGCTTCAAGTATGGATTCAGGCTTGGAATGCAGCTTGCGGCAGCAGGACTAGAAAAGAGTACAATCAATATGGAATCATCAAATTGGAGAGGAAATGATATGGATAATACAAGCACATACATATGTCCACGGTGCGGGCAGACTTACTATGAACCGCCTGCTCTTTCCAGAGAAGATAATCAAACGTTGATCTGCCCGGACTGCGGAACCAGAGAGGCATTGGAAAGTATCGGCGTGGATCGCAAGGAGCAGGAAGAGATTCTTGCGATTATCCATCAGAGCAGGAGAAACTTATGAAGCGGAAGGATTTAAAAGGTGAATGGTTAAAAGCTGTGGAGCGGTTTGAGGACGGTTGGGCACCGGATATTCTGGGCTATTGGTATTCACGCCACTGCCTCGGAGAAAAGTTGGATTTGGATATGGTGCTGCAGGACGCAAGAGAGGAATGTCCTTTGATTTCTGCGGTAGAACTGAAACCGTATTTCGAAGTAATTTTGGACACAGATGTTGGGAGGCTGCGGATCAGGTACCGAAGCCAGCAGATGATGATCGGTCATTCGTATTTTATAGAAAAAACTGTGTAAAACTGACACAAAATTCTAATGATTATTGTGTGATTATTCCTTAGAATTGACTTGATAATTCCTCTATTTAGAGTGAATATGTGTACTACCGAAAGGGAAAACAAAGCAAAATGGAGGAAAAAGAGAATGGCTACATCAAAAATCAGGAGACACGAGGAATACACAGAGAACATGGAAAATGGCTACAAGCTGCCGAACGCAACTACGATGGAAAGTCTGCAGATCAAGGTTTCTGCCGGGGAGGGTGCAGTCCTGAAGATGGGCGATAAGGTCTTGGTCACCGACCACGCATGGAAGGGCTTTATTGCAGCCGCCTATGAATTCGTAGAAACGCCGGAAGAGACTGGCTACGGATACATTGAATGTCGCCTGAATCTCATCGCCATGAGCGGAGAATTATTTGAAGATGGCGGACACGCCATTGCATGGGCGATGCAGCAGTAAAAAGATGAGAATGGAAGCCGGGAGGCTTCTGTTTCTCGTGGCAAAATCGACACATTCTGGGATAGATATTTGTGTAGTTTATGGCATTGAATTAACTGGATAAATATGTGTTTCAGAGGTAAAATGCTACTACCAAAAGGGAAAGCGAGGAAACACAGATGAAGATAACAACAAAATGGATAGTCAGAGCATACACAGGTTGGAAAACAGGCTGGGTAGATTTTAAGGAATTTACAAATCCGGCTGATGCAGACAATTGGCTTTGCGATTACTGTAGGAAGAATCATTATGATATTACGGATTTTAATATTGTAATCAGATAATCAGGAATTAGAATCAGGGACTTCGCAAGAAGTCCTTTTTTCTTGCCGTTTTTTAAGGAGGTGGGAGCGATGGCGCAGAGAGGCAGGAAACCAAAGCCGACCGCACTGAAGATGCTGGAGGGCAATCCGGGCGGTCGGCCTTTAAATACGAAAGAACCAAAGCCAGACAAGAAGGCTCCCCGCTGTCCTTCTTGGCTGGAGGATGAGGCGAAAAAGGAGTGGAAACGCATGGCGAAAGTGCTGGAGCAGATGGGGCTTTTGACCGAGATGGATATGGCGGCCTTTGCCGGGTACTGCCAAGCCTATGCCCGCTGGAAGGAAGCGGAGGAATTCCTGACCCAGCATGGTTCGATGGTGCGGACGCCCAATGGCTATCTGCAGCAGGTGCCGCAGGTATCTATCGCCCAGACCAATATGAAAATCATGCTGAAGTTCTGTGAACAGTTTGGCCTAACCCCATCGGCCAGGAGCCGGATCGTTGGCGGTGAAAACAGTGATGAAGAAGATGAAATGGAGAAACTGCTGGAAGGGGGCGGTTGCTGATGGGTTTTCAATACACACCCTCCCCCTTCATGCTCCCCACTTCCCATTACGATGCGGAACGGGCGGATCATGCGGTCGCTTTTATTCAAAACCTGAAACACACGAAAGGCAAATGGGATGGGAAGCCATTCCTGCTGCTTCCGTGGCAGGAGCAGATCGTCCGGGATATTTTTGGCATCGTGAAGGCAGATGGGAAGCGGCAGTTCCGAAGCGCCTATGTGGAAATTCCGAAGAAAAACGGGAAGTCAGAACTGGCGGCGGCCATTGCCCTTTATCTTCTCTATGGGGATGGGGAGGCCAGTGCGGAAGTGTATGGCTGCGCCAATGACCGGAGTCAGGCGTCTATCGTTTTTGATGTGGCCAAGCGGATGGTGGAGAAATGTCCGGCGCTTTTAAAACGGTCAAAGATTGCGGCGGCTACGAAGCGGATCGTCAATTACCGGAACGCCGGGTTCTATCAGGTGCTGTCCGCTGAGACCGGCACCAAGCATGGCCTTAATATTTCTGGCCTCGTCTTTGATGAGATCCATGCCCAGCCGAATCGGAAACTCTATGACGTCATGACCAAAGGTTCAGGTGATGCCCGTGAGCAGCCACTTTTTTTCATCATCACCACGGCAGGGACGGATAAGGAAAGCATCTGTTATGAACTGCATACTAAGGCACTGGATATTATGAACGGCCGGAAAGCTGACCACTCCTTTTATCCGGTGATTTATGGCCTGAGTGATGAGGACGATTGGAATGATGAGAAGAACTGGTACAAGGCGAACCCATCTCTGGGGTACACCATCAGCATCGACCGTGTTCGGGACGCTTACCGGGAAGCTTTGGATAACCCGGCAGAGGAAAATGTGTTCAAGCAGCTGCGGCTGAACATCTGGACAAACTCAGCGGTGGCATGGATACCAGAGCATATCTACGACCGGGGCAATCAGAAGATTGATTACACCTCACTCTTGGGCAGGGACTGCTTTGCGGGGCTTGACCTTTCCTCTACCTCGGATATCACTGCGCTGGTGTTGGTATTCCCTCCAAGGACGGAAGATGAGAAATACATTGTTCTCCCATTCTTCTGGCTGCCGGAGGAAACGTTGGAACTGCGCTGCCGCCGGGATCATGTCCTTTATGATGTGTGGGAGCGGCAGGGATACATCCTTACCACGGAGGGGAATGTGATCCATTACGGATTTATTGAACGGTTCATCGAGCGGCTGGGAGAAAAGTACCACATCATCGAGATCGCCTACGACCGTTGGAATGCCACACAGATGGTGCAGAACTTGGAAGATATGGGATTTACGATGGTTCCCTTCGGGCAGGGTTTTAAGGATATGTCTCCTCCATCTAAGGAACTGTACAAGCTGCTGATGGAAGGAAATATCATCCACGGTGGGAATCCGGTTCTCAAATGGATGGCCCAGAACGTGGTGATGCGACAAGATCCGGCCGGGAATATCAAACCGGATAAGGAACGGTCGGTGGAGAAGATTGACGGCATTGTGGCCCTGATCATGGGGCTTGACCGCTGTATTCGTAGTACCCCACCCACCAGTGTTTATGATGAGCGGGGCATATTATTTATCTAAGCAATATACACAATCCTAATTATGGATATTTGTTTAAGATATACCGCTGAAATCGCTTGCTAGTATTTCTGTTTAGAGCGAATATGCATGTACCAAAAAAGGAGGTTTTGCGATGACAAGAGAAGAAGCAGTAAAAATGGCTGATAGCAAGTGGTATGAGTTAAAAACAGCGGAGGAAATTGTGAAATTCCAGTTGTATGAAGAACGGCTTTGTATGCCATTTTCGTTATTTCACAAAGCCATAGAAGAGGTACTGGGCCGACCGGTCTATACCCACGAGTTTGCATGTGTGAAAAATCTACAGAAGGAATTTGAGAACTTGATTACAAAGAATTAAAAAAAGAAATTTGATGGAAGGCATCGCAGAGTGTGCGGTGCTTTTTGTCTGCCTATTTTTAGAAGGATGGTGATTTTTGATGGGTATCTTTTCAGGGCTGTTCCGGTCACGGGATAAGCCGAAGAATAGTACTTCCGGCAGCGCCTACCGCTTTTTCTTTGGCGGCAGCACTTCTGGGAAAAACGTGAATGAACGGTCAGCCATGCAGATGACGGCGGTGTATGCCTGTGTGCGAATACTCTCCGAGTCCATTGCGGGACTTCCCGTTCATCTATACAAGTACCGGGAAGACGGCAGTAAGGAAAAGGCGGTAGACCACCCGCTGTATCGAATTCTGCACGATGAGCCAAATCCGGAAATGACCTCATTTGTGTTTCGGGAAACGCTGATGACACATCTTCTCCTTTGGGGAAATGCTTATGCACAGATCATCCGCAACGGGAAAGGACAGGTACTGGGGCTGTATCCCTTGATGCCAAACCGTATGACCGTGGATCGGGATGAGAAAGGGCATCTGTATTACAGTTATCTGATGTCAGATTCTGATGCGCCTACCATGAAGAGTGGGACGGTGATCCTAAAGCCCACCGATGTGCTGCATATTCTCGGATTGGGCTTTGATGGTCTTGTGGGATACAGCCCCATTGCGATGGCGAAGAATGCCATCGGTATGGCCATTGCCTGCGAGGAGTACGGGGCGAAATTCTTTGCTAACGGAGCAACGCCCGGCGGGATCTTGGAGCATCCCGGAACGGTGAAAGACCCGGCCAAGGTACGGGACAGCTGGAATGAAGCTTTCGGAGGGAGCCGGAATTCCAATAAGGTTGCTGTTTTGGAGGAAGGGATGAAGTATACGCCAATCTCCATCTCCCCGGAGCAGGCACAGTTTTTGGAAACAAGAAAATTTCAGATTGATGAGATTGCTCGAATTTTCCGGGTACCGCCGCACATGGTCGGGGATCTGGAAAAGTCGAGCTTTTCTAATATTGAGCAGCAGTCTTTGGAGTTTGTGAAATACACGCTGGAACCGTGGATCGTCCGTTGGGAACAGTCCATCAACCGTGTGCTTCTCACGGAATCGGAGAAGGCTGCTTATTTTGTCAAGTTTAACGTGGATGGTCTGCTCCGTGGAGATTACCAGAGCAGGATGAATGGCTATGCTACAGCCCGCCAGAACGGCTGGATGAGCGCCAATGACATCCGGGAACTTGAAAATCTTGACCGTATCCCGGCTGAGCAGGGCGGTGACCTGTACCTGATCAATGGAAACATGACGAAGCTGGAGGATGCGGGAATATTCGCTGCCGATGGCGGCGGGAAGGAGGAAGAATCCGATGAAGAAGTTCTGGAAGTGGAAGAACCGGACAGTTCTGAATCAGGAGACACAGGAGCCGATACAGGAGAGGACGCTGTTCCTAAACGGCACCATCGCAGAGGAAAGCTGGTTTGATGATGACGTCACGCCGCAGGTCTTCAAAGAAGAACTGTGTTCCGGCAGCGGAGATATCACAGTGTGGATCAACTCTCCGGGCGGAGACTGTGTGGCAGCAGCCCAGATTTATAACATGCTGATGGATTATCCCGGAAATGTCACGGTGAAAATAGACGGCATCGCCGCAAGCGCTGCTTCAGTTATTGCAATGGCTGGAACGAGAGTGCTGGTTTCTCCGGTATCCATGATGATGATCCACAATCCTGCCACGGTTGCCTTTGGGGATACCGCTGAGATGGAAAAAGCGATCAGTATGCTCTCGGAGGTGAAGGAGAGCATCATCAACGCCTATGAGATCAAAACTGGACTGTCCCGTGCCAAACTTTCCCATCTGATGGATGCGGAAACTTGGATGGACGCCCATAGTGCGGTGGAGTTGGGCTTTGCAGATGACATTTTGAAACGGGCATCTGAGGATACCGAGGAAGACGAGAACTTGGCTGTGACGGGAGCGCCCATGATGTTCTCCCATGCGGCAGTTACGAATTCCCTGATGGACAAGCTGGCGGCAAAATGCCGTATCCAGAAACAACCGGAAGAAACCGGGCGCTCGGTCGATTCCCTGATGGAGCGTCTGAACCTGATCAAACAACATTTGTAATGGAGGTAAAAGACTATGACTATTTTAGAACTGCGTGAGAAGCGTAATAAGGCATGGGAGGCTGCAAAAGCCTTTCTGGAATCCCATCGCACGGAGAAAGGGACACTGACTGCGGAAGACGATGCCACCTATACCCAGATGGAGCAGGAGATCAACGATCTTGGAAAAGAGATCGCCCGTCTGGAGCGTCAGGAAGCATTGGAAGCGGAACTGAATCGTCCGGTGAATCAGCCGCTGACGAGCAAACCGGGCAGTGGCAGGGGTGAGGAACCGAAGACTGGACGTGCTTCTGATGAATACCGCAAAGCCATGTTCGATGCGTTCCGTTCCAATTTCAAGCGTGTGTCCAATATCCTGCAGGAAGGCGTGGATGCGGATGGCGGGTATCTGGTGCCGGAAGAGTATGATCGTCGTCTGATCGATACCCTATCGGAAGAAAATATCATGCGCCGTCTGGCCACGATCATCACCACTTCCGGGGAACACAAAATCAATATCGCTGCTACGAAACCCGCCGCCAGCTGGATTGAAGAGGGCGGCGCTCTTACGTTTGGGGATGCAACCTTCAGCCAGATCCTGCTGGATGCTCACAAACTTCATGTGGCGATCAAGGTAACGGAGGAGCTTCTCTATGATAACGCCTTTAATCTGGAAGGTTACATTCTGGATCAGTTCGGAAAGGCGCTGGGTAATGCCGAAGAGGACGCTTTCCTCAACGGGGACGGAACCGGAAAACCGCTGGGCCTCTTTGCAGCGACCGGCGGTGGTACGGTGGCCGGAACCTTAACTGCAGCGATTAAATCGGACGATATGCTGGATCTCGTTTACGCCCTGAAGCGTCCGTATCGTAAGAAGGCATCATTCATTATGAATGATAAAACGCTCTCTTCCCTGCGGAAACTGAAGGATAATAACGGAGCCTATATCTGGCAGCCGTCCTATCAGGCCGGTGAGCCGGATCGGGTACTAGGCTATGCAGTGCATACCTCTGCTTATGCTCCGGAAGATGCGATTGCCTTTGGCGATTACAAATATTACAACATCGGTGACCGTGGTACCCGTTCTTTTTCTGAACTGCGTGAACTGTTCGCTGGAAACGGCATGATTGGTTACGTGGCGAAGGAACGTGTGGATGGCAAGCTGATCCTGCCGGAAGCAGTGCAGATCCTGAAGCTGAAGGCAAGTACACCTTCCGGTGGTGGAACTGAGTAATCTGATTTTTGTAGAGGGGGGCATTTCTGTGATTGTTACTTTGGAAGAGATGAAGCAGTATCTCCGAGTGGACTACGAAGACGATGACCAGCTGATTACGGGCTTTATTACTACAGCAGAGCAACTTTGCAGGGATGTCCTCCGGATAGATGGGGAGGCCGATCTGAGTGCTGATGGGAAAGTAAAAACAGCGGTCATGTATGCGGTTGCATATTTTTATGAACATCGGGAGGAAGCGGATCACCATGAGTTAACTCTGACACTCCGCTCCCTCCTGTTTGGTTCGAGGAAGGAGGCTTTCTGATGAACATCGAACTTTTGAATGTACGGATTTTTATATCCAAGAATACGGTGATCACCGATGCCATTGGAAACCACCGGAATGAGTGGCAGCCTTTCTATACCTGCTATGCGACCGTCAGCGGCGAAGCTGGTAAGGAGCAAACGGATGCCGGGATGGTGGTGGATGACTCCAGCATTGATTTTACGATCCGCTGGTGCAAGAAAGCGGCGGAGATCGATTCCACCCATTTCCGTGTGGAGTTCAACGGTGAACTTTACAATATCGCTGCGGTAGATCATATGAACTTCAGGCGCAAGAGCATCAAGCTGTCCTGTGAGAAAGTGAAACGGTAGCGATGGGAAGGAAAATCCCGATCAGCCAGCTTTCCGCTGCTGTGATGGAGCAATTGACGGAGTACGCAGAGTTGGCTACAGAGGATATGAAGGAAGCGGTGAAAAAGGTGGGCACGACCGTCCGGAAAGATATTGAAGCCAGCGCACCGAGGGATACCGGAGATTATGCGAAAAGCTGGGCGGTGAAGACCACAAAGGAAAGCGCCAACGCTCTGCAGGTGACGGTACATTCCCGGAATCGATATCAGATCGCTCACCTGCTGGAGCATGGCCATGCGAAGCGTGGAGGTGGCCGGGTAGCCGCAAGGCCCCATATCGCCGCTGCGGAAGAAGCAGGTATCGAACAGCTGGAGCGTGAGATTGAAAGGAGCCTGACGAATGGATGATTTGGTGAAAATTTTGGAGGAGACAGGTATTCCGTTTGCTTATGATCACTTTGCGGAAGGGGAATCTCCCGATCCTCCCTTTATTTGCTACCTTCTGCCCCAGAGTGACAACTTTTCTGCAGACGGAAAAGTTTATTTGAAGGTCAGCAGTGTGAATATTGAACTGTACACAGACAGCAAGGATCTGGCTGTGGAACAGAAGCTGGAAACCGTGTTGGATATACACGGTATTTTTTATGACAAAACAGAGGTCTGGATCGAGAGCGAAAAACTCTATGAAGTCCTTTACTCATTTGAATTGGAGGTATGATTTTCATGGGAAACAAAGTGAAATATAACTTGAAAAATGTCCACGCTGCCAAGCTGACTGAGACAGATTCTGATGGCACGACTACTTTTTCGTATGCGGAGCCAAAGGCAATCCCCGGCGCAGTGAGTATCAGTCTGGATGCGGAGGGCGAAACCAGCCCGTTCTATGCGGATGGTATTGTGTACTTCCGTAGCGTGACTAACAACGGTTATAGCGGTGATCTGGAGATTGCCCTGATCCCGGAGTGGTTCCGCACGGAGATTCTGCAGGAGAAGCTGGACGCCAAAGGTGTGCTGGTAGAAAACAGCGGTGTTGGCGAGAGTGTGAAATTTGCCCTGCTCTTTGAATTTGACGGGGATGTGAACGCTATTCGTCATGTGCTGTATAACTGTTCTGCATCCCGCCCGTCTATCGAGTCGGAGACGAAGGAAGATACGATTGAGCCGGGTACAGAGACGCTTTCCATCACGGCCGATCCCCGTTCCGATGGTCTGGTGAAGGCCAGAACCGGTGATACTACAGATGCCGGGACTTATTCGAATTGGTATAAGGCAGTATACACTCCGACCGAGGAGGAACCGGAAGAAACAAATGGAGAGGATGAAGGCGTATGATCAAGCGTGAAATAGAAATCAGTGGGAAGAAGGTACCGTTCCGTTCCTCTGCCACGATCCCCCGCCTGTACCGGGCGAAGTTTAAACGGGATATTTTCAAGGATCTGTCCAAGTTGGAGAAATCTTATAAAGGCAAGACGGAAAACGGAGAGGAATTGCAGATCGAGGATCTGGAGATCTTCGAGAACGTGGCTTATGTGATGGCCTACCATGCCGACAACAGCATTCCAGCAAGCATAGAAGACTGGCTGGATCAGTTCGATATGTTCTCTATTTATGAGGTGCTGCCGCAGATTTTGGAACTGTGGGGCGAGAACCTTGTGACGGATGTAACGTCAAAAAAAAGATTGGCAGAAGTGAGCGGGAAATGACCACGCCGCTGTTCCTTCTGCGGAGTGTGGAACTGGGGATTTCCATCCGGGATCTGGATCTGCTTACGATTGGGCTTGTTCTGGATATGTGGACGGAAAAATCTAATGACGGCGTGAAATATAAACGGGTTGCTACTCAGGAGGACTTCGATAAGTTCTGATATTCATTGAATTTACGGCCTTTTCTTGCTATAATTCAGCTAAGAAAAGGTCGAAGTTCAACTGAAATGGGGTATGAAGATATGGCAGATGAAAGGCATGATCAGAATAATGTAGAAGAAGCGGAGGAGAAAAAAGGGTTTATTTCATGGGTGAAAAATCATAAGACAGAATTAGCGATGGCAGGAGTTGGAACGGCTTTCTGTATTGCTACGATTTTAGGGATTAAAAATAAAGAAAGTCTTTCACAACTTTTTGAAGACTTGAAATATGATATGGAACATGGGAAGCCTGGCACTGAAAGGTGGTTCAATAAGGCAGATTTAGAGGAACTGAAAGAGGCAAGAAAACTTGTTCATAATGATTTAATGAACCCAGCGCTGGATAATGAGTATAGAGCGGACTGTCATGATTTGCTTTTGAAATTTGATCAGAAAATAGGCGAGAAAGAATGGGAAGGAAGAGAACCTAAAGGGCCAGCCTATCATCGTGAACACGGATATGGTTTATATAAGCCTTAATTTTCTATCTGAAAAACCGTAGATAATTCAGGATTATGGCGGAGATAGCGCAGCGGAGAGGCGCAGTGCTGCTTAGCAGCAAAGGACGCTGGTTCGACTCCAGCACTCCGCCTTTGAATAATAGGCAGTATTTATGTGGAGAAAACGATGGAAAAGATAGAAGCTATTGAGCTTGCTGCTTTAAAGTTATTGCAGCAAAGCCCTTCAGAAGCAAAGACGGTTATTGATAAAGAATATCCATTTCATAAGATTGTTTCACAGGGAAGAAATTATTCGGATAAAGAGAAGATGGAGCAGTTCATACGGGATGGATTTATTGACAGGTATAGCGGACAAAAGCTTGTGAATCCTGGAATATTGAAGGTTCTGTCCAACTATATGCCTGAGACATTTCCATACCATTCGCATTGGAAGATGGAGGAATGCCATAATGCATATTGGGAGTTCGTACCGACAGTGGATCATATTTATCCGGTGGCGTTAGGTGGAGCGGATTCAATGGAAAATTGGGCTACGACTTCTATGCTCCATAATTCGATAAAAAGTAACTGGACTTTAGAGCAACTCGGATGGAAACTTTACGATGCTGGAGATTATACACGGTATGATGGATTGACGAGATTGTTTATTAAGCTGGTTCGTTCTGATGAAGGTTTATTAAAGGACACGTATATCAAGCGGTGGTATAGGCTATCAGTGGATTTTGATAAGGGATAACAGAACTATTATTTATATTTAGTTATGATGATGAATAGAAAAATACATAGAGCATCGATTGGAGAAATCTGATCGGTGCTTTTTTCATGCTCGGAGATGATCCGGGCTTTTTTTGCGCCCATTTTTAGGAGGTGAGGGTTGTGGCGAACCGGATAAAAGGTATTACGGTGGAGATCGGCGGCGATACCACCGGTCTGGATAAAGCGTTAAAAAGTGTCAATTCTTCCATCACGAAAACGCAGTCTGCCTTAAATGATGTGAACCGCCTTTTAAAACTTGATCCTTCCAACACAGTGCTGGTGGCGCAGAAGCAGGAACTGCTGGCGCAGGCCGTGAGCCAGACCGAAGAAAAGCTGTCGGCTTTGGAAGCCGCACAGGAGCAAGTGGCCGCAGCCTTTGCCCGTGGGGACATCGGGGCGGACAAGTATCAGGCATTCCAGCGGGAGATCGAGGAAACCCGTGGGAAGCTGAATAAATATAAGACTGACCTATCTGATTTGCAGACGGAGCAGGATGCCCTCTCTCAGAATACAGCACGGCTGGAAAAGCTGTTCGCTGCTACGGGAACAGAGGTGGATGATTATGCGGATGTCCTTGGCAGCAGGCTGACCTCGGCGATTAAAAATGGGACGGCAAATTCCGATCAGCTGCGGACGGCTCTTGAGAAGATCGGGAAGTCTGCTACAGGCGGCAAAGCAGATATCCGTCAGCTGACGGATGCGCTGGATACCGTGGATGACGGGCAGGCCATCCAAAACCTAATCCAGCAGCTGAATGAGGCCGGGGACGCTGCGGAAAATACAGCGGACGATGTGGGTCAGATTGCGGAAAATACGAAAGGCGCTGCGCTGATGCAGGCGGCGGATCAGCTGTCTGCCATGGGCGATAAGATCCAGGAGATCGGGGATAAGGCGCTGGACGCCTATACAGATACCGAGAACGCCGTGACCAAGGTAAACGCCTACTTTGGCGAGACCGGACAGGCAGCGGAGCAGTCTGCTAACGTGATCAAAAACGTGTATTCCTCTGGTGTTGGGGAAAGCATGGACGCTGTGGCCAATGCAGTGTTGATGGTAAAGAAGAACCTTGGGGATTTGAGTGAAACCGATCTCACCAACCTGACCCAGCAGGCGATCACGTTGGAGGAACTCTACGGGATTGATATGAATGAAACCCTCCGGGGTGTCAATTCCCTGATGCAGCAGTACGGCCTAACGGCGCAGGAAGCGATGGACTACATCGTAGTGGGTACCCAGAACGGTCTGGATAAGACCAATGAACTGGGCGATAACCTTTCCGAATATGCCGGGAAGTTTGCACAGGCTGGATATTCTGCTTCTGAATATTTCCAGCTGTTGGACAATGGTCTGAAGAACGGTGCGTATAACCTTGACAAGGTGAACGATGCCATCAATGAGGTCACCACCCGTCTGGTAGACGGCACCATCGGGGAATCTATCGGGATGTTCTCCACGAAAACACAGGAACTGTTTGCTTCTTGGCAGAATGGCGGTGCTACCCAGAAACAGGTCATTGACTCTATTGTGGCGGATATTGCCGGGTGTACGAACCAGCAGGAAGCCTTAAACCTTGCGGCACTGGCCTTTGGCACCATGGCCGAGGATGGAAACCTGAAATTTATCACGTCCTTGACTTCGGTGGGAAGCACTTATGACAGTGTGAAAGGTTCCGCACAAGGGCTGTTTGATGCAACGACCACACCTATGCAGGAGATGGAGTCCAACACCCGGAAGTTGCAGCAATCCCTTGTTCCTCTGGGAGAAAAGCTGGCGGAGATCGCCAATACGATCCTGCCGCCACTGGTCAGTGTGATCCAGACGGTGAGCGGATGGTTTGCGCAGCTGCCGGGGCCGGTGCGGAACTTTATCGTTATCCTTGGCGCTCTGCTGGCAGCCTTTACGGCGCTGACGCCGGTGATTGCGGCATTGGCGGTGTCGGTGGGGGCATTGAATATCTCCCTTCTGCCGATCATTGCTGTGATTGCGGCGGTAGCGGCGGCCATTGCCGGAATCATTACCATCATCCAGAACTGGGGTGCCATTACCGAGTGGTTTGGGAACCTTTGGAATACCATCTGTACTGGGATCGGCACCATGATCGAGAGCGTGAAAACGTGGTTTTCCAACCTCTGGACGCACCTGCAGAATGTCTGGAACGGCATCTGCAACGTGGTGCAGACGGCTGTGATGCTGCTTGGATCCATTATCCAAGGTGCCGTGGACATCATCACGCTGCCCTTCCGGTTTATCTGGGAGAACTGTAAAGACATCGTCACTTCCGTCTGGAACGGGATTAAGGATACCGTCAGTTCCGTGCTGTCTGCCATCTCCGGTGTGATTTCCAGCATCATGGGGGCTATCCAGAATGTGATCAGTTCCATTTGGAATGCCATCAGCAGTAAAGTGTCGGCGGTGGTGAATGCTATCAAAAATACCGTGACCTCTGTCTTTAACGCCATCAAGTCCGTGGCTTCCACAGTGTGGAATGGAATTAAATCTGTGATCTCTACGGTGGTGGATGGGATCAAGAGCAAGGTTTCTTCCGTATTCAATGCGGTAAAGAGTACCGTGACTTCCGTATTCAACGGGATCAAGAGTACCGCCACTACGGTCTGGAACGGAATCAAGACTGCCATCACGAAGCCGATTGAGGCGGCGAAGAATACGATCAAAGGAATCGTGGACAAGATCAGCGGTTTCTTCTCCGGCATGAAACTGGAATTGCCAAAGATCAAGCTGCCCCATTTTAAGATTACAGGCAAGCTGTCCCTTGCCCCGCCGAGCGTACCCCACCTGTCCATTGATTGGTATAAGGAAGGCGGCATCATGACGAAACCGACCATCTTTGGCATGAACGGCAGCAGCCTGATGGCAGGCGGCGAGGCTGGCAGAGAGGCGGTTCTTCCTCTGAAGGGCTTTTACCAGCAGCTGGATCAGATGATCTCCAGCTATCTGAATACCAGCACTTTGGAAAAATATCTGGCGATCATTGCGGAAAACAGCTGCAAGGGGCTGTATCTGGATGACGGGACGCTGGTGGGGCATCTGCTCCCGGCTATTGACAGCGGTCTTGGGAAAACACAGAAACTGCAAAGGAGGCTGAGTCTATGAGGGCAGACGTAAAAATCAATGACCGTTGGATGTATGCGCTGGGCTGGCTCCGGGAGGAGATTGATTTTCCCACGCCGCAGTCGCAGACCAATACAGTGGTGGTACCGGGGCGCAATGCCCCTATCCGCTTTACCGAGGCGCTTGGGCGGGTATCCTACCAGCCCCGGAATTTTACCATTACCCTGTCTATGCTGGGGAGCCGGGAAAAGTTCAACCAGAGGAAGGACATCCTTGCCAATCTCTATGCCGGGCAGTTGTGTCAGGTGATCTTAAGTGAGGAGCCGGATCTGTATGCCGTGGGTACCTTGGAACTGGAACCGGCCTATGATCCTCTGACTGGGAAGGGGCAGATGGTGTTGTCCTGTTCAGATGGGGATGCCTACCGGTACCATACAGAAGAAACGGAAGTTTTCATTACCGGAGGCGGCACGGTGATCCTGAACAATGACTACATGCCGGTGGTACCTACGATCATCACCACAGCAGAGACGGCGTTCAGTTGGAGTATCGGTGAAGATGTATTTAAGAAGTCTGTCAGCGCCGGGACGTGGACGTTCCCGGAACTGGAACTGCAGGAAGGACAAAATTCGCTCAGCATCACAGGGGAGGGAACGACTACTTTCCGATACCGGGAGGGACGCCTATGAGTTTGTTTCGAGTGTTTGTGGATGGGCAGCTGTTTTACCACCCCCATCTGTCCCGGCTTTCCATCACGGAGGCGAAGGTGCAGGAGGATGCGGAGAATATCGACAGTCTGACCCTTTCTGCTCCGTTTAACCATCCCTATCTTTCTTCCATTCAGCCGATGGCCTCCACGATTGTCTGCAAGAAAGATGATCTGACCGTTTTTGAAGGGCGGGCGTTGGATGACGGTACAGATTTTTATAACACCCACACTTGGACGTGTGAGTCTTGCCTTGCGTATCTGAAGGATACCATGCAGCCGCCGTTCTCCTATCAGGGGCCGCTTCGTGGCCTGTTGGAGCAGTTCCTCTCCGTGCATAATGCAGCGGTAGAAGAAAAGAAGCGGTTCACCCTTGGCACGGTGACAGTGACGGATAACAACGACTATATCAATTACAGCAATTCCGATTACTCTGTGACGCTGGATGCGATACAGGACAAGCTGATCAAGACCCACGGCGGCTACCTGCAAGTGCGTTATACGGAAGATGGGAAAATGCTGGATTATTTGGAGGACTTCCCAGACCAGTCATTGCAGACGGTGGAGTTTGGGAAGAACCTGACCGATGTAAAGATCACCCGTGACCATACGGAGCGGGTGACAGCGCTGATTCCGTTGGGAGCGAAGCTGACTGAGACTGATGAAGACGGCAACGAAACCGAGACGGATACCCGGCTGGATATTACAGCGGTGAACGATGGGAAGAACTATGTGTACGATGAGGAAGCAGTAAAGGAGATTGGCTGGATCTGGACGACAGAAGTCTGGGAAGATGTAACGCTGGCGGGAAATCTGCTGCGGAAAGCCAAGGCCCGGATCACAGAACTGGCCAAAGGTGTCACCAGCATGGAACTGACCATTGTGGATGAGTCCGATACCGGTGCGGATATCGGGGACATCCGGGCGAGGATGTATGTCCGGTGTATTTCCAGGCCGCATGGGATTGACGGGACATACCTGTGCCTGAGCCGGACACGGGACTACCTTGACCCTTCCGGCAATACCATCACCATCGGGGCGGCAGGCGTCCGGCTCACTTCTCAGTCTGCCAAGCAGGAGCAGAACATCACTTCCATTGAAGATGACCTGTTGGGGCAGACTTCCAAGATCGAGGTGATCACGGGCAAAGTGGATCAGATCAATGCCCAGAAGATGTACCGGACAGAACTGGTGGTGGATGGGGTGAACATCTTTCGGGCTAAGGGACAGAAAAGCATCCTTTGCTGCCGGGTGTATTCGTGGGATAAGGAAATCACGGATACCCTTCCGGCCAGCAGCTTTGTCTGGCACCGGAATTCCGGCCGGGAAGACCTCGATGCCGACTGGGACAGTTCCCATAAGGGGATGAAATCCATCACGGTCACCACGGAAGATGTCACAGACAACGCATCATTTTATTGTGAAATCACGATTTAACAGGAGGAGACGAATATGGCAATTTTGACTTCCAGCCAGCAGACCTTTGTGGATATTACCGACCAGAGGAAACTGTCGGCCTATATTACATCCAATCTGCCCAAGTCGCAGATTGAAGATCCTAATGTGCTGCCTCATACCTATGCGCCGGACTGGGCCAGTACACCTCTGGTGCTTACGCCGGTGGTGTTTCTTGATCAGACCAATCTGGCGTTAGACGCTTCGGGGCTTACGATTTCGTGGAAGCGAAAGGAGGGAAACGGAGCAGAAGCAGCACTGACTTCCGGGGAGAGTGTTTCCAAAGGCGTCCTGACGGTCAAGGCCAATAAGCTGGCAGCGGCTACATCTGGAATGCTCACCTATCTCTGTTACATCAGTTATTATGATTCGGAGACGAAGAATACGGTCAATATCTCTGCCGACATCACCTATACGCTGATCCGCAATGCACAGAACGCAAGGCTGGCGTATCTGTCTGCTGACACCTATGTGTTTAAGTACGATACCAACTCCGCATTGGTTGGTGCCAAGCAGGCAACGCTGACGGCACAGGTGCAAGGTGTGACGATCACAGCATGGCAGTATAAGGACAGTAGCGGGGCATGGAAAGACTATCCTACGACTTCGGATAACGCCAGCATCTCAGGCGGGACGTTAGTGGTAAAACCGGAGCATGCGGTCTTTTTTAATGGGTTAGCGCAGATCAAGCTGGCAACCGATGATCCTGACGTTTATGATACGACTTCCATCACGAAGATTTATGATGGTTCTCAGGGCGAGCCGGGTGCGGCAGGAACGGGTGGGCTTTCTGTCATCCTTGGAAATGAGGCCCAGAATATCGCCTGTACTTCCGGGGGCTTGGTAGCTACAGCCACAGAAGTGACCATTCCATTTATGGGATATTTGGGAATTAAGCAGACTGCCTGTACCTGTAAGGTCGGAACGCTGCCTTCCGGTGTGACGGTGAAAAGCAATACCGCAGCGACCGCTTCCAAGGCCGGATCAGTGGTGCTGTCCTTTGCCGCCAATGCGACTCTTGGTGGAGCAACCGTCTTAAACGGCACGATTGACTTGACCTTTACGATCTCCGGAGCTTCTGTGGTGAAGAAGTTTGCTTGGACGAAATCCAACAAGGGTAGCAACGGGGCCAGTGGTGCCAATGCGATTGTATTCTCCGTGTATGCACCGGAAGGCACCGTGGTCATTAACCAGTCTGGCAGCCTTGCGCTGGCGGCGGTTGGCTATGACGGCGCTTCAGAAATTACAACAGGAGCCACCTATCAGTGGGCGAAATACACAGGAGGTAAGTGGACAGATATCAGTGGAGAGACTTCGTCAACACTGTCTGTTTCCGGAGCGGATATCGTAAATATCCAGTCCTACCGCTGTACCATGACCTATAAGGGCAATACCTATGAGGACGTGATTACAGTGGAGGATAAATCCGATCCTTACGTGTCTGAGATGCTCTCCATTGGAGGATTTACAGTAAAAAACAACCTTGGTGGCGTGGTGCCTTATGTGATTGTCCGCACCAATCAGAAGGAAGTCGATCCTCTGCTTGGCACTATTTCTGAGACGGCTCCCTCCAATCCAAAGTCCGGGGATTATTGGTATCAGGTGGATCATTCCGGTCAGACCGTCACGCTGATGAAGTATTCCGGATCGGCATGGGCAGCTGCAACGGAAAAGCAGTCTCTGACTTACACATGGTATGCACAGGATAAGGATGGCCATGCCACGGAGTTTGATAAAACCGGGAAGGTGATCTACCTTTCCGCTGCGGATATCGACAGCATCCTGACGCTGCAGTGTGACGTCTCCAACTGATGGAGGTGATGGTATGGCGCTTATCACCAGCTGTCAGGCCACCTTCCAGAACTTCTCCGGCTATGAGGATGATCTTTCGTCTTTAGAGGAAAATATCCGGGAATGTTATTCTGAGATCACAAAAACTTCGGAGCAGATCAACATGTCCGTCCGGGAAGAATTTATCTCCCGTTCAGAACTGGAGACGATTCAGAAGGATTTTGAAACCAGTATTACCCAGAACAGCACGGAGATCCGGATGGATTTCACGGCGATTACGGATGAGATCAAGGAAAATGTTTCCACCAATCAGCTGCTTTTGGAGGAGTATATCCGGTTTAAGGGAGCGCTCATCGAACTGGGGAAGGTCGGGAACGCCTTCACAGCAGAACTATCGAATGAAGAATTGGCCTTTAAGGAGAATGGGCAGAAGATTGCCTATATTTCCAATCAGAGCCTTGTCATTACCAATGCGGAGATCCGCAACAAACTGTCCCTCGGCAATGAAAGCCGGGGGTGGTTTGATTTTATACCAAGAACTAACGGGAACCTCTCGATCAAATGGAGAGGCCCGGTTTAAAACGTTGATGATGGGAAGGGGTGAGAACAATGGCATCCAGCGGCAGTTTTTCCGGTTCCATCCGGGATGGGCATTATAAGCTGCGGGTGGACTGGTCGCAGAGCAAGAATGTCTCTGCCAATACGTCTACGGTGACCTGTAAGCTGTATCTGGTCAATGACTGGAGTTTAAATATCAGTGGGCGAAGCGATAACAAATGTACCATTGACGGGACGGCCCTGACCTATGCTTCCCCGGCGATTAGCAGCACGGGAACACATCTTTTGGGAACGGTATCGAGAACGGTCAGCCATGTCAGTGATGGCAGTAAGTCCTTAGCCATTTCCGCTGTGTTTTATATCCGGGCTACTTTAAGTGGAACGTATTATGATTCCATTTCGGCCAGTGCCAATATCACGCTGGACAGCATCCCCCGTGCCTCCAGTGTATCCGCTGCGAATATGACGATGGGGACAGCCGGGAAGATCAATATCAGCCGTGCTTCCTCATCCTTTACTCATACCCTGACCTATTCTTTTGGGAATAGTAGCGGGACGATTGCGACCAAGACAACGGCAACTTCCGTATCGTGGACGCCACCGATTTCTTTGGCCAGCCAGATCCCGAATGCAACCAGCGGTACCTGTACGATCACTTGTACGACCTATAACGGGAATACGAATATCGGCTCCAAGACCTGTACGTTCAATTTAACTGTTCCGACCAGTGTGAAGCCGACTATCTCCAGTCTGACCGCTTCACGGATTGACGGGGAAGTGTCTAGCACATGGGGAATTTATGTACAGACCAAATCCAAGGTGAAGTTGACGATCAATGGGGCGGCGGGAAGCTATGGTTCCACCATCAAGTCTTATACCATTACAGGTGGAGGATATAGCGGTTCGGCATCTACGCTCACCACAGGTTTTCTCAACAATTCCGGGACAATTACCTTTAAGGCCACGGTAACAGATTCCAGGGGACGGGTGTCGGCAGAGGCTTCTGTTTCCATCACGGTGACCGCCTATTCTCCGCCGTATTTCAATTCTTCCCTGTCCCAGCGGTGCTTAAGCAACGGGACGCTGGATGATGACGGGACATACATCCATGCGCTGGTATCTTTTGGCTACTCCAGCTGTGGTGGGAAAAACACGCTCAAGACCTCTGTCCAGTACAAGCAGGTATCAGCAACGCAGTGGACGGACGCCGGGGTGACATTTGCCTCTAATACTGCTTTTACTTATGGCAAGGGGCAGATCTCTACGGAGACATCTTATGATGTGCGCTACACCTTGGAGGATGCCTTCAGCACGATTTCCATTCAGGAGATTGTCTCCACGGCTGCTGTGGTCATGGACTTTAAGAGCGGCGGCAAAGGCGTGGCGATTGGAAAGGTATCGGAAAGGGACAATACCTTTGAAGTGGCTGAGAATTGGGATGTGAAAGTCTATGGAATGCTGCTAAAAGAGTATATTCAGCAGTTTGCCAAAACTATGTATCCGGTAGGAAGCATCTATATGAGTGTCAGTTCTACCAATCCCTCCACCTATTTTGGAGGAACTTGGGTGGCTTGGGGGAGCGGCCGAGTTCCCGTGGGCATCAATACATCCGACAGCAACTTTAATACAGTGGAAAAGACCGGTGGTGCATCATCAGTTACCTTGACTGCCAGCCAGATACCAAGTCATACGCATACGTTTACCGGAAGTTCCACTACGACCAGCAGTGCCGGAGGGCATACCCATAACATTGGGAGGGATACAGATGGTGGTTCAGGTAGCAGCCGATATACCGTCCATAAGGCAGGTACATCCGGTGCACAAGGGACTTCGCCGACTAGCAGTGCCGGAGCGCATACCCATACACTGACACCAAAAGGAAAGAATGGGAACACGGGAGGCGGAGGCTCCCATACAAACTTGCAACCTTATATTGTCTGTTACATGTGGAAGCGGACAGCTTAACTTTATATTTTTGGAAATCAGCGACTGTTCTTCGGAGCGGCCGCTTTTTTCATACCAACATTTCAAAGGAGGAACGCACCATGAAAGAATTCTGGAACACCATCCAACTCATCTTTTCCGCTGTGGGCGGCTGGCTGGGGTATTTCCTTGGAGGCTGTGACGGTTTGCTTTATGCCCTCATCGCCTTCGTGGTGATCGACTACATCACGGGTGTGATGTGCGCCATCATCAACCGGGAGTTATCCAGCGCAGTCGGCTTTAAGGGGATCTTCCGCAAAGTGCTGATCTTCCTGCTGGTCGGGATCGCGAACATCATCGATGTGCAGGTGATTGGTACGGGAGCGGTCTTACGGACAGCGGTGATCTTCTTCTACATCTCCAATGAAGGCGTGAGCCTGCTGGAGAATGCGGGACATCTGGGACTCCCTATCCCGGAAAAGATCAAAACGGTATTAGAGCAGCTCCATGACAGAGCAGAGAAAGAGGAGGAATAATCATGGCTTACACAAACAGTTCACTGGTATCTTACACCAAACTTAGTCCGAACCATTCTGGGCAGAGAACACATTCCATTGACCGGATCACGCCCCACTGTGTGGTCGGCCAGCTGACGGCAGAGAGTATCTGCGGATGCTTTACCAGCCCGTCTGTGGAGGCAAGCTGTAACTATGGCATTGGAAAAGACGGAAAGATCGCCCTTTGCGTGGAGAAAAAGAACCGCTCATGGTGTTCTTCCAGCAGAGAAAATGACCAGAGGGCCGTCACCATTGAGTGTGCCAGTGATTTAAAAGATCCCTACGCAATGACCACTGCTGTTTACAATTCCCTCGTGAAGCTGTGTACGGATATCTGCAAACGAAATGGGAAGAAGAAGCTTCTCTGGCTGGGAGATAAGAATAAGACGCTGAATTATTCTCCGAAGTCCGATGAGATGGTGTTGACTGTCCATCGCTGGTTTGCCAATAAATCCTGTCCGGGAGACTGGCTGTATTCTCGCCTTGGGGATCTGGCCTCTAAGGTGACGGCAGCACTGGGAGGATCTTCTTCTGGTTCTGGAACTTCTGTTTTATATCGTGTCCGCAAAAGCTGGTCGGACGCTAAGAGCCAGAAGGGGGCTTTCAACAATCTGGATAACGCCAAGAGATGTGCGGATTCCAATGCGGGATACTCCGTATATGATGAGAGCGGGAAGGTAGTTTACACTGGAAAGCAGACTGCATCTGGCGGGGCAGGAACGCCATTTCTGGTAAAGGTCAGCGCAACGGATCTGAATATTCGTAAAGGCCCCGGAACGAATTATGCCAAGACCGGAAAGTATACGGGGAAAGGCGTATTCACGATTACCGAGGTCAAATCCGGTACGGGTTCCACCGCAGGCTGGGGTAAACTCAAGAGCGGTGCTGGGTGGATTTCCCTTGATTATGCGAAGAGAGTATGAGTAATGATCCCCACGGAGGCTTTGGCTTCCGTGGGCAATTTTTTGTGCGGTAATGCCAATAACTGAAAGGTGGACGGTACGATATTTTACTTGCTATTCTTGGCGTTTAGAGTGATAGATAGACTACCAAAAGGAAAGGAGCAGCCTATGGAAATTCAAGTATTGGAAGCCAGATCATCGAAAGGCTATCGGAAAAAAGTATGTGCATACTGCCGTGTTTCCACAGATGCGCTGGAGCAGGAGAACTCATTGGAAAACCAGATCGCATACTATGAAAATCTGATCCAATCGAATCCAGAGTATGAATACGCAGGTGTCTATTATGATTTCGCCATTTCCGGTTATAAAGAAAAGCGTCCCGGCCTTCAGAAGATGCTTACGGATGCCAGAAACGGAAAGATTGATCTGATATACACAAAATCCGTATCACGGTTTGCAAGAAATACCGCCATTGTTCTAAAGGCTTCCAGAGAGCTTAAGGAACTCAATGTCGGTATTTTTTTTGAACTTCAGAACATCAATACCTTGTCTTCGCAGGGAGAGCTGATGCTCACCATTCTGGCGGCCTTTGCACAGGCAGAAAGCGAGAGCGGCAGTATTGGGGCGAAGATGGTGTATCAGCGGAAATATGAACAAGGGATTCCCGTTCAGTATCTGGAGCGTTGCTTTGGATATACCAAAAATGAAAAAGGCGAGTTCGTTCCGGATACAGAGCAAGCCAAGTGGATCGTAAAAATCTACGAGATGGTTGCAGAAGGGTATTCGCTTTCCGCAATAGCGGATGAAATGAACGCTGCAGGCGTAAAAACGGATAAGGGCGCTGGTTGGGTGGAAAGCACGGTGAAACGGATTCTGGAGAATGAGATTTATAAAGGCGACTATATCATGCATAAAAATTATGTGAATGAGGAACGCAAATTGGTAAGGAACCGGGGAGAGGTGGACGCTTGGTATATTGAAGACGATCATCCGCCCATCGTGTCGAGACAGCTTTGGGATAAGGCGCAGGAGGCCAGAAAGAAGAAGCGAGACTATTTGGATATGGATTGCCAGATCCGGGAGGTGACGGAAGAAAATTATCCATATAAAGGTCGTCTTTTCTGTGCGAAATGCGGAAGTCCTCTTACGCACCGCATTTATAGTAACGGTAACCGCATGAGTTGGGATTGCTCAGGAAGAAGACGTCACGGGAAAGACTTTTGTACCGGTATCCACGTTCCTGATACAGCGGTTCGGCAATGGAAATTTGATGGAAATATTTACATCAGCATAAAGGATAGCCGCAAATCCATAAAAGAATTTTCCTATACCAAAGAGTCTTCATGGAGTCGGCGGCATAAGAAGAAAGAATTTGTCCGGGAGGTTCCTGAACTTACGGAAGAAAATTATCCTTATTACCACAGCATTTTTTGTGCCGAGTGTGGCAGCAGACTGGTGCGGAAAATAAAAAAACACGGGGACATTGTATGGGAGTGTAATGGCAGGAAGCGAAAAGGCGCAGCTTACTGTGATGGAGTCAGGATTCCTGATCGAGTGGTGAAGGCTTTCATGCCAATACGGAAAGCAATTTACATTAAAGAAAGGAAGGGCAGAAATGGCACGAAACATTACAGTTATTCCTGCAAGAAGCCGGAGCGGGCTGCAAGGGAAGAGCAGGGCTGAGAAAAAACTCAGGGTGGCCGCTTACTGCAGGGTATCTACGGATCAGGAAGATCAGCTTCATAGTTTTGAAGCACAGGTGGAATATTACACTCGTTACATTAGTGACCATCCTAATTATGAAATGGCAGGCATATACGCTGATGAAGGAATCACGGGAACAAACACAAAGAAAAGAGAGCAATTTAAGCGGATGATTTCTGATTGCGAGTCCGGAAAGATTGATATGGTGATTACAAAATCTATCAGCCGATTCGCCAGAAACA
>JBMNRB010000009.1:0-104616 GCA_050944435.1 Ruminococcus sp.
AGGTGATTTTTTTGTGGAACAAACACCGCGCACCCGCATAGCGGGTGGTTTATATTTCGCACGTTTCCGTTTCTTTACCAAGAAACTCCAACGCACTCAACTGGGTCTATCCGACCCATAAATAAAAGCTCATGCAAAACCTGCATTCGATTTTGCATGAGCTTCTATTATTTTATGATTACAGTTCCGGCACGTTGGGTCTGCTGGTATCGTAAACCTCCGCCGCATCAAAGAGATCTGCCGTCTTTCTCTGGGTCGGATCTTCCATGATCATATCCTGATACAGCCGGTATCCGTCCAGATTTCTTCTTCCCTGACGAACGTAATTGTCCCGGATCTGCAGGAAATACTGAGTGGAATCCACGTTGCAGTAGAAATTATATCCCTGAGATTTCAGATAGGCAAACTTCTCATTGTTGGGATCATAATCGTGCCAGTCTCCCAGGTCTTCCCCGTGGGCGAAGATAATAGTATCGGTGCCGCCCACCAGCGGAGATACGTAAGTCTCCCATTTTTCCGTGTCAGTTTTCAGATCTTCCAGAGAGATCTGGGCGATATGACGGTGTCCCCAGGTATGGCTGGCAAACTCCCAGCCATCCTCTTTCATAGCGTCCGCCACCTTTTTCGCCTCTTCACATTCCTTGTCGTAGTCAAAATCCGGATGCTCATCCAGCCATTTTGCCTGATCCTCGTCCAGATGCTCCGGATCACGGCTCTCATATACTCCATCCGTCCGGTAACCCAGGATGCCGTTATATCCCGTCAGCGCAATGATGCCTTTGGCTCCCCGGTAGGAGGCGTCCGGATGCTCCTCCAGAAACTGATCCATCAGAGGCACCACATCGTAAGCTCCCGTGGATACGGAACCGTCGTCATTGATGTATTCACAGGTTGGTTTCCCGTTTTCATCCAATACAATTTTGGAGGCGATGCCCCTTCCGTCGTAACTGTGGTAGTAGGAAAGATCGTCCAGCGACAGAACATAGGCTTTCTTTCCCTGGGGAAGATAGATCTGATTTTCCGTAAAATGCACGGTGCCGTCCTCATCGGTGGTCTGATTCACCAGATCCCGAAGCCTCACCAGTACATATCCCCGGTCGTACATCTCCTGGGTAATCCGTTCAAACTCCGTGACCGTGGTCATCCACTGATTAAACCCTGCCGTCAGCGGATCATCGGGATCGGCAAAACATTTTTCCGGATCCACCACCAGGGAATGATAGAAAATATGGGTTACTTCATTCAGATTGACCGCCACACAACTGTCTTTCGCCGTCTGGTATTCTTCTTTCTTTTGAGCCACATCCGGATCATTTTCACTGTCCGGCACCTCGGAAAGCTTTTCGATGGCCGCATCGTAATCATACTGGGCCGCCAGAAGATCCGCCTGGGCTATGATCTCATCTTTGCTGCCTCCCCCTTCTGTGTCCTCTTCTTCGGCAGGTTCCGGCGTGGTTTCCCCTTCCGCCTCCTGGGTCACTTCCGGCGTGGCTTTTGCCTGTTCCGTGTTCTCTGCCTGCTCCTGCCGCATCTGTCCTGCCAGTACCCAGATAGAACCTCCTAAAATAGCCAGCAAAACCAGCAAAATAACAGTTTTCACTATCAGCCTGCGTTTTCGTTTCTTTCTTCGTTGTTCTTTCTTACTCATATTTTCCTTCATCCGCCTATAACCCCTTTCTGTTTATGGCTATACGTTACTGTTTTCTCTGTCTGTGACATTCATAGACCAGCAGCGCCGCCGCCACTGCCGCGTTCAGCGATTCCAGTCTCCCCTCCATTGGAATCTTAATCCGAATATCCGCTTCGCGGATCAGATCCGCGCCAAGGCCCTTCCCCTCGTTCCCAATAAAAAAGGCAGTCCCTTTTTTATAATCTTCTTCGTCGTAAAAATTTTTCCCCTCCAAATCAGCCGCATAAGTACAGATTCCCCGGCTTTTGATCTCTTTTATGGCGTCATTCATACTTTTGGTCCGAAGAAAAGGCATCCGGTAAATAGACCCCATAGTGGCGCGAATTGTTTTGGGATGGTATATATCTACGCAGCCGCCGCTTAAAATAATACCATCCGCGCCAGCGCCTTCTGCCGTACGGAAAATAGTTCCCACATTTCCGGGATCCTGCAGATCTTCCAGTACGAGAATCAACGCATCTTTTCTTCTCAGCATATCATCCAGAGAATAGTGGTACTGTCTTACCAGACACATAATACCCTGGGGCGTTTTCGTATCCGACATCTGGGAAAAAAGCCGATCCTCCACAACTTCCGTAGGAATTCCCTTTATTTGATCCGGGATTCCATGCTCTTCATAAAAGGAAGCCGCCAGATAAATCTGACATATTTTATCCCTGGGTGCTTCCAGAACCATTTTCAGGCCTTCCGCTACAAAACAGTCTTCCTCATCTCTGACCTTCCCTTTTTTTTGGAGCTGCGCCACTTTCTTTACATGGTGGTTTGATGAACTTGTAATCATGGCTCCTCCTGTGAAAACAGCTCCGAAAACGATTCGGAGCTGTAAAGTGAATCCTTATTTTTCATAGTTTCCGGATAGTGATCTGGCTACCTGATACTGGTATTCCGGAATATTCTTCTGCATGGCAAGGGCTTCGTTGATATCAAAATCTACGTACTCACCATTCTTGTATGCAACCACACGGTTGGTTTTTCCTTCCAAAAGCACATCTACTGCATAAGCTCCCATGATGGACGCATACACTCTGTCTTTACAGGTAGGACTTCCGCCTCTTTGCATATGCCCCAGTATAGTAGCCCTCGTTCCGATTCCCGTAGCGGCTTCAATACGTTTCGCCATACTGGTAGAGTGCCCGATTCCTTCCGCATTAATAATTATATGATGTTTTTTGCCTTTTTTTCTGTTTTCAATAATATTATTTACAATTTTCTGCTCATCATAATCATATTTTTCCGGAAGAAGTATATCCTCAGCTCCGTTTGCAATTCCGCACCAGAGGGCGATGTATCCGGCATTTCTTCCCATCACTTCGATAATACTGCATCGTTCATGGGAAGTGGAGGTATCCCTTACTTTATCAATAGCCTCCATAGCCGTATTCACAGCCGTATCAAATCCAATAGTATAGTCCGTACAGGCAATATCCAGGTCAATGCTTCCCGGAACACCCACCACATTAAGGCCCAGATTAGCCAGCTTCTGAGCGCCTGCGAAAGAACCGTCTCCGCCAATGACAATCAGTCCGTCTATCCCATGGCGTTTGCAGATCTCCACCGCCCTTTTCTGTCCTTCCTCTGTACGCATCTCGGCACAGCGGGCCGTATAAAGAATCGTGCCGCCCCGCTCAATGGTGTCCGATACGTCTTTGGCTTCCATATCGATAAATTCTTCATTCAGCAATCCATCGTAGCCCTTCAGAATTCCTTTCATCTGACAGCCTCTGGCCAGGCCGCGCCGCACAGCCGCACGGATTGCCGCATTCATACCCGGTGCATCTCCTCCACTGGTCAGCACACCAATGGTATTAATTTTTTTATCTGCTGACATACTTTTTCCTCCAAAAGACATTACATTCACCTGTTATTGCATTAATTTTAATGCATTTTTTACGGTTTTTCAATACTCTTTTCTACAACTTTCACGTTGGCTTCCCCGTATCTGACCGACAAATCTTCCAAAAGTCTCCTCTCAATCTTCACACTCCGGGAAGGAGGAAGCTTTTTCATCGCCCGTTCTTTCCGGATATACAATACCACTTCATCATTCCCATCCGAAGATTTTAAGATATCATACAGCCCCTGCACCTGTTTTTCATATTCCCTTTTGTCAGGGAACTGAATCCAGAGCTGCCGGGGCATCTCGCCAAAAGGCATAATCTTCTCGCAGATCAGTTTGCTGGGACGATCATCCTCCGCGGAAACCCTTCCCCGGATGAACACCTTGGCGTCCTCCTGCATCAGCGCCGCATTCAGCTCGTAATCCCTTGGAAATACCACCACTTCCACACTTCCCACCAGGTCTTCTACGGTCAGAAAAGCCATGGTTTTGTTGTTTTTCGTATATTTTATCGTTTTTTCCGCAATCATGCCTCCAATGGTCTGTTTGGAGCCGTCTCCCACCCGGGGATACCCGGTGTCCTCATCGGGATAAAAATCAGAAGTTACCGCAGTGATATTTTTCCTCCAGACCTGCTCGTATTCTTCCAGCGGATGGCCGCTGATGTAGATGCCCAGCACTTCCTTTTCGAAGCCCAGCAGAATCTCTCGGTCATATTCGCCCACATCCGGCAGTTTCAGCTCATACTCCTGCTTCTCCTCTTCACCCATCATGTCAAAAAGAGTCATCTGTCCTTCCATGGAAGACTTCTTTTCCTGGTTCACGCTGTCCAGCACCTGAGCATAGACCATCATCAGTTGCTTCCGTGTTCCTCCCAGGCTGTCCAGAGCCCCCGCCTTGATAAAGTTTTCCAGCGTCCTTTTATTAACTTCCTTTCCGGTCAGCCGTTCAATAAAATCTCTCAGCGAAGTAAAGCGGCCGCCGTTTTTTCGCTCTTCCACGATACTTTTCTGCACTGGTTTTCCGATCCCTTTGATGGCATTTAATCCATACCGGATGGCGCCCTTTTCCACGGAAAAGACTCCTTCGCTTTCATTGATGTCCGGAGGCAGAATATCGATTTTCATCTGACGGCAGGTCAGAATATACTCCGCCACCTTCGATGGATTCTCTACGCAGGAGGTCATCAGCGCCGCCATGAACTCCACCGGATAATAGTACTTTAAGTAGGCGGTCTGATAAGACACCACCGCGTAGGCCGCCGCATGGGATTTATTAAAGGCATATTTGGCAAAATCCGTCATGTCGTCAAAAATCTTATTGGCTGTCTGTTCAGAAATCCCGTTGCTGATGCATCCCGGAATTCCTTCCTCTTCATTGCCATAGACGAAATTTTTCCGTTCCTTTGCCATCACCGCAGCTTTCTTTTTGGACATGGCCCTTCGCACCAGGTCGCTGCGCCCCAGGGTATATCCCGCCAGATCCCGCACAATCTGCATTACCTGTTCCTGATACACAATACAGCCGTAGGTGGGCTTCAGGATCTCTTCCAACTGGGGACAGTCATAGGTGACGGTTTCCGGATGGTTTTTTCCTTTAATATACTGGGGAATAAAATCCATGGGTCCGGGACGGTACAGAGAAATCCCCGCGATAATGTCCTCCAGACTCTTTGGCTTTAACTCCTTCATGAAGTTTTTCATGCCGCCGCTTTCCAGCTGGAACACGCCTTCTGTCTTTCCGGAACCGATCATCTCCAGTACCTTCGGATCGTTATAATCGATATTGTCGATATCGATTTCCCGCCCTGCCGTTCTCTCCGCCAGTTTTACCGCATTCTGGATTACCGTCAAAGTTCGAAGCCCCAGGAAATCCATCTTCAAAAGTCCCAGCTCCTCCAGGGTTGTCATGGTAAACTGGGTAGTAATAGAACCGTCGGACGCACGGGAGAGAGGAACGTACTCGTCCACCGCCTTCTGGCTGATTACCACTCCCGCCGCATGCATGGAGGTATGACGGGGCAATCCTTCCAGCCTTCTGGACATATCGATGAGATAGTGAATCTCCTCGTCCTCCTCATAAAGATTTCTAAGCTCCCGATTCATATCCAGCGCTTTTTTTATGGTAATATTCAATTCATTGGGGATCATCTTGGCGATGGTATCCACCCGGGCATAGGGCATGTCAAGGGCGCGTCCCACATCCCGGATCACATTCCTGGCCGCCATGGTACCGAAGGTGACAATCTGCACCACCCGGTCTTTTCCGTACTTTTCCACCACGTAATCAATGACTTCCTGCCGCCGTTCAAAGCAAAAATCAATATCAATATCCGGCATAGAAACCCGTTCCGGATTCAGAAACCGTTCAAAAAGGAGCTGATATTTCATGGGGTCCAGCTTGGTAATTCCCAGCGTATAGGAAACCAGACTTCCCGCCGCCGATCCCCGGCCCGGCCCCACAATGATGTCATGATCCCTGGCATATTTGATAAAGTCCCAGACAATCAGGAAATAATCCACATATCCCATGGTCCGTATGGTATCCAGCTCGTAATTCAGCCTGTCTTTTAATTCTTCCGTCACCGGTTGATACCGTTCTTCCAAACCCTCATGACAGAGTTTATTCAGATATTCCCAGGAGGTATATCCCTCCGGCACATCGTATTTGGGCAGCTTGGTCACGCCAAACTCGATCTCCACATTACACCGTTTGGCAATTTCATGGGTGTTTTTCATCGCCTGGGGAGCGTAAGGGAAAAGTTCCTCCATTTCTTCCGGACTTTTCACGTAATACTGACCGCCCTCATAGCGCATCCTGTCTTCATCATTTACCTTCTTATTGGTCTGAATGCACAGAAGAATATCATGAGAAGTCTGATCCTCGGCGTAAGTATAATGAATATCGTTGGTGCAGACCAGTTCAATTCCCGTCTCCTGGCTAAGGCGCATCAACTGCTGATTCACCAGTTTCTGTTCCGCAATTCCATGATCCTGAAGTTCCAGAAAGAAATTGTTTTCTCCGAAAATTTCCTGATATTTCAGCGCGCTTTTCTTCGCTTCCTCGTACATTCCCCGCTGCAGATAACGGGGAATCTCACCGGCCAGGCAGGCACTTAAAGCAATGATCCCCTCGTGATACTTTTCCAGGGTTTCCACATCCACTCTGGGCTTATAATAGAAACCCTCCACAAACCCGATGGAAACGATTTTCATCAGATTCTGATATCCCTGCTGATTTTCCGCCAGTAAAACCATGTGATAATACCGGTCGTCGCCGCCGCTTCCTCCCGGCTCCCGGTCAAAACGGGATCCCGGCGCCACATAGATTTCGCAGCCCAGAATGGGTTTGATTCCTGCCTCCTTCGCCGCCCGGTAAAAATCAATCACACCGAACATTACGCCGTGATCGGTGATGGCTGCGCTGTCCATTCCCAGTTCTTTCACTCTTGCCACATATTCTTTTATTTTATTGGAACCGTCCAGCAGACTGTATTCCGTATGCACATGTAAATGAGTAAATTCCACGTTTCTTACTTCCTATATATTCTATGATCTTTTATCTCGACTTTGCCTTCCTTGAGCAGATGTCCCACCGCCCGTTTGAAGGCAGCTTTGCTTAACCCAAATTCTCTTTTTATCACTTCCGGCGAAACCTTATCGTCAAAGGGCAATACGCCGGCGTACTCATCAATCACCTGAAGAACCAGCTTCCCATCCTCATCCATCTGAAGATAAGCTTTCTTTTTCGCCGACAGATTCAGTTTTCCATCCTCTTTTACTTCAGTTACCCGAAATTTCATCACATCCCCGGGATGAAAAACCCCCTGAGCCTCCTGGCGGGGAACCAGCCCGGAATACTGATCGTCCACCGCAACAAACACCCCGAAATTATCACTGATCTGATACACTCTTCCCTCCACCTCGTCTCCGATCACGTAGGGGGACCCCGTCTTCAGATAATGATAAATCTTCATGGTGGCGCACAGACGCCCGCTTTTATCCACATAAAGAGCCGCCAGTACTTCTTCTCCCGGTCTTACCTTTGCCGTCTGTTCCCGGAAAGGAAGCAGCAGGTCCTTCTCCAGCCCCCAGTCCAGAAACGCTCCTATCTTTCCTGTTTCCACCACTTTCAAAAGAGCAGTTTCCCCCAGCTCCAGCAGCGGCTCATGGGTTGTGGCAATCATCCGGTCTTTGGAATCCCGATAGAGAAAAACCGGTATTTCATCTCCCACACTCTTCTCCCGGGGAACCTGTTTTTTGGGAAGGAGAACCCGCTCCTTTTCTCCTGCATGAATATCCTCCGCCAAATAAACGCCAAAATCTACTTTTTTCACTATTTTTAAGATCTGTTTTCTTCCCAACTGCAACATACATTTTCTCCTCTACTGGAATTCCGCCACCGCATAGGGCGTACCGTCCTCCCCACAGAGAGCCACCGTACATATGCCCTCCAAGAGAGAAACCTTTGGTCTCATCCGACTGTTTAAAACGGCCTGTTTCTTGTATTCCGCGCGCATCTGATGAATGGCAAATCCCTCCGGCAGATAGTCCATAGCCATCTGAATATACTGTCCGTTGTTTACGTGATGATTCACATCCAGCTGATGACGTTTTATGACAAATGGTTCTCCCCAGGTTCCTTCTGCCGGAACCGGAACCTTCCTGGAAGCATATTCCATGGGGAACTTTTCTTCCAGACCATATCCTTCTGCCTCCTCCCCTTCGATCTTTGCCGGACTCTTCGTCTCGGTATTCATATAGATCCACAGAGAATTGGCATAGGAAAGAAGCTCTCCCTGGCCGGTGTGCATGGTAAAATTCCGATAACCGTAAAAGCCTTTAAAATCATAAGCCCAGGTACTGACCACAATATGTTCTCCCATGGAGGGATACCTGTCCACGCAGATCTGCCAGGATGATAAAACCCAGGCTCTTTTCTTCTGCAGCAGTCTTTCCAAACCTCTTCCCGCTTCCTCCGAATGAAAATTGCTGCTGTCCTGATAATAATTTAAAATACTGTTCAGCGTCATCCTTCTGTCTTCTCCGATTTCACTGAAGCGTACTCTGCTGTCAAATGAATATTTCATACTCTCTCCTGTATATTTTTACAATTCTGTATTTCCATTATACCTTCTCGTTTCTGATCCTACAACTCTTCTTTTTCCCGTTCAGCTCCGGCATCACCACACAGAGCATGGTGATAAAGCAGGCGGCTCCCCCCACAAAATTAGAAACCGGCTCCGCTGCAAATACGCCGTTTGTTCCCAGATCCCACAATCCAGGAAGCAGAATGGTAAGGGGCACCACAATCACGATCTTCCGGAAAATAGAAAAGAATATAGCATATTTCGCCTTCCCCAGAGCGACAAAAATACTCTGACCGCAAAACTGCAAAGACATCATAAAAAGGCCGAAGAAATAAATATGCATCACCGGCACGCAAGTCTCAATCATCTCAGGATCACTGTTGAAAATATGAACGAAAAATTCCGGAAACGCGGCCACAATCCCCCATAAAACAGTAAAAAGAACCACTCCCGTAATGGAAGTAAATTTAATGGCTTTTTTCACCCGGTCATATTGCCCTGCTCCGTAATTATAGCTCATTACCGGCTGCGCGCCATTGGTAAGGCCCATGGCCGGCATATTGAAAATCTCACGGATAGAACTCATCACCGTCATGACTCCCACATAAAGGTCGCCGCCGTAGGTCTGCAGTGTGGAATTGCACACAATCTGTACCACACTGTTGGTAAACTGCATCATAAAGCCCGTAAGGCCCAGAACGGTGATATTTTTCACCCTATTCAGCTTCAGACGCATAACCGAAGGCTTTAACCGCAGCACCGTATTCCTTCCCGTCAGAAAACGCAGTACCCACAAAGCAGAGACCAGCTGGGAGATTACGGTAGCTATGGCCGCTCCCCGGACTCCCATATCAAAGATAAAAATAAAAACCGGATCTAAAATAATGTTTAAGACAGCCCCCACCAGAACGGTCATCATCCCCGTCCTGGCAAACCCCTGATTATTAATAAAACCGTTCATTCCCAGGCTGATCATGACAAATACCGTTCCCGCCAGATAGATAAGACCATAATCTCTTGCATAAGAATAAGTAGTATCACTGGCGCCAAAAGCATACAGCAGAGGACGATTGAATATCATCCCCAAAATCATAAGTAAAATTCCTGTTGTGATCAGCAAAGTAAAGGTATTTCCCATAACCCTCTCTGCTTCTTCGTTATCCCCCTTTCCCTGCTCCATGGCACATATGGGAGCTCCTCCGGTGCCGAACAGATTGGCAAAGGCGTTAATCATCATGATAATGGGAAAACAGATGCCTAGCCCTGTAAGAGCAATCCGCCCTTCCCCCGGAATGCGCCCGATATACATTCTGTCCACAATATTATACAAAAGGCTGATCACCTGGGCGGCCGTCATGGGAATGGCCACCTCCAGAATATTCCGATATACACTTCCCTGGGAAAAGTCCGTTTTTTTGGCTTTCATCATTACATAAACCACCCTTCTTGTCAATTTTGCACGGACAGCCAGTCAGATAATCTTAAATATGCCAGTTCCTCTTCATCAGAAAGTGTCAGTCCAGTCAATGCCCGTATTCTCCCCAGACGGTATTTCAGCGTATTCCGATGGATATGAAGTGTGTCAGCCGCGTATAAAAGATTTCTTTCTTTTTTCAAATATACCGACAAAGTGATCCGCAGCTGCGTATGATTCTCCCTGTCATATCGTTCCAGAATGTCTAGAGCGGGATGGAGCAGGGATAAGGTCAGTTCCTGCGCACGGAATATTTCCCGCAGATATCCGAAGGCAAAATCTTCACACCGGTATATCCCTGGTTTTTTTCTGGAACGCTCCAGTACAAAACGGGATTGACGATATGATACAGGCAGCATTTCCCAATCCACAGCCGCCATAGAAAGTCCGATGCAAAGAGCCGAAAGTTTTACTTTCCGCTCCAGAAACCCTTCCAATTCCCCGATGTCTTCTTCCTTTATGACAGCCACTACATCTTCTTTATAGATGAAAGGAAAATAGATCTGAGGTATATTTTTAAGCGTCCGAATCAATGCATGTTTCTGCATCTGATCTCCCCTGGTAATGTGACAAACTATCATGAATCTCCACGCCCCCACAAGTCCTTTCCGTTCCAGATGCCTTACCGCCTGTTCATTTGGCTGACGGCCTTCCAGAAATCCTTTCAGGATAGATTCGCTGGACTTAATTCTTCCATGGGGCGATGCAAACTCCAAAGCCCGGATTAAATATCTGCCCATTACCGGCGCCAACTGCCGATTCATCTCCGTCAGCTCATGATTCCTCTGAAGAATGCCGATGCAGGCCACTGGTTCCCTATCCTGCTTCAGATACATCATAATCACCGGATCCCCTTTGTCATATACATTTCGTATCAGCTGCGGTTCTTCTGTCAAATCTCCCACCGCCTCTCCGTCAGCATTATATAAGGGATCATACAGAATGGATGGATGGAGTATTTTTCTCTGTACCGTTTCGTCCCAATAAGGATCCCCTATCTTTTCTCTCTCCACACTGCCGGCAAAGATATCTCCATCCACGCTGCCCACCATCAAGGGATTTTCCAGTACCTCCTCTCCAATGTCGATAATTTCCTGCAAAGGGGCCTCTTTTGCCGCCGCATCCAGAAGTCTTCTCTCCCAATCCGTATAGTAATCGAAAGCAGACAGCAATGCATTGAGCAGCTCCTCATAATCACAATTTTCAAAGAGCATTTGGCTCTTTTTATGTACTACAATATAGGCGTCCTCATATCTGGGGTCAGACAAGAACTGCCGGGCATAACCGAAATAAACGTATTCCGGAGCCAGCTTCTCCTCCTCTTCCGGCAGGAAACGAAGCCCTCGGATCGCCGCCTCATCATTGATAATGGCACAATCCGGTTTGTAATCTTTCAGGTACCGGGCCAGCATGGACATACTCAGTTTCATAATCCTTCTCCTTTTGTCACTTACAGACAAATCTTCCACATACTTTTCTTCTCGTTTCGTCTTTCCGAAACATAGACAACGGACAAATATAGGAATATAGTTGAATTATAAGGCAACTTTCCAATTTTTTCAATTTGTAATTTCAGGACAAAGAAAGGATGATGAAGTATGAGTTTATACGATGAACGACTTGCACGGACAATTAACGCCATTCAGATGAAACCGGTGGATAAAATTCCCTACTCCTACAGTGGTCCCGCTTACATGACCCGCAGCCAGGGTCTGAAAATCAGTGAATTCCTGTCTGATTTTAAAAAGGCTACTGATGCGGCCATCTCCTTCGTCCAGGAAAATCCAGGGATTGACTCGCTGCATTCGCCAACCATGTCTCCCTATGCACTGTCCATGCTCTGGCTTTCCAAAGTAAGAGTTCCCGGTATCGATCTGCCCGACGATGAACTGTGGCAGGTGGACGAACAGGAAGTCATGGCCTTTGACGATTACGAAAAAATAATTGAAATGGGGTACGGCCCCTGGCTGGAAGATTTTATGAAAAACCGTATCGGCGACCCTATACCGAAGATGCAGCCTTATATCCAGAGCGCTCCGGAAACTCTGCGGCGTATGGCAGCCGAAGGCCAGATGCCAATCATGAACGCCGTTTCCGCCGGCACTCCCTTTGAAGGCTTCTGCGGAGCACGGCAGCTGATGAACTTCTTCGTAGATCTGGTATCTGAACCGGAGCTGGTAAAAGCTGCGCTGGATAAGGCAATGGAATACACTTACGCCGGCTATGTCGCCCAGTTGGAAGCCGCAAAACCTCTGGCCGCCTGGGTCGGCGGATGGCGTGCCGCTCCGGAACTGATGTCTCACGACACCTGGATGGAATTCGTATGGCCCTATTTGCGCAAACTGATCGACGCCACCATTGAACGAGGTGTCATCCCGGTTCTTCACTTTGACTCCTGCTGGGACAGCGAACTGGAAACTTTGAAAGAACTCCCGCCCCGCACCTGTCTGCTGATGCTGGACGGTTCTACAGATATGAGAAAAGCCCGGGAAATTCTGGACGACCGCATGTGTCTTATGGGAGACGTTCCCTCTACCATGCTGGCTTTTGACAGTGACAGCGAAGTTTACAATTATGTAACCAAGTTGATTGATGATGTGGGACCAAAAACCGGTCTTATCGTCAGTTCCGGATGTGACAACCCCTTAAACGCAAAACCGGAAAACGTAAAGGCCATGATACAGGCCACCGTAGATTATCAGATATAAAGAAAGGACTGAGGCCTGATGAATATTCTGCTGGTGGGAGGTTTCTTCGGTTCCGGGAAAACCACCGTTATTTCCCGACTGATAAAACAGATGCTGAGTGAAGAAAAGAAACTTTGCATTATTGAAAATGAAATTGGAAAGAACGCCATCGATGATCTGCTTTTACAGGACGGTTCCGTGGAAATCTCCACCATCACCGGCGGCTGTGTCTGCTGCCAGGTGACCGGAAGCCTCATTGAAGCGCTGAAGGATCTGAGAAAACGCTTCTCACCCGACTGGATCATCGTGGAACTTACCGGGATCGCCTTTTTGCATGAGTTGAGAAAAAAAATCCTGAAATATCTAAAGGACGCACCGCCCGTTCTCTGCCTCACCATAGTGGATGCAGCCCGCTGGCAGGAACTCCTGAAAGCGGCGCCGATTATCATGGAAAAGCAGGTAGGGGGCGGGGATATTATCGTCATCAACAAAATCGATCTGAATCCGGAAGTTGATCCAATCAGGGAAGATATCTGCCATATAGCCGCAGGGCGGCAGATCCTTCCCCTTTCCGCCGCATCTGACTCCTGTCAGTCACTGCTGCAGGCCATTGAAGGGGAGGTGGCGTCCTGTGAATAAATTCAAACGTATTTCTTACGGCGGGTCATCCTCCGTTCCGGAAGACGCCTCTCTTTTAAGCGTCCGTCAGGTGTTTGCCCTCCCGGAACCTGTAGGGAAGGAAAAAGTCCAGAACGGACTTCTTAAGATATTCCGGAAACTGATACCGTCGATATCGGTAAACGGCATCATTCCCGGCCACCTGAAGGCCAGCATCAAAGAAGGCTCCGCGCTGCTGGCGCTGTCCGCCACCCGCAGCGACTCCGTTGATCAGACGCCTAACGCAGACTGGACGGAACTGAACACGCTGCAGAATTTTGAAATCAGAATCAATCTGCTGTCAATTATTCCATGCAGCGTCAGCCAGGAAGAACTGGAGGAAATGGTTCACAACTTGACAATTTAATTCCTGAAAAAAAACGGAAAAGACGGCTGCCATTAGTCGTCTTTTCCCTCATACGCCGTTCATCAGCAAAAAAAGCACCTCTTCCAAGATGCTTTTTCTTCAAACTGGGCTACAAGGATTCGAACCTTGAAATGACGGAGTCAGAGTCCGTTGCCTTACCATTTGGCGATAGCCCAATTCAGCGACAAGATGTATTATATAGTATTCCCGATAAAAAAGCAAGTACTTTTTTAATTTTTTTTATTTTTTTCTAATGTTCCCGGAAATATCCTTCACATAGTAATTTCCCTGGGCGTCTACATAACAGTCTTTATCCACACTGTAATCTTTATGGCTGTATTGAAGCCTCACCTGTCCCTCATTCAGCACATACATATATTCCATACCATTTTTCCCCCGGTTATCTTCTTCATCCAGAAAGGAGGTATCCAGTTCAATATCATGATCATGCTGGAAGAACAAAACCATAATCCCTATTCCCAGAGGAGCAAGCAATAAAAGATATGAGCCCTTCAACCCAAGATAGAAAAATGTCATCCTGTAAAAAAAATATTCTATGGGAACAATGCCTGCCAGATTAAGAAAACCGTAAGCCCCGTCTCTCAGCGCCAGAATAACCGTAAGAACCAGACTGGCATAAAATACAATGGTTCCCCCCATCTGAACCTGCTCCGGCAAAGTACAGGACGCTTTCATGCAGATATCTTCCACCAGAAGCCACAGTACCGCTGGAAGCAGTGATATCCAGGCGCTTCTTCCCTTTTTCCCTCTTTTCAGACTGTACAAAAGGTTGCAGACAAGCCCAATGATAAGAATACCCGCTAAAAATACCGGACTCTGTTCCATAAAATTACATATTTTCTGACCCATTATTTATTCCTCCCGGCTATCGCATACAATATACATCCTACTAAAAGCAGCATCACATAAGATATAAGCAGAATATTTTGAAATCCTACCATAAGAACCATAAGGACATTGGCGGAAATCGTACCCCTTAACGCAATTCCCTCTGTTCTTCGCTTTTCTTCCAATGCCTGCAGAAACCCAAACACCACCGCAGAAATAATCACCATGATAACGGCTCCCACAAGCCCGATGACAACCCAGTTATCCACATCCGGAGCCGCACCGTCTGTCGTATACAGCCAGTCCGGAAGCAAGTCGTAAAGAAATCCATGCAGTAAAATATTGCTGAAGTTTCCTCCGTCCCCAGCCATAAATCTGTTATAAAACTCTTCCATAATCATCCTCCTTCTACCATAACGTACAAAGGGCAATCAAAACAGGCATAGTAATCAGGGAAAATATCGTCGTAACCGCAAACAGTTCCGCTCCGTAAATCTCATCTTTACCGTATCGCAGGGCAAACATGATCACCGACGCCCCCACGGGGCAGCCCGTTGCCAATACGATAATCACCCGGATAATCTGCGGAACCGGGAAAAGACTGATAGCCAGCAGCGCCAAAACAGGAATGACCAGCAGTTTTAAAGACGAAACAACGTAAATTCGCTTTCTTTTCATCGCTCCCAGAAAATCTGACTGCATTACGGAAATTCCCGCCACAATCATAGCCAGCGGCGTGTTCAGATCCGCCACATAAGCAATGGTAGTTCCGAAAACCTCCGGATACGTTATTTTCATACAAAAACTGAAGATCCCAATAATAATTGCATAGATGGTCGGACACTTCAGGATAGAAACAATCTGTTTTCTGTCCGCCCTCTCTGACATACATATTACGCCATGAGTCCACAGTAAAATATTAAACATGGCAATATAGCTGGTCATATACAGGACGCCTTCATCCCCATATAATGCCTGCACCAACGGGATACCGATAAAGCCGCAGTTGGTATAAACCAGACAAAACCGCTCAATATTATAGCTGATCTTCTTTTTTCTGATCAAAATCTGTGACGCTGCGATAGCGACCACAAAGGATACCCCCGACATGCCGAAGGCCCACAGTAAATTGTGAAACAATTCTTCACTGTATGTAATCTGACACGCGTCCAGAATCAGCGCCGGAGATACAAAGGTTAAAATAAAATTGGATATGGATTTGCCTTCGCTGGCCGACAGGATATCTTTTTTATAACAGAACGCCCCGATAATCAAAAGAAAAAAGGAGACGATAATCTGTTTTATTACGATAACGACTAACATGATTTCTCCCCACAGAAAACTCTGTATTCTATGATACTACTTATCTCCTATTTTGCAATAATCTGCGTAAAAAACACAAAAAATTTATTTCCATTTTACATTCATTTTTATCAGTGCTATAATATGTTCAATACTTTTTGACAAGGAGAAACATGATATGCGCGCTATGAATTTGACCCTGCTGACGGATCTGTATGAACTGACCATGATGCAGGGTTATTTTAAAAATCCAACAGACCAGATTGTGGTATTTGATATGTTTTACCGCCGCAACCCCTGTGACGGCGGCTACGCCATTGCGGCAGGACTGGAACAGGTAATTGAATATGTCCGGGATCTGCATTTTGCCCCCGATGACATTGAATATTTGAAGAGCCTGAATATTTTTGACCGGGATTTTCTGGAATATTTAAGAGGATTTCATTTTACCGGCGACATCTATGCCATTCCTGAAGGTACTGTGGTATTCCCGCGGGAACCGCTGCTGAAGGTAATTGCCCCGGTGATGGAGGCCCAGTTGGTGGAGACTGCCATACTAAACATTATTAATCATCAAAGTCTGATTGCCACAAAGGCTGCCCGAGTGGTTTATGCGGCTCAGGGTGACGGCGTCATGGAATTCGGGCTTCGCCGGGCACAGGCGCCGGACGCAGGTATTTACGGAGCCAGAGCGGCCGTTATTGCCGGCTGTATCGGTACATCCAACGTACTGACCGGTCAGATGTTCAATGTGCCCGTCAAAGGTACTCATGCCCACAGCTGGATTATGAGCTTCCCCGATGAATATACTGCATTTAAGACTTATGCCAACCTTTATCCTGATTCCTGCATCCTTCTGGTGGACACTTATGACGTGCTGAAGTCCGGTGTTCCCAATGCTATCCGGGTATTTAGAGAAATGAAGGAAAAATATCCCGATTTTAAGGGATACGGTATCCGAATTGACAGCGGCGACCTGGCGTATCTGTCCAAAAAAGCTTACAAACAACTGGAAGAAGCCGGTTTCGGCGACGCCGTTATATCTGCTTCCAGCGATCTGGATGAACACTTAATCGACAGTCTGAAGGCTCAGGGCGCCAAGATTAACTCCTGGGGCGTCGGTACCAATTTGATCACGTCCAAAGACTGTCCCGCCTTCGGCGGTGTTTACAAGCTGGCTGCTATTAAAAATTCAGAGGATGAGGATTTTCAGCCTAAAATCAAACTTTCCGAAAACTCAGAGAAAGTTACAAATCCCGGCAACAAAGCCATCTACCGGATCTACGATAAGAAAAACGGAAAAATCCGCGCAGATCTGATCTGTCTGGCCGATGAGGTTTTCGATGAATCAAAGGATATGATTATCTTTGATCCCTCTGAAACCTGGAAGAAGACCAAAATCGAGGGCGGCACTTATACGTTAAGGGAACTTCTTGTCCCCATCTTCCTGAAGGGCGAATGCGTATACTCCTCTCCTTCTGTCATGGAGATACAGGAATTATGCAAAAAAGAACAGGAGACGATGTGGGATGAGACGCGGCGTCTCGTCAACCCCCACGAAGTTTACGTGGATTTGTCGGACAAACTTTATAAGATCAAGAGTGATCTGCTGGAAGAGATGGGAACTGAAGCCTTAAAATATCAATAAGGTCATAAATTACCTCCGGTCATCATAAGCTGTAAAAAAGTCTGTGATACCGGAGGTTTTCTATGAATTCATATGTACGTCTGATTAACAGGGAGCATCGGTTGTCTGCCTCTTATGCTCCTAAAGATCTGACAGAATCTATTTTTCCATTCTGCGCCCCCAAAGGAAGTTCAAAAAAACTCATGAGAAAGGAAGCTGCAGACTGGGCCGCTCTTCTTTTTGCCCAGGCCCGGTGGGATGACATTTATCTGTTCGGCGTCTCCGCCTACCGCTCTTATTCCCGCCAGCAGCAGCTTTACGAAGAAAGGATGGCACTCTTAGACTATCCTGCAGATAATCCTTATATTGCGCCTCCCGGAGCCAGTGAACATCAGAGCGGACTTGCCCTCGACGTCACCTGTGCCGCCGTCAATTACGATCTGGTGGAGGAATTTGCTTATACTCCGGAGGGAAAATGGCTGGCCCGCAATGCGGCTCTATTTGGATTTATCCTGCGATATCCGCCGCGAAAGACGGAAATTACCGGATACGCCTGGGAACCATGGCATATCCGGTACGTCACCCGTTCACTGGCCCTTTATTTAACCTTAACGGGACTTACCCTGGAAGAATTTTACCAGATGGAAGCAGGCTAATCTTCCATCTGTTTTCCCAGCACGGCGGAAGCAGTCTGGGCAATTTTCTTTTCCGTTTCTCCCACTTCTTCCTTATTGCTGCAGATAATCACCGAGCCAATGGCATCCCCGGCGCTAATGATCGGCGCAACGATGGCGGACTGGTAATGAGCCTCCTTATCCGACATCAATTCCAGCCGCTGACGGCTGTCCGAAGAAACAGTGACGCACTCCCGGTTGGTGATTACCCGTTCCAGTTCCTCACTGATGGCTTTCTGATTATATTCTTTCTGATCAGGCCCCACCGCCGCCACGATCTGGTCATGGTCAGAGATACAGGCAAGATATCCCGTCACCGCCGATATGGCTTCCGCAAACTCTCTGGCATACTTGCTCAATTCTCCAATGGGTGAATACTTTTTCAGTACGATTTCACCTTCCCGGCCTGTAAAAATCTCCATGGGCTCCCCTTCCCTTATCCGCAGCGTCCTGCGAATCTCTTTTGGCACCACCACACGGCCCAGGTCGTCGATCCTTCTTACAATCCCCGTAGCTTTCATATAAAAATTCCTCCGTTTACATTACTATCTATTTCCTTTCATGGTAGTTTGTGTAGAACGGAAGAATTTATGCTAAAAACCCTTTATTTTATTCATATTTCCATGATAATCGGTATGATCACCGGATTTCTTTTCATTTTTTTCCAGAGAAAGTCTGAAAGGCTGTCCTTCACCTCTCCTTTTATTTTTCCCCACTCTCTGATTTTTTTCTTCTGGCATTTTTCAATGGCCTTCTGCGATACTTCCCGAAGCTCTTTCATAAGCTCCTCCGATTCTCTCACATAGACGAAACCTCTGGAAATAATATCCGGTCCGGACACCAGCTTTTTCGTTCCTTTTTCCAGACCTATAGTCACCACCACAATACCGTGCTCTGCAAGATTTTGACGATCTCGAATTACAATATTTCCCACATCTCCGATTCCCAGACCATCCACAAAGATTTCTCTGGCCGTCACTTTTCCCGTCACCTTTGCTTCTCTCTGGGAAAGACTTAAAACCTCGCCTGCTTCCAGCACGAAAACATTTTCTTTGGGCATGCCCAGTTCCATGACTGTCTCCGCAGCCGCCGTCAGATGACGGTACTCTCCGTGTACCGGTATGGCATACTGGGGTTTTAACAGGGAATAAATCAGTTTAATCTCTTCCTGACAGGCGTGGCCGGATACATGAGTGTCCTGAAACAGCACTTCCGCTCCCCGCATGGCCAGTTCATTGATAATTCTGGAAACAGATTTTTCATTTCCCGGAATTGGGTTGGAACTTAAAATAATTACGTCTCCCGGCTTGATATGCACCTTCTTATGGGTGCCGTCAGCCATTCTGGACAATGCCGCCATGGATTCTCCCTGACTTCCTGTGGTGATAAACACCAGCTGCTCGTCCGGATACCGGTTCATCTCTCCCACCTGGATCAGTGTTTTTTCCGGTATTTTTACGTACCCCAGATCCTGGGCAATCTGAATCACATTTTCCATGCTTCTTCCCTGAAGAATCACTTTCCGGCCAAAGCGATGGGCCGTATTGATAATCTGCTGTACACGGTCCACATTGGACGCAAACGTGGCAACGATCATCCTGCTGCCTCTGTACTCTGAAAAAAGCATATCAAATGTTCTGGCCACCTTTGTCTCCGACGGCGTGAATCCCGGCCGCATGGCGTTGGTGCTGTCGCTTAAAACGGCAAGAACGCCCTTTTTCCCCAGCACCGCCATCCGCTGCAAGTCAATGGATTCACCAAACAGCGGCGTATAGTCCACTTTGAAATCTCCCGTATGAACAATCACTCCTGCCGGCGTATAGATTGCCAGAGATGAAGCCCCTGCAATACTGTGATTGGTCTTGATAAACTCCACCCGGAAATCACCCAGTGTTACGCATCCTCCCTGCTTTACCGTCTTTCGTTTCGTCTTCTTCAGCAGTTTTGCCTCCTGAAGTTTATGTTCGATCAGTCCCATAGTCAGCCGAGTGGCGTAAACCGGTACATTCACTTTCGGTAAAATATAAGGCAGCGCTCCGATATGATCTTCATGACCATGGGTAATCACAAAACCTTTCACTTTATCAATATTCTCTTCCAGGTAGGAAACATCGGGAATCACTTTGTCGATTCCCAGCATATCATCTTCCGGAAAAGAAATTCCGCAGTCTACTACAATAATCGTGTTTTCATATTCTATGGCAGTGATGTTCATTCCAATTTTATCCAGGCCCCCAAGGGGAATAATTTTAACTGCCTTATCTTTTTCCTTTTTCAAAATATATTCATTCCTCTCAAACTTGTCCAAAGCTGCATTGACTTATTTTACCGCACTTTACCATAATAGGCAAATATTTTATTTCTCCCGGATAGATTATATGATATACTGATACTATCTGAAAGCATTTACCAACGGAGAAAAGTCCATGAAACAAAAGGAAATCTTTAAAAAAACAAACAATATTATCTCGGCTGCAACGCGATATATGGAAATTTTCATCTCTGTGGTCATCATTGCCGTCATAATTCTGCAAATCGTCAATCTGATTCACGATGCTGCCAAAACGCCTTTGCTCCAGCTGGACACAGACTATTTTACCGCCTTCCTGGCTCAGGCGCTCAATCTGGTTGTGGGGATTGAATTTGTAAAGATGCTGTGCAAACACACACCGGAAACCGTGGTGGAAGTTCTGATGTTCGCCACAGCCCGGCAGATGGTGGTGGAACATCTTCAGACCTGGGAAACTTTAATCGGTATTCTGGCCATAGCTCTGCTTTTTGCCATCCGCAAATATCTGTTTCTCTCCCCTGGGGAAGACGATCCCATTTAAACGTATTTTTTCAATAATTCAGGCAGCGGCCTGCTTCGGCATACCGCTGCCTTTTATTTTCCCTTTATTAAAGCCTCATGGTTTCCTTTACTCTTCGAATATAGGACGGCGTGGTTCCGCAGCATCCGCCAATCAGGCCCGCTCCTGCATCCGCCAGCTTTTTCATATGAAAAGCAAAGGTTTCTTCATCCATATCGTATATAATCTCTCCGGAAGGACCCGTGGACGGCAGCCCTGCGTTGGGTTTGGCAATCACCGGAACTTTGGCCTGGGCTTTCAGTCTTTTCACCACCTCCAGCAATTGATCCGGCCCCAGCGAGCAGTTGATCCCCACTGCCGCCGCGCCCGCCTCTTCCAATGCCGGCACTGCTTTTACCACATCCGTTCCATACAAAGTCATCCCTTTTTCATTCACCGTAAAAGTACACATAACCGGAAGATCACATACCCGCTTTGCAGCCTTCAGCGCTGTCAGCATTTCATCCAGACTCAGCATGGTTTCCACGCCCAGAAGATCCACCCCTGCCTGCACCATTGCCCCTATCTGCTCTTCATAGATATGGGTCAGCTCCTTTTCCGTCATATCTCCCAGCGGCTCCAGCAGTTCTCCCGTCATCGTCAGATCGCCGGCCACATAGGCCCGGTCTCCCACGGCCTCCCTGGTAAGGTTCACCAGTCTGCGGTTCAATTCTTCCGTCCGGTTCTCCAAACCGTATTTTTTCAGACTGCAGCGGTTGGCCGAAAAGGTACACGCATAGACGATCCGGCTTCCCGCCTCTGCGTACTCTCTCTGCAGCTTCTGTACAGGCGCGGGATGTTCCAGCATCCACAATTCCGAAGATGTATTCTGGGGCATGCCTGCCGCCATGAGATTTGATCCCGTCGCACCATCCATCAGGATCAGACTTTCTGCAGCCCAATTCCTAAATTCTTTTTTCGTCATATGCGCCCCTCCGCACCGGCTTTATTCCTGCCCTTCCTCAGAAGCAGAATCCTGCGCTTCTTCTCCTGCACTGTTTTCCTCTCCAGCGCTTTCTTCCGCCGTATCTTCAGCGTTTCCTTCTTCGGCGGCTGCATCCTCTCCGGCTGTATCTTCCGCTGCCTCAGTTTCTGCCTCTGTGCCTTCCTCCGAAGTTTCTGTCTCGGGAACTGCCATCTGATAGCTTTCCTGATCCGTCAGTGTGATTTTTTTCCATACGCTATTTTTTACTTCCAGATCCGCATCGTCATACCAGCCCTGGACAATCTCATCAAAGGCTTCCTGCTGCTTCTGAAGTTTCAAGGATTCTTCTTTGGAGGCTGTCGCTTCTTCATCCAGCTTTTTATCCAGACGAACGACAAAATATCCGGCCTCTCCTTCTACTACCCCGTCGTATACCTGTCCGTCTTCCAGACCGGAAGCCGCCTCTTTCACCGCCTCATCCAGAGTGGTATCGTCTTCACCGTAGGAGAAAGAAGTAGTGATAAATGATTCGTCCATTTCTTCCGCCATCGTTTCAATGTCGGCGGACGCGGGATCTTCACTGGCCTGAATCTCTTCCAGAAGATTTTCTACTTTATCATGCACTTCCTGTTTCTCATCATCTTCCATATCATTGGTAGAGAGGAAGGCATAGGTCAGTGTAGACTGAGCCGCTTCTTCGTCCGTTACTTCGATTTCCACGTCGGCGATAACAGGTTCGAATGCTTTTTCATAGTAAGTAGAAAGTTCCAGATATTCTCTTACATCCTCCGCAGAAACACCGATTTTTTCCAGTGTTTCCGGATCATTGGCATCCACAAAAGACTGGGCCGCTTCATCCATAGAGGCGGCTTCATCCTCTGTAATCTCAAGATTATATTCATCAGCCTTTGCTCTGACCAGATATTTCTTTTCTGTCTCTTCCAGAACATCCTGTCTGGTCTGCTCTCCAAATGTTTCCCCGTCTTCCGTTTCATTATCCCAGATTGCCATATCGTTTGCGCTGGAGCCATACATGGAATACATATAAGAATAATAGTATTCTGTCTGGGCCTGCTGATACCGCACTGCAAAGCTGAGCACGCCGGCCGGAATTTCCTCTCCGTTGACCACCGCCGCCGTTTCCGTTCCATCGATGGCGCCGGAACCGCAGCCCGCCAGTGCAGTCATACACACGGCGGCGCCCACAGCCGCACAAACGGTTCTTATCTTAAATGTTTTCATTTCATCCTCCTGTATCCGTTTTTTACGTTCACCGTATTATAAACTATTTTTCTGTAAAACTCAAGATCTCCTCCAGCAGTTCTTCCGTGCGCTCCATCATGGGAACCGTCTCGCTGCTTTTTCTGCGGGCGGGACGATAAAGGAAATAGGAATTTGTTTCTATCTTGAACGTCAGCTCGCCCTGATGGCGGCTTAACAGCTCCGGAATCTTCGCCGGATTCAGCCGGGCTCTCTCATGCATGAGAAGACGGACGGTATCGCCCTTTTGTTTTACTTCCACTACGTAAGCTTTATGGGCCAGCGCTTTCATCCGGGCAATCTCCAGAAGATTCAGCACCGACTTCATCGGCTCTCCAAAACGGTCCATCAGCTCTTCCAGCATATCTTCATATTCTTCCTGGGATTCAATCCCCGCAATCCTTTTGTAGATATCCAGCTTCTGCACCTCATTGGGAATATACCGGTCAGGAATAAAGGCATCCAGATTCATATCTATGGTGGTTTCAAAGCTTTCCTGCCGTTTTACTCCCTTTTCTTCCTGAACGGCTTCTTCCAGCATCTTGCAGTAGAGATCGTATCCCACCGCCTCCATATGGCCATGCTGCTCTGCTCCCAGCAGATTTCCGGCTCCACGGATTTCCAGATCCCGCATGGCAATCTTAAATCCGCTGCCCAGATCAGTATATTCCCGAATGGCATGGAGTCTTTTCTCCGCCACTTCTTTAAGCATCTTATCCCGTTTATACATCAGAAAAGCATAGGCCGTCCGGTTGGAACGTCCCACCCGGCCCCTGAGCTGATAAAGCTGGGAAAGTCCCATCTGATCCGCATCATGGATGATCATGGTATTCACATTGGAGATATCCAGCCCCGTTTCTATAATAGTGGTAGACACCAGCACATCGATATCGCCGTTTATAAACCCAACCATCACTTTTTCCAGTTCCCTCTCGCTCATTTGGCCATGGGCGAAGGCAACGGAGGCTTCCGGAACCAGCGAGGAAATCTTTCCGGCAATATCCGCGATATTATTGACCCGGTTATATACGTAATACACCTGACCGCCCCGCGCCAGCTCCCGGCTGATAGCTTCCCTCACCATCTCTTCACTGTATTCCATCACGTAGGTCTGGATCGGCATCCGGTCCATGGGCGGCTCTTCCAGCACGCTCATATCGCGGATTCCAATGAGACTCATATGCAAAGTACGGGGGATGGGCGTGGCAGTCAAGGTCAGCACATCCACATCCTTTTTCAACTGTTTTATTTTCTCCTTGTGGGTGACGCCGAATCTTTGTTCTTCATCGATAACCAAAAGTCCCAGGTCCTTGAATTTTACATCGGCAGACAGCACCCGATGAGTTCCGATGACAATATCCACCCATCCCTTCTTTAAGTCTTCCACCGTTTTTTTCTGCTGGGCCGGCGTCCGGAAGCGGCAGAGAAGATCTACTCTGACGGGAAATTCCTTCATCCGTTGGACGAAGGTATTATAATGCTGCTGGGCGAGAATGGTGGTGGGCACAAGATAAACCACCTGTTTTCCTTCCTGAACAGCCTTGAAAGCCGCCCGAAGCGCAATCTCCGTTTTTCCATATCCCACATCGCCGCAGATCAGCCGGTCCATGATTTTATGACTTTCCATATCTTGTTTTGTAGCTTCAATGGCCATCAGCTGATCTTCCGTTTCCTCAAAGGGAAACATCTCTTCAAACTCTCTCTGCCACACCGTATCTTTGCCGTAAGCGTATCCGTCTTTTCCCTGTCTGGCTGCATACAGCGCCACCAGATCCCGGGCAATATTTTTCACCGCGCCCTGAACCCTGGTCTTCGTCTTCTTCCATTCCTGACCGCCCAGCTTATTAAGTTTTGGCTTTTTCCCATCGGCTCCGGAATATTTCTGCAGCGCGTCCAACTGGGTGGCCAGAATATACAGATTGCTTCCTCCGGCATATTCTATTTTCATATAATCTTTCATGACCTTGTCTACTTCGACTTTTTCAATTCCCCGGTAGACGCCCAGGCCATGATTCTCATGTACAACGTAATCCCCCACGGACAGCTCTGAAAAACTGCTGATTTTCTGGCCGCTGTACTGGGTCTTTTTTCTCTTCTTTTTCTTTTCCCGTCCGAAAATATCCGTCTCGGTGATTACGACGAATTTAATCATGGGATACAGAAATCCCCGGTGGGCATGGCCGTATGTAACCATGATTTCTCCCGGTCCGATTTCTCTGTCTTTATCTTCACTGTAAAAACTTCCCAGACCCTCTTCCAGAAGGTCGAGAGCCAGCCTCTGAGCTCTCGTCCTGGAACCGCACAGCAGCAGCACCTGGTAGTCGCCCTTCTTCCAGTTTTTCAGATCCTTCACCAGCAGATCAAAACTGCCATTATAAGAATTTACGGATTTTACCTCCACCTGATAATTCCCCGTAAATTCCCAGTCTCCCTTCCGCTGTTCCATGACGGAAAGGGAGACTGCAGAAAAACAATTCATGGCAGCCGTTACTTCTTTCCGGCTTTTCTGCAGCTTCACCTGCCCCGGAAGAACATATCCTTTCTCCAGGCGGCTGACCATGCTCTCCCGGAATTCTGCTTCCACTGCCTCCGCCGTTTCCGTCAGTCTCGCCGGTTCATCCAGAAAAAGCACCGTATCCTCTTTCGAAAAATAGTCCAGAAAGCAGACGGCGTTATCATAAAAATAGTGAAGATAATTTTCCGCTCCCCTTATATCGTACAGCTCTTTTAACTGCTCGCAAAACTCTTCCACATGCCGGGACAGCCTGGCAGCCTCTTCTGTCTTAAACTGTTCCCGCAGGCGGCCCACCGTTTCCTTTGCTTCCTTCTTGATTTTTTTCAGGCCTGCCTGAACCCTTGCTTCATCCAGGAACATTTCCGCCGCCGGATACAGACGGATCTCTTCCAGATTCTCAATGGATCGCTGACTTTCCACATCAAAACTGCGGATCGAATCGATTTCATCGCCCCAGAGCTCAATCCGCCAGGGATTCTCTTCCGTCAAAGGGAAAATATCAATGATTCCGCCGCGAACAGAGAACTGCCCTGATGCTTCCACCTGGGCACTTCTCTCATATCCCAAATATACCAGCTGCCGTTTCAGTTTTTCCACATCCAGCAGACTGTCATTTTTCAGCTCTATAACCTGTTTCCGGATCTCTTCCAAAGGAAGCAGATAGTCCATGCAGCCGGCGATACTGGTGATCACCGTCACCTCTTTTTCTTCCAGCAGCGCCTGAAATACCCGCATTCTTTCTTTCGTCAGCAGATTACCGTGAACGTCCGCCTGAAAAAAAATTAGATCCCTGGCGGGATACAGCAGAGCGTCCGGCTCATAAAAGCGGTAATCCTCAAAAAATTCCTTGGCCTTCAGGTCATTCTCAGCCACGATCAGTCGCCGGGCAAAATCTCTTCCCAGTCCGTAAGACGCATGAGCTTTCTGGGTTCCTATACAGCCGGAAAGCTGACGTATCCCCGGCTCTTTTCGCCGCAGACTGTCTCTGATTTCCTGAAATTCCGCCAGATTCTCCAGGGGATTTTCCAATGCTTTCATTCCGATTCCTTTTCTGTTTGTTTTCTATTATATTCATTCATTGCGGCGTCAATTTCACCATCCAGGATCATTTCCACCGCCTTCGCTCCCCGTTTTATGGCATCGTCCACCAGTTTTCTGTCGCCTTCCGGGAAACGCCCCAGCACATATTCCGCCAGATCCCATCCTTTTGGTTTTTCTCCCACGCCTATCTTTATCCGTTTAAACTCCATTGTGCCAAGGTGAGAAATTATATTTTTAATTCCATTATGCCCGCCGGCGCTTCCCTTCTTCCGAATCCGGATCTGCCCCGGCTCCAGGCTGACATCGTCATAGATTACCAGAAGTTCTTCTTCAGGATCGATTTTATAGTAATCCACCAGCTCCCTTACCGCTTCTCCGCTCAGATTCATATAAGTCACCGGTTTTGCCACAATCACCTTATGACCGGCAATCATCCCTTTTCCGTACATCGCCTTATGCTTAACGCCGGAATATGGAATCCGATATTCATCAATCAAATAATCAATGGCGTCAAACCCCACATTATGCCGGGTATGTTCATACTGTCTGGTAGGATTTCCAAGGCCAACTATTATATACATACCTGTTCTCCGTTTTTTACGTTTTTAATTAAAATATACCATTTCATCCGCCGGCGCTTCACAAGGTCTGATCTCTTTTGCATAGAGAACCGGACCTTCTTCGTGATATACCTCCAGATATTCCCGATGAATCTGGGCCGTCACTTCCACCCAGCTTCCCATCTGAAGCTGGGGAGCCATTTTGCTTTTGCACACGTAGCCAAGGAACTGGGTATCATCGGCACAACAGGTCATCGCCATACGGCCGGGCACGAAAAACTCCGCCGACAGATCTTCGCTTTTGAGTACTCTGCCTTTATACCGTACGGTTTTCCCCTCATAATCCTCCGGATTATCCATCATATCCACATACCAGATGCCGTAATCCTCTTCCATGATATCTATGATATCATCGTCCAGATTATAGGGAAGACTGTCTTCAAAGATATCCTCCACTTCATGATTTTCATTTTCGAAAATAATCTCCGCCGCCGGGTTGACCACTTTAACGCTTCTCCTGAAAGAAGCCAGCGGAAGATCTTTCCTGCATCGGTTGAAAATCACCATATCTGCCTGACGGACCATCTCTACAAAAAGAGATTTTAAGTTATTCATATACACCTGAAAACAGCTGGCATCCACCGTCACAATATGCTGAACCACCGTCCAATCCCTTGGAAGCTTCATTTTTAAAAACTTATCCACAGACCAGAAAGGGTTAAACTCCACCAAAATCCGTTCCGGCTGATGCTTCTTATCCAGATACTCCAGGGACTCGGTGGTAAAGTCCTCCTGTTCTTCTATGACTTCCACCACGGTGCGATGTCTCTTTTTCAAGTACTTTTCGTCATACTCCTCTTCCCCTTCTTCGCAGAGAATCAGAAGTGTAGTTTCCGGTATCTGAAAATAGTTCTGACGGATGGTTCCATCCAGAAATGTGGTCTTTCCGCTTTCCAAAAAACCGGTGATCAGATATACTGGTTTTTCATAATCTTCCCGCGCCATTTTTATTCCCCTTTATGATAATTCAAAAAGCTCTTTCAGCTTATCTTCCTGCAGTTTCGATCCGATAACACAGATTCTTCCTGTAAATTCAGGGCTTCCCTCTCGGATATCGTATTCTCCGGGCACCATGTCAAAGTAATGCCATACGCCTTCTCTGTCCGGCAGCATCCCCTTAGCTCTCAGTACAATACCGTAATCCTCTCCTTCACTCAACGCCTTCATCTTGTCAACCAGCTCATCCTTACTGTAAGTTCTGGCTGTCTCGCATCCCCAGCTGGTAAAGACTTCATCCGCATGATGGTGGTGATGGTGGTCATGATCATGGTCATGGCAGCCGCAGGTACAGTCTTCCCCATGTTCATGGTGATGATCGTGATCATGATGATCATGGTCATGGCAGCCGCAGGTACAGTCCTCCCCATGTTCGTGGTGATGATCATGATCTTCCATCTCATGTTCCAGATTCAAAATGTCATTCTCCATCACTTCCAGTATTTTCTTTCCCCCAAGAGCAGCAGCCGGCGTCGTCACGATATGGGCTTTTTCATTCAGTTTCCGGATAGACTCCACCGCTTTACCCACTTTATCTTCAGACGCAATGTCTGTTCTGCTGAGGATAATTGTGCTGGCATACTGCACCTGGTTCTCATAAAATTCTCCGAAATTTCTCAGATACATCTTACATTTGTTCACATCCACAACGGTGATATGGCTGTTTAAAATGATATCGCATTCGTTTTTTACGCCTTCCACGGCTTTCATTACATCGGAAAGCATACCTACGCCGGAAGGTTCGATGATGATGCGGTCCGGATGATAAGTGGAAATCACCTCTTTTAATGATTTCCCAAAATCTCCCACCAGAGAACAGCAGATACAGCCGGAATTCATCTCCCGGATCTCAATACCGGCATCCTTTAAGAAACCGCCGTCTATTCCAATTTCCCCAAATTCATTTTCAATCAGAACAACCTGCTCTTCCTTCAATGCATCATTCAGCAGCAGTTTAATCAGGGTTGTCTTTCCGGCACCCAGAAAACCGGAAATAATGTCTACTTTTGTCATGAAAAAAACCTCCTTTTCTGATAAAAAGATACCAGAGAACAGAGCTCTGGCACAACGCAAAAGAAAGAGGCTGTTAAAAACAGCCCCCTTTTTCATCGTTTCTGAAATTATTAACCATTAATCATAAAGTTAAACAATTTATCAATATCTTCTTTCTCAGAAGCGATAATTTCCAACTCAGGGATTTCTCCGCCGGAGAAAATGTTTGCCAGAGAAACGTACTGGCACAGTTTTGATTTCAGGTTCAGTCTGTCGCCTTCGCCTGTAACCAGTTCTACTTTACCCTTGCAGCTGTCAACCACTTCAAAGAATTTGTCAACGTCATTAATATTTTTAATTTTCATTGTAATACCCCTTTCTATCAACCCTGTCATCTATTTCTTTCATGCATTCATTATATAACACAACCCCTGGAAATGCAAAGGATTTTTCAGAAAATAAATCCCCTAATTCCATCCAAATTTCGTGAATTCTGACGAAGCAATTTCAAAGAGTTCCGGCATATACGACAAAAGAATCTTCCCATGCGTTGCCGCAGAGAATGACTCCGCATTTTCCGGCTTCTTCCACCGCCTCCCAGGTGGGATAGGATCGGCCGATTAAAAGGGGAATTCCTGCGTTTTTTATTTTCAGAAGGATGTCTTTGGGCACTCTTCCGGAGAACATCAGACTGCACTCTTCAAAGGCGGCGCCTTTTTCCAGTCCCAGACCAATCACTTTCTCTACGGCTGCTCTTCGGCTTACATCATCCGCTTCCAGATAATGATCCGCTCCCCCGACAAAAAGCATGGCCTTATGGCTGGCATGGGTTTTCCGGTGACGGCAGGACCTTTGAAAGAAAGTACGGATACATTCCTGAACCGTTTCCGCGTCAAAAACACACCTGTTCTTTCTTTCCTCTTTCACTCTTCCCTTTGAACTGCAGACAGCATTCGCCCGGCCATCCTTTATCTCCAGACTGTCTATATCCTCAAAACAGCCTATCTTCCCTTCAGAATACAGATACCCCAGAACCATCTCCCGAAACAATTCCGGCGTGCAGGAAAAGGACCCTTCTTTTCTGCCGTTCACATACAAGACGATCTGCTGTTCCCGCAGAAGAGGTTTTTGAACAGTTTCCCTGTTTTTTCCCTGAATGCGGACCGCAGGTATTTCTCTCATATAATCTTCATTCATAGGACTGCCTCATCAAAATTTTCTTCTCTGTAATGGCTTAAAATATGGTGATACATGGACCGGACCGCCGGCGCCATGAAACCGGGATGCAAAGCCGCAACTCCAATAATCCGGCTGGCCTCCGGACGAATGGGGTAGCAGTCCACTTCATAGGGAATATCCCGCATCACCAGTTCCGGCATCAGGCAGATGCCGAATCCTTTCGCCACAAGGGCCACCGTGGATAAATCGTCCACCACATGGTAATTGGACTGTATCTGCAGATGGTTTTCTTTCAGAAATTTCTGGATATCCGCATCGGTACTCTCCCTCTGGGTCACAAACTGATAATTTCTCATCTCCTCGATATCCATATAGTCCCCCGAAGTTTTCAGTCCCTTGGGCAGAACGCACAGAAGAGGATCCCGATACAGGGGAGCGATGGGAATATCTCCGGCGCTGGATACAGAAAGAAAGCCCAGATCCACCACACTGTTTTTAATCCAGTAATATACTTCATCATATGTTCCCTGGAATACTTCTATGGTGATGCCTTCGTACTTTCTGCGGAAAGACTGGAGAATTTCCGGCAGCCAGCTTGTGCAGATGCTGGAGAACACTCCTATTTTTACTTTCCCCTGCTTTAACCCCTTCAACTCCGCAATCACCTGATGCAGACTTTCATCACTGTTAAGCACAGCATTTACATAGGGCAGAAGCTGTTCTCCCGCGTTGGTCATGGTAATGCCCGATTTGCTTCTGGTCAGTACGGAAAATCCCAACTCTTTTTCCATGGCGGAAATGGCATGGCTGATGGCTGACGGCGTCAGTCCCAGAATATCCGCAGCTTTATGAAAGCTTCCCATATCCACCACTGTCTTAAAAACCTGATACGTAAGCAGCGTCATAGCCCTCTCCTTTTAACGGCTGCATTTGAACAGCAGATCTTCCCATCTTCTATCCACTTCCGCCTGAAACTGAGCAATCAAATCTTCATTTCCCGGGTTGAACAGATGCTTAAACCGCCCCTGCTTTTTCAGGAAATCCTCAATGGGCAGTTTTTTCTTGGGTTCATAAGAAAGGCTCCATTTTCCATGATCCACTTCAAACAGCGGCCAATAACAGGTTTCCACCGCCAGCCTGCATATTTCCATGATATCCGGCGTATTATAACGCCATCCTCTGGGACAGGGCGTCATGATATTCAAAAAGCATGCTCCTTCTGTATAAATGGCCTTTCTTGCCTTTTCATGGAGATCTTTAAAATCCCTGGTAAAAGTGGTCTGAGCCACGTAGGGCACATCGTGGTCGGCAATGATGCTGGCCAGGTCTTTGCGGTTTTGCATCTTTCCGTTGGATTTGCTTCCCACCGGAGTCGTGGTGGTGTCCGCATACATGGGAGTGGCGGAAGATCTCTGGATTCCCGTGTTCATGTAAGCTCCGTTGTCATAACAGACATAGACCATATCGTGGCCCCGCTCCATAGCGCCGGAAAGAGACTGAAAGCCGATATCATACGTTCCGCCGTCCCCTCCGAAAGTAATAAATTTAAAGGTTTCCTCCTTGGGAAGACGCCCTCTCTTTTTCAGGGCTTTATAAGCCGTTTCCACTCCGCTTAAAGTGGCTCCCGCATTTTCAAAGGCATTGTGAATGTAACTGTCTTCCCAGGCAGTGTAAGGATAGGTGAAGGAAGATACTTCCAGACATCCGGTGGCATTTCCGATCACCGCATGATCTTTTTCATCCAGCGCCCGCAGCACGGCGCGCACCGCTATGGTGGCTCCGCATCCGGCGCACATTCTATGCCCCGGAGCAAGCCGCTCCGGTTTATTCATCATTTCTTTTAAACTGTAATTACTCACTGGGCGCCTCCTGTTTCCGTAATCCGATATACTGATACTGTTCCGGTTCCTCTCCCCGCTCAATCATATTCTCCAGCTGCGCGAACACATCATAAACCTCATTGACGGTAAAATCCCGCCCCGCCAGGCCATAAATATAATTGACCGCTTCAATCATCACTTTATTTCGATACAGTCCAGCCGTAACTTCACTGCCCAGAGGGCCGCCGTTTCCATTGTAACTCTCACAGCGATCCATTATCGCTGCGGCTTTACAGTTTTTCAGCGCCTGGGCCAGCTCATTTGCCGGGAAAGGACGGAACACCCTGAGTTTGATCACGCCAACTTTCTTTCCCATAAGACGCAGATCATCCACCGCCTGTTTCGCAGTTCCCGCTGCAGACCCCATAATCAGCATAATATAGTCTGCATCCTCTGTCCGGTACTCTTCAAACAATCCATATTTCCGGCCGGATATTTTTTCAAACTCCTTTGCCACTTTAAGAATCACTTCTTTGGACCGCTCCAGCGCCAGCTCCTGATTCTTTTTCGCCTCCATGGCATAGTTTGATACTGAGTAAGGACCTACGGCAATGGGTTTCCCCGGGTTCAGAAGATATTCTTCCGGTTCATATTCTCCAACGAAATCTTTTACGGCGCCGTCTTCCAGCAGTTCAATATTTTCCACTGCGTGACTGGTAATAAACCCGTCCTGGCAGACCATCACCGGAAGATGCACATCTGCATGCTCCGCTATGGGATAAGCCTGAATAAAATTATCATAGGCTTCCTGATTGTTTTCCGCATAAATCTGAATCCATCCTGTATCTCTGGCCCCCATGCCGTCGGAATGATCACAGTTAATGTTAATGGGGCCGGATAAGGTCCTGTTTACCAGAGTCAGTACCAAAGGCATCCGGTTGGAAGCCGCAAGAAGCAGTTCCTCCCACATCAGCGCCAGGCCGGCTGAAGAAGTGGCCGTCAGACTTCTGGCCCCCGCCGCTTCCGCTCCAATGGCTGCACTCATGGAAGAATGCTCGCTTTCCACCGGAATGAATTCTGTATCAATCTCCCCGTTGGCAATGTAAGTGGATACCATCTGGGGAATCTCTGTGGAAGGGGTAATGGGAAACGCCGGCATAACGTCCGGATTCACCTGGCGGATTGCATAGGCCACCGCTTCATTTCCCGACATACGGTCTTTTACTGCCATCCTTATCTTCCCTCCTTCATCTCAATTGCATCAAAAGGACAAACTGCGGCACAGATTCCGCATCCTTTACAATGGTCGTAATCAAAGTCTTCCCGTTTTCCCTCTTTCACCGGAATACTGGAGTCGGGACAGACCGGTGCGCAAAGCAGACACTGTTTACACAGCTCTTCATGAAGAACAGGGGTGCTGGTTCTCCATTCCCCTGTCTGAAAAAATTTTGAAGTTCCCCCAGCAAACATCATCAGACCTTCCGTCAGTTCCTGATGAGGTGTCTGCTCGTTGATTTTATGTACGTCTGTTCTCATTTCTTTCTCCGTTTCTTATCTTCTAAGCGCTCTTTTTTGCTTCTTCATTGGTCATATCGTCAAAAACTTCAAAGGTCATTTTAAGCGCCTTCATATTTCCTTCGATCACTTCCGGCTTTTTGGCGAATTTATGCTGATAGGACGCCTTCATATCCGCAATGAATTCTTCTTTTTCCATCACTTTGCTGACTGCCACCGCCGCCGCCAGCATAGGTGAGTTGGGGAAATATTTACCCAGCGATTCCATGGAAATCTTTCTGGCGTCCACTGTATAGAGCTTTCCCCGATATCCTTTCAAAAGAGGCCGTACTTCCTCTTCCGACATGGCTGTGTTGACAATGACAGCCCCCTCTTCTTTCAGTCCCGCCGTCACGTCCACCGTATGGAGGAGGGTCTCATCCACCACCACCACCAGATCTGGTGTATAAATATTAGAATGTACTCGGATGGGCGTCTCGCTGATCCTGTTAAAAGCGGTAATGGGCGCTCCCATCCGTTCCGGTCCATACTCAGGGAAACCCTGTACATATTTTCCCGTCTTAAACGCCACATCCGCCAGAAGCAGGGCCGCTGTTTTGGCTCCTTGTCCTCCCCGTCCATGCCATCTGATTTCATATCCGCTGCTCATCATCATCTCTCCCTTGCCTTTATATATTTTCATTCATCTTCTTGTTTTATTTTTTTCAACAAAACCTATTATACGTACAGATTTCAGCAAAGTAAAGTGAAAGTGTGAACATTTTTCATTTTATAAATGAATTATTTTCATCTTTTGGTTATAAAGAAAGCAAGACGTTTCTCACTGGCGGAAAATAAAAATCCTGTCGCTGGTCAGCTGATAAATATCCTCCCGAATATTTTTCAGAGAAGGAATCTGCTTTCTGACTTTCTCCGCCTCCGACAGATCCACCGGGGCAACAATGCATCCTTCTTCTGTTCCCGCACCGGTCAGCACTTCTCCCCAGGGACTGATGATCATGGAATGGCCGTAAGCCGTGAAGGCCGGCTTTTCCCCGCACTGACAGCAGGCCAGCACATAACATCCGTTCTCAATGGCTCTGGCCCTTAACAGAGACTCCCAGTGTTTTTCTCCCGTGGCATAAGTAAAATTAGCGGCAACAATCAATACCTGCGCCCCTTTTTGGCCCTGAATCCGATATAATTCCGGAAAACGAAGATCGTAGCAGATGGACAGGCCGAAACGTCCCAGCTTCGTATCTGCCAGTACAATCTCTCCTCCCGGACAGATATCATCGGACTCCCGGTAAGAAGGTCCTTCTTCCACCTCCACATCAAACATATGCAGTTTCCGGTATTTTCCAATCATTCTTCCATCGGGAGCATACAGAAGACTGGTATTATAGGGCCGTCCCCCGAGATTTTTCTCCGTGATGCTTCCTCCATGGATATATATGCCGTACTTTTTTGCCTGTCCGGCCAGGAAAACTCCCCATTCTCCCGGCAGTTCCTTTGCATGGTTTCTCAGTTCCGGACCAATATAATCCACCGTTTCCGGCAATACTGCCAGGCAGGCGCCTTCAAGGGCCGCCTGCCTGATATAGTATTTTGCTTTCTTTATGTTTTCTTTTTCGTCACTGCCGCTGTCCATCTGAATCAGCGATGCTTTCCACGACGCCATTGTTCATCCCTCCGTCAACAGATTATTGTTCACTGAAGCGTCTGTAAATAGCAACATTAAAAAACAAACACCGCCACGCCATAGGGAGGAAGCTTATACCCGAAAGAAAACTTCCGGTTGTCGCAGGGCTTTTTCTCCGCCATGTATTCCGTCTTTCGGATCGTCGTCTTTCCCCCGTATTTGGGATCCGCACTGTTCAAAATCAGACGGTATTTCTTTTTCTTCGGTACGCCCACCCGGTAATCCGGCCGGGCCATGGGGGTGAAATTGCAGACAAACAACAGGTTATTTCTTCCCGTGGGCGATTTTCTTATAAAACTGAAAATACTGCGGTCGCCGTCATCCGCATTGATCCATTCAAAGCCCTCTGTGTTCCTGTCCATGGCGTAAAGGGCCGGATATTTCTTGTAGAGATTCAAAAGCTCGCTGACATAAGACTGCAGCTTCTGATGTTTCTCTTCCCGCAGCAGATACCAGTCCAGCTCCCTCTCTTCACTCCACTCTCTCAGCTGTCCAAATTCCTGTCCCATAAACAAAAGCTTTTTGCCGGGATGACCGAACATAAAGGAATATCCGGCTTTCAGATTCTCGAATTTATCATCGTAATATCCCGGCATTTTTTCCAGCATGGAACATTTCAGATGCACTACCTCGTCATGGGATAATACCAGAATATAGTTTTCACTGTAAGCGTAGGTCATGGAAAAAGTCATCTTGTTGTGATTATATTTTCGGAAATAGGGATCCAGCTTCATATACTCCAGAAAATCATGCATCCATCCCATATTCCATTTCAGACTGAAATTCAGCCCGTCCTCTTCCACCGGTCCGGTCACTTTCGGCCACGCTGTGGATTCTTCGGCAATCATCACCGCTCCTTTGTTTCTTCCCAGAACCACCGTATTCAGGTGCTTGAAGAATTCTATGGCCTCCAGATTTTCATTTCCGCCGTACTTGTTGGCCACCCATTCGCCGTCCTTCTTGCCATAATCCAGATAAAGCATAGAAGCCACCGCATCCACCCGCAGACCGTCCACATGGAAATGTTCAATCCAATAGAGTGCATTGCCTATCAGGAAGTTTTTCACTTCACTTCTGCCGTAATTGAAAATCTTAGTGCCCCAGTCAGGATGTTCCCCCTGCCTCGGATCTGCATGTTCATAAACGGCGGTTCCGTCAAATTCCGCCAGGCCGTGGGCATCCTTTGGAAAATGAGCGGGAACCCAGTCCAGAATGACGCCGATTTTATTTTTATGCAGATAATTTACCAGATACTGAAACTCTGCCGGTGAACCGTAACGGGATGTGGGGGCATAGTAGCCCGTCACCTGATAGCCCCAGGAACCGTCAAAGGGATGCTCGGCAATCCCCATCAGTTCCACATGAGTATATCCCATTTTCTTAACGTACTCCGTCAGAGAATGGGCGAACTGCTTATAATTGTAAAAGCCTTCCTCATTCTCCTCCGTTGCCGGATGCTTCATCCAGGAACCAGGGTGTACTTCATAAATGGACATGGCCCCGTCCCGAGGATCACTCTCCGCCCGTTTTTTCATCCAGATGCTGTCGCTCCAGTGGAAATTGGAGATATCCGCAATACGTGATGCCGTTCCCGGACGCAGCTCCGACCAGTTTCCGTAAGGATCGGCTTTATACAATCCTCTGTCATCCTGTGTGGTAATATAAAATTTATACAGCTGTCCAACCTGTGCCTTATCAACGAAACATTCAAAGACGCCTATTTCCCCCACTTTTTTCATGGGATCGGCCTCTTCTTCCCAGTCATTGAATTCTCCAATAACAGATACGCTTTTTGCATTGGGCGCCCAGACGGCAAAATAAACCCCCTTGCGACCGTCCAGCGTCATTGGATGAGCACCCATCTTTTTATAAATATCATAATGAGTTCCCTGCCCGAACAGGTACTGATCCAGTTCCCCAAATATCACTTTTTCCATACCTTCATCCCTCCTGTGCCGCCGTACATAAAACAGCGCAGCCATATTTTTCCAGCTCAACGGTTATCTGACCATCACCGCTGTATACCCTGCCTGAAACTTCATCCAGGTATTCTTTGCCTCCAACAGGCAGGGAAAACGTAACCGATGCAGGATTTTCATCATTATTAACTGCCACCACTACTGCCTCATCCTCCCGGATACGTGCAAATACATACTGTCGATTCGTAAGCAGAAGCTCCCTGTATTCCCCGTAAACACATGCGGGATATTTGCTGTGAATCTGCCCCAGCTTCTGAATCCATGCCATCAGATCCGGATGGGGATTATCAGCCAGCGTTTCTTCAAGATCCACCGCCGGACGCATTCCGTCATCGTTGGATCCTTCTTTTCTTCCCTCGATTCCCCACTCTGATCCGTAGTAAACGGAAGGAATTCCCGGCAGCATATACATAAGGGCATATACCGAAAAACTGTGTTCCCATATATTCAGCTTGCTGGCCAGCCGGTCCACATCATGGTTATCCACGAAAGAGTACAGCCGCATCCCTTTGTAGATGCCTCCCCCGGCGTCGAACTGACGGCGGATCGTATGAGCAATTTCAAAGTAATTGTGATCATTATGTCCCGAATACAGCCCCTTATGCAGCTCATAGTTGGTCACGCTGTGGAGCATCTTTTCTCCGTCCTGAATGTATCGGGAATAATCTCCGTGGATCACCTCTCCCATCAGCCAGAAATCCGCTTTCCACTGAGACGTCCTGCGCCGCATTTCTTCCATGAAATAGAAATCCAGGCAGTCCGCACAGTCCAGACGGATTCCGTCAATATCAAATTCCGTAATCCAGAAATGAATCACATCCAGAAGATACTCTCTCACCTGTTCATTTTGAAGGTTTAAATTGACCAGTTCAAAACAGCCTCTCCACGCTTCATAGGAAAATCCGTCGTTATAAGGATTATTTCCCCCAAACCACAGACCTTTATACCAACTGCAATATGGAGAATTTTCTCTGTTTTTCAGTATATCCTGAAATGCAAAAAACTCCCGTCCCGTATGGTTAAAGACGCCGTCCACCACCACTTTAATATCCCGGGCATGGGCTTTTTCCACAAATCTTTTGAAATCTTCATTGTCACCTAAACGCCGGTCCGTTTTTTTATAATCCTTCGTATCGTAACCATGAGTGGAAGACTCGAATAAAGGACCGATATAAACGGCTGTAAACCCCATATCCTTCATGTGATCCAGCCAGGGGTACAGCTTTTCAAAACGATGCACCGTCTCTTCTTCCTGATTAACCTTCGGCGCCCCTGTCATTCCCAGCGGATACATGTGATAAAATACTGCTTCTTCATACCATTTTCCCATACCATACTACCCCTTTTCTATGAATATATACCATACATAAACTGATGAACTATCCCATAGGTTTGCTCGTCTGAGATTTCCACCGCCTTATCTTCCGACCCGTCCCGCAGCCGCATCATCAGATAATGATCCAGCGCGCCGATAAATCCCACGGCAAACTGCTGCTGCCTCCCCCGCATATTACCCAGTTCACATGCAGAATCCTGAAATACTTGAACAATTCGGTTGTAATACTCCTGTATTAAAGGAAAAACTGTCTGAAAGCCCTCGCTTTCCCTTCCCGAATAGAATAAGGAAAGCATCAGCAGATAACATTTCCGATACCGGGAGGCATATGCGAAATACGCTTTTGCAATCTGAAACAGCCGTTCCGGAATTCTTCCACGGAAAGAAACAGCCTTACTCAGCATCTCGTCAAGTTTACTGTAATAAGTATGCAGAACCTGACAAAGCAGACCTTTTTTGCTTCCGAAATAATAATACAGCGTTGGTTTTGTAATCCCCGCTGCATCTGCAATCTCCTGCACTCCCACGCCGTCATATCCCCTGGCGTAAAACAAGTCCAGCGCACATGTCAAAATCGTCTCTCTGTTATCCATATTTCACTCCTTTTTTCCATTATACCAATCGGTATAGGAGCTGTCAATAAAATCCCCCGGCAGAAACCAGGGGATCTCATCTTATGCTTTTTAAAAATCACCCGCAGAACGGGATGCATCCTTATTCTGCTTCGCTCCAACGGTGTAGATAACAGAAATTACCAGAGCTACGATTCCGGTAACAATAGATGATACTGCTCCGCTTGCAATATAAATGATCAACCCTATCACAGCAAATACAGTCATAATCACGCCTAACACAAAGTTAACCCCGCATTTTTCCGGCTTATTACTGTTTTTCACACCCAATATACCCATAACCAGACTGTATACTGCAGAGATAATCACCACGACCCCTATTCCGCCTGCGACAGCGCCCAGAAATGATCCATAGGGGCTTGTAGTCTCATCAATCGTTGAAAAGGCAACGCCTCCCGCTATAAACAGCAGGCCCATAATAATCGAAATCGCCGCTGAAATGATATACAAAATTCCCGTCACTTTCAGTTTCAGCCTTCCAGGTGCGTTATTTTCCATAATAGTTCCTCCCTCATTCTTTTGAATGGTCAGAATATTCTGACCTTTTTGTTCCTATCAAAATAATTATGCCTCGAGAAACAGAAATTGTCAAGAGAACATTGTCCGCTGCCCCGCGTTTGCCGGAAGCAGCCGCCCGATATTATTGTGTATTTCCGGCTTCCAGTGATACAATAGGAGTGATAATTTATGTTCAGGGGGGATATCTTTGAATCTGGAAAAAATAAATCTGGCAGTACTTGGACTATGTCTCTGTGCCCTTTCCCTAAAAGCCGGAATGAATCAGTTTGAAGTGATGAACGGAATTATGCCGCTTTATTTTGCAATCTCTGCCGCAGCTGTTTTCCTGGCCATAAAGGGCAGCCGGATCGCCCGGGCTGTGATGTACCTGCTCCTTTGCTTCCATACACTGGCGCTGTATTACCCTCAGTTTTATGCCAGAATTTACCCCAACAACAATCTTGAAGAAGATCTGGGCTGGGCCGTATATGACAAATTCTCCGTAGGAATTCTGTTTCTTCTGGCGCTGGGGATTACTCTGCTGTTATGGTTTCTCAACCGTTTTGTATGGAAACAGAACAGTCTGTGGATCTGTGATCTGATCACGGCCTCCCTGCTGGCGACAGACCTAATTTCCGGTGTGCTGGGAATCAACAATTTATCCTACGGTTTTAATATGTCACATTTGATAAAATCCGGAATCTGGATTTTGTCATTCTTTATTTTCTGGATACTGAGCAGAAAATGTACTGCATCTTTTTCAAAGGCAAGACTTGCTTTTCTTGCCGCCGCCATACTTTTCTCTCCCGCGGCCTTTTTCGGCATCTTATGGGCGGTGGATGAGAATCAGAAACTGGTACTGGAGGAATACCAGGGGGAGGATTTCTCCTATTTTGCCATTGTACAGAAAAAAGGCGGCGGCAGCGGCCTTATCAATGAGCGGGGACAGGAGGTCATTCCCTGCGTGGTGGAATCTTTTTATGAAGATCATGCGTATCCGGGAACCCATCTTTTCCGGCTTTATGAAACAACCGGAGATTATATGATCAACGAAAGAGGAAAAATACTCTGTGACGAATACACTGGATATGACTTTCTGGAAAAGGAAGATTTGATCCTGGTTTCAAAATCAGTTCACGGCCAGCGAAAATACGGCGCCATAAATCCTGAGGGCCGGGAAGTAATCCCACTGCAGTATGATACAAAGGATCAGCTGATCGAGGCAGAAAACATTGACATCAGCACAGACGGCACAAATGAAGATTCCTTCGAAGAAAACAATCTTTCCGTTATTGAGAGCGGAGAAAAAGAAGGCGTTGTCAACACAGATAATGAGATCATCCTTCCGGCTGAGTATGACGCTGTTGCCTTGACCGACAACGGTTATATTCTTGCAGACCGATATGAACTTATCGACGATGAGGTTGTAAAATTACAGTCACTCCTTGATCAAAATGGAACTGTTCTGATTCCTCCGGCCAGACAGACCATTAATCCCCAGAATGAAAACGGATGGATCCAGGTGGAAAATAGTGATGACGGCATATACTTTCTGGATAAAAATCTTAAAAAAGTTCTGGATCTGGGAACACAGTATGAATGGGCAGGTGAATTTCACCGGGTTTCCCGGTAAAATTAATACATAAAGAAAGGGCTGTGAAAAAATGATTTCACATTTTTTCACAGCCCGCTTCAATAATCTCAATTATCCAAAATATCTCTTTAACAGACCTTCAAAAGCTTTTCCGTGACGAGCTTCGTCTCTTGCCATTTCATGAACGGTATCATGGATAGCGTCCAGATTAGCAGCTTTGGCACGTTTTGCCAGATCAAATTTACCTGCTGTTGCTCCGTTTTCAGCTTCTACTCTCATCTCCAGGTTTTTCTTGGTGCTGTCTGTTACAACTTCACCCAGAAGCTCTGCAAATTTAGCAGCATGCTCTGCTTCTTCGTAAGCTGCTTTCTCCCAGTAAAGGCCGATTTCCGGATATCCTTCTCTGTGAGCTACTCTTGCCATAGCCAGGTACATACCAACTTCTGAGCATTCTCCGTTGAAGTTTGCTCTCAGGTCTTCGATGATATCTTCGCTGACACCCTGAGCAACTCCTACTACATGTTCTGCAGCCCAGCTGCGCTCTGCTGTCTGCTCTACAAATTTATCTCCCGGCACTCCGCACTGTGGACATTTTTCCGGTGCTGCATCTCCTTCATAAACATAACCACATACACTACATACGAATTTTTTCATTGCCATGTTCTCCTTTTCTTTATTTATTTTTCTTAATAATAGTAATTATTACTATTTTAAGTTACCACATAATGTTGATAATGTCAATAGATATTTAAGCAGTTTTCGTATTTTTTGCACAATCTTTACACAGCCCGTAAAAATTGGTCACATATCGTTCGATGACTCCGTCGAAATTCTCCGAAGCCACTTCCTTGATATAATCGATGTTCTCCATCTCCAGATCTGTTACACAGTGACACTGTCTGCAGATAAAATGGTGATGGGGGTTGGTGTTGCTGTCAAAACGATCAGGTCCATTTTCAATGGTAATCTTGCAGATATCCCCGATATTTTCCAGAAGAGACAGATTTCGGTATATGGTACCGAGACTGACGTTGGGATAAACCATCCGGATGTTTTCATATATGGTGTCTGCTGTGGGATGATCTTTCCGGCTCATCAGAAATTCTTTTATGGATTCACGCTGACGGCTGTATTTCAGTGCTGCCATATTCTCCTCCTTTCAATAATAATAATTGTTATCATTATAATACAGGATATTTTCCCATTCGTCAACTGTTAAATTCAGAAAAACTCAAAATACTTAAGAAAAAGCTGGCTCTGCAGAGTGGAAGTTGCTAAAATATAATGATAACAGGGTCTAAAGGTCTGAACCTACATGAGCTTGCTCATACGTGGGTGAAAGACTTTGGGACCCACCCCGATATGAGCATGAAAGTGGGATGGATATCCCACGATATGCGAATATTGGGCAGGATTGTGCGAGTGCGAAGCACGAAACAATCCGCAGGCATCATAGTTGGGGGCTTTTGCCCTCAACATCATATAATATAAGTGCGATAAAAACGAGGGGGAGAGTTTTAATTCATGCCAAAAAAAATAAAAACAGCTCTGATCAGCATCTTCATCCTGCTGCTCCTTGCTATGCTTGTCATCTTTATCATGATTTTTCTCCGGGTCAGAAACACCGGAAAATACAATGATCTGCTGTCGCTGGGAGAAAAATATCTGCAGGAAATGAACTATGAAGACGCTGCCATCGCTTTTCAAAACGCCATAAAAATTGATGAAAAGAAAGAAGACGGTTATGTCTGCCTGGCCCAGGTCTATGCGGCAGAAGAAGATTACAACCAGGCCGCCAGCGTACTGCTGATCGGCTATGATACCGCCGGCGCTACTGAACTTCTCCGGGAGATGATGGTTTCCATCTATCCCAGCGTCTCCTCCTCTTACCAGGAGGAAATTCGGCAGAGAATCGGCGATGATGCCCTGCCAGATTCCGATATTCCCGAAACACAGCCCGAAACGGAACCAACAGCCACAGCGACACCCACTCCGGCACCTGCTTTCACATTGACAGACCTGGAAGGCAGCTGGATGCAGACCGGATCCGACGATCCCATACTGCTCACCCTGGGAAGTGACGGAAGTCTGCAGTATTATGCTGTTGTCAGCCATGAAAGTGAATACAACAGCAATTACACCCTGGAAGGAGAGACCCTGTGGCTGAATCTGCTGCCGCCGGATTCCGGCAGCACCGTCTCCGTTCCCTATCAGATTGAATTATCCGCGGAACAGAATACTGCCCTGCTGACCTTGACTCTGGATATCGGACAGACTTCTCAGAACCGGGATACCCTATATGGTATGGACGCCGTCATAGAAGGAACTTATCAGCGCATGAGCTTTACAGACGAACAACTAGAAATCCTGAAAGAAAACCTGGGCGTTCCCCCGGACCTTAACGTCACCGTCACCCAGGGAGCACCCTCCTACTGGGACGGCGGAGGAAGATGGCTGGTTGCTGTCAGTTTCTATAACGGCAGCGAGTTTATCGCCGGCGCGTCTTTCGATCCCCTGACCATGGAAATGTGCAGAAATATCTATATGTACTCAGGTACTTAAACATCTGGAAAAGGAAGGCTATGAAAATGAAAAAGAACAGAAAAAACGTATTAATCGGCGTCTTCATCGTCATCATCGCCGCTCTGCTGGCTTTATTCCTGATGATCTTTCTTAGGATCAACAAAACCAGGGATTACAATGAACAGCTGTCCCTGGGCGACAAATATCTGCAGGAAATGAATTACGAAGACGCCGCCATTGCTTTTCAAAACGCTATTCAGATTAATGAAAAGAAAGAAACGGGACACATCCGCCTGTCCGATGTTTACATCGCCACAGAAGACTACGATCAGGCTGCCGACGTCTTGCTGACCGGTTACGACGCCACCGGTGAAAGCGACCTGATCCGGGATAGAATGATCTCCATTTATCCCCAGGTATCTGACGATTATAAAGTAAAAATTGAAGAAAAAATCGGAGAAGTGGAATCTGAAACAGCTTCCGGTGATGAAAACGACGCGGAGCCAACAGCCTCGCCCCAGGAAGAACCTGCTGAAAATGCCTTCACCGGAAGCGTGGTGGGAATGGACGATAAAATCTTTTACTGGAAATATAATGCGCAGAGTTATGAACCCACCGGCGCTCTCGCCTACTTCGGTTCCGGCTGGCTGGCGGCCAATCAGCTTGTCTGCCGCGACGCAGACGGTACGGAACAGGTAATTTTAGAATCCCCCGCCATGGGAGATACCTATATCTACGACTGCGGAACCCTGGGAATCGGCGGCGGCAGACTTTTCTTTGATATGCCGGATCCCTCCAGCACAGACGCGGCCCACACCAATCTTTTCTCCTATGCTCTGGACACCGGAGAAATCACCAACTACGGAGCCGGCCATTTAAAAGCGGTAACCGACGACGGCAGGGCCATCGGCTATATAATGAACGGAGACGATACCCGTACGATTTTCATTACGTCGGAAGACGGCAGCCTCACCCCCCTTGTCACCAACGCCTTACAGTACCTGGATTATCACGATGGAGCGATTTATTTCCAGCCCCAGGAATCCGGCGCTTTGCAGGCGACCCTGTCCTGCGTTTTTGTCGACACCCAGCAGGTACAGAATTTATATACCGCAGTGCCTGATTTCCCGGTAGACAGTTACTGTACCATCTCTCAGATCGCCTACCAGGGAGACAGAATCTACTTTGCATACGGTTCTTACGGCGGCACCGGCGGTTTCTACCAGGGAGGAAAGGTAGCCAGTGTCAATGCAGACGGTTCAGACGGACGCATCTCCTCCGGTTCTGAAGTTCTTAGTGACTCCCGGTTTCTGGTTACGCAAGACGGTTCTGCTATACAGGAAGATTCGGAATCTATATCAACCTATGGAACTGACCTGGCAGAATATTATACGTTGAACGGAAATCTGTACCATTATAATCGGGAGGCCGGCGGACAGCCGGATCTTTTGGTGGAACCTGCCGATTACGCCTCCTTCTCCGGCGGACTTTTAGGCGTATTCGACAGCGACGGGATACATCTGCAGGAAACCACTCTGGCCGGCGATAAAGTATATTACCGTATTGACTCCTGTATACAAAACGATTCTGTTTCCATCGGATGGCGGACCGGATACAGCCGCCAGTATTCCGCTCTTTTTGAAAAAAATCTGGAGACTGGAACGGTGACGGAGATTTACCGGTATTAAATTTTAACCTTTACATTTTAATCTCCTTATGGTAACCTGAGAGTAATCAGGAAAAACACCGTGACGAAGAGAGTACTTCAGCAATGCGTTCCACAGAGAATTCCCGGAGGCTGAGAGGGATGAACGGATGCTTTAGGAAGATGGCTTCTGAGAGGCGCACCGACTCGTATACATCCGGTATACGACAGGCTGCGACAGGATTCGCCTGTTATAGCGAGCGGGTATGACACGTACCCAGTGAGGTCTTTTGCCGTGAGGCTTAAGATGAACAGAAGTGGTAACACGGGCAATGATGACTCGTCTTCTCAGATTGGGAAGATGAGTCTTTTTTTCTATGATAGGAAAAGGAGGAATCATTGATATGGAAAAACAAAAATATTACATGACGACGGCCATCGCCTACACCTCGGGGAAACCCCACATCGGCAACACCTATGAGATCGTGCTGGCAGACAGCATCGCCCGCTTTAAAAGACAGCAGGGCTACGATGTATTTTTCCAGACAGGAACCGACGAACATGGACAAAAAGTAGAGCAAAAAGCCGCTGAGAAGGGAGTAACTCCCAAAGAATTTGTGGATGAAGTAGCCGGAGAAATCAAACGGATCTGGGATCTGATGAATACGTCCTACGACAAATTTATCCGCACCACAGACGAAGACCATGAGGCTCAGGTACAGAAAATTTTCAAAAAACTTTACGATCAGGGAGATATCTACAAAGGATATTACGAAGGCATGTACTGTACTCCCTGTGAATCTTTCTTTACAGAATCTCAGCTGGTGGACGGAAAATGTCCCGACTGCGGCAGACCTGTCACTCCTGCCAAGGAAGAAGCCTACTTCTTCAAAATGAGCAAATACGCAGATCGTCTCATTGAATATATCAACACCCATCCGGAATTTATTCAGCCGGTATCCCGGAAAAACGAGATGATGAACAATTTCCTGCTGCCCGGCCTTCAGGATCTCTGCGTATCCAGGACTTCCTTCACCTGGGGTATTCCCGTATCCTTTGACCCCAAACATGTCACCTATGTCTGGCTGGACGCCCTGACCAACTATATCACCGGTATCGGCTACGACTGCGACGGAAACAGCTCCGACCTTTTTAAGAAAAACTGGCCGGCAGATCTCCATCTGATTGGAAAGGATATCATCCGCTTCCATACCATTTACTGGCCCATCTTCCTGATGGCACTGGATCTGCCCCTTCCGAAACAGATCTTCGGTCATCCCTGGCTTCTTCAGGGAGACGGCAAGATGAGCAAATCCAAGGGCAACGTTCTCTATGCCGACGAGCTGGTGGAATTTTTCGGCGTGGACGCCGTGCGTTACTTCGTTCTTCACGAAATGCCCTTTGAAAATGACGGCGTCATCACCTGGGAACTGATGGTGGAACGGATGAATTCCGAACTGGCCAATACTCTGGGCAACCTGGTTAACCGGACCATCTCCATGTCCAATAAGTATTTCGGCGGCGTGGTGGAAAATAAAAACGTGTGCGAACCGGTGGACGAGGATCTGAAATCCGTTGCTTCCGCAGCCCGGGATAAGGTTGCAGATAAAATGGAAGGTCTCCGGGTGGCAGACGCCATGACCGAAATCTTCAACCTCTTTAAACGGTGCAACAAATATATCGACGAAACCATGCCCTGGGCTCTGGCAAAGGACGAAGAGAAAAAAGACCGTCTGGCAACAGTACTTTACAATCTGGTAGAAGGCATCTGCATCGGCGCAGAGCTTCTGGAATCCTATATGCCGGAAACTGCCGAAAGAATCCGCAGCCAGTTAAACGCTAAAAAACGTGAATACGATGACCTGGCTGTTTTCGGTCTCTATCCTTCCGGAAATAAAGTGACGGAAAAACCGGAGATCCTCTTCGCCCGTCTGGACATCAAAGAAGTCCTGGAGAAAGTGGAGGCCAAAAAGGCGGCGGAAGCTGCGCCTGAAGAACCGGAAAGCCCGGTGATCGACATTGAACCCAAAGAAGAGATCACCTATGACGATTTTATGAAAATGCAGTTTCAGGTAGGTGAAATCATCTCCTGTGAGGAAGTGAAAAAGTCCAAAAAACTGCTCTGTTCTCAGGTAAAAATCGGCAGCCAGGTACGCCAGATCGTATCCGGCATTAAAGCCCATTATAAACCGGAAGATATGGTGGGCAAAAAAGTAATGGTACTGGTAAACTTAAAACCGGCAAAACTGGCGGGCGTTATGTCAGAAGGCATGATTCTCTGCGCGGAAGATGAAAAGGGCGAACTCTCCTTAATGGTTCCGGAAAAGGATATGCCCGCCGGCGCCGAAATCTGTTAAAGGGGATTATCCTATGATTTTTGAAAGTCACGCTCACTATGATGATGAAGCCTTTGATTCAGACCGGGATCTGCTTCTTTCTTCCATGAAAGAGAACGGTGTGGAAACCATCGTCAATGTCAGCGCCAGCAAAGGCAGCTTAAAAAAAGTCAGCGCTTTAATGAGCGCTTATCCCTTCATCTATGGAGCCTTCGGGCTCCATCCCGATGAGGTGAGAGATATGACCGATGAACTTCTGGAAGAAATCCGGCTTTTATCCCGGCAGGATAAGGCTGTGGCAATCGGAGAAATCGGCCTGGATTACTACTGGGACAAAGAGCACCATTCCCTCCAGAAGAAATGGTTCGAAGCACAGGCCCAGCTGGCCCGGGAGGAAAAGCTTCCCATCATCGTCCACAGCCGGGAAGCGGCTGCTGACACCCTGGACATGGTGAAGGGGTTCCGGGGCGAAGAAATCGGCGGCGTCATCCACTGCTTTTCCTACACGAAAGAAATGGCCCGGGAATATCTGAATATGGGATTCTTTCTTGGCATCGGCGGCGTGGTCACCTTTAAAAACGCCCGAAAATTAAAGGAGGTAGTAGAGTATGCGCCTTTATCCTCTCTCCTTTTAGAAACGGACTGCCCCTACCTGGCACCCGTTCCTTACAGAGGCAAGCGCAACAACTCTGTTTATCTGAAATATGTAGCCCAGGCCATCGCCGAAATCAAACAGATCACCTGCGAAAAAGTGGTGGAGGCCACCAGACAGAATGCCAGAAATATGTTTCATCTTAATCAGAAATAGACTTGTCTTCGTAATCAATATCATCCAAAAAGCGGGATTGTTTTCTGCCGTTTCAAACACAGGCAAAAACAATCCCGCCTTTTTGGCTTATGAGATACTTTTATCTTTTATTTATTCATAATCCACCCATACTGCTCCCTGATCAGCTGATCGTACACAGTTTTCTACCCATCGAACGCCTTCTACTCCAGCATGTATTCCAGGATAGATAAGATCCACTTTCCGTCCTTGATCCGCTGCTTCCATAGCCTGGGCAAAACGGCTGTAAAGGTTGCTCCACGCCTCGAATAATCCCTCCGGATGACCGCCTCCGATCCGGTCGTCCGCCAGAGCCGATTCTGAAAGATAGCCCATTCCTCTTTCCAGAATGCGCACCGGTTCTCCCTGAACCTCCAACGTCATCTGATTGGGGCGTTCATCCCACCATTCCAGCGAAGCCTTTTCTCCGATAATACGGATTTTCTGCCCATGCATAGATCCGCAGTTCACACAGCAGGACCAGACATATCCTACCGCACCATTTTCATATTCCATAATCGTCATGGCATTGTCTTCCAGGGGCGCTCTGGATTCCACAAAAGACTGACGGCTGCACATCAACCGCTTGATCTTCATATCCGGCAGCATCACTTCCGACAGATACAAAGGATGTGTCCCCAGGTCACCCAGGACATAGGAAGGTCCGGCCATTTTCGGATCCACCCTCCATTTCGTAGAAGCCGTATTCTTCTCAACAGCTACATTATGGAAACCATGCGAAAACTGCATATCTACAATGCGGATTTTTCCCAGCTTTCCTTCCGCTATCAGCTTTCTGGCTTCTTCGATCATCTGATGACCGGCATATCCATAAGTTATCCCCACAATTCGATTATTTTGCAGCGCCAGCTGTTCCAGTTCTTTGGCCTGTTCATAGGTAAAACAAAGGGGTTTTTCACATACCACATGAAGTCCTGCATTCAGAGCCGCTTTCGTAATCTCATAGTGTGTTCCGTTGGGTGTCGCCACAGAAACGGCCTGAATACCATCGTCTCTTTTCGCCTCTTCCTGAAACATGGTCTGATAATCCGGATAACATCTGTGTTCTGCCACATGCAGTTCCTTTCCAAACTCTTTTCCCCTCTCCGGATCAATATCAAAGGCGCCGGCCACCAGCTGAAAATTAAAATCCCTTAACGCCGCCGAACGATGGATATATCCAATCTGACTTCCTTTACCCCCGCCGATCATTGCCCAGCGGATGGGTTCTTTTACTTTTCTTTCACCGTAATACATGATTTTCTTCTCCTTTCTGCTGAATTAAATTTCGTATCCCACACTTTTAAGATAAGTTACGCTTTCTTTTACATCCTGCAGGCTGGTATCCGAATTCCTGGGATCCCGTTCCTGCTCAATGGTGATATATCCGCTGTACCCGATTTCTTCCAAAGCTTCTTTAATTGCAGGATAATCCAGACAGCCCTTCCCAATAGGACACATGGCCCCTTTGGCACACGCTTCAAAAAAGCGGATCCGTTCTTTCATCACCTGACGGTATACTTTTTCATTGACATCTTTAAAATGTACGTAATCCAGACGCTTTCTGTATTTTTTCAGCCACTGCACCGGATCCATTCCGGAATAATAAAGATGACCGGTATCTAGACAAAGTCCTCCCAGCTCCTCCGGAATATCCGCTGCGATTTTATCGATTTCGTCGGCAAATTCAATATATCCGCCGGCATGGGGATGAATAACCGCCCGGATACCATATTCCCCCGCCTTTTTACAGATCCCGCGGATATGATCCGCCATATCATTCCACCGGGCGTCATCCAGCCTTGGCGCTCTGTCTGAGTGGCCCGCTGCATAATCCCGTTCATCATGTCCCCAGTCCATAACCGTAAGGAAAGGCGCCGGGTAATGCTGGCCTTCGTGTACCGGAAGCGGCGGCAGTTTCGTGATCAGCGAACAGATCTCATCTGTCTGCCGCAGAACATTTTCATAATTATCTTCACTGACCAGATCGTCAAAAATAGTTCCCGCCACAATGGCCAGACCGTTTTTCTCCAGTTCTTTCGACACTTGGCCGATATCCACAGGCAGATATCCGTACGGTCCCAGCTCAATGGCCCGGTATCCCGCTGCGGCCGCCTCGCTCAGCACTCTCTGCCATGGCGGCAGATAAGGGTTTTTTACATCGTCCACACCCCAACAACAAGGGGCTCCACAGATATTAATACTCATTGATCGCGCCTCCGTTTCTTCTCTTTTTCTTATCTAAAGTATATAAAATCTGTGCTTTTTCGCCTTCGTTAAATTGTACTAAAGCAAAAAAAATATAACGTTTTTATCACATCCTGCAAAGATTTCTCCACAGAAAACTTCACTATTTTGTACAGGAAAAAATAAAAAAAGCCGGCCGTTTCCGGCCAGCAGTTATAACTGATGTTTCATTCCCTTTGATTCACTTTTATAATGATTCCGATACCGGACGGGCGTCACTCCCACCACCTTCGCAAACAGAGTGCAGAAGTAATTCGTGTTATTATAACCTACTCTCGTGGCGATTTCCGTTGCCGACAACTCTGTAGAGATCAAAAGCGTCTGGGCATATCCTATTCTCCGCCTGATCACATACTGCATGGGAGACTGTCCCGTCACCCGCTTAAACAGATGGGAAATATATGTCTGCGAACACCCCAGCGCATCCGCCGCAGTCTCCAGACTGATACTCTCCACAAAATGCTCATCCAAATAGTTCCGGATCCGGGTAACCATAATCTCTTCTCTGGAATTTCCCGTATCAGAAAGAGGATCTTCTTCAATCTGATCAATCAGAACCACCAGAGAAGCACATAAAAGCTGTACTGCCAGATTCCCGGCCTTTCCCGTTCCTTCCAGTTCATACATTTGCTCACACAGAGAAAGAATAAATGGAAAAAGGCTGCCTGCTTTCCGAACACAGGGCTGTCCCGCTTTCGTCAGGAAATTCATGGGCAGACCTTTTTTCCTCACATTCGTAATTCCAATGCAGTATGTACCGATCTCTTTATCCTGCATCGGAGCCATTTCATGAAGGTCTCCCTGGTTATAACAGATAATACTTCCCTCGGAAACCGGAAACTTCTTATCCTTTAGCAGATACGTTCCCTCTCCTTTGTATACCAGCAAAAGCTCGCAGACTGATTCATGGGAGTGGAGCGGCCGCTTCATGGGCTGCCTTTCATAATTTTGTTTATTGATATATACCATCGTCGGAAGGATTCCGTTATCAAAGGCTTCCGCGATCTTTCTGTTTGTCTCCGGCCAAAGCACTTATCCCTTTCCCCGCTTTCTTTTTTCTGCCTCCTATTATACGATTTTCAGTAAAGCGAAACAATGATAATCTGTAAAATTAACAGACCGTCTGTAAAGCCCCCCTGAAGTTTACTGGACAAGTCCAAGCCCCTGCAGCCACGGTTCAATATCTTCCTTGTCGTTGGCAGTCAGGCCCTCGGCGATTTCCGCATCCGGACAAAGTTCGCTGAAAATATGCAGGCTGTTGTCAATAGAATCGCTGGCGCTGGTGCAAAAAGGAACGATTGTTTTCCCGGAAAAATCGTAGGAATCCAGGAATGTGGCAATCATAGCCGGGGCCTCATCCCACCAGATAGGATAACCTACAAAAATGGTATCATAATCCTCCACATTATCTGCACTGACCGTAATTTCAGGATGAACTCCTTCTGTAATTTCAGCCTCCGCTTCTTCCTCCAAATCCCCATACTCCTCTGCCCGCTGAATTTCGGCAAGAGTTCCCCCGGTAAGGTCGGCAATCTGTCCGGCAACTTCTTCGGTATTTCCCGTATAGGAGAAATAGGCCACCAAAACATTTCCATCTGTCTGTTCAGGTTCAGATTCAGACGGGGCAGAGGGAGTGCTTTCTGTGCTTTCCGAAGAACCCGCAGAACAAGCCGCCAGTACAAAGGTTAAGATAACCGCCAAAACAGGGATTAAAATATTTCTTTTCAACTTCATTTGCATCTTCCTTTCTTTTCATACACATTAAGAGGTTTATTTCTCTTGTGTTGCTTTTTCCTCACATCTGCATTATAATAGAGGCGCAGTCCCTAAGCAATGGGCACATATAATTATTTCGTGTAATACGCCACACTTACATAAAATCTGAGGCACAACAAGGAGGAAATCTGCATGGAACAGGAAAAAAAGGAGGATCTGCGGGTCAGAAAAACAAAACTGGCCATTCATAATGCCTTTAAAGCTATGATCTGTGAAATGGATTACGAACAAATAACGATAAAAGAGCTGACCCAGAGAGCACAAATCAACAGGAAAACCTTTTATCTTCATTACGCCAGTCTGGATGAACTATTGGAAGAACTGCAGGAAGAAATAGCGGAAAATTTCATCCAGAAAAAGGTTTCTTACAGCAGCATGAAAGATATTCGGGATTTAATCCGGTTATTTTTCGAATACGCTGCAAATATGCCGCTGTTTTATGAGCGATTGATGTGCAGCGGCAGTTACTATCCCATATGGGAAAAAGTCAACGGCCGGATTATGGAACACCGGCGCAGAACAAACCGGGGGGCATTTGGTCTGGATGAATATTCAGAAAATCTTGTCTTTGCCTATTATGGGGCAAATTCCACCCTGCTGTACCGCCAGTGGGTGGCGGATGGAAAAAAACTGCCTCTGGAAGATTTGATTGATATTTCTACCAAACTGATCTGCAGCGGAATGTCAAGTGTGGTAAAGAACAGATAATCTGTCAGACGTACCGGTCAACTAATTCCATTGTACGTTTCTTATGCGCCGTGCTATAATAAATAAAATACATGGAAAGGTAAAAAAGACGTATGAAAAAATGCCCTAGATGCGGACAGATTGGTCCCGATGAAAATACTTACTGCGAAAACTGCGGCACATATCTGCCGGAGAACCCTCAGCAGTCCGGAAAGCGAAATATACTTTTAATTTTGGTCGGCTGCTGCGCTGCCGCTGCCGTTATTATTGCCGCTGCCCTTTTTTACACCAGCATGAATTCAAAAAATGAATCTGATCCTTCTGTTCAGACGGCAGACATCAAACCGGAAGATCCGGTTTTAACACCGGAAGTTTCCCCTTCCCCAGCAGCGGTCACTCCTGAAGCGACGGCCGCTCCCCAGGAAGCGGCAGAAGAAGAACCAGAACCCACTCAGATTTCCTACGAGACTTATTATGTGGTCAATTGCCAAGAAAGCATCACTTTGAGAAATTCGCCTTCTACAGCAGGCGGTGAAATCTGCCAGATTCCTTTTGGATCCGCGGTCAGTTATGTTGCTTCCGCTAAAAACGGATTTTATGAGATCATTTACAACGGCAAAACCGGTTATGCTCTGGCTGCCTATCTGGATGTGGAACCTCAGGCGGAACCTCCCGTTCAGGCGCCATCCAATACCGACACCTATCCTACCTACTACGTAGTTAACTGCAGGGAGAGCATTACCTTAAGAAAAAGTCCCGGCACCGGTTCATCTGAGATCTGTCAGATTCCTCTGGGCGCCGCCGTATCTTTTGTGGAAAATGCAGGAAATGGATTTTATGAGATCATTTATAACGGAAAAACCGGCTATGCCCTGGCTTCTTATCTGAGTCTGGAACAGTCGTCGGATTCCGCCGCATACCTGCAGGTAGTCAACTGCCAGGAAAGCATTACCTTAAGAAAAGCCCCCAGTACCAGCGCAGATTCTTTTTGCCAGATTCCCCTGGGCGCCACTGTAAAGTATCTGGAATCCTCAGAAAATGGATTCTGCATGGTTTCTTATAATGGATATACCGGTTATGTACTGGTAAGCTATTTATCGGTTCAATAACTGCCGATCAGAGAACTGTCCGGAAAGGTTTGGATTGTATTCCAGTTTACCGTTATGAGTTAATATAATAACGGCAATCCCTTTTCTGGACATTTCCAGGATCATATCCACCGCATCTTTTTCCAGATAAGTATCCACACTTTTAAAAGGTTCCACACACACCACAATGTCCGGCGAACAAAGAAGCCATCTTAAATAAATAAGCCGCTGTTTTTCCGCTAAGGTCATTTCTGATACCGTTTTTGCAGTACAATTACCTCCCATATACTGTTTTACATAATCCCCTATACTGTTTTTCAATGACCGGTCATACCAGAATCCCTTTAACTGCAGTCCCCGGCTGATGCACAGGTTATCATACAGGCTTAAATTGGGAAGCAGTTGATTCTGTACCGGACTTTCAATAACTGCCATAGAAAAATGTTTCAGTATCTGATATTTTTTCCGTGGCCTGTACTTTTTCCCGCCTACATAAATTTCTCCCTTTTGAGGCCTTAACTCTCCTTTCAGCATCATCCCCAGTTCTTTTATCACTTTAAAACAGTCAGACGATATGGTGACGACTTCACCCACTCTTACTGCGAGTTCCAGACAATGAATATGCTCCGTTGACACCTCTGAAAAATGCAGAACTTCTTTCGCCCCGGCGTAAGTATCATTTTTATATAGAGATCCCAGCCGATCCCAGGAATCGCTGAAACTTTTTTCAACAACTTTAAATCTGCTTTCTGATTTATCTATTTCCATCAAAACTTTTCCATCTGTCAGCAAAATAATCTTTTCAACCAGATCTGATATCTGGTCCGGCTGGTTATCATAAATTACTACGCCGCAGTCTCCTTTTTTCCTGAAAGCATCCAAGAACAGATAAAGTTCTTTTTTCTCCCCGACAGACAGATAAAGATTCCTCATATCCATAACAAAGAGATGTTTCCCATGTATCCTCGCCTTTATCATCTCAATTTGTATTCTTTGAATGACGTTCAATTTCTGAACCGGCGTGTCCACAGAAAGGCTGATATTAAATTCATCCAGATTCTTTCTCAATGCGAACTCAGACTCTTTTCTGTGAAAAAACAAAGACGTCCTCTCTTTCAAAGCAAAAACATTCTCAGAAAGGCTCAGTGTTTTGATAAATGATGAATTTGAGTTAATCAGCACATAATCCGGTTTAACCGCATCAGTGCTTCCGGTATTACTGACTTTCTTTCCATTGTAATAGATCAGACCAGAATCAAACTTTAACTGACCGCACATGATTTTCAGAAGATATTCTATTGCATAGCTTCGGTCTGAAGTAATTCCAATGATATCACCATAAAAAATCCGGATGAAAACTGAATACAATATGGCATATTTATTCTGAAAAAGCATCCCATTCTCTATTCTCAGCAATTCCTTCTTCATACAACCCATTCCTTTCCACCAACGGGACATTAATCTGAGCAGTTGTGCCTATATTTTTACAGGAAAACAGAGTAATTCCATACTCTGCTCCAAATATCAGTTTGATTCTGATATTAATATTGGTCAGCGCAATCCCTCCTCTTCCTTCCCTTTTTAAATGTCCGGTTCCGGAACGATGGAGCACTTCGTTAATCCTGTCCACCTCTTCTTTTTCCATTCCAATTCCGTCATCTGTTACTTTAATAATCAATTCATACTGAGACTGCACAAGACAAATTCGGATAGTTCCCTTTTTTTCTTTACATTCCAACCCATGAGAAATGGCATTTTCAACCAGGGGCTGTAATGTCATTCTCGGAATACAGAAACGACAGATTTCATCAAGACTTTCCTCGCATTGAAGCTCCAGTTTCAGATTTTCTCCAAAACGAAACTGCTGAATTTTAAAATATTCCCTTACGTTTTCCAGTTCCTGCTCCAATGTCGCCAGACGATCCAGATCCGAAATGGAATAATGAAAAAAAGAGGCCAGCGCCTCCGTGATAGATGCAATCTCAACACAATTGGCATCCAGCGCATCTCCTCTTATTGCATCCAGAGTATTGTAAAGAAAATGAGGATTAATCTGATTCTGAAGCGCAATTAATTTTGACTGTTCTATGGAATATTTCAACATTTCTTTTTTGTCATCAGCAGACCTTAAATATTTAATCAAATGACTGTATCCTTCCGTTACCGGAAGAGCATGGCTTAAATGTTCCAGATCAGTTCTTTCCGAAACGTATTCTTCTGTAATACTTTCTGTTTTCTTTAATTCACAAATTATATATTTCCATATTATCGCCGCTGCCGCTCCCATCAGACATAGCCGCAGCAAAAGCAGCGGCCATATTCTCAGAAAAACTACATTTTCCATAATCCATATAACAAAAAAAGCTGCCCCTATTTTCTTTATTCTGCTGTAAATCGTATCCATAAGACTCCTCATCCGTAAAGTTTTCTGTACTTGGCACAGGTGATTCCCATCTCTTTTTTAAACACCCGCATAAAATATTTTTCATCCTGATATCCTACTTTCCATGCAATCTCGGATATATTATAATCCGATTCCAGGAGAAGAGTTTTGGCCTGTTCCAGACGCACCTCTGTAAGATACTCTATAAAATTCCGGCCCGTTTCTTTTTTAAAAATAGATGAAAAGTAAACAGGGTTCAAATCCACCACAGCGCTTATCGTCTCCAGAGACATATTTTCACTGTAATGTTCATTAATATAAGTAATCGCCGTGCGGATGGGTTTCTTTTCCATATTTTCTTCCAGATTCTGCACCTTGGTAATAAGCTGATCAATCATCAACCGCATATAATTGATCACTTCAGAAAAATCTGTGATCATCCTCAGTTTTAGTTCTGCATTCTCTGCAGATATCAATACGTCCGATTCTGAATCCAGTTTTTCCAGCAGCTCCTTAAAAGTATCCATCACCATCTGATACGTTTCATACACCTGCCGTCCCGAAACCGAATATCGGTTTCTGATAAATCCGGCTTCTATTTGGGCTGTCATATTTTTAATCTCTCCATAATTCAGACTGGAAATGGAATTTTTCAACTGATCTTTCAATTCATCAGAAACCACGGTTACTTCTCTTTTCCGCTTCTTTTTCAGAATTTTCTCAGTTCCTTCAAATATTTGGTCCCAGACAGCACACCGGGCTTCATCCAAAAGAAGACCTGCCTGGGATATATCGCCAGCGCCTCCCATTCCAATACAGGCACGTACATTGATATTTTTATCCCCGAACTGCCGAATCTCTTTGAGCATATTCTCCAGAATCTCACGGAATTCTGTCTGCTGCAGAATATCTCCTTCTGCAATCACAGGAATCATATCCCCATACACTGCTGTGTAAATGGAATATCCGGCTTTTTCCATACTGCGCACCAGAAGATGAAGGATATGTTCAGCGATCACAGTAAGATTATCGTCAATTTTTTCCTGCCCCTTCAGATTAATCTTCAGAATAAAAGCAGTCACCGTATTATCCTGAAGATTCAGATGATAATGCTGGATAAAATCAGAATTTTTTCTGATTTTATCCGGAAACTCCATTAAATCCCGTATCATTTTTTCCTGTTTATAACCCCTGTTTTCCATTTCCAGCTTTTCTGCCCGGGTTTTCTTTTCAATGATTTTTTTCAACGCGTTATTAATATCATTTTCTTTTATGGGTTTCACGATATAGTCTTCAGCACCATATTTCAATGCGCCATAAGCATAATCAAAGAAACGATAGCCGCTGATTACCAGAAAACTGACATCCTTATCCATCTGTCTGATTTCTTTTATCAAATCAATGCCGTTCAGGGAGGGCATCCGGATATCTGTAATTATGATATCCGGCCGCAGAACCCGAAAAGTTTCCAGCGCAGCGCTCCCGGAATGAACCACCGATACCAGCTGCAGATGCAGTTCATCCCATTTTATCAATTTCTCAATCAGCTTACAGACATGTTTTTCGTCATCTGCAATCAATACCTTTAACATTTTCCTTCACTTCCTTTTTGCCTTTGAAATTTTTGCCTGAAGGATTTTCTCCAGCTCCTCTGCATTTTTTACATAAAACGTTCTTTTTTTATCTGCCTTCAATATAAGCTGGCCTTTCAGCGCACTGCAGCGGCGGATTGTACTGTAGGGGAACTTTCCCTCCCTGATTTCATAGTATTGATGATATAAATTCAGCCAGTTCTTACAGTCCTTCCTGATTTTTACGCAATAGTACAGAAATACTCCGATGAAAATACAAAGAATACCAATCTGCAGCGGATGAAAGATACCATTCAGAAAAACCACCGCCTGAAATGCCAGCACAACCGCCAGGGTAACAGCCATGGAAAAAAACAGGGTTCTGGTTTCTCCCTTCTCTGAGCGGCACAGAAGCGCAGGTTTCTTACTCTCAATATTCATATATTTTTATTTTCCCTTCGCTGTCCCGACAGTATTTTGAAAAAAATTCTTCCCAGATCCGGAAAGACATTTCCGGCATAGTCGCATGGGGCAGATTTTTAATCCAGGTATAGCGCACCAGGTCCCGGCCATTTTTTTCATAAATATAATCATGCCAAAGTTCCCGATATATCCCCTTTTCCTTCTTCTCCTCCGATGTGATTTCACATCCATTCGCCGCGCGCCAGAAATCAATGGATTTATCCGTTATATTGCCCTTCTCCGGTATGGCAGGCAGAAGCCATTCTTCCCTTTCTCCCCCGAACATCCATATGGGGATTTCCAGATTCTTCCGTTCTTTAAAATAATTATGTTTTAGCAGATGTTCCAGAAAATCTAAAAACAGTACTCCAGAACAGGGCGCCGCCGCTGCAAACCATTCCGGCCGCGCGGCTGTCAGCATCTGTACCATCAAAGATCCCATGGAATGGCCGGTAATATATACGCGGCCTTCATCAATGCAAAAACGCTCTTTGGCATCCTTCAGCATGAAATCAAAAAAACGAATTTCATCCGGAAAATCGGGATTGGAATAGATATTCCATGCCGGAAGGACAGTAATATCTTTACTGACAGCTCTGTTTTCTTCCTTTACATCAAAGTGTCCGTTAACTGCTGATGGAAATATGACAATAAAACCGTATTGGTCAGCCACACTGTGCCAGCCGGAATTGCCGCAGTAAATTTCACCGGAGCAGGTATATCCATGCATGGCAAATACCAGCGGCGCCTTTTTCTCCGGATCTTTTTTTATTTTTTCCGGTATATATACATACCATTCTCTCATCCATCCGTCCACTTCTTCATAATGATATTCCATATGAAGATCGTCTGTCAGTGACTGGGTCAGACGCAGATCTCCTCCCGGCTGGGACATCCATCTGCGCACCGGATATAAGAATTTTTTCCAGATTCTCCGGTTAATAATTCTTCCGTGATTTTCCGCCGGATGATCCATTTCACTTACCCATAACCGGTACGCTTCTTTCTGCTGATTAAGGGGAGAGGGGGTCTCTTTTGTCCGGATGTACTGTATCGTGTCCGGATAAATCCGGCTTGTCTTATCCGCATCCAAAGCCTGTTTCCAGTGGGCGATTTCCCCCTCATATCCATAATCTCTATCTCTGTCTTTTATTATCCATACAGGGACAGGAATCTGCCCTTTTGTCAGCCCCAATCCGGTAACATCTTCAAATCCGTTCAGCCGATAACAAAGCGCTTTCTCTGATTCTTTCATAAAATTTTCCGGAACCGGAAGAGGCGCGACAGCGGCAATACCGGCATATACCGCCGGATCATACATGGCAGCCATCTCCGCGATCGCAGCGCCTGCTCCATAACCCACCATATAAAATTTAGATTCATGTACACAGAACAGATCCCTGTGGGCAAACCGGTCATAGGCCATTTTCACGTATTCAACATCACCGTCAATTTTTCCATATTCCTCCTGAATATCCCAGCGCCCCTTCATCGGTTCCAGAAACATTAACGTGATTTTTTCTTTTTCTTCTTCCGTGTCCGCGATTTCACGCCAGCTGCTTTTTTCCAGCATTTCCATCGCTGTTATCCCATCCTCCGGCAGTATCATAATCCCCGCGTTAGAAGCCCTGGCTCCTTCGGGAATATACATAACTACACGTCGCGTTACCCCGTTAACGTTAATTTCATCTTCAAAGATTCCTACATGGGTAGGAAGATATGGGTTATGACGATTGATTTTGTTTCTGATTCTGCTCATACGCTTTCCTCCTCAGCCAAGATATTCTACAGAGCCGTCTTTATTTCTTTTAAACCTGCAAAAATATTCATCCCAGGTTATCCATGCATTTTCCGGCGTATAGGCATGAGGAAATCCCGCCATGGCGCTGAACCGCACAACGGGGACAGCACTTTTATCATACCATACATAATGCGTATAAATACCATTCTCATAGATTTTGGGCTTCTCATAATCTGCGCCGTTTTGTTCACAGAGTCTTTTTAATACATGTGTATTTGCAGAATATTCGTTTAAATCCGCTCTGCTTCCAATATCTCTCTCTCCTTTAAAAAGCCAGGTGGGACACACAAGGGAATGTTTGTAAGGTTTCAATTCACAGGCTTTTTCACTGATATCTCCCTCCGCATAGCCATTGGGACCAAAGGCAGCAAAAAATTCCGGCAGCTCCTCTATCAGTTTCTGGGTCATGGCAGAACCGTTAGAATGCCCTGCCACATAAATGCGCTCCCTGTCAACAGGATATGATTCGCACATCTTCTGAATCAAGGCTTTAAAAAACGGAATATCATCATGTCCGTCAGGCAGCTCCATGCCCGATCCCGCCCATGCAGGTGTGGCACACATACATTCGCCATATATCCGCATATAAGCTGTGGGATATACCATAATAAAATTTCTGGCTTCTGCCACCCGGTGCCATTCCGTATTCTGCGCCCAGAATTCTCCCGTTCCGCATAATCCGTGAAGTCCAATTACCATCGGAATTTTCCGGTCTTTGTGATGTTTATATCCGGAAGGCTCATATATGTACCAGTAACGTTTTTTTCCATCCACTGTTATCTCTTTTTTAATGAGTCCAATATCCTGAACCGTCATGGTTCTTCTCAATTTACGGTTCCCCGTCCCGCCCCACCGCTTAAACCGCAGGAGAAATTCTGCTGCCTGTTCAAAAAACACATGGCCGCCCCATTCCTTCAGATCATCCTCGCTGCTGATCCACACTTCAGAAACCGGCTGCTCATCCATAAGATTCAATACCGGGTCCGGTTTTGCGAAATATTTCTTTGCTCCATTTCCAAAACTGCATGATTCCTCTGTATCACAGGCGCGGCGGTAATACCTGCCTGACACGTCATCATTTCCAATCAGCCAGACCGGTATGGGATTTTCACATTTTGGCATATAGGAATTGCCGTCAGAAGGCAACGTCTTTACCGTTTCCAGAAAATCCTGTTCCACAGCAGAATCGCCCCGCATAACGGCAGCTGCCAGAACACTGCTGTACATCATGGTAAAAACATTTGCCCCGTAAGCGCCGTCTTCCATCCCAAGGACATAATAAGAAGCCTCATTCCAACTGTACAGATCCCGCAGACTCATGTCCAGAAAAGCGCTCCTTGCATAAGCCAGAATATTCTCCACACTTCTTTCCTTCCAGGTTTTTTCTTCCGAAGAAAGCACCAGAAGAACCATGCAGTACCTGTCCGCCATATTTTTGATACCGCTCCGATTGATATACTCCTGGGCGGAAACTTTTCCCGGTGCAAATACAAAAATGCCGTCCCCAAATGGAGGAAAACGGTCCGGAATATACACACAGTAATTTTCTTCTTCATCTCCCACCTGAATCTGACGATGAAAGATCCCTATGTGAGGCGCCTGATAAGGATCCTTAGGATCCGGCAGTTCCTGGATTACATCACTTTTTCCTGAAAGACATAAGATATCCACATCCAGCCGGTTAAAATCAGGATTAAATTCACATCCTGTATATTTTTTCACATGAAATCCCCCTTTCCAAAAGGGAGGGCCGCCGCATATGACAGCCCTCTTTCCCTGCTCTTTATTCACTTAAAAATTCATCCACGTTTTCAGCAGTCACTGTCTGTACCGGAGTCTCAATTACCTCTTCCACTTCTTTGCCGTCAAAAGTGTCACAGATTGCCTGGTAAAGAGCCTCTGCCTGGGCATCCGGATCCTGGCGCACCGTCATGGCCATCTCTCCGCTCTTGATATAAGTTAAAGCGTCGTCAATGGCGTCAATTCCGCACACCATCACACCGTCCAGTCTGTTGGCCGCTTTTAACGCTTCGATGGCGCCGCAGGCTCCCTGATCATTAACGGCAACCACACAGTCAAAGTCGTCATAGGCCTGAATATAGTCCTCCATAATGGTCATGCCCTCTTCACGGGTATACATATATTCCTGCTGCGCAATAATTTCCACATCACCGCCGTTATCTGCCAGCCGATCTCCCAGCCCCTCCAGAAGGCCTTCCTGTCTGTCAGAAGAAATCTGATATCCCATGTTTCCGGCCAGATAAATCATCTTCGCGTTTTCCGGGAGATTTTCCTTCAGCCATTCGCCCTGAGAATATCCGCATTCATAATTGGATACCCCAACATATGTCTGCTCTCCTCCGGCTGCCTGGGTGGAGAAGGTAAATACCGGAATTCCCGCTGCATTGGCCTGTTCGATCTGAGGCACAAGGCTGGCCTCGTCATTGGGGCACAATACCAGCGCGTCCACACCCATTACCAGGAAATTGTCCACCTGTTCCACCTGTTTCTGACTGTCGTTGTTGGCATCCGCCAGCACCACTTCGAACCGTCCGTCCGCCTCGCAGGCTTCTACGAATTTATCTTCCAGAGTCTTCAGAAATACGTCCGATGCCAGACGATTGGTAAATCCAATGGTATAGGTTTCCTTTTCTTCTCCGCTCTCTTCGCTTTCACTGCCGCTTCCGGTTTCCGATTCACCTGACGAAGAAGAGCATCCTGTCATAATGCCGCATGCCATTACCAGACTGAGAATCCACGCCGCCGCTTTCTTAAGTGTTTTTCGTTTCATACTGTTTCCTCCTTTGTTTTTTATTAAAAGCACATTTTTATGCTGCTTTTTCTGTTCTGTCCGCCATTGCGTTTTTGATGGCCCGGGCCGACGCCTGTTTTGTCATCACATCCATCAGTACTGCCAGAAGGATTACGATACCGGAGACGATATTCTGCCAGTAACTGGTCACATTCAGCAGATTCATCAGATTATTCAGAATGCCTACAATAGCCGCTCCCACTATCGTTCCGATCACATTTCCGGAACCTCCGTAGATGGACACACCGCCTACTACGACGGCTGTGATGGCGTCAAAGGCATATCCGACGCCTGCTGACGGCTGCCCGGAAGAAAGACGGGACATAAAGATAATAGAGGCAATGGCGGTGGTAATACCGTCATATATGTACACCAGGATAATCACCTTATCCGCATTGATACCGGAAGCAATCGCCGCCTGTTTGTTGCCGCCCACCGCCATTACCTGGCGGCCAAAGCAGGTTTTATTCAGCAGAATATAGCTGACAGCCAGAACCACAAACATAATAATGACGGAAATAGGTACAAAGCCTATATAACCCTGGCCGATAACCGTAAAGGCTCCCAGGCCGGAGATGGGATTTCCATTGGTTACCAGAAGAATGGATCCCGATGCTATGGTATCTATGGCCAGACCGACGATGAATCCCGGCATCGACAGCTTGGCGACACAGAATCCATAAAACAGTCCGATGACCGCGCCCAGTGCGATACCTACAATAACTGCCAGAAACACATTCCTTGTATGAATCATCACCAGACAGGACACACATCCCACACAGGCGATCAAAGAATCGTAAGCAATATTAATCTGAGCCGTAATCAACACAAAGCAGGCGCCGCAGCCGATTACGGTAACCACCACAATCTGTCGCAGTACATTGGTAAGATTTGCTGGCTTCAGGAAATTTCCTGAAAGCAGCGACGCCGCGGCAAATACGATAATCAGAATGGTCAGCACGCCAAACTTACTGTAAAATTCCGCAAAACTAAATTTTTTTCTTGTCTTTTCCATCTCGTTTATTCCTCCTCTTCTGTCAGGTCGCCAGTTTCATAATGGCTTCCTGGGATGCTTCCTCATGGGTAAGTTCAGCCTTAATCCGGCCTTCCCGCATAACGATAATACGGTCGCTCATCCCCAGTACTTCCGGCAGCTCCGATGAAATCATGATGATCGCAATCCCTTTTCTGGCATAATCACACATCAGCTTATGGATTTCCGCCTTGGAACCCACGTCAATTCCTCTCGTCGGTTCATCCAGAATCAACACTTTAATATCTCCCAGCAGCCATTTCGCCAGAATCGCTTTCTGTTGATTTCCCCCGGAAAGAGTTCGGATCTCCTGTTCCGGGCTGGAAATTTTTATGTTAAAGGTATCTACCATATGACTGATAGATTTCTTTTCTTCTCCTTTATTAATTAACCGCGCTTTATTTCTGAACTTTCGGATAAATGCCAGAGAAATATTTTCCCTTACTGACCTTACAGGAATGATCCCTTCCGATCTGCGGTCTTCCGACGCCATGGCAATCCCACTGGCAATGGCGTCTTCCGTACTTTTAATATTAAGCTGTTTCCCATTCAGATAGATCTCTCCGGAATCATAGGGATCCAGTCCGAACACCGCCCGCATCACTTCAGACCGCCCGGCGCCTACCAGTCCTGAAAAACCAAGAATTTCTCCTGCCCTTACCTTAAAGCCGATATCCCTGAAAACGCCCTTGCTGCTTAACCCTTTTACTTCCAGCACCACATCACCGATAGGAACCTCTTCCTTGGGAAATATATTGGATATTTTCCGTCCTACCATCATGGATATAATATCGTCATCTGTATAATTCTCAATAGGACCGGAGCTTACCCAGGCGCCGTCCCGTATAATAGTTATCTCATCGGCAATCCGGCGAATTTCATCCATTTTATGGGTGATATAAATGATAGCCACTCCTTTTTCCTTCAGTCTCTGGATCTGCTTAAACAGCACATTGACTTCTGTATCTGATATGGCTGACGTAGGTTCATCCATAATGATGACGGAAGCATTGGTACTCATGGCTTTCGCAATCTCTATCTGCTGCTGCGCCGCAATGCTCATGGTCTCCAGTTTCTGCGTCGCCTTATACGGGATCTCCAATTCTTTTAAAAGACTGTCCGTCTTTTTATTTAAGATCTTAAAATCCACGAATCCCTTCATTTTCTGCGGCTCTCTGCCTAGAAATATATTTTCAGCCACCGTCATCTGACGAATAGGATTCATTTCCTGCCGAATCATTGAAATGCCCATATGAATCGTTTCCATAATGGTTCTTTTTCCCAGTTTTTTTCCCTTATAAATCACCTCTCCCTCTTCCGCCGCATAGTCGCCGTTTATCACTTTCATAAGCGTAGATTTTCCAGCGCCATTCTCGCCGGCTATTACGTGAACTTTCCCGGGTCTGATTTTCAGATTCATGCCATCCAACGCCCTTACACCCGGAAAGAGTTTTACTATATTGTTCATTTCCAGAATATATTCACCTGTAAAATCTCCCATTCCATCTCCTCCTTCTTTTTCTATTATGTTAGATTTTTTTTTGAAATTAAAAAACTCACAATATATAGAAAAAGTGGATTATATTAATTCTGTTGAGTATTTTGTGTATAATTTACGTTTTATTTCTTTATTTTTTGTAAAAAATATACAAAGTCCTCGGACTTTCCAACATTGTCCGAGGGCCAGCCTGATAATGTTTTACTGCCAGAAGGGCTGCCTTTGCTTTCACAAAGACAGCCCTTCTGAGCGTAAAAATTATTATCGTCTATGCCTTTTTGGCACTGACATACAATTCACGTATATAAATATTCCGGGTATTTTTCAGATCTTTCCAGTGTCTTAATTCATTCAGCTTGTCTATTTTAAAGATAACCTTATCGCCCACCTGAAGATCATGAAACTGACCTGTCTTATAAAACAGCCAGTGGCTTTCTCCCTTTTCTATCCTGCAGTCTCCGTTAACGGCAGGATCATACAGCAGTTGATTCAGCCGGTAGCATCGAAAATCTTCCCTTACATTTTCTCTTATGGCAGCAATAGAGCCGAAATACCAGCCTTCACTGTCCGGTACTAACATTCCATGCAGGGCGGCATTCATTTTCCCCACAGATTCTTGCTCCCTCCAAGTAAGTTTTCTTTCTTTTGCCGCAGGAGCTTCCGCCTCCTGGACCGGCTCTGCAGTCTTTTTCAGCTCCTCCCATGCAAGGGAAGCCACCTCAACCCAAACCTGATCCTGCTCTGACTCCGACATACTGCACAACGGCCTCTTCGGATCATTCACTGCCTGATACTTGCTCAGCGCGTCTATTTTGGAAAACAGACAGTGGGTCAGAATCACCGGAATAATCCGGATTTTCTTCTTTTCCAGAGCCTCCAGTATGGGCGCCACTTCTTTTTTGGCGATAAATTCTGAGGCCAGGTAGTCTTTTGAAATCAGAAGAATGGCAACTGCCGTTTCACCGATGACCTGTTCAATCTGTCTCTCCCATTCCTCCCCCACAACCAGCTGCGAATCATTCCATATCTGGACATTAAAATAATGTTTCAACGCGGTCAGATGGGTTTCCAGATTACTTTTGTATAATGCATCCGCATGACTGTAACTTAAAAAAATTTTATTTCTCATATCCTTTGTTTTCTCTCATACTACACTTCATATTTTGCTGAATTTTACAATTATTCTACCATAATTCTCTTTAAAATCAAAGCTGTAATGGAGCAGGACAGCAAAAAAGCCGTCCCTTTCGGACAGCTTCTCTAATGTTTTCCTTATTTATTCATAGGTAAGATCAAATGATTTTAAGATCTTGTAGCCATCAAGTATTCCCGCCATATAAGCGTTGGTCACAACATGGTATTCTGCTTCCAGCACTTTATCTGCAAATTGTTCAATCGCTTCCCGTTGATCTTCCTGCAGATTCATTTGCTGTAAAACATTTTTCACTGCTTCTGCTTCCGACTGAATCTGTTTATATTCCATATCAGAATCCAGCAGCGTACGATAGGTTGAATTTTTTATACTGTCAGCCCCTAATTTTAACAATTCCACGATTTCCATCCGACAGCTTCCGTTTTTCAGCATGGAAATAATTTCCTGGGTTATCTCCCGCTTAATTTCCCGTTTATCCTCGCCCATAAAGTCGTTTGCTCCTTTCTGTTGCCTGTGACAGAAACATACATATTCATTTCTATATTCCACATTTCTGTTTTGCCGGTCAGGTACCTACATAAAATATATTTTTTTGCAAACGATTGTTTCTATATGGTGACATACTTTCCTGAATAAAAAAATATACTGGATATATTAAGTTTCTAAACAGTCACAAAAACGGAGACAGAACAATCATGCAGTGGATTCTACAAGATATACCATTAGGACGCAATTTGCAGACAATCAGAATGGCCAGAAACATGACACAAATGCAAGTAGTCGAGAAGATGCAGCTGATGGGAAGCACCATGTCTCGAAGCACCTATGCCAATATAGAATCTGGGCGCAGAAATATAAAAGCCAGCGATCTAAAAGCATTGAAAATAATTTTCGACGTTGACTACTGCGAATTTTTCAAAGATTAGAATTTTGCTGGATATATTGTTTCCATCCAGTCACAATCATAGCACATATGCGTTCCTGACTCAATAATATTCCACAGAAAAATCCACTTCACAAATTCAATCATTATCGCTTTTGCAATATTTTAGTTTGCATTATGATTATACACAACTGCAAAGAAAAAAGCAATGTATTTTTTATTGCAGAGCGGTAATTCTTTATTAATTTGAATAAAAAACAGTTGATTCCGACATCGTTTCTGTCAGAATCAACTGTTTCTTCATTTATCTATCTTCCATTGGGATACATAACCACTTCCAGAGCGCTGCCGTCCTTCATCGCTTCGAACCCTTTTCCAAACTCCTCCAGTGACAGCCGGTGAGTAATCATATCTTCCAGCTTCATGGGAATATTTTCCAAAAGCTGAATAGTCTTATTCCAGGTATAGGTACCGATATAGCACCCCATCACGGTCAAGTCCTTTCTGGTAATTTCAGTCTGGCAAATCGTCTGCCTGGCCGCAAAGTTAAGGCCAAAAAGAAGTATCCGGCCGGAACTGCGAACCCAGGAAACGGCGTCATTGATGCATGTTCCCACCGCATCCACCACCAGGTCTGCTCCCAGTCCCTTTGTCACTTTTAAAATCTGATCCGATTCTGATGGAGAAATCACCAGATCCGCTCCCAGCTTTTTCGCATATTCTTTACGAAAATCGCTGAGCTCTACGGCAATTACCTTTCCGGCGCCGTTTAGTTTCAGCAACTGGATATAGTACAGACCGATGGGGCCGGCCCCGATTACCACCGCCGTCTCCCCCGGCAAAAGCCGGATTTTCTCCATACCGCTCATGACACAGTTGAGGGGTTCTGTGAAAATGGCTGTGTCCAGCGGCAGATCCGGATCAATGACTGCCGTCAGATGATCCGGTATTACTGCATACTGAGCAAAAAAACCATCGCCGTCAATGCCCAGACAGAACAGGTTTTCACACATATTTCCATGGCCCGTCTTGCAGTAATAACATTTTCCGCAGGGCACATTATTGTCGGCAGTCACCCGGTCCCCTACTTTAATGTTTCTGACCCCATCCCCAACTTTAACCACAGTTCCCACCATCTCGTGACCGATGGTTACTCCAGGCACGGCCGCAATCCCGGGGGGGTCTCTTAAAATCTGCATATCTGTGCCGCAGATGCTGCAGGCGTCAATTTGTACCAAAAGATCATTGGGATGCTTAATTTCCGGGATTGGCTTGTCAACCACCGCGTATTGTCCTGCTTTTTCAAATATGACGGCTTTCATTGTCTCGTTCATCATCCATTCACCTGCTTATCGCTTATTACTCATACTGATCCAGATTGTCGGCAGTCACCAGCTCATAAGGAATATCCAGGGTGGCAAAATCTTTGCCCTGAGATGCTGCATATGCCGCGATAGCTCCCCATTTTCCCTGTCCTTCTGCATTCTGGAACACAGTACAGCCAAAAGTTCCTGCCGCCACCGCTTCTTTCGCATCATCATTGGCGTCAATACCGCAGACAATGATATCGCTCATACCGGCGCCCTGAATAGCATTCAGCGCTCCCATACCCATTTCATCGTTGGCAGCAACGATAACATCGATTTTATCGCCGAACTGAATGAGCCAGTCTTCCGTGATTTCCATGCCTCTGTCTCTTAAATATTCACCTTCCAGATCGGCCAGAACCTCATAATTGTATCCTGCCTCATCCAGTGCATCATAAAATCCCTGGCGGCGAAGAGTTGTATGGGTAAATCCGTCTGTACCGCCCAGATAACATACATTCACCGTTTCTGAATCATCAACATTTTCTACCAGATACTCGCCCTGAAGATGACCGGATACGTAGTGATCGGAACCTACAAACCAATGGTCCATGGGATCGCAGGCTATATCAGAATTTACTACCACAAAGGGAATTCCGGCCTCTTTGGCCATTTCACAGATGACAACCTCGCCGTTTGAATCTGATGCAGTTACGATCAGACAGTCGACGCCCTGGGTGATAAAGTTTTCTGCCAGTTCAATATGCGTATTCACTTCCTGTTTGCCATCGCCTACGTTAAGGGTAACGTTAGGGAAATTCTGCGCCACATAATCTTCCATGGCTTTCTGTACTCTGGAACAGAATGTGTCGGTAAAACTCTGCGCTACGTAACCCCATACATATTCTTCATCGCCGCTTACTTCATACTGTTCCGCCAGTTCCTTTTCCCAGTCTTCCATCTCCCCGGTATCAGCAGAAGCTGTCTCTTCACCGGAAGATTCTTCTGCGCTTTCCTCCGTATCTGCCGCTGCATCTGCACTTTCTTCCGTCCCAGATGCTGCCGACGTTTCTCCCGTGTCTGTGCTGCCTCCTCCGCAGCCAAACATACTCAGCGCCATAACTCCCGCTAATCCAAGTGCCAATAGTTTTTTCTTCATAGCCTCTCTTCTCCTTTTCTTTTTATTTAGTGTTTGCTTTACGAACCTGGACATCGATGATTACCGCCACACAAATCAAAATACCAAGGACGATATCCTGAAAGGAGGAATTGATGTTCTGCAGATTCATGAAGTTTTTAATAATACCGATGATCAAAGAACCTACGATGGTATTCAGGATATTTCCCACACCGCCGCTCATACTGGTTCCGCCTACAATTACAGCGGTGATAGCGTCCATCTCCATCCCTTCGCCGGCTGCCGGCTGTCCGGAACTCATCCGGGCCATCAGAAGAATACCAGCCAGTCCCGTACAGATACCGCCAAAAGCGCAGGCAAAAAACTTCGCTCTTTTTACCCGGATACCGGAAGCCAGAGCTGCCGCCTGATTGCCGCCGATGGCATACAGGGCGCGGCCCATGGGCGTCCATGCCAGAATGATATAGGTAATGATCAATACGATAATCATGATAATGACCGGGAAGGGAATAAATCCTATGTAGCCCTGCCCGAGAAAATTAAAGGAAGCCGGGAGGTTGGAATAGTTCTGCCCTCCCGTAAAGGCCATAATCGCGCCGTCCGCCATCTGCATGGATGCCAGGGTGGCAATAAACGGCGGAATATCAAAGGCTGTAATCAGCGCGCCGTTGATTACACCGAACAGCAGACCGCAGACCAGACCCACAATCAGCGCCAGAAACAGATTTCCCGTCTGCAGCATACAGTAAGCGGAAAGAGTTCCTGCAAACGCCAGCACACGCCCCGGAGACAGATCCACCATTCCGGATATCAGCATCAACTGTTCGCCGCAGGCCAAAATAGTAATGACAACAACCTGACGCACAACATTCCTTATGTTGACTGCGGAAATAAAATTATGATTGATAATTGACATCAGTACGAATAAAATAACAAAAATTAAAACGATACCGAATTTGCTGTAAAACTCAGCAATTGAAATATTTCCTTTCTTTGCTTTCCCCATTACGACTGTCCTCCTATTGCAAAACTCATGATCCTTTCCTGCGTCAGGTCGTCTCCTTCCACTTCTCCGGTGATCCGTCCTTCCGCCATTACCAGCGTCCTGTCACAGACGCCGATAATTTCCGGAAGTTCCGAGGAAATCATAATAACGCCGGCTCCCTGTTCCGCCAGATCGCACATAATTTTATAAATTTCATATTTTGCCCCCACATCGATTCCCCTGGTGGGTTCATCCATGATAAAAACGGTCGGATTCTGCAGCAGCCATTTTGCGATAACCACTTTCTGCTGATTCCCTCCGCTCAAGCTTCCCGCATTGGTCTTAATGGACGGAGATTTTACCGTCAGCTTCTTGGCCGCTTCCGAAGTCTCCTTATCCTCCTGTTTCCGATTCAAAATGAATCCTTTGGTGAAATGTTTTAAATTGGCCAGCGCAATATTTTCTCCAATGGATCGGCAAAGTACCAGACCTTCTCCTTTTCTGTCCTCTGAAAGATAAATAATTCCTGCTTTCAACGCATCCGGAACATTTTTGATTTCCACCTTTTGCCCTTTAAGATAGATTTCTCCCGATTGGAATCGGTCCAGTCCGAAGATTGCTCTTGCCACTTCTGTCCGCCCCGCTCCAACCAGCCCGGACATACCCAGGATCTCGCCGGCGCGCAGTCTGAAGGATACGTCTTTGAATACCCCTTCCCGGGTGAGATTCTTTACTTCCAATATGATATCGCCGATTTTCGGATGTTTGGGCGGATAAACGTTAGTCATCTCACGTCCCACCATCTTGGAAATGATCTGGTCTGTGGTTATCTCTCCCACCTGATGAGAAGAAATCGTTTTTCCATCCCGCAAAATTGTCACTTCATCTCCAATCTGCCCGATTTCATCCAGTTTATGAGAGATGTAGATAAAACTGATCCCCTGCTTTTTCAACATCCGGATCTTATCGTGAAGTACCTCCACCTCACTCTCCGTTATAGATGAAGTGGGTTCATCCATAATAATCACCTTCGCATTGACGGAAATTGCTTTGATGATCTCGATGATCTGCATATCCGATACGGTCAGTGAACGCATGGTCCTTTTTGCGTCATAATGAAAACCAAAATCATCAATCAGTTTCTGTGCCTGAGCGTACATCTTTTTCCATTGAACCGTTCCCAGTTTAGAAAGCGGTGCCCGTCCAAGAAAAATATTCTCCGCAATGGTTAAATCCAGTACGGGACTTAATTCCTGGTGAATGGTGGCCACTCCGATGCTGTTCATATAGCGGGGATTATGTACGGTAATCTTTTTTCCGTTAAAAAACAACTCGCCTTCATCCGCCACATAAAGCCCGTTAATAATTTTGATCAGAGTGGATTTTCCGGCGCCGTTTTCACCTGCCAATACATGGACAGTACCTTCCCGTACGCCAAAACTGACATGGTCCAGGGCCTTTACGCCGGGAAATGATTTGGAGATATTTTTCAGTTCCAGCACCATTTTTTTCTCCTGTTCCATCTTCCTCCTCCTTCCTTTTCATGGTTACATTTACTGCTTTTTTTCATTTTCTTTTCCATTTTTTAGTTAATTTGAACATGTTTTTAATATACCACAATCATTTTTCTGATTTCTGGATAATCCAGAAGGGTATTAGCACAAATCGGAACTCTTATATACTTTTAAAATATTTAGGCGGATAACCCAGAATTTTTTTAAACAGACGAGTATAATAATTGGTATCATAGATGCCCACACTGGCTGCCGCCTCTTTGATACTGCTTTTATTTTTCTCCAGATATTCCAATGATTTTACAATGCGCACCCGGTTTAAATATTCCACCGGCGTCAGCCCCGTCACCTCTTTAAAAACGGTGCGAAAATGGCGGCTGCTCCAGTAAACGCTGGCCGCCAGCTCTTCGATGTCTATCTTCTCATCCAGATGATTCTCCATATATTCAATCGACCGATAAATCGCCTCTTTTCTGAAATCTTTAACGGAGGCCCGCACCTTCATACTTCTGCTCTGGAATCTCTGATAAAACACCAGCAATATCTGCAGGCAAGCCGATTTTACATATTCGATCCCTTCCTGAATATGTTCCTGTTCCTCCATCATTTGATTCAGCAGGTACTCCACTTCTTTCCTTTCCTGAATTCCCAGATGAATAATCCCCTGCCGGTTCAGCTTTGCCTGTTGTCCGTACCCCTCTATTTTTTCCTGCCCCTCTTCTTCCATCATGTCGTGGATGAGGTCGTCCTGTTTTCTCCCTGAATCCTGTTCCCGGTATATCTGGCGGATTCTGCTTTTTACTTTATCAAGGGTTTCATTGCACTCGCCGCTCAGTAAATCCGGATAGAACTGACAATTAATCAATTCAACATTGGAATTCAATTCATAGGAATGCCATTCTTCCGGTTCAATCAAAAAGATATCCCCCGGCACCAACGCAACCTTTACTCCCCGGTAATCATGGATACAGGAGCCTTTCAGAATCAGTACGAATTCATGAAAATGATGACGATGCATTTTCACCGGTATCATCTGATTCCACATCGTCACCGCGATTCCCGTCTCATCCTGCTTGGGAAAATCCACATAATTGTCAACAGAACCCACACCCCATCCGTTTCCTTGACTGACATTACGTATCTTCATCTTTCAGTCCTTTCTCTTCTGACGAAAATAAGACGCGGTAAAGTCACTTTGAAAGTTTCTTCCCCGCGTCTTACTTTTTAATATTTTCTTTCAATCTCTTCCCGCATAATCTGTGTCCAGCGGATCAGGTTGTTGGGGTTGTTTCCAATGGTGTGGTTGTCCTTCATGATGAACTCACAGATCCCTCCGTAAGTCTCCTCCACCGCACGGCGGCATTCTTTCCTCACATTCTCTTCGTTCATTTCCGGCATCGGCTTCAGCTTCACGCTGGCAACGTAATTCCTGCCCAGATAATCCGGCACTGTTTTATAATCCGCCCACGGGGATACGGTCACGTGGCGCAGCACTGCCTTATCTTCATCGGAAAATTTCAACTCCGTTTTCATCTGGGACACCGGCGGATGTTTGTACAGGAACTGTTCCCGGAATAATTCGCCTCCGCTTACGGATACTTCTGTATCAACGCTCATAAAATACTCCTTTCTTTATGCATATTCATTTTCACTTTTATAGAATTTTACTATAAACAATTTTCCATTTTCTGGATAATCCGGAAGTGAATAAGCATAAAATGGAGTTTTTTTCTATTTTTTCTTTTAACTTTTAAAATTATTGGAAATAAATGAAAAATTCTTTAGAAAAAAGGAGTGCCCGCTGCCAATCGGCAGCGGGCTGAAATTAAGAAGAGTAATTGTATCTGATTTTAACTAATTATCTGGTTTCTTTAATCCATTTACGAACATCTTTTACCCAGGAACCAAATCTCATCGGATCGTTATTGCAGGTATGGGTATCTTTCAGAACGATTTCCACACAGTTCTTGTCTTTTGTAACGTTCAGCACATTCTTTACGTAACCTTCCATGAACTCTGTGTTGTCCGGTGTATAGTTGTTCAGGTAGTAAGAAGGATTGGGTTTCCAGGAGTATACATAATCCTTGCCCATTCTGTCGGAACATTTCTGTACGTCAGCCCAGGGAGAAACAGAGATTCTTCTCAGTGTCTCGAAGGATTTGATATACTGCAGTTTATTTTCAATGGGTTCACAGCATCCGTATGCTGACAGACCAAATCTGTCTGCTACTTTTTTCTCATGAACCTGTACAAACTCCCAATGCTGTTCCGGTCCAACCATGGTGAACTCCTGTGACTCTGTCATACCGAAGAAATTCTTCAGATCGGTACATACGCTGTCATCACCAGGAATCTCATGAGTATATGTCTGTCCGCCTGATCCGCTGTATGCCTGATTTCCGTTTACTGTCAGCAGACCCTGCTCCAGATACTGATCCAGAAGTCCGTTGTATCCTTCTTCCATGATTGCCATAGCTTCATGAAGCATTTCCGGCTCTTCATAGATATCATACATAAGCTGTTCCAGACCGCGGAAGTCGGAATAGGTTTCAACCATGGCAATATAGAGGAATTTCAAACCTACCAGACGTACATCCAGGATATCTCCCAGTACATCCTGATGCAGTTTCAGTTTTTCCATAGTTTCTTTTTCGTGATAGATAACTTCCGGTGTACCCAGTCTGGAAAGCTGGCTGGGCTCGTCGATAATGGGCTCAAAGTGTTTTGCGCCTGCATCGAAATTAAAGTCGTTTCTCCATGCCAGGGGAACATCGCCCAGACAGTTGTCACGGAAACTCTGATTTGCAAAAGCTGCATTTTTATGATTCGGGTTTAATTTATCCCAGCCTGTATCTGTAATAATCTTTCTTACTTCCCAGATATCATGTACGGGAACATCATCGTCGATCACATTGGCGCGGAACAGTTTTGCACGAAGGAACCATTCCATCTCTCTTGCTTCATCACATTCACACTGAAGAGATTCCGGTGTAATAATCTCTCTCCAGGACATCTCCGGGAAAACTGCGATTACAGGATCCGTTGTCTTCAATTCATTGTGAGCATACCACAGCTCTTCTCTCTGTTTCATTTCCGGTCTCTGAGAGGCATCTTTAACCTGCTTTGCCAGCTCACGGATAATTTCTCTTTCTTTTGATGAAATTGTCATTCTTTTTCCTCCTTACACTAATCAGCTTTTGCGGGATTTAATTCGTCCTCTTGCTTCTCTTTATATTATGGATACATTTTAGCGCAATTTTCTTCCCTTTGAAATATGATGTCTTGCGCATTTATTTACGGATCTTGCTTTTTGTAATTAACCGTCAATTAAATCCTTTTCTCTTCTTTTCTTTTTTCCCAAAGTTCTGAAAAACCATGAATATTCAAAGAAAAACAGCTCCGTATGCCTTTCTCAAAAAAGGAAGGCATACGGAGCAGAAATAATAAGGCTGCGTTAAAAATTATGCTTTCTTTGTGGAATCTGTGATCAGGATAGCTCTCATCAGGCTGTCCTCTGTGATTTCATCTCCCACCAGCTCGCCGGTCAGATTACCCTGTGAAATTGTAATGATACGGTTACTGATACCCATAACCTCAGGCATTTCAGAAGAGATAACAATAATTGCCATTCCTTCTTTTTCTGCCATGTCCGCAATCAGTTTATAGATTTCTGATTTGGAACCTACGTCGATACCACGGGTCGGCTCATCCAGAATCAGAAGTTTCGGACCCAGAGTCATCCATTTGCCCAGTACGACTTTCTGCTGATTACCACCGGAAAGATTGCCGACCGGCGTCTCTGAGCTGGGTGAACTGATCTGCAGTTTATCATGGTATTCATTATAAATATTATAAGTTTCTTTAATATCCACAAAACCGTGTTTGGAGATCCAGGGAAGTCTTGCCAGCGCCATATTTTCACGGCAGGACTGCTCCAGAACAAGCCCCTGTTCTTTACGGTTTTCTGTAACGAAAGCGATCTTTGCCTTTACCGCATCCACACTGTTATGGATTTTCTGTTCTTTTCCTTCCAGATAAACCTTTCCGGAATCCGCTTTACGAATACCGAAGATCGTTTCCATAATCTCAGTACGTCCGGCTCCCACCAAGCCGTAAAAACCTACAACCTCTCCGGCATGTACCGTAAAGGAGATATCTTTGAAATATCCTTTCAGAGAAAGATTTTCAACTTTCAGTACTTCTTCTTTTGGATTCCATTTACATTTGTAATAGTAGTTATCCAGAGAACGGCCGATCATACTGTTTACAATATCATCCAGCGTGATATCTTTTGTAATGAACTCGCCGGTGGGTTTACCGTCTCTCATGACCAGAACACGATCGCTGATTTCAAAAATTTCATCCATCTTGTGGCTGATATATACCATACCAACGCCCTGAGCTTTCAGTTTGTTGATAATCTTAAACAGAGAATCTTTTTCCTTCTCTGTCAGAGAAGATGTGGGCTCATCCAATACGAGGATTTTCGCACCAAGAGCAATACCGCGGGCAATTTCTACCATCTGCTGCTGTGCAATAGGCAGCGAAGAAATAACATCTGTCGGTTTTGCCGGACACTCCAGTTCATCCAGAACCTTCTGTGCATCTGCATTCATCTTCTTCCAGTCAATTCTGCCGCCTTTTTTCGGCAGACTGCCCAGATACAGATTCTCTGCAACTGTTAATTCCATTACTAAGGATAATTCCTGGAAAATTAAGACAACACCATCATTTTTCGCTTCAATAGGACTATTATAACGAACCGGTTTTCCTTGATAAATAATCTCACCTGAACCCGGATCTGCATGATATACTCCGGAGAGCACTTTCATCAGCGTAGATTTTCCCGCACCGTTCTCACCACACAGTGCCAGAACTTCGCCGTACTTCAGATTCAGATAAGCATTATCCAATGCCTTAACACCGGGAAAAGTTTTATTAATGTTTTTCATCTCAAGAACATATTCATTGCTCATTTACATTTCCTCCGGTTTCTTAATCATCAAAATGAATACTTCTTTGCCGGAGCCGCAAAAGCGGCCCCGTACAAAGTAATTATTAGCTTGTTTACCTGCTGCAGTTTTACAGAATGATAAATTTTACCATTCTTCCAGACCCAGAGAATCTACATTTTCCTGTGTAGCTACCGGTGTCTCAATGTAGTTGTAGAATTCTGCCGGTTCTTCGCCTGCTGCCAGCTGAATTGCCATATCCAGCGCTTCCTGTGCGTCGAAGTGGGGAGACTGCATAGCTGTTGCTGCAATTCTTCCATCTCTTACATAGTCCATGGTGCTGTAGCTTCCGGAAGCTGCTGCAAAGATCTTCACATCATCCTGTCTTCCGGCTGCTTCGATAGCGTTCCATGCACCGTAAGCTGCATTGTCATCGAAGGTAAATACGGCGTCAATTTCGCCTGCTGCATATTTAACCAGGTAGTTTTCCATTACCTGCTGAGCTTTTTCACGGTTACCTTCACCTGTCTGGCTGTCCAGAATTTCAACATTGGTTCCTTCGATACCTTCCTCAAGACCCTGTGTACGTTCCAGAGATGTGGTGTAGCCAGCCGGTCCTGTGATTTCAACGATCTTAGCGTCTTCGCCAAGCTGTTTAACCATTTCCTGAGCAGTCTGTTTACCTTCTTCTACGTTTGAAGGCCCAACGTAGCATTTGATGAATTCTTCACCAGCTTCAGCAACGTTAGTATTGGCTGTCATACAGGGGATACCTGCCTGATTGATTGCTCTTACAGAAGCAACTGCTGTCTCGCCGTTAACCGGCCAAACGATAATACAGTCACACTGCATGTTGATCAGGTCCTGAATCTGGTTTGCCTGTGTCGTAGCGTCGCCTTTCGGGTCAAGGATCTGAAGGTCCACGCCTTTTTCTTCTGCGTAAGATACCATGGTGTCATAGTAAGATGTCTGGTACGGGTCCTGTCCGGAATAGTTTACAACCATACCGATTTTTGCTCCCTCTCCGGAAGCTGTGCTGTCAGATGCTTCCGCATCGTCAGAAGCTGCTGCATCGTCGGATGCTGCCGCATCATCAGATCCGCTTTCTTCTGTTGCTGCCGCGTCATCGGTTGCCGCTGCATCGTCGCTGCTTCCGCCGCCGCATCCAGTGATGAGCATGGATGCAACCAGAGCTGCACTGATCATTGCTAATAATTTTTTCTTCATTTCTCTTCCTCCTATTAGCTTAAGATGATTTTATTATTATACCGGGAAAAACTCCGGCAATAATAACCATTTTTACATTTACACGGTCTGCTTCTGTCATTCCAGATTAGCTTTCTTGGTCTTTTTGGTCATCATAACTTTATCCAGATACAGGATACCGATCATGATCAGACCTGTGATCAGGGTATTTACGTATGTCTGAACATTCAGCAGGTTCATGATATTATCAACTACGCCCAGAAGCATAACACCGCCCAGGGTATACCAGATATTACCAACACCGCCGGTCAGCTTCGTACCGCCAAGTACAACGCCTGCGATAACCAGCATGTGCATATCCGGCCATCCAAGAGTAGGTGTGGAAGCGCCGGAAAACGCCGCATACATAACGCCTCCCAGAGCGCCTGTGAAACCGCAGATTACAAAGTTAATAAAAGTAACTCTTTTTGTATTGATACCTGCATTGAACGCAGAGCTTTCATTGCCTCCAACAGCATATGTATTACGTCCATGTGTGGTATATTTCAGCACATAATGTGCAATCAAAAGCATAATGATAAAGATAATGCTGATGTAAGACAGAGGGCCGACTTTTCCGGCGCCGAAATCAATAAACGCCCAGCCCATATCTGTATTCATGGGGATCAGAGACTCCTCTGCATGGTATATATACCCTACGCCGCGGCAGCCCAGCATCATAGCCAAAGTAACAACAAAGGCATTAATCCTCGCATAAGCTACCAGGAATCCGTTGATGCATCCTACCAGAACTCCTACCAGCAAAGCTACAATGATACCCGGGATCATGCCGATGCTTGCTTCCAATCCACATGCCAGGGATGCGGCCAATGCAACCAATGTACAGGTGGACATATCAAAGTAACTGTTGATAATTACAAAGGTCATACCGATGGCCATGATACCTTTCATGGCATTCTGATTAAACACGTTAAACAGATTGTTTACACTTAAAAATCCATTAACAAAGATGGATGCAAGCACAAAACATACGATCCAGATCGGTATGATGGTGTGTTTTGATAAAATCGATTTTATTTTTCCCATTTACGCACCCTTCTTTCTTTTTGTCATGATATCGATATAAACAGCTATCAGAATTACGATACACTGTGCAACCCACTGCAGATAATACGGAAGACCGATGATAACAAAACCATTATCCAGAATACCAAGGATCATAACTCCGACAAAAGTTTTGTAAACGCTTCCGCTTCCGCCATTCAGTGAAGCACCGCCCAGGATTACACCGGAGATAACATCGAACTCGTAACTTTCACCGATGGTACACTGTGCCGATGCGCCACGGGAACAAAGCAAAATTGCACCGATAGCTGTGGAAAGACCGGACAGTACAAAAGTTTTCAGGATAACCATCTTATCGTTGATACCGCTGTACCGACAGGCTTCATCATTTCCACCCACTGACATAACCTGATGTCCGTATACGCTTCTGTTCAGGTAATATCCCATGATGATGATAAAGATTATCATGATAATAGTTGAGATCGGGATCGGCCCTACGCTTCCTTTACCGATCTGAGTAAACCATGCGTTGCTGTCTGCCATCTGAACGAACTGACCATTGGTATACATCATGGCCAACGCCTGCAGCACGTTCATCATACCCAGCGTAACGATCATGGAATTCAGCCTCAGATATCCACAGAGATATCCGCTTACGATACCGGACGCCATACCTACGATAATCGTAACGATCATTGCCGGAATCGGTCCGATTTTGTCGTGCAGGTCAATACAGATAACACAGCACAACGACAGGAGTGAACCTACAGACAGGTCGAAGTTTCCTCCGATGATGACGTAAGTCATACCTGCGCCCATTACGGCGATTGTGGCCACCTGACGGAAAAGCAGGATAAAGTTGTCAAAGGTCCGAAACTGCTTTGATATTACGAAGAATACCAAGTAAACCAGAATCATCGCCAGCACAATACCCTGTTTCTTCAGAGTGGTCAAAAAGTTTTTGTTGCTTTGAGACTCCATTAAACATAACCTCCCGCTTCCTTTTATTTCTCAAATCACGCATCCTGCGTGTTAAGAGCAAAACCTCAAAAAACTATGTATGGATATTCATTTATTTTGTTCCTGTAGTCAAATTAACCGAATCTCCAAAACCGGACAATTTTACTGATTTTTTCTTATTTTCTGTAGATTTCCTGTCTACGTTGAATAATATTATATCTTAGCAAATTCTCAAATCCAATGTGCAGTTTTGTCCCATTATTCACGAATCTTGTTTTTTATTTTTTCATAAACGGCAATATGTACAAAACAAACGATTTCTTTTTGTGCAACTTACCACTTTTTAGCGTTGTGTAAGTTCTATTTCCAGCAGGATGCCAGAAAAAGTTCTTTCCTTACGCTTCTTTTTGTGTGTCCGTGCACATTCCATAGTTTATTATTATAGTATTTTGTGCACGTTCACGCAATAGGAATACCTCATAATTTTTTTATATTTTTTCATGCATATTTACCAAAAATGTTGTTATTTCCTTTTATATATGGTATGATCTACGAAAAGAAAATCATCCGAAAAAGGAGGTGCTCTTTGTGAAAAGTGTTGACTCAGGCGTACTTGAACAGTCTGTATGCTTTTCCTTTACACCGTCCGCTCTGGCAGAACAAATGTATTTTTACATGACATGGTGCGGTCATTATTACTGCACTTCCAAATATATGTTTAAACGGGATTTTTATCCGCCTCTGCTGGTTATGTATATTATGGAAGGTACCATGCATGTCCAGCATATGGAGAGAACCTTTGAAGCCAATAAAGGCGACGTGGTACTGATTGACTGCAATAATCCCCACTATTACCAGGCAGAAAACGGATTGGAATTTACCTTCATTCATTTTGACGGTTCCAATTCTCATGAAATTGTGGAACATATTCTGGCAATTCGCGGACCTTTGATCCGTTCCAAAAACAATGCCCTAATCGGCAGTTTCATTTATGATACGGTAAATTTTTACGAAAACGGAGGATACGAAAGTATGTTCGCAACCTCTATGCGGGTTTATAAACTGCTGCAGCTTCTTCATGATATGGATGATTATCAGACTCAGAAAGAAAACCCCATCCATATGGCTATCCATTACATTAAAGATAATATTGGAAAAAAAATCACGTTAAAAGAACTGTCGGAAATCTCCAGCATGAGCGTTTATTACTTTTCCCACCGATTTAAAGAAGAAACCGGCTATTCTCCCATGGATTATGTTATCAATTCCCGGATGGACAGAGCCAAAATTCTTTTGGTCCGAACTACAAAAACCATCGCTGAGATTGCCTATGAAGTAGGATACGGCAGCAGCGGCAGTTTTATCAATATATTTACAGACAAGGTGGGCTGTTCTCCCAAAACATACCGCCGTCTTATGAAACTGTAAATTGAAATATTGGGCAGACTATACTATACTGAAACAAAAACCAGGAAAAGAGGGGACGCTTATGGAAAAACAGACAGGCTGTATTCATATTTACTGCGGTGACGGCAAAGGAAAAACCACTACCGGAATGGGTTTATGCGTCCGTGCCGCCGGATACGGATACCGTGTTTTGATTTATCAGTTCATGAAAAACAATTCCACCAGTGAACGAAAAGTTTTGGAAACTGTGCCCAACATTACAATTGTTGACGGACTGGAATGTGAAAAATTCAGTTTTCAGATGACAGAAGAAGAGAAAAAAGAGCGAAAAGAATTTTACGAAAACCAGTTTAAGCTTCTCGTAAATATGATCGCTGAAGAATCCTATGACGTGGTATTTTTTGATGAATTGATTTACACCATCGGTGCCGGATTATTTGATGAAAATCTCCTTTTGGATTTTCTGAAGAAAAAACCGGAACAACTGGAAGTGATTTTAACCGGCCAGGGTCCAAGCCCTGCTTTAATAGAAGCGGCGGACTACGTTTCGGAAATCCGCAAAATCAAACACCCCTTCGACAGGGGAATTCCTTCCCGAAAGGGAATCGAAAAATAATCACTTTTGATTTTTTGAAAGCAATGCCAGCTTCTGTGCGCGTGTCATTCGCTTAATCGCGTACTCCCTGCGCATTGCTTCTTCTTTTGTCTCATAGGTCTCATAATATTCCAAGGTCACCGGAAGCCTGCTTTTCGTATATTTGGCTCCCCGTCCCATATTATGATCCTGAATTCTTTTTTCCAGATTGTTGGTCCAGCCGGTATAAAAACTGCCGTCACAGCATCTGACCATATAAGTGTAATTCATCTTTTGTCCCCATTCAAAAATATGTACAGTTTTGCAAACAAACCGTCTGCAAAACCGTCTATAGTGAAGCAACCGATAAAAAGTATATTGTCCAGAATAAAAATCCGCCGGCGCCCGCCCATGTAATGATAATCTTCGATTGCGAATTTTTTTCATAATACATTATACGGCAGTTTTTTCTTTTGGTGAATCATTATTCTTCACCGGTATCCAGATACATGACGGGATCCACAGATTCACCGTCTTTTGTCATGGCAAAATAAAGATTTGTTCCTTCTTCTGAATAGTATTTCGTCGGAGCAGCCACTGTTCCAATCACCGTTCCCGCAGCCACTGTCTGTTCCGGTTCTACAGAAACATCCTGCAGCTGACCATATACTGCCTGATAACCATTTCCCATATCCATGGTAACCGTAACGCCTGTTTCCTCGTTTTCCGTAACCGAGACCACCTTACTGTTGGCAGCCGCCTGTACCGCCTGGCTTTCCGCCGCGCTTAAAATAACTGCCGGATTATATTTATATTCTTCCAATGTGGGAAAATAAACGGCTCCGTCCATGCTGTAATCAATCAATACGTCTCCCTGAACCGGCCACTGCATTACCGTATTCTCACTGAAATCCAATGCCGGAAGAATTTCCTCCACATTTTCTGTAACCGTTTCCTGCATTTCTTCTTCTGCCGTATCATTTTCATTGGTTTCCGACTCTTCTGCTTCCTCTTCCATCTGTGCCTGAGCATTAGATGTATTTACATCTTCACTTTGAAGAGAGTCTTCATATTCAGAAGGCGTGTCACTGTCCCCCTCCTCTTTTGCAAGTTCTTCCTGACGGTTTTGTTCTTCCGCGCCTTTTCCATCGCCCGCCTGGTAAAGGCCGACGCCAGCGGCCACAATTGCCAGCAGAAGAATACCGCTGACCAGCAGTCTTAAATTTCTTTCTTTTTTCATCATATTCTTTCACCTCAGTCTGTTTTCAAATCTTTCATTACATAGATTTCCCGAATATGATGATTCTATTCACTTTCCATCACAAGAATTTCCGTTTCCGGAAAATAATAGTTCAATATATCCCGATATGTACTGCCTTCCTCTGCCATCCGTCCGGCGCCATACTGGCTCATCCCCATTCCATGCCCCTGTCCTCTGCACAGAAACCGAATTTTTTTCTTCTGCACCTCCACTGTAAAACTTGCCGAAGGAAGATGGAGCATCTGCCTTACCTCTTCCCCTGTACAGACCGTATCCCCCACTTCCACCGTGGCCGCATATCCCGCTTCATCCCTTGTCTTAACCACAATCTCATCGCCCGTCGAAAAGGACAGTTTAATCCCGAAATTCAGGCATTCTTTTTCCAAAAAATCAGGCGTGAAATAGTGTCCTGTCAGATAATCTTCACTTTCCTGATCCACAACACTTTCAACGCCTGTAATATATTCATATCCTGAACCTTCAAAAACATCACTGCCCGCTCTGGTATAACCGGCGCTGACACGATGGAAGATTCCCTGGCATACTTCTCCCTGATAAGACAGCACTTCATCGGCAGTTTCAGAAACTGCCATCTGCACCCGACGGTAACGGCCGCCAAATTTGCGGCTCTTCATTTCACTCCTCAGTTGGGACGCTTCCTGTTTCCAGTCTTCTTCCGATACGTTTCCCTTTTCAAGTTCATATATCAGACTGCTTCTTGCCAGCACCGCCTGGGCTTTGACTGCTTCCCAGGGAAAATCAGAATCTGGAATCTGAGAATATACAATACCTGCCAGATAATCTTCCAACTCCGGATCCTTTTCCGCCTCCAGCTTCTGCCCATCTGAAAACAGAAGAATAACCCCTGCCGGTATGAGCAGCATTATCAGTAAAATCATCGCCAAATAAGAAATCCGCTCTCTCATACGCAGCCCTTATTTTTTGCTTATTACCTATTATATCCCTTTACAGAATGTCCCATGCGCAGAAATCAAAAGACGCCCTGGACTAAAATCATATACAGTACCGTGCCTCCTCCAATACTGAACAGCAGATTATGTTTCCATTTATGTACCGCAACCACAAAAACTCCGGCAATCAGTTCCGGCAAACCATGGGGCCAGGAGAATACCGACACAGATTTAAAACAGTAAACCACCAGCATACCCATGATGGCAAAGGGAAGCACTTTTCCCAGATATACTACGAATTCCGGTGTTTTTTTATTCCCTGGGAACATCACAAAAGGCAATACCCTTGTCAAAACAGTGACCGCCGTAATAATCAATACCGTAAGAAAAATTTGCAGATTCGTCATTGCAGCGCCTCCTTTTTCGTCATATATTTTCTTGACAGGGACAATGCTGCAAAGATTCCCGCCATAGACGCGATAATAAACCAGTCCGCCCCGAAAATCAGCAGACAGATAAAGGTTATCGCCAGACCCAGAAGGGCAGGAATATGATTCTTTGTACTCTCCCACTGTTCCACGAAAATCACGATAAACAATGCTGTCATGGCAAAATCTATTCCCGTGGAATCAAAGGTGATAAGACTTCCCGCCAGACTGCCGACGGCCGTTCCCGCAATCCAGTAAAACTGATCCATCACCGCAATAAAAAACATATACCATTTCTTATCTATACCTTCAGGCGGTTCCACAGAACATAAGAGAGAATAGGTTTCATCAGAAAGGGAAAATATCATATACGGTTTCAGCTTTCCGCAGATTTTAAACCGGTCCAACATAGACAGTCCGTAAAAAATGTGACGGGCATTTACCATCAAAGTCATTAAGGCCGCCGTCAGCGGTGCAAAAGGTCCAGCCAGAAGATCAACTGCTACAAACTGCATGGAACCGGCAAAGACACAGACACTCATCAGGATAGCCCACCCCGGATGGAATCCATTGCTCACCATCAGCACGCCAAAAGCAATTCCCAAAAAAATGTATCCCATACAGACAGGAAGCGTATACGGTACCGCCGCCTTCCATATTTTCTTTTTCATACATATCACCCCGCTTTTTCATACTGAACTAATATAAAACAGAAGAAAGATGTTTGTCAACCGCCTCCGTTTTTATGCAAAAAAACAGCGGCTCATTTTCATAAGCCGCCGCTTTTTATGCACTTCTATCCTATAAAAACAATCAGCACTCTGTCATAATGGCTTTTACAGCCGTCGCTGTATCGGTCATCGGGAACAATTCATATCCTACAAATCCCTGATATCCGCATGCTTCCAAATGGCGAATCACTTTCTTATAATTAATCTCGCCTGTTCCTGGCTCATGACGTCCCGGAGCGTCCGCCACATGGACATGTCCAATACGATCCACATAATTTGTGATGGTATCACAGATGCATCCCTCATTCAGCTGCATATGATAAACATCATACAATACGTTCAATCTGGGAGAATTGATCAGACGGCAGATTTCTGCACCCATCTGTGTGTATTTCAAGAAGTTTCCAACGTGATCTGTGGTAATATTCAGCGCTTCCAGATTCATGTTGACTTCTTCTTTTTCTGCCATTTTTGCGCATTCCAGCAGCATATCATACATAGAACACAGTTTTACTGTATCGGACAGATCATCATAATGATTGACTACCACGCCGCCGTCGCCCAGCGCATTGGAATGGATAGTCACACTTCTTGCTCCAATTTTCTTCGCAGCATCCACAGATGCAGCCAAAGCTTCCATGTATTTTTCCTTATGGGTAGGATCTACCAGTGAAAAATCATTGTCCCCGTTAAATCCACTGATTACGATGCCGGCATCCTCGGCACATTTTCTGGTCTGATCCAGATCACGAATTCTCCAATCCCAGAATTCTACCGCATCAAATCCATCATTTTTTGCTGCCTGAAATCTTTCTTCCCAGGGAAGTTCCGTATACAAAGTATCAATACATGCGCATTTTTTTAAACTCATTTTTCTTCCTCCACCTTCGCCATGTGCATTTGTTCTATTTGTGCTTTTGTATCTTTGATTTTAAAATTATTTTTCTGATCTGTCAATATTTCTTTTTCATTTCTTTCCTTTTTGTCCATAATATATAAAATCATTGTAAAAAACTGTGGAATATGATAAAATCCAAATAGTAAATTTATGTGCATTCGCACATTCTGTTTAATAATTGATTCATTTTTTACAGAAAGGACCTGCGTCGATGTCCAACAAAAAACCTACTATTCAGATGGTTGCCGATATGGCCGGAGTTTCCCGGGGAACTGTGGACCGGGTGCTGAACAACCGTTCCCATGTCCGTCCTGCCGTTTATGAAAAAGTGATGGCGGCCCTGAAGGAAACCGGATACCTTACGCCAAGAAATGCTTACCAGAAAACATTGTTTGAGCAAAATTATCCTCCATTGAAATTAGGCGTTTTACTTCCCAACTGGTCAGGCCATTTTAAATGGGAAATCGAAAGAGGAATTGAAGCGGCCCGGGAAGAACTGGCAGAATTTCACGTAACCATTATCACGGAAGAATGTAGCACTGACATTCCTGACGATACCCTACTTCATCTCCAGAATCTTCTGGACCAGGAAGTCCAGGGGCTGGCTGTCTGCGCCGTCAACGATTCCCAGATATGCCGGAGAATTTCCCTGCTGCAAAAGAAGGGGATCCCAGTAATCACCTTCAATTCCGATCTTCCGGAGAGTTCCCGTCTCTGTTTCGTGGGACAGGACTATAAAAAAAGCGGCCGAATCGCCGCAGAACTGATCAGTAAATGCATCCCAAAGGACGCCGGGATTCTGGCCGCTGTGGGGAATCTGGAATTTGACGGCCACCGTTCCCGCCTCAAAGGATTCTGCGACCGGATTCAGGAAGTGGGTTTCAAACACTCACAGATTACTGTAATCGAAACTTATAATGACTACCAGATTACCTACCGCAAAATATCTGCAGCGCTGCAGGAACATAAGGATATCCAAGCCGTCTACATGGCCAACCGCAGTGTGGCAGCCTGCACCAAAGCAGTAGAAGCCGCAGGTCTTAAAGGAAAAATCCGCGTAGTATGCCATGATATTTCCCAGCATACCCAAACCCTTCTGAAAAATGGGGACATCGATTTTTCCATTTCCCAGGATCTGTTCAGCCAGGGATATCTTCCGCTGATTTATCTGAGAGAATATCTGCACAAAGATAAATACTCTCCTGATCTTAACAACAATCCCCAGATATCCATCGTATGTTCCCAGAATCTGTAAGATGAGGCCTCTTCCCGAGGCCTTTTATTTATGGAGTCCATCCTTTTCTTTCATCCATACCAACAAAGAAAAAACTTTATCCTCCATTTTTATCTCCATATACCCGTTGTATCTTCCGGCAATATCTCTTATGCTGGTAAGACCATAGCCATGCTTTTCCTTATCGGTTTTAGAAGAAAGAATATTTCCGTTCCTTATTTTTGGAACTTTTTCCAGAGGGTTACTGATCTGAAGAACCAGAAGACCCTTCTGACATCTGGCGGTGATACGGATTTCTTTTTTTTCATGTTTCAGCCTGCTGCAGGCTTCTATACTGTTATCCAGACTGTTAGCGAACAAGGCGCACAGATCTACCCTGTCTATGCCGGCCCTTTCCGGAATATCAATACTGTATTCGACCGAAATATCCTTTTCTCTGGCCATCATTACTTTAAGATTCATTACAATGTTCACCACCCGGTTTTCGCAGAAAGTCATACTTTTTGAAATTCCGGAATCACGGATCAATTCCCGTATATAAACATCCTTTTCTTCACCTGGCAATGAGAGCAGTGCATGAAAATGATTTGCCATGTCGTGGCGCAGTTTTCTCACCTCCATCTGCTGCTGTTCAAGATTTTTATAATAGGTCTGATTCATCTCATACAGTTGTCTTTGATGTTCCGCCTCCTGAAGTCTTGCTAAAGCCGTCATGGCCCACAGAAGACCGATGATGGAAAACAGCGCAAGAAAAAGGAGAACCTGATTCACCTCACTCATTTCTTCTATCTGGTAATAAGAAGGCTGCATCAGCACAACCGCCGTAACAATTCCAAAAGGTGTTAACGTTAAAAGGATCAGCAGTTTCCAGTATTCCGGCGACAATTCATAACTCTGTTCCCGAACCAGAAAATGAATCAAAATCAAAAGTAAAGGCCAGAAAATCAGTCGGCTTATCATATTGTCCCACGATAAATACGTATCCGCCAAAGCATTAAGGGCAAAGGTTGTACCCGTTATCATCAATCCCACCGCCAGTTTATGAAGATTTGCATTTTCGCAGCAAATCATCACAATCGCAAGAAAAGCAATCATAGTGGGAGGAAGATTTGCAAGATCACCCACATAAATAATCATATTGGATATCAGAGCGCATCCTGCAAACAGCAGCATTTGGAAAAACCATCTCTTTTTCACAAGCAGAAGCCGTTTCATCACACAATAACAAAGGACTGCATCCGCCAGAAAAACAATGCACCTGAGCAGAAACCAAAATTCTCTCATATTTTGTCCTCCTCCAGCATCATCTTTGCCAGAATCGTGGTTGCTTTCGTCTTCATGGACCGGCTTATAGGAAGCTCCCTGTCTTTTATCCGTACAAAATCACGGCCGACGTATTCCACACGCTTTCCATTTACCAGATACCTTTGATGAATCCTGACGAATGTTTTCCCCATTCTCTGTGCCAATTGATCCAGTTTCCCATAACAGGAAATTTCTTTCTCCCTCAGAACCAGAAAAACTTTCCGCTTCTGACTGAAACAATACAGAATATCCGACTGGTACAGGCGGTAAATCCCATCGGTATTCTGAACGATAATCTGTTCACCCTTCCCTTCGTTGATTTTTTCCCGTACTCTTTTTATCACTTCCAGCAGCCTTTTATCTTCCGCAGGTTTTATGAGATAATCCAGAGCCTGTACCCGGTATCCTTCAAAAACGAAATCCTCATATCCCGTAACAAAAACAATGTGCAGATTTTTGTCAAATTTTCGTATCTCCCGGGCAGCTTCAATTCCTGATACTTCCGGCATCTCCACGTCCAGAAATAAAAGATCGATCTCTCCCGGATGATTTTTCAGCCACCTTACAGCACTCTTTCCCGAAGAAAATTCATAGACGATCTCCTCCGCTCCTTCTTCTTCCACCCTTTCAATCTGAAACCGCAGCATGTCCCTGGCCTTATTTTCATCATCACAGATTCCTATCCTTATCATAAATTTCACTTCCACCTGCCTTCTTTGTCTGTCTTTTAAGAGTACCATTCCCAACCGCGTTTCACAAGACAGGGACATGCCAAACATTACATGAGGAACTCAGATTATTACATCATTCCCGTCGAAAGGTTAAATGTTGCCGCAGGACCACCGAAAATGACATGGCCAAATTACCATTTCTTTTTCTGTGCTATCCTGATTCTATGATCAAAAATTAAAGACACCATTAACCTCAGCACTATTAAAAAGGAGTAATTACATGCTTTACGTAAATAACCTTCACAAATCCTACCGTGCAGGAACAAATACTTATGAAGTGTTAAAAGGAGTTACTTTCAGCGTCAGTCAAGGAGAATTTATCGCCGTTATGGGCCCTTCCGGTTCCGGCAAAAGCACCCTGTTAAACTGCATTTCCTGTTATATTCCCTTTGACAAAGGAAAAATCACTCTGGGCGGTCAGGAGTTAACCAATTTATCAGAAGAAAAACTGGCCCGGATCAGAAATGAAAAACTGGGATTCGTATTCCAGGATTTTATGCTGTTGGACGGTCTGACCGTGCGGGAAAATATTCTTCTTCCCAGGATTATCAAAGGACAGGTGGGAAAAGAAGGAGAACATCTGGCAGACCGGCTTTTGTCTCTTTTTTCCATTGATCCCATTCAGGACAAATATCCCGCCGAAATATCCGGAGGCGAACGGCAGCGAACAGCCATTGCCCGGGCGCTGATCAACTCCCCTCTTCTTATTCTGGCCGATGAACCTACTGGAAATCTGGATTCCAAATCCAGCCGTACCGTCATCGACGCCTTTCTGGAAGCCAGGGATATTTTGAACGCCACCATATTTATGGTAACCCACGACAGTTATTCCGCTTCTTTTTGCGATCGGGTGATTCTTCTTTCCGACGGCGTCGTCTGCCGGACACTGGAAAAGAAAGACGGCAGGACTGCCTTTCACGATAAACTTTTGGAAAATATTAAAGAAATGAGTGGTGACAAAGATGTTGACATTAAATAGTATTTACGGAAAATTAAGAAAACATAACCGAAAAAACTACCTGCTTTACATAATCTGCAACTTTATGGCTCTGCTTTTGATCACCGCATATTCCGCCATGATGTTTTCTCCTACGGTACAAAATGTTTTTCCGGAAGGCGGAGACAGCAGGAAACAGATGATCGCCGTTTTTCTTTTATCCTGTTTTGGCTGTATCGTTTTTACCGTCTATGGAGCCAGTCTCTTTTATCGTACAAAGTCAAAGGAAACAGGCCTTTTTATCGCCCTGGGAACGCCTGGAAAACAATTGAAGAAATTTCTTCTGACAGAAGTGCTGCTGCTGGGAGGCGTCTCTTCTTTTGCCGGCGCTGCCCTTGGAATACCCTTTGCCTGGCTGATCTGGAACATCTTTTCCCTGTTTGTAAAAAGCAGTGAGATGGCTTTGGCTTTTGATCTTCACTGTCTGCTGGTTTCCCTGCTTTTCATGATTGTCTCCTCCTTTTTTGCTTTTTTACTGGGGCTTCGCTTTTTAAAGCGGGTCAACGTGATGGACATCATCAACGAATCTCATAAAAATGAACCTCTTCCCAGAGTAAAATCATGGTATGGTTTTGCAGGGATTATCCTTTTACTGACCGGAGCAGTATTGGGCTATGGAAAAACAGGCTTTTTCATAAACGTGCTTCACCGTTATCCCCCGGCATGGACCAATCTTTTATATCTGCCTGTTTTTGCAGGACTTTATATGATTCTGCTCCACACCGTCGTCCACGGATGGCAGATCCGCCGTAAAAATCTTTATAAAGGCATCATCTCTCGCAGTATGATGAAATTTCAGGGAAAACAGATCGTAAACAACATGTTGGTTATCACTGTGTTGATTGCCGGAGGGTGTTTCGCCATCTTTTATCTGCCCATGCTCTGGATCTCCAGTTCCATGGAAAGCAGCTCCCGTACCAACAGCTATATTTACCATTACCGTCAGGACCAAGAACTCCCCGGTCAAAAGGAAGTAAGTCAACTGGCCGAAAAATACGGTCTTTCCATTAAAAGCTGGAAATCCGTACCCTTTATCAATCTGGCTTCCGATGGAGAAAAAAGAATTGAAGAAGAAGACGGAAAGTTTCATTATGAATACACACCCATGCTGAGTGAATCAAATTTTTTCTCTGAAAGCAGCTTTGAGCTCCTTACGGGCATATCCGTGGACATTCCTTCCGGTATTTACTGTCCCATCACCAATCAGGAAGAACAGCATTCCTATACATTAAGTTCATCCTTTACCAAACTGACCAATCCCATTACCGAGGATACTTTGACTGTCGCCTTCGGAGATTATCTCCATTATAACGATTTATCCGGCATGGTCTCCTATTACGTACTGGATGACGAGGATTATGAGGCTATTTCTCAGGGGCTGACTGATCAATGGAAAGAAGTCATGGTCTTTTTTAATCTGAAGGAAAAAGACAATTTCGCCTTTGCCGAAGAGCTCTACAACCGCATCGTAAACGATACAGCTTCCAACTGTGAAATCCCTTATTATTACGATCGAATAGAAAAAATTACGGCAGAGGAAAAGGGAGAAGTTTACTGGGGAGATACTGAAGACATGACTCAGATTTCTTTTGATCAAAGAGATACTTCCAACTTCCGGATGTACTGGAAATATATTCCCAAATTCCGTATTTTAGATCAACAGGACTTTTTTAATACCTTCGCCGTATTTCTGATGATGTTTCTTTTTATTTCCATTATCTGCATGATGGCAGCCATGATCATCGGATATACCCGCTGCATTACCATCTCCGTCAACAATCGATACGTTTTTGAAGATTTAAAACGGCTGGGAGCTTCTCCCCGCTATCTGTTGAGAGAAATAAAAAGTCAGGCTTCAAAAGTATTTTTCGCTCCTTCCGCCGTAGGTCTGAGTATCATGTATCTTCTGTTTTCCATGATTATGCTGGCCAATGATGGGAGAATTACCTCTTCAGAAATCTATGGTCTGGGCGGATGTTTTGTCCTGATTATTATCTTTGCCTTCATCATATGGCTTGTTTATCGGTTTACACTGCAAAAAATGATTCATTCTTTGCATCTGTAATAAAAAGGAGCTGTCTTTGGACAGCTCCGTAATAACATCCAATATTTTATTCCATATAACTTCTTCCGACGGCGTCCGCTGCGAGAATGGCCGCATACACATCATCCGGCGTTACTTCAAAAGGCATATTGGGAAGAGTATCTCCCTCAGCCGCCGCCAGTTTCGCCGCTTCCATGATCTCTTCCGGTTTAATCTCTTTAATTCCCAGCTCTTCCAGAGTAGTGGGAAGGCCCACTGCCTGGCAGAATTCTACTACTTCCTCAATTTCCTCACTGTCGGCATTTTCCAATATCAACTGAACCAGGGTACCGAAAGCAACTTTCTCCCCATGATACATATCATGAGTGGCTTCAATGGCCGTCAGCCCATTATGAACGGCATGGGCTCCTGCCAGTCCGCCGCTCTCGAATCCGATCCCGGAAAGATACGTATTAGCTTCAATCACAGCTTCCACCGCTTTCGTACATACCTTTTCGTCCGCTGCAATGGCCGCGTTCAAACCGTATTCCATTATTGTATCATAGCAAAGCTCCGCTAAAGCCATAGCCGCCTGAGTACATTTTCCTCCCACACAGTTATCCGCATTGGACTGTCTGCATGCTCTGGCTTCAAAATAAGTGGCCAATGCATCTCCCATTCCGGAAACCAGAAGCCGGGCCGGAGCTTTGCTTACAATATCTGTATCCACCAGAACCACATTGGGACTGGAAGGAAGAAACAGGTACTTTTCAAACACACCGTTATCCGAATAAATCACCGACAGGGCGCTGCATGGTGCATCCGTAGACGCAATAGTAGGAACAATTAAAACAGGAATTCCTGTATAATACCCTGCCGCCTTGGCTGTATCGTGAATCTTTCCTCCTCCCACGCCGGCAATCAGATCACATTCTGACGTTTTTAAAACTTCACTGATCCGATTTATCTCTGTCATACAGCACTCGCCATTGAAGACTTCAAACTGAATCTCCACTCCTGTATCTTTCTGCCCTGACAGGATCTGATCTTCCACCCTTTTCCGCCCGGAAGCACTGGTCAGAATACACAATTTTTTTCCATAATTGGCGGCATACCGACATAAATTCTGAATTTCTCCCCTGCCCTGGATATACCTGCTGGGGCTGGCAATGATCTGTGTCATAACAATTTCCTCCTATTTGATTTTTTTTCCATTAAGATTTGCAGAAACCAGACAACCCCCTCCGTCATAGACCAGTTTCAACGAGAAAAATTCTCTGTCTTCCCGCAGCAAACGCAGAAAAATTTTATCTCCCTCCCAGATATTTAATTCTTCAATTCTGTCCTTATCCACCCACTGAAGCTCACCTTCGTCGCATGGTATGGGATCTCCTTCAAATCCATCTGCTGTAAACAGACACATGTATTCTGTCACGCCGTCCCCGGATACGAAGGTAACCAGCCCCCGGAACTGCCAGGAAGTCAGAAAATATCCCGTTTCCTCTCTAACCTCCCGCAGAAGACATTCTTCCGGACTTTCATCCTGTTCAAAATGTCCTCCCACGCCGATCCACTTATCCTTATTGACGTCGTTCTTTTTTACCGTTCTGTGCAGCATCAGATATTTTTCATCCCTCTCCATGTAACAAAGAGTGCTCCATCTGGTCATGTTCTCTGCTCATCCTTTCCTTTTCTTTTGCCCACTTCTTTTTTCAGTACTATTATCAGACTAACACAAACCAGAAGCAAAATAAAGAGGTAAGGGAAAGCAATAACAATGGAAATAGTCTGAATACCTGCAACTCCTCCCGAGATTATCAAGGCAAAAGCTATGGCAGCCATCAAAATAGCCCAAAATACTTTTTTATTATTTGGCGGATCAATATCACCGTCTGAAGTCAGCATAGCCAGCACGTAAGTTGCTGAATTGGCCGACGTAATAAAAAATGTGGTGAGCAGCACGATAGCGATAATCGACATAACGATGCCAAACTTATACTCATTAAATATGATAAACAATGCAGTCTCCGGTACTGCAACGATCTGCTGAAGCTGTTCCGGCGTAAAAGCATCCGCCACATTGATTCCAACTCCGCCAAAAACAGAAAACCAGATCACAGACACCAGCATGGGCACAATCATAACGCCAAGGACAAATTCCCTTACTGTTCTTCCCTTGGAAATTCTGGCAATAAACACGCCGACAAAAGGAGCCCAGGACATCCACCATGCCCAGTAGAATACTCTCCAATTCTGAATCCAGGTTCCGTCTCCATTGGAAGTAAGCCTCAGACTGTCCGGGAAGAAATGAATCAGATAATCACCGATTCCATGTATAAGCATATCGACAATCTCCCGGCCAGGCCCAATGAAAAATCCTACAACCATCAAGGCGATAAACAAAATAAGATTAAGATCCGATATTTTCTTAATTCCCTTCCCCACACCGCTGATAGCGCTTTTCAGATAAATCACACACAAGATAACAATAACGATAATCCACGTTATCACTTCATTGGGGATACCAAACAAATACTCCAGGCCGCCGCAGATCTGCAGACACCCCATACCGAAAGAAGTAGCCACACCAATAACCGTCAGCACTGTGGTAAACACATCCACTGCTTTTCCTGGTATTCCCTTTGTGTGTTTCTCACCAATTACCGGCTTCAGAAGATTGCTGACCATGGTGCGTTCTTTTTTCCGGAACTGGAAATAAGCCAGACCAAGACCGATAACCGCATAACAAGCCCATGGATGAACGCCCCAGTGCATGAAGCAGGAACGAATGGAAAACCGCATGGCTTCCTCCGTCATAGGCTCAATTCCTGCCATGGGAGCGATATAATGAGACAACGGTTCCGCTACTCCCCAAAACACCAGACCTACGCCCATACCTGCACCAAAAAGCATGGCAAACCAGGAAACCGTACTGTACTCTGGTTTATCTTCATCACCACCCAATCTTACTTTGCCGAATTTGCTGAAAGCGATCACCAGCAAAAATAATACGAAAAACAGCATTACGCCCAGATAAAGCCAGGAAAAATCCTTTTTCAATATTCTCATCAGAAAATCGGCAAAAGCAGAGAAAGAATCTCCTCCGATAATTCCCCAAAGAGCAATTATTACAGCGATGACTGCAGACACAATAAATACCATATTTCTTTTCTTATTACCTTCTTTTTTCAAATTACCTCACCTTCTCTTTTTTCAATTTTAATATAAAGGATGCTCCAACTCCCAAAATAGACCAGACAAACAGCCATACCAGCATAAGATTAAAGCCCGCTTCCAAATTACCTGCACTTTCTCCCCATGCAATAAAGCGACTCACCACCGGAGCTACAAAAATATCCGGCGTTAAACCGATCAGAGAAATCACACCAGTGGCAATCCCCGTCATATGAAGGGGTACTCCTGCATCACCCAAAATGGACCAATAAGTGGATTTGATCACGTTCACCAAATAGGAAAGAATAATGGTTACCCCAACACAAAGAAAAATAAGATTATGGGTGAGGAACACTCCCGCCGTGCAGATTCCCGTACTTAAGAAAACTATCATCATCCCTGATCCTTTTGCCTTAAATCGATCAATAAAGAAACCTCCTGTCAGACCCGCCGCAAATACAATGATATAACTTCTCACAATAGAAAGAGTACTGGAAATTCCGGCCGGAATATTCAAAACCCGCGTACAGTAAGTGCCAATATATCCATTCACCGTATTCCAGACCGTATAACCGCATAAAATTACAAAAATGCAAATCCAGGTGGAAGGGCTGGTAATTGTCTTCAGCAGAGCATTCTCTCCCTTTTTCTTTTCCTTCGTTTCTTTTGATACAGATTTTTTATTTTCTGAATCAGCCGCATCCTCTTTATCAAAATCCGGTACAAAGAAGATAACCGCCAGCATAAGAAGGAAAAATACCACTGCATTAATCCACAACAAAGAGCGAAATCCCATGGCTGTCGATGCAAACAGACCCATAACGGCAAGACACCCAAAAGCTACTACCGTCTGTCCAATTCCCCGAAGGCCTTCACTGATTCCAAAAATGCGTCCCTGCTCTTCCTCACTTCCCAGATGACGGATGGCATTCAAATATGGAGACCAAAAAGTACCTACACTGAAAACTCCATAAAGCGCATGGATAACCAGCAGCATCTGGAATCCTGGATAAAAAGAATACCATATTGTCACCAGACACAAAGCGAAAGTGGATATAATCAACAGCTTCTTTGTATTGAACTTTTCCGCCAAAATTCCGCTGGGAACGTAACACGCCACATTAAAAACACCGTAAATGGCGCCGATGCTTCCAATCTGTACATCGGTAAGCTGCATCGCTTCTTTCATCTGATCATAAAAAGAAAATCGGATTAAAGGCGTCAGATAGGCCATTCCGGCTATCAGACTTAAAATGACAAGTACAAGGGTGCGATTTTTTTTCATATTATTCCTCACTTTCTTCATATTAGTAATCATAGTTAACTTTATTTTCATGATAATGAAATTTTAAACACCAAATGTACCTATCTTATCCCTCTATTATAATCGTAATTATACACATTTTTATTTTTATATGTCAACTTTTTAGTTTATTTTATTATTTTTTGTTCGATATTATTATTTTTGACATTTTTATAAAATTCTATCATCTTTTATTTTTAGGTTGACAATGATTACTTTATATTTTATCATCAAGTTATCAAATGTATCTAAGCTTTACGGTTAACAAAACAAAAAATGAAAAACACAAATTTAGGAGGTATTTATTATGCAGAGATATCAGTTGTTAACTCAGAATGAAATCGAACAGATTCATGAGAATTCCCTTAGAATCATGGAAAATGTGGGAATTCACATCACCTATCAGCCAGCAAAAGATCTGTTTGCCAAAGCCGGAGCCAAAGTTGACGGCGATACCGTATACTTTCCAAAGAAAGTAGTAGAAGACGCTTTAAAAACAGTTCCTTCTTCCTTTACCATGTACGCCAGAAATCCGGAGAAGAACGTGGTAATCGATACAGAACGCACCGCATATGTAGGCCCCTACGGTTCACCTTTCGTAACCGATCTGGACAGAGGACGCCGCAACGGTACTTTATCTGATTTCAATGATATCGTTAAAATCTGCGAACGCCTGGAAAATATCGATATTCAAAGCCATATTTCCTGTGAGCCCACTGATGTTGACGTACCGAAACGTCCCAATACCATGGTTTACAATACCATGAAATACAGCGAAAAGCCTCTGATGGGCAGTGTTTACGGATATGAAACGGCACGTCAGTGTATCGAACTTGCATCCATACCTTTTGGAGGACTGAATGCCATTAAAGAAAAACCGGTAATCGCTTCCATTCCCTGTACTCTGACGCCGCTCAGCTATGACGACAATCAGCTGGGAGCCATCATGGCATATGCCGAATTCGGTCAGCCTCAGCTGGTAAATTCTCTTTCCATCGCCGGTATGAGTACTCCGGCTACCATTGCAGGCCTTGTTTCTCTTCAGAACGCAGAAGTTCTGGCCGGAATCGTACTGGCTCAGTTGGTAAATCCGGGAGCTCCCATCGTTTATTCCGCATCCGGATCCAACGGCGATATGAGCAACGGACAACTTGCCATCGGATCTCCGGAAGACGCTGTTGTCTCTCTGGTAAACGGACAGCTAGCCAAATATTATAAGATTCCCTGCCGTATCAGCGGCGCTCTTTCTGACTCAAAAATGATGGATTCCCAGGCTGCTTATGAATCCGCCATTACACTGATGATGGCTCAGATGGCAGGCGGAAACTTCATTTTACATGCCGCCGGTATCATTGAATCCTACAACTGTACTTCATACGAAAAACTCATTGTTGATAATGAAATCATTGGTTACCTGAAACGGATTAATCAGGGTGTTACTGTAAACGAAGATACACTGGCATATGATGTTATTGAAGAAGTTGGTCCAAGGGGAACTTTCCTGGTTACAGAACATACGCTGGATCATTTCCGCGATGAATTCTATATTCCCACTCTCAGCAACCGTCAGCCTTACGGATTATGGCTGGCCGACGGCGGAGTTTCTATTGAACAAAAAGCAAACCGGAAATGGAAAGAAATCCTGGAATCCTATGAAGAGCCGAAACTTCCGGCAGATATTGATGCAGATATGAAAAAATATTTGGAAAATCACTGATATCTCTTGATTTTATAATCATATTAAGATTATAATATTCTTTATACCAGTATAGTTATCAACGTCCACTGGCTTTGTCAGTGGACGTTCTTGTATGGAGAGATATATGGCCGCAAATAAAAAGAATGAATTAATCTTAAAAACCTATGAACTTTTGAAAACCACCAGTCCCAATGACATTAAAATACGAGCGATCGCAGCGGAAGCAAACTGTACCAGCGCAACCATCTACAAACATTTTGAAGATTTTGACCAGCTGATTCTGTTTGCTTCCATAAAATTTCTGGAAAATTATATTGTTGATCTTCATAAAGTCATCAATGAAAAAAGTGACAGTCTGGAAATGCTGATTGCCATGTGGAAAGCTTTTTCTACCTATGCTTTCCAAAACATTGAAGTTTTTGATCTGCTTTTCTGGGGAAAATACAAACAGAATCTGGGCGACGTTATTTTTGAATATTACCAGATTTTTCCTGATGAATGGAAACATCTGGATGGTCTTTTTACCAGCGTTTTCTTTAATAATGAAATCAGCGAGAGAAACGGGATGATTATGCATCGGGCCGCCGTATCGGGATATTTTCATTACGACGATGTAAAACTCTTAAACGATATGGAATGTACCATGTTCCATGGTCTTTTGATGGATTATAAAGATAAATACAGACAGCCGGAAAAAGCCCGTGAAGGAGCGGATCACTTTATGAATATGCTCAACTCCTTAATTGATCATTACCGAATCAAATAAACGCTGTATAAATATTTCTGTTTTCGTATAAAATGAATATATGGAAACACAGGAAAACATTCAAATTCTCACCAGAGAAGAACATAAGGCACATAACTGTGAAGATTTTACCGCGATTATCATTCCGGATAAATCTGATCTCATTCACAAAGAAATTCATTTTTTATACTGTATAAAAGATCATCAATTAGTTTTGGTCGATGACGGCGAAAGGATACGGCAAATCGTTGAAGATATGAAAAGAGAGGGAAAAAACCTCTCTGCTTCTCCGGAAATTATCTTTTATGAAATTCTGGAATATCTTATTAAAGATGAATCGGCCTTTCTTCAGTCCTATGAACAAGCCATGTCTGAAATTGAAGAATCTTTAATGCATTATAATGGTGAAGACATATCAGGAAAAATCATAAAAAGCAGGAAGGAGCTTTTAAAGCTCCAATCCTGCTATTATCAGCTTATGGATCTGGGTGAGAAACTGAAAGAAACCAATAACATATTCGTTCGTTTTACCAAAAAACTGGAACGGCTTTTATCTGAAGCCAGAGACCTCCGGGAATATTCTCTTCAAATTCGGGAATTGTACCAGACTCAGATCGCCGTACGCCAGAACAAAATCATGCAGCTTCTCACCATGGTCACCACTATTTTCATGCCCCTTACTCTTTTAACCGGATGGTATGGCATGAATTTCAATCAAATGCCGGAAACTGCCTGGAAATACGGTTATCCTGCTGTCGCTTTACTTGCTCTGATCCTTATTCTTCTGGAAATCTGGTTTTTCAAACGACGGAAATGGTTTCTTTAAATTTTACCATGCTTCCAGATTCAGCGAATCAACATTTTCCTGTGTAGCCAGCGGCGTTTTAATATAATTATAAATTTGCTTAACCATTTCCTGAGCTGTTTGTTTTCCCTTTTCCTCTGCATAAGATACCATGGTATCATAGTAGGAAGTCTGATAGGGATCCTGCCCGGCATAATTTACATTCAGGAAAATATCGGAAACCATATCACGATGGAACATCTGGCCAAAATTGTAGGTTTAAGCCCCGCTTATTTTTCTTTTATCTTTAAGCAGGAAACCGGATATTCGCCCCGGGAATATATTACGAATATAAGAATGAGCAAAGCAAAACTTCTATTAATCCAGACAAATAAAAGTATCACAGAAATCGCTTTTGAAGTGGGATACGCCAGCAATGCCAGCTTTACCAATCTTTTTACCGATAAAGTTGGATGTTCCCCAAAAACATTTCGTAAACTTATGAGATGAAATTCGTCTGTAATTAAAATACCTGTATTCAGAAGATGGCAGATACACTTCAATGAATACAGGTAATCTTATTGCTGCGACAATTTATTTTCAGCTTCTCTCCATTCCGGAAAAAATTCATTCACATAATTCCAGAATACAGCATTATGACTCTTTTCTAATAAATGAACCAATTCATGAATCATTACATATTTCAGACATTCCGGAGGATATTTTATCAGCTGCAGATTAATCCAAATACGTTTAGCTCTGGTATTGCAAGTTCCCCATCTGGTTTTCATATTTCTTATCTTCCATTCTTCTGCCTTCTCTCCCACTATTTTTTCATACTCATGTCTCCTTCGCAGAATTTCATCCCATAATTGTTTTCTGCACCATTCTTTCAGGATCTCTTCTTTCTTTTCCTCTGTGCAGTCCTTATTCACAGATAATACCACTCTGTCCTTTACTATAACCTCATTCTCCTTTTTATCAGAATATATCGTATCGACCGGATAAACTCTGCCCCATAAAAATACTTTATTATCCGTGAGAAAATCTATAGATCTTTTTCCTGCGGCATCTCTGCGATGCTTTCTTATCCATGGCAGTTTACTATAAACAAATTTTTTTATTTCCTCATCTTTTACGAAATAAGGAGCAGTGACTTTTATTGTACCATTTTCATTAGATATACGAAGATACATGTGCTTTATTTTCTTTTTTTCTACAACAATCTCAAAATTATCTGCAATAATTTTCTTCACGGCTTATTGACCTTTCTTTTCTGCTTATGTATACTTTTTCATAAAGTACATAATAAAGGAGCATAAATCAAATGAAACAATTTCGTTTTGCATTTCTCATCATGTCATCGGATCACGATTCATCAAAAGACCGCCGTCTTATTGAAACACCGGAGTGTAAATCTGTCATCGTCGGAGTAAAAGATATGGAAGACGCCTGCATCCAGGCAAAAAGACTAATTGACAGCGATGAAATCGACAAAATAGAACTGTGCGGGGCCTTTCAGGAAAAAGGCGCAGAAAACATCAGTAAATACATTGAAAATCGTGTTCCCGTCGGATACGTTGTCAATTTATAAAATATTCAATGATTCATCACAAAATGAACACACATATTTTGTATGATAATCAATGTAAAGGGTAACACCTTTTATCAAATTTTTCTTTTTCATACGTTCCGAAGCTCAAGCTTCGGTCTCCTTAAAAAAAGATATCGGATGAAAATCCGATATCTTTTTTTGTAAGAGAATATAAGAGTTAAATTATAGTAGGTGTCAAATTTATAAATTAAACAGTTTAGTAGAATATAAGCTTGTTTTTTAATCTATATTGAATATAATACGATTTTCTATAATTGTCAACAATTTTTTCTCTAAAAGTCAATGAAATCCGCATTTTTATATATTTTGCACAACTAAACTGTTTAATATATATAATCATTATTTCAATTTTATCATTAAACGTTTAGCTGTAATTTATACAAAATAAAAACGATGGAGACTCATATAATATGAATTTCCATCGTCTTTTTGTGAGGCATCGGGGATTCGAACCCCGGACAACTTGATTAAAAGTCAAGTGCTCTACCGACTGAGCTAATACCCCATTTCCTGATAAACATCAGGCAATGCCTGGTTCCGGAATCGAACCAGAGACACGAGGATTTTCAGTCCTCTGCTCTACCAACTGAGCTAACCAGGCTTACATTGATAAGTTGCGGGAGTAGGATTTGAACCTACGACCTTCGGGTTATGAGCCCGACGAGCTTCCAGACTGCTCCACCCCGCGATATTATGTTATAAACCAGATAAAAATAAATACTTCTATTTATCTTTACCTAATGGATGGAGAAGGATTCGAACCTTCGAAGGCGTTGCCAACAGATTTACAGTCTGCCCCCTTTGGCCACTCGGGAATCCATCCATAATTAAATTCCACTGAAAATCAGTGTAAGCCGATGATCGGACTCGAACCGATAACCTGCTGATTACAAATCAGCTGCTCTGCCAATTGAGCCACATCGGCAATTTTTCTGAAAAAGAATGGGACCTATAGGGCTCGAACCTATGACCCTCTGCTTGTAAGGCAGATGCTCTCCCAGCTGAGCTAAGATCCCATCATTTACAATTATAAATTGTAAACGACCCAGAAGGGACTCGAACCCTCGACCTCCGCCGTGACAGGGCGGCGCTCTAACCAACTGAGCCACTGGGCCTTTTTCTGAAGGACATACCTTCAAAACCGCATATACTCTACATCCTACACTCCAGGTCAAACCCTCGACCGATTAGTAACAGTCAGCTCCATACATTGCTGCACTTCCACCTCTGTCCTATCTACCTCGTCGTCTTCAAGGGGT
>JBMNRB010000010.1:0-104582 GCA_050944435.1 Ruminococcus sp.
ATCATCAGACTTATGGGGTAAGGGGAGTTATACGCATTTTTAGAAAACTTCATGTGCTTACGCATAAAAAGAGGACTGTGAAAAAATGATTTCTCATTTTTTCACAGCCCCGCCTCTATTCTATCTGAAATTAAAGTCAAAATCATCCAGTACGGTAAATGCAATGTAGGGTGTCCCCTCCTCCACATCTCTTTCCACTTTCAGCTCCTTTTCATAAGCACTGGTCAAATTGTTCTGATCTTCACAGAAACTGTTTCTGGAAGTATACATCATGTGATCTGTCACGCCGATGATCTGATTGTATAAATCTTCACTCAACTGCAAAGTTTCATCACTGTTTTCGGAGTATTCATATCTCCACTGGGCCTTTTCCACTTTGCCGTCCTTTGTTGTTACGATCACAGATGCCGGACGATTCATCAAAGTCTCCACCGCCGCGTAATAGACCGTCTGATTTTCCTGAATGGAAACCTTATAGATGGGATTCAGGCAAATTTTTACGTCCTCTTCCGTCCAGTTGTACAGCTCTCTTAATTTTCCCACAGCAAAGTTAATGTCATCATCCGTCACCGATGCCTGATCTGTCTCTTTCGTAGACTCAGGCTGTCCCTCCAGCTTTTCTTTATCTGCCGGAGCCGTTCCCGCCGTGGTAATCGTCTGCACCGTTCCCGGATATTCCTGGCCATTCTCCACTACGAAAAACTGATACTGATAAGTCGTTCCCGGCGTCAGGGCAATCCCCAATTCTCCCTGAATATCGTACCACATGTTGAACCGGCTCTCCGGACGCTGGCAGTTTTCCACATGTTTTTTAATCAGATTGCCGTCGGCATCCAAAAGATAACAGCCCACCTGTTTAACTTCTTTCCGCCGGGGATTATCCACTTTAGCGGAAACCACCGCCGTAGTCTCATGAATCTGTGGCGTCTGGTAATGAATGGTATAGTTTCCGGTATTCTGTACCTCATCCCCTCTGCCGCTCCATCTGAAAAAGCTGTATCGGGAATCTCCCTTTTGAATGGTGGCTCCTACCCATGCCTTGGTATAGGATCCATTCCAGGCATTTTGCTGAATCACCGTTACGGTGTCCCCGGATACTTCTTTTACGATAGCCCAGTGAACGCTCTGATTATCCCGGATAATATCTCCTATTTGCGGGTCCGAGGTTTCTTGAAAAGATCCGGAATCAATGATGGGAATCGAAGCGGTAGACCACAGATTGGATACGTTTCTGCCATACACCTGGCTGTAAAATCTTTTGACGAAAGCCGCACAGCTATAAGTGGCGTCGGTATTCACGCTGGAATCATAGGGCCGATACAGCGCCTCCACCGTCACGCCGTTGACCGTGATGGAATCCACCTTTTCGTCCGCAATGGAAACGAAATTATAATTGCCCATATCCGCCTGGACTTGTGCAGGATTTAAAAACATACCCGCAAATGCCAGTGCAAATGCTCCGCAGAGTATTGGTGTTACTTTTTTCATTTTCATAATGATATCCCCCTTTGGCAGATTGTTTTCTTTTGATGAGTTTATTCTACCAAAGGGGGATATGTAATTTTGTTTTACCAAAGCTTGTATTGTTCTTTTATTTTTTCAAAATTATTCTGAAATACCACGGCCTGAATACCCGTCCTGCGCGCACCTTCCACATTCTCCAGCCGGTCGTCGATAAAAAGTGTCTCCTGCGGACAAAGGCTGCAGTGTTCCAGCAGATACCGGTAAATTCTCTCGTCCGGTTTTATCAGATGAAGATCCGCCGATACGATGATTTCCTCAAACATGGTCATATCATAGCTTTTGGGAAAGTAGATATAAAATTCATCGCTGGCATTGGACAGTACATACAGCCGGTACCCTGCTCTTTTGGCCTGCTGCAGGAAGGGCATCGCTCCCTCTACCCGGGGCATAAAAAGATGCCATCCTTCCAGACATTTTCTTAAACCTTCGTGAAGTCTAGAGGGAATTCTTCTGCTGATCGCCTCATACTTTTCCTCCAGGGTAATCTGCCCCAGATCTCCCAGCGTCCACTCCGGTCCGGCAAAAAGCTCCCGGTAAATGATCTTCCGGTCCTCCTCATCATCCAGAAACTTTTTCAGAGGCACTGCCGGATCGTAATCCAGCAGCACGTTTCCCATATCCAATACAATATTTCGGATCATAATGATTCCTCTCCCGGCATTTTCCAGCCGGAATGATCCGTGTGCAGCAGATGGTGGGATTTCTCCGACAATGGTTCTCCCAGATACTCCTGATAAATCTCCTTGATTTTGGGATTTTCATGAGAAAATCTCAGCTTATTCTTCCAGTCCAGAAAATATAGATTTTCTCCCCGCTCTTCCGCCAGTTCCTGCCCGTCGTGTATGGGCTGGCCTCCTCCGCCTACGCAGCCGCCGGGACAGGCCATCACTTCCACAAAATCATACTCCACTTCTTTGTTTTTCAGTTTCTGTATCAGTTTTCTGGCATTGCCCAGGCCGCTGACCACTGCCACCCGCAGCGAAATACCGTTGATGTCAAAACTGGCTTCCTTAAATCCCTCTTCGCCGCGAACCATGTAAAATGCATCGGGATAGGCATTCTTTCCCGTCACCAGATAGTAACAGCTTCGAAGGGCCGCCTCCATAACGCCTCCTGTGGCTCCAAAGATCACGCCGGCGCCGCTGCCCACGCCGAAGGGATCATCAAATTCTTCTTCCGGAAGATTCTGCACATCCAGATGATCGGCGCGGATCATTCTGGCAATCTCCCTGGTCGTCAACACCAGATCCACATCCCTTCCGTGGCCGCTGTCATTGATATTGGGAATTTCCGCTTCCTTCTTTTTTGCAATACAGGGCATAATGGATACATTGTACACCTGATCAGGGTCGATACCGAATTTTTCCGCCAGATATGTCTTCGTCACCGCGCCCTGCATCTGATGGGGGGATTTAGCAGTGGAAAGCTGTCCTACCATTTCCGGATACTGAGATTTCAAAAAACGGACCCAGCCGGGGCAACAGGAAGTAAACATGGGAAACTGATAATCTTCCCGGTGTTTCAGCCGTTCCAAAAATTCACTGCCTTCTTCCATAATGGTGAGATCTGCTCCAAAATCAGTGTCAAATACGTAATCGAATCCCAACGCCTTCAGCGCAGCCACCAGACGGCCCGGCGTAGCAAATTCCCGATCCAATCCCAACTCCTCCGCCCAGGCCGTCCGCACAGCGGGCGCTACCTGAACGATGGTAACTTTTTGGGGATCTGCAAAGGCTCCCTGCATGGAAAGAAGCTGCAGCGTATCGTCCCTTTCCCGCAAAGCTCCGGTGGGACAATGGGTCAGGCATTGACCGCAGATAGCACAGTCCGCTTCCGTAATAGCCTTATTATGGGTGACTCCCACAGTGGCCCTGGAACCTGTTTTTACAATATCCCAGATATGAAGATCCTGAACTTTATCACAGATCTGCACACACCTCATGCATTTGATGCAGCGGCTGGCGTCACGGATCAATGGAAACTCAATAGGCCACTGCTTTTTAGGAATATTCTTTTTATATTCGGAAGCGTAGATGCCCAGGTCATTGGCGATTCTCTGGAGGGAACAATTTCCTCCCCGGACACAGCTGGTGCAGGAACTGTTGTGTTGAGACAAAATCAATTCCACATTGGTTCTTCTGGCTTCCCGTACTCTGGGAGAATTAGTCAGTATCTCCATCCCTTCCTGAACCACATTGTTGCAGGCGGTTACCAGCCGGCTGACTCCCTTGATCTCCACCACGCAAACCCGGCATGCGCCGATTTCGTTGATGTCTTTCAGATAACACAGACTGGGAACCGGCATACCGGCCTCCTGTGCCGCCGACAGTATGGTGGTCCCTTCTTTCGCCTGTATCGGTTTTCCGTTAATCGTAACATTTACCATTTTGTCTCTCTGCCCCCTTTCAGTATACCGAATCCGAAGTTATCACATCGCAGGCATCTTCCGGATTCCTGATGAATCTCTTCCCAGCTTAAGCTGCACTCCACCTGTTCAAAATCTTTCTTTCGCTCCGCCGCGTTTCTTTCACGCACATTGATTCTGCCGCAGGGGAAGTAATCCTTCACCCGGGGCGCCGGAACTTCCACATCTGTGGAAATAGTATGATTATATCCAAGATAGGAATCGATATTGGCAGCCGCCACTTTTCCTGCCGCGATGGCCCGGATTGCCGTGGCTGGTCCTGTCACACAGTCTCCTCCGGCAAATACGCCTTTTGCATCCTCCACAGCGCTCCAGTCCTCTGCAGCGATCACACCGTGCTTAATCTTGATTCCTTCCTCTTCAAAATAATTCGTTTCGATACCCTGGCCCACTGCCACAATCACCACGTCGCAGGGCAGACAGACATCTTCCCGTCTGCTGCGGGAAGGTTTGGGCCGGCCGTCTTTTCCGATAAGCCCGATCAGTTTAGGCTGCACCACCAGCGCCTCCACCTCATTGGCCTCATTGGTCTGAATGCGGACCGGAGCATGAAGTTCCAAAATCTCCGCTCCTTCTGCAACGGCGCTTCGAACTTCCTCTTCCAGGGCTGTCATATCTGCCTGTCGGCGCCGGTATACCACCGTTACTGTCTCGGCTCCAAGTCTTATGGCTGACCTGGTGACATCCATGGCAACATTTCCGCCGCCGATCACGGCCACCCGCTTTCCGGTAAAGTCCATGGTACCGCCGTCGGCCAGTGTGCCCAGCATCTCCACTGCCGAAATGACTCCTTTGGCATCTTCTCCCTCCAGCCCCACTTTTTTATCAATATGGGCTCCGATGGATATGTACACGGCATCGTAAGCCTCTCGCAGTTCATTCATGGATACCTGCCCCTCCTTGTCTCCCACCGGTGTATTCAGCCGGACTTCCACCCCGGTAGACAAAATGACATCGATATCATCGGCCAGCCGCTTCCGGGGCAGACGATAACTGGGAATCCCGTAAAACAGCATTCCGCCCAGATTCTTGTGCATCTCAAAAACCGTCGTCTGATGACCCATCAGCTGCAGATAATACGCTGCGCTTAAGCCGCTGGGACCGCCGCCGATAATGGCCACCCGTTTTCCAGTAGAAGGTGCGCATTCCGGCGCCGGCACATATCCTGCATTATCCACAGCCGCCAGCTTCAGCCCCCGGATATTCACCGAGCTGTCCACCATATTTCTCCGGCAGCGCGCTTCGCAGGGATGTTCACAGACAAAAGCGCAGGCCGTGGGGAAGGGGTTGTCTTTGCGAATCAGTTTCACCGCATCCTGATACCGCTGTTCCGCTACCAGAGCGATATATCCTGGAATATCCACTTTTGCCGGACAGAGAGCCACGCAGGGCACCGGCTGCTTCAGTGAGGCCAAACATTTTCCATGACGAATATGTTCCTCATAATCATCCCGAAAACCGGTAACCCCTTTCACCACCATCTCTGCCGCCGTGTAACCAATTGCACAGTCCGCCGTGTCCATAATCGTCCGTGCCGTTTTCTCAATCAGCGTAAGATCTTCCATTTTTCCTTCGCCCTCCAGCACCTGTTCCAGCAGCGTGCCCAACTGACTTAAGCCAATACGGCAGGGTACGCATTTTCCGCAGGTCTGAGCATGGCACATCCTCAGAAATACCAATGCCAGATCCACCGGGCACAAACCGGGAGGGCTGGCTACGATTCTGCGCTCCAATTCCCGGTACAGCCCTTCCACTGTCGTCTGGGCTTCACTCTTCGTATCAATCATTAATCTGCTCACACTTTTACCCATCCTTTCTTTTGTTTATATGTTTATATCTTTTTATAAATATTTTCCATCTTGAAGACCTCCGCCTTCAGATATCCGGCGTCTCTTTCCTGATGAGAAGAAAAAATGAGGATTCTGTCTTCCAGGTATTCCATCAGATAACCAGCCGCTCTTTTCTTTGTGGACTCATCCAGTCCGGTAAAGGGTTCATCCAGCAGAAGAATCCTGGCCGGCGCCATCACCGCCCGCACCAGCGCCACCCGGCGCTTCATTCCTCCGCTTAAATTTTTCACATTTTTTTCCAGTGCATCTTCCGGCAGTACTTTTTTCAGATGTTCCCTGATTTCTTCCGGTTTTCTGTCACAAACTGTCTGTACGTTTTTCACCGGAGACGTCCATTCCAGCAGACGGTCTTCCTGGAACATCACACCCATACACTGATTTGTATTGTGGAGAACCCTGCCTTCCTCCGGCTGTTCCAGCCCCATTAAAAGCCGCAGCAGGGTAGTCTTTCCGCATCCGGAGGGGCCCATGACGCATACTGGTCTGCCGGGATGCAGACGCAGCGTGACACAATCCAGCACCGGCTGCCCGTTATATCCCTTTGACACCCGTTCCAGTCCGTATTCCATCATTTCTTCCCCTTTCCCGTTCCGGCTTTTTTCAGCATCCATAGAACCGCCTTTTCCGATATCAGGCTTAAAACCAGGATCACCGCTGTCCATGCAAAAAGATCTGCCGTATTCAAATATATTTTAGCCATATAAAGCCGTTCACCGACGGCTCCTTCCGGTATTCCGATCACTTCCGCCGCCACTCCCGATTTCCAGCTCATTCCCACTGCGCTTTTACATGCGCTCTCCAGAAAAGGCAGGACAAAGGGTCGGTAAATATACCAGACTTTTTTGACAAAAGGCAGGCGGAATACCGCCGCCATCTCCAGAAGTTTTCCGTCTGTCTGCCCTATTCCCTCGTATGTGCCGAAATAGATGGAAGGAAATACGACCAGAAAAGAGATCACCGCCGACAACTGCTGTGAACCTGCCCACAACAGAAGCAGAATCACCACTGACGCCACCGGAACCGTTTTCATCAGCATAACCGGAGGATTTATCAGATCATAAATCCATCTTTTCCAGTAAGACAGTGAGCCCAGAACAAGCCCCATCAAAAAAGCGCTCAGAAAACCCACGCCGATTCTGGTCCAGGAATGGAGAATCCTCAGCCAAAACTCAGGATCTCCCAGGGATTCTGCCAAGACTTTCAGCACCTCCCACGGTCCCACCAGGAGAATCTGGTTATCCATAAACAGCGCCGCAAGCTGCCAGACTGCCAGCCAGAAAAGGATACACAGCGCCTTCCGGCAATTATTCAAAGTAAAAATCCTCCTCTGGCATTGCGCCGCCTACTGATTCCGGATTCAGCTCATATAAGGTTTCCAGGTAGCCTTCCAGTGCGGTCTTCATCTCACCCCCTGAAATACAGGTTATATTGCAGTAAGGAATGGCCTGTCTGGCTATGGCTTCCTGTTCTACAATCCCCGCTTCCGCCACCAGTTTCGCTCCGGTTTCAGGATCTTCATTGATCTGATCCGTCGACTCTTCGTGATCCTTTAGAAACTGCCTGGCCTGATCCGGGTACTGTTCCAGAAAATCTTTCGTCATCACCGTAACTCCCGTCACCAGCCGGCTGCCTCCCTCATCCTGTATCTGATCCCAGACTTCTGTGAGATCCATAGCAACTTTGAGCTTGTCATTCTGGGCACAGGCCACAGTTGCAAAGGGCTGGGGCAGCACGCCGACGGCCTGAGGATCATTTTGAAGAACTGCCGCTACCTCCGCCGCTTCCGACTTGTATTCTAAGGTCACATCCGTCACCCCATATGCCTTCAGAAGATACTGCAGGGCATAATCCGGCGTCGTCCCTTTACCGGTCAGATACAGGGTTTTTCCTGCCAGCTTTTCCATGCTGTCAAGGGACTCGTCACCGGTTACAACATAAAGTACGCCCAGCGTATTAATATCTACAGCGGCAATCTCCCCCTCTGTTTTCTGGTACAGCACCGCAGCCGTATTGGCCGGTATCAAAGCCACATCCAGTTCTCCCTTGGCCATCTGAGTCAGAAGCTCGTCGGCCGCTGTCACCATGGTGAATTCATATTGGTTCTCCTTATCTTCCTGCTGATCCATCAAAAAGACCATTCCCATGGAAGTAGGGCCTTTCAGCGCTCCCACCCGCACGGTTGCCTCCTGGCTTTCCTGCGGACTTTCCTCGTCTTCCTCCGTCTCTCCGATTTCGGCAGAGTTCGCTGCATCGACAGCGCTGTCTCCTTTTTGACCGCATCCCAACAGCATACCGGCAAGAAAAATTGCCAACACTCCCCCTGTTAACCATTTTCTTTTCAAATTATTTCCCTCCCAAATTATTATTGTCATAATTATACCTGATTTTGTAAAATTTTACAATAAAAGAGACTGCCAATTTGACAGTCTCTTTCATTTTTCTTTTTTCTTTTTATTCAGCTTCGATTACTTTCACGCCTTCATCCGTTCCCACGATAATGCGCTTGCACATTTTCAGGAACTGACCGGTCTCCAGAACGCCCACGATGCCGTTTACCTTTTCTTTTACATCCTCGATATCAGCCGGCACACCCAGATGGAGATCCACAATATAGTTGCCGTTGTCCGTCACAAACAATTCCCCGTCTTTCATCCGCATCTTGGGATTAAATCCGTAGTCTTCCATTTTCTTAAACACAATCTGATATCCATAGGGCAGTATCTCAATGGGAAGCGGGAAAGCGCCCAGGCTGTCCACCAGCTTACTCTCATCCATAATCCAGATTACTTCTTTTGCCAGATCCGCTACCACTTTCTCACGAAACAGCGCTCCGCCGCCGCCTTTAGTGGCATTGAAATCGCCGTCAATTTCGTCTACACCGTCAATGTCCAGATCAATATGATCTACTTCATCGATATCCAGAAGAGGAATTCCCAACTCCCGAGCCTGCTGCTCTGTGGCCTTTGATGTGGGCACCGCCTGAATTTTCAGCCCGTTCTTTACCATTTCCCCCACTTTATCCACCATATATCTGGCTGTGGAACCGGTTCCCAGTCCGACCACCATGCCGTCTTTGATATACTCTGCTGCTTTTTCCCCTGCGATTTTTTTCTGGTTCATATGTACCTCCTGCACACAACATTTTAATAATTTTTTATAGTATACCACTTTTTTTTGTTCCTGTCACACCTATTCTGAAGGCAGACACTTTAAAATCTCTCTCAGCGCGTAAGCGACCCCATCCTCGTCATGTCTTTTGGTAATATATGATGATGCCGCCCTGCATTTTTCCGACGCATTCTCTACAGCAACGCCGTATCCTGCAAACTCCAGCATTTCCACATCATTATCGCCGTCTCCAAAGGCCGCCGTCTCCTCCGGCGGTATATGGAGCATTTCCGTCACATATTTAAGGCCGGAATGCTTTCCCGCCCGCCGGTCAGAAATCTCAATCAACTGCTGCACCGATGAAGTTATGTAAACATCCGGCGCCGCCTTTTGAATCTTCTCCCACAATTTTCCCTTCCTTTCTCCATCGGCCACCACGATATCCAGACTTTCCAGCATGCCGGCATGCTGCTGAATAAATGCCTCAATGTCCGAAACCCCTCTCCTGGTTCTTCTGATATATTCCACTCCCTTAGGAGAAGTGCCGTACCTTTGCGGATCTGCAATAAACGCTTCCCCTGCATAGGCATGACCCTCCAAAAACGCTTCATAAGCCACGTCCTCTCCCTGCAGAGACTCCATCACTGCCTGCACCGATTCCCTTTTTATAGCGTATCGTTTCAGACATTTTCCGCTGACTGTCTCATAAACCGCCGCGCCGTTGGATGTGACCGCATAGCGGATTCCCGGAATCTGCACTACATCCGCCGGCAGGGTATGAAAGGAACGGCCGCTGGCGATGACGACACAGACGCCTTTTTTGATCAGATCTTCGAGGGCTTTTCGATTCGCCGCGCTCAATTTTCCGTCCCTATTCAGGGTAGTCCGATCCAAATCCAGCGCAACACAGCTTATTTTCAATTCCCGATTTCCTCCTTTTTTCCTTTCTTTTTATTGTAACCTCCATCTCAGGGAAAAACAACCGTCTTGACTCCAGTATCCTGATAATGGCATAATTGTTATGGGAGATGATCATATGGAACAATATATAGATCTGCACGTACATTCCAACTGTTCCGACGGAACCATGCCGCCGGAAGAAGTGGTTCAGTACGCTGCCAAAAAGAAACTGTCCGCCATTGCGCTGACGGACCACGACACCATTAAAGGCATACCTGCCGCCAAATCAGAAGCCGAAAAACTGGGACTGGAACTGATCCCCGGCATCGAATTTTCCACCAACTATCATGGAAAAGATATCCACATCCTGGGATTGGACATCGACGTGGAAAACGCCTATTTCACCGGAAGCCTTACCCAGTTTCTGGATTCACGAGACGCCCGCAATCAGAAGATGATCGATCTTCTTGCAGAACACGGCATAAATATTTCATGGAATATCATGAAACAGCGTTTCCCCGGTTCTGTCTGGACAAGGGCCCATTTTGCCCGTTATCTGCTGGATGAAGGGTATGTGGCTTCCATACCGGAAGCATTTTCCAGATATATCGGCGATACCGCCTGCTGCTTCGTTCCCCGGGAAAAGGTAACCCCTTTCCAGGCCATTCGTCTGATTCATGAAGGAAATGGCATCGCCGCGCTGGCCCACCCCCTTTTATACCATCTTTCTGAGCCAGAGCTTAACGACCTGACCGGCGCATTAAAAAAAGCCGGACTGGAAGCCATTGAAGCCGTCTATTCTGCCAATCGCTGGATGGATGAGGGAAATATGCGCCTCCTGGCAAAAAAATTCGGTCTGAAAATTACCGGCGGTTCAGATTTTCACGGCGGCAACAAACCGGATATCGATTTGGGATCCGGACGGGGAAATTTGAAAATCCCCTATCAGATATGGGAAAATCTAAAAAAAGGCAGATAAAAATTGACCCGTACAGACGTACGGGTCACATTTTCTCTTTTTCGGCACACCATAAACCTTTTACTCTTCCAAATGTTCCGCCGGAATAAACACTCTCCGGTCCATTACCTTCTCCGGTTCCTCTGCCTGTCTGGTCGCTTCTTCACAGAACTGCTCCTGTGCATTCACCAAAACTTTTCCTCTTTTGTCAATCTTTTCATAGGTACCGTCCGGCTGCAGTATATGCGCTTTTACATTATCTCTAAGCTGGGTATCCAGGATATGCCATGCCTCTTTTTTCAGCCGTTCATCCTCAATGGGGAAAATAATCTCCACCCGCTTATCCAGATTTCTCGGCATCCAGTCGGCGCTGCCCATGTAGATTTCTTCATTGCCGTTGCTGTAGAAATAGAAAATTCTGGCATGTTCCAGGAAATTTCCCACAATGGACCGCACCGTTATGTTTTCACTGACTCCCGGTATTCCCGTTTTCAGGCAGCAAATTCCTCTTACGATGAGATCAATCTTTACGCCTGCCGCAGAAGCCTCATAGAGGGCCGCAATGATATCCCGGTCACATAAAGAATTTACTTTGGCAATAATGTGGGCTTTATCTCCTTTTCTGGCATGCTCCGCCTCCATCTGAATCAGATGGATAAAACGGTCTCTCATCCACAAAGGCGCAACTACCAGTTTATTCCAGACACTGGGCTCTGAGTAGCCGGAAAGCATATTAAAGACGGCAGTAGCGTCTTCACCAATTCTGGCGTCACAGGTCAGAAGACCGCAGTCCGTATAAAGCTTCGCTGTGGAATCATTATAATTCCCTGTGCCCAGATGAACGTACCGGCGAATGCCCGTTTCCTCTCTTCTTACCACCAGAGTGATTTTACTGTGGGTTTTCAGCCCCAGAAGGCCGTAAATAACATGGCAGCCTGCTTTCTCCAGCATCTTTGCCCAGACAATATTATTTTCCTCATCAAATCTGGCTTTCAGCTCCACCAGTACGGATACCTGTTTGCCGTTTTCCGCCGCCTGTGCCAGTGCGGCAATGATGGGAGAGTTTCCGCTTACCCGATACAGCGTCTGCTTGATCGCCAGCACATCCGGATCCTTGGCCGCCTGCTGGACAAAATTCACCACAGGATCAAAGCTCATATAGGGATGGTGCAGCAGAATATCTCCTTTACGGATGTTGGTAAAAATATCGTCCTCATTCTGCAGCGCCGGCACCGCCGCCGGCATATAGGGCTTCACCTTATACTGATCATATCCTTTCACCCCGTACAGTTTCATTAAGAAAGTCAGATCCAAGGGGCCGTTGATTTCATAAATATCCTCTGCCTGAATGGAAAATTCTTCTTTTAATATTTTCAGCAGTCTTTCATCCATATTTTCCTGGACTTCAAGGCGGATTACTTCTCCCCACTGCCGCTTTTTCAGTTGTTTCTGGATTTCTTTCAAAAGGTCGGCCGCCTCATCTTCGTCAATGGTGAGATCGGCGTTGCGCATAATACGGTAAGGATGCGCACATACCACGTCGTAACTTAAAAACAGTTTTCCGATATTTCGCTCTATGATTTCCTCCAGAAGGATAAAACATCTGAAGCCATCTTTATCCTCTGGAATTGCCACGATTCTGGGCAGAACAGAAGGAACCTGCACCGTGGCAAACTCCATCTCTTCTTTATTTTTTTTCTTTTCCTTTTTCCGGATCAGCGCCCCAATGTTCAGCGTCTTATTCCGAATCAATGGAAACGGCCTGGATGAGTCCATCGCCATGGGAGTCAGTACGGGATAAACATTTTCTTCAAAAAATTCATCCACGTAAGTCTGCTGGGCTTTCGTCAGCAGTTCATGTTCACTGATGATGTTGACCCCGATATTTCTCAGCATGGGAAGCAGAGAACGGTTATAGGTATTATACTGAGCCTGCACCAGCTGGTGTGTCCTTGGACTTATGGCTTTCAGTTGTTCTTCCGGTGTAAGTCCGGCAATGTCCGGTTTCTTATATCCCGCATGAACCATATCTTTCAGTGACGCAACACGGATCATGAAAAATTCATCCAGGTTGGAAGCGGTAATGCTCAAGAATTTAAAGCGTTCCAATAATGGAATACTTTTATCCCGCGCTTCTTCCAGTACCCTTACGTCAAAATCGATCCAGCTCAATTCCCGGTTCCGATAATATTCCGGTTTCATCCACTCTGTATAATTCATCTCGGCCCTCCTAAATAATTCTCTTTACTTTCATGACAGGACGTATACTGAATACTTCTTCAAAGAAATCCAGTTTGTTCTGAATCAGTCCCCGCTCCAGGGTAAAATCCTTTTTCGTCTGAATACTTAATATCAGTTCATTTTCTTTTACCTGTGCTTTCATACTTTCGATTTTCTGCATATGACTTCTATCCAGCGCATTGACCAGACGAAGGATTGCCGTCAGCTTTGCCACCAGAATGTAATCGCTCCCTTTCACATCGGATATGCGGCTCATGGAAGCGTAATCATCAAAGGGAAGCGTATTATACCGAACCGCCAGTGCGATGATCTCCCTCTCCCGATGGGACAGACCTATGATTTCCGTGGACATAATAATGTTGAAGGAACATTCCGCCACGTTGCTCAGACTGATATACTTTCCGCAGTCGTGAATCTGCACAGCTACCTCCAGCATCAAAAGTTCTCTCTCCGTCAGACCGTGCACTCTTTTCATGGCCTTAAATATGGTTTTTGCCAGTTTCGACATCATCTGCGTATGACTTTTGCTGACTGAATACCGTTTTCCAATATTCCGCGCCGCCATAACAATATCGTTGTCAAAGTTATGCTCTGATTTAATCAGTTTTGCCTTTTCTGCAAAATCATAGGCCACACCGTCTGACAGACCGATGCCTGGAATCCATATGGTCTGCACATCCATTTCCTGAATCAGCCGTTTATTGATAATCACCGTGGGAATCAGAAGGGAAGCGTATTCCAGCGCAATTCCCATTTCCATGGCCAGTTCAATGGGGGATCTGCGGATTACCGTCCGATACCACTCCATATAGTCTTCCTTCGACAAAATCTCGGAAAACTCTCCTTTTTTGTTATACAGCAGCGAATCCGTAAAATTATTTCCAATGAGGATGATATTGCTGATCTTCCGGTCTTTCAGATGAAGTTTGGTGAAACTGGAAATCTCGTTTCGAATCAGCTCTTCCACTAGCATTTCATAATGGGACGTCTCTCTTTCAATTCCGGACAGGCGCTCCCTCACTCTTAAGCTTCCCAGTTTCACATTCTGAGTAGTAATCAGATTATCTTTATCAAAAAGAGAAATCTGTATGCTTCCGCCGCTGACATCCAGGATGGCAGTTCCCTTTTCGATGATTTTCTGGAAAGTATCTCCCTTAGAGGCGATTCCCTTGTACCCTAGGAACCGCTGCTCGGAATTACTCAAAATATCCACATGAATTCCCGTTCTCTGATAGATAGTCTCCAGCATAATCAGTGAATTGGACGCTTCTCTGATAGCGCTGGTACCGAAGGCCCGGTAATCTGTCACCTTGTATCCTTCCATAATTTCTGTAAAATTTTTGATTACCGTACACAGCTCGTCAATTAATCCGGCCGTCACCTTTCCCGTGGTATAAGCCGTCTTCCCCAGCTCCAGCCGGTGGGTCACCCGGTCAATGGAATGCACTTTGCTTTTTCTGGAAAGCTCGAATATTTCCAAGCTGACATTATAAGACCCAATCTCAATTGTGGCAAACATTGTCACCTGCATATCTGTCCTCCCATGCTTTCATCCTCTGGTTCCTTTCCCAGCAGATAGTCGATAAACTGCTGCGCCGTTCTGCCGGATAATCCTCCATGGGCCATCTCCCATTTGTTGGCCTCCGCCAACAGTTTCTCCTCCGGCATACTTACACCGTACCTTTCTGCCAGCGTCTTGACAATATTCTGAAATTCTTTCCTGTCCGGCGCACTGAAGAAAATAGTAACTCCGAATCGGGATACCAAAGACAGTTTCTCCTGCACCGTGTCGGAAGCATGGAGATGATCTCTCCTTCCCTCCTTATCGCTGAATTCCTCTTTGATCAGATGACGCCGGTTGGAGGTGGCATAAATCAAAATATTGTCCGGTTTTTTCTCCAGTCCTCCTTCAATCACCGCTTTCAGATACTTATATTCAATTTCAAATTCTTCAAAAGAAAGATCGTCCATGTAAATGATAAACTTATAATTGCGGTTTTTAATCTGAGCAATAACATCATTAAGATCCTGAAACTGATGTTTATACATCTCTATAATCCGTAGTCCCTGATCATAATATTGATTCAAAATTCCTTTTATGCTGGAAGATTTCCCCGTTCCGGCATCTCCGAACAACAGACAGTTATTGGCCCGTCTTCCTTTTACAAATGCTTCCGTATTATCAATTAATTTTTTCTTTGCAATCTCATATCCCACCAGATCCGAAAGCTGCACATGGGCAATATTGGTAATGGGTACAATCTGGGCTCCTTCTTCCCGGTGCACTACCCGGAAAGCCTTGTGCAGTCCCAGTTTCCCCACCCCGAAATCTTGATAAAAACGGACGATATCGTCCATAAATTCTTCCACTGTTTCACATGCTTCCAGTCTCTCACTTAACGTACAGATTCTGTCCCGAATCCGCTTGTTGAAAAGCTTTCTTCCGCCTGTGCTTTCATAACTGCAGATAATCTCACAGTCTCCTGATCCGAATACCCGGTCAAACGCTTTCATGTCAAAATCATAAAGTTCTTTAAACCGGATAAAATCATGCATCGCCATCTGGTTAACGCTTCCCTCTACCTTTCCCACAATCTCGCAGGCTGTGCTGAAAGCGTTTTCTTTATTTACCAACAGAAAGGTCAGATAATTGTGCCACAGATTTCCGGAAAAGCCGTAAGCTCCAGCCATCTCCACCAACCCGCTCAGAGATTCATAAAAGTCCTGCCGATAGGGTTCCACATCCCTGTTTTCCTGGATGGCTTTCATAATCTCCGTCATTTTTTTTAAGATTCCGCCCTGTTCAAAATCGCGATACAAAATACATTCTTCAATTCTGGTCACACTTGTTCCCTCTTTCCTCTATCGATAATTTCCAAACACCCGCAAAGCGCTGGCTTCCTGCTGGATTCCCCTCAATGCATTTTTCACGGCGCTGTCGTCCAGATTTCCTTCAAAGTCCACAAAAAATCGGTATTCCCAGTTTCTTCCGGGAAGAGGACGGGATTCAATCTTGGTCATATTCAGATCGTTGTAAATGAAATGGGCCAAAATGTTATAAAGGGTTCCGCTGGTATGGGGCAGTTCAAAACAGATACTGATCTTATCCGCCTCCGGCGTATAAATCTTCTTTCCCGATACGATAATAAAACGGGTGGAGTTGGTCTCGCTGGAAGAAATATTATCATCCAGAATCTGAAGTCCGAAATATTCCGCCGCATGCCGGCTGCCGATAGCCGCCTGTTCCCTTTTTCCTTCTTCTCTGACTTTTTTCGCCGCCACCGCAGTGTTGATTACCTCCTGCTGCCGCCAGTCCGGATGACGGTCCAGATAATGGCTGCACTGCTTCAGCGCCTGGGGATGGGAACATACCAATCGGATATCGTCTGCCGATACCCCAGGCAGGGCCATCAGCACATGATCTGCCCGGATAATCTGCTGTCCCACTATATTGTGCTGATACTCCACCAGCAGATCATAAATATCCGCCACAATACCCGCCGTAGAATTCTCAATGGGAAGAACGGCATAATCCGCTTCTCCTCCTGCTATGGCCTCCATGGCGTCCTTCCAGGTCTCCACGTGAAAACTGTCCACCTTCGTTCCGAAATACGTATTCATCGCGGCAAAACTGTAGGCTCCTTCCACTCCCTGAAACACAACTTTTTCTCCCTGAATGGGCAGACGATCCACCCTTTGAAAATCGCTCTCATCGCCAATCCCATTCTCCGTCAAAAGCTGATACTGCCTCTTTCTGCTGATGGACATAATCTGTCCGAACAACTCCTGAACCCCCACAGCGTTGAAATGGTTAGATGCCTTCTCTCCCAGGGTTTTCAGCTTCTGGTTCTCCCGTTCCTTGTCAAATACTTGTTTTCCCGTTCGAATCTTAAATTCCGCCACTTCTTCCGTAAGCTTCATTCTCTTTTCAAAAAGTTTAATTATCTCTTCATCCACATCATCAATCTGATTCCGTATTTCCTGTAAATCTGTCATACCTGTCTTCCTCTATCTTTTTCTTTCCCGTACCATTTTTATGGTCTCTCCGGCAAAAGACAGGGAGCCAAAGGAAATGATCACATCCTCTTTCCCTGCCGCCTGGAACGCAGACTCCACCGCTTCCTCCAGAGAACCGCAGGCCCGTACCCGTTCATTATATCTGCGGATCGTCTCTGCAAATTTCTCCGCCGGCAGACCGCGGACAGGATCCGGCGGTGTCAGGGTGAAAATCTTATCGGCCATGGGAGCCATAATTTCCGCCACTTTATCGTAATCCTTATCCTGAAACATACCCATAATGAAAATCAGCCGCTCCTGCGGAAAATACATCTGAACAGACTGTTTTAATTTAAAAGCTGCGTCAGGATTATGAGCTCCGTCCACGATGAAACAGGGCTCTTTACAGACAAGGGTAAATCTGCCGTCCCAACGGGTTTTTAAAAATCCTTCTTCGATTTCTTCTTTCGTCGCTTCAAATCCTGCCTGTTTCAGCGCCATAACGCACTCCAGCGCCAGCACTGCATTTTCTATCTGATGACTTCCTGCCAGCGATATGGTGATCTCGCTGCCGTGATACCGAAAAATCTGGTGCTCCAGTGAAACTTCCCGAATTACTGCCTCTTTGGGTCTGGCCGCTCCAAAGACATTTCCCTTCTCTTCGCAGAACTTCCGCAGCAGTTCCTCCACTTCGGGAGTCTGCTGTCCTGTGATCACAATGGCTCCCGGTTTGATGATACCGGCCTTATTTCCGGCAATCTCTTCCAGCGTATTGCCCAGAATTCCCACGTGATCCATACTGATGGAGGTAAATACAGCCATTTTCGTATTGCGCACCACATTGGTGGCATCCGTACTGCCGCCCATACCGCATTCCAATACGACGATATCACAGCCCTGATCCCGGAAAAACAGAAAAGATATAGCCGTTTCCATCTCAAAGGGCGTAGGACAGCCCTTCTCTTCTCTCTTCATTTTTTCCACAACGGGACGGATCTGTTCCACATATCCGGCAAATTCTTCCCGGCTGATGTACCTTCCGTTTATTTGAATCCTTTCCCGATAGGAATAAATTGTAGGTGAGACGTAACGCCCCACCCGATATCCTGCACATTGAAGGACTGTTCCGATATAAGACGCCACAGATCCCTTTCCATTAGTTCCCGCTATATGCACAAATTCCAGCTGGTCTTCCGGATGTCCCAGCTGCTCCAGTAAATATTCCGTATTTTCCAGTCCCATATCTCCCCCGGCGTATTTCCAGGCAGCGTCAATATAGGATCTGGCTTCTCTGTATTCCATATGATTCTCCTTACATTAGACTTATTATATTACATGGTTTTGGGGATTACAAGAAAGTTGACCAACTTTACCCAAACTTTACTTTGTATTCTTATCCTCCTTTTCCCGATTAAATCTTGAAATCATTAATATTTTATTATATGATGAATGGAAAAGAATTTTAAGGAGGCATTTCATGAGACATTTAATGAGTCCTCTGGATTTTTCCGTGGAGGAGCTGGACCGTCTGCTGGATCTGGCCAACGACATCGAAAAAAATCCAGATAAATATGCGCATCTATGTGATGGCAAGCGGATCGCAACACTTTTTTATGAACCAAGCACCCGTACCCGCCTGAGTTTCGAAGCAGCTATGATGAATCTTGGCGGAAAGGTTCTTGGATTTTCTTCTGCCAATTCCAGTTCTGCCGCAAAAGGGGAAAGTGTTTCCGATACGATCCGCATGGTATCCTGTTATGCGGATATCTGTGCCATGCGCCATCCAAAAGAGGGAGCTCCTTTAGTGGCATCCATGGTATCCTCTATTCCAGTCATCAACGCCGGCGACGGAGGTCACCAGCATCCCACGCAGACTTTGACCGATCTTCTTACCATCCGGTCGCTGAAGGGACGGTTGAATAATCTTACCATCGGTCTTTGCGGAGACCTGAAATTCGGCAGGACGGTTCACTCTCTTATCGAAGCTTTGGTCCGTTACGACAACGTGTCTTTCGTCCTGATTTCGCCGGAAGAACTCCGGGTTCCCGACTATATCCGTGAAGATGTGCTGGAAGCCAATCACAAAAATTATAAAGAAGTCATCCGCCTGGAGGAAGCTCTGCCCAACCTGGATCTGCTCTATATGACCCGCGTTCAGAGGGAACGTTTCTTCAACGAAGAAGATTACATCCGCATGAAGGACTTTTATATTCTGGATAAAGCAAAAATGGAACTGGCCCCCGACGACATGCTGGTTCTTCATCCGCTGCCCCGGGTCAACGAAATTTCCACAGAGGTGGACAATGATCCCCGAGCCGCCTACTTTAAACAGGTACAGTACGGCGTCTATGTAAGGATGGCTCTGATTCTCACATTACTGGAGGTGAAGGTATGCTGAATGTAGGTGCAATCAATGAAGGTTTCGTTCTGGATCATATCAAAGCTGGAAAAAGTATGACCATCTATCATAACCTGAGGCTGGATAAGCTGGATTGCTGCGTGGCCATTATTAAGAACGCCCGCAGCAGCAAGATGGGAAAAAAAGACATTATCAAAGTGGAATGCCCCATAGATATGCTGGATCTGGATATTCTGGGATTCATCGATCACAACATTACCGTCAACATCATAAAAGACGGGGAGATCTGTGAAAAGAAACAATTGAAACTGCCAAAACAGATCGTAGATGTGATTAAATGCAGAAATCCCCGCTGCATTACCTCCATTGAACAGGAGTTAAAACACGTGTTTATCCTGACCGATCCGGAAAAAGAAATCTATCGCTGTAAATACTGTGAAGAAAAATACGAGGACCGCAGAGACAAAAAAGACCGTCGCTGAAGTCCTTATGAGGAAAGAGGCTACCGCGGACTGCGGCAGCCTCTTTCCCATTACAATTCCTTCTGCAGAATCTGATACCATTCAGGAAAGCTCTTTTTCAATGATATGGGACGATAATTCCCATCCAAAAAACAATGGGCGGTCTCTCCGATACACCTTACCTCTCCGGTTTCCGCATCTTTGACTTCATATCCCAGCCTCATGCGGATTCCGTTAAACTCCAGCATCTTTACCTTAATCTGAAAACGTTCGGGAAAACGAGCCATGGTTTTGTATTTGCAGGAAACCTCCAGCACAGGGCTGATGATTCCCTCTTCTTCCATCTCCTGGTAACCGGCTCCCGCCTGTTCCATATAATCTATCCTGGCCTCTTCAAACCAGCGAATATAATTGGAATGATGAACAATTCCCATTTTATCCGTTTCGTAATACTGTACTTTTCGCTCGTAAGGTTTCACCGTTTACAGCCATCCTCTCTTACGCATCTCCTGCCAGATTCTTCCCACCGGCAGTCCCACCACGTTATTATAATCTCCAGATATCTTTTCCACAAAGGCCGCTGCCAGTCCCTGTATACCATAGGCACCCGCCTTATCCATCGGTTCACCGCTGCTGATGTATTCCTGAATCTCTCTTTCTGTCATGGGATAGAAGGTGACTCTGGTCTCCTCCGAGAATACAGCCAGATCCTCCGTCCCTCTCTCCCGACACAGAAGAGTCACTCCGGTATACACACTGTGGGTTTTTCCCTGAATCATCTGCAGCATCCGGGCCGCATCCCTTTCATCTGCCGGTTTTCCCAAAATCCGGCCTTCAAAGGCCACCACCGTGTCCGCACCGATAACCAGACATTCCTCTTTCGTATTGCAAAAGACCTCCCGTGCCTTTTGTTCAGACAGAACTTCCACCGCCTTCGCCGGATCTTCCGTCTCAATCTTTTCTTCTCCCTTCGCAGGGATAATCGTAAACTCCAGTCCCACCTGTTCAAGCAGCGCCTTCCTTCTGGGGGACTGGGACGCCAGTATAATTCGTTTCATGTCTTTCTTCTTTCCTTGAGGCAAGCAGAACGATAAGCCGGGTTATGTCTTGAATGATCATCTATCTAGTCCTGCCGTCGCCGGCAGTCTCAAGCGACCCACCTAAAAGCGTGACGGGCAGCCACATTGCTTTTTATTCGGTCTTGCTTCGGATGGGGTTTACATGTGCCCCCTCTGTTACCAGACGGGCGGTAGTCTCTTACACTGCCTTTCCACCCTTACCTGCGTCTGCAGGCGGTTTATTTCTGTTGCACTGGCCTTGGAGTCACCTCCACCGGACGTTATCCGGCATCCTGCCCTGTGAAGCCCGGACTTTCCTCACCTGACACCTTTCGGTTTCTGTCAGCCGCGATCATTTATTCTACTTGCCACGGTTCCTTATAGTACCATATTTTTCTTTTTCTGTAAAGCCCGCCTCTTTCTACACATCAAAGCAGCTTCCGCCAATGAATTCCCTCAGAATAGAGTTTTTCGGTATATCATCACTGGGCACTCCCACGAAGTAATCCAGAAATTTCAGCAAACGCTTCGCTTCGTAATATTCCGGGTCATCTGCCGTAATCTGAAACAGCAGCGGCTCCACATACACCTTTAATACTGCCAATTCATAAATCAGTGCGGAATTAAACATCACATCCGCCTCTTCCTGATACGGGAAAATATTCTCTTCTTCCCCTCTGCGCACGGAAGGCCATCTGGCTATGGTTTCTCTTGCCGAAGTGCCTCTGGTTCTCTTATCCCGGATCATTCTGCGTATCAGCCGGCCGTCGGTGGTAGGAATCCGGTTGTGCTCATCCACATTCAGCTGGGTTAATGCGCTGATATAAATCTTGAATTTATTCTCTTTGGGCAGAGAGTAGCTGAGTTTATCGTTCAAGCCGTGAATCCCTTCTATCACCAGAACATCATCTGCATCCAGCTGCAGAAAATCTCCCTTATATTCCCTTTTTCCGTCCACGAAATTAAACCGGGGAATTTCTACCCGCTCTCCTTGAAGCAGCGCAGTCATATCCCGATTAAAAAGTTCCACATCGATGGCTTCCAGACACTCATAATTTCTCTTTCCGTCTTTATCCAAGGGCGTTTCCTGACGATTTACAAAATAGTTATCCACAGCGATGGGATGGGGTTTCAGACCATGGGCCGCCAGCTGAATGGATAATCGATGGGAAAATGTGGTCTTTCCGGAGGAGGATGGTCCGGCAATCATGACAAATTTCACATCCCTCCGCCGGATGATCTCCTCCGCGATGGAAGAAATCTTTCCTTCCTGCCAGGCCTCCGAAATCAGTATCATCCGCTGGATACCGCCTTTGCAGGTAAAATCATTTAACGCTCCCACCATATCCACATTCAGCATCTCTCCCCAGTGTTCCGACTCCTTCTGAATCTGAAAAATCTTTGGAGAAGGAATAAACCGGGGCAGTTCATCGGGCTTCGCCTGGGAGGGCATCAGAAGAACAAATCCTTCATCATAGGGAATCAGGTCAAAATATTTCAGATATCCCGTATGCCAGGTCATATAACCGTAATAGTAATCTTCAAACCCGTCCAGGCTATACAGATTCACTCTGGAAACCCGCCGATACCGGAATAATTTTTCCTTATCATACATTCCATGTTCATGAAAAAGGCGGATGGCCTCATTTAGCTTAACACTGCGTTTTATGATCGGAATCCTTTTTTTCACCAGCTCCTGCATATAATCTTTTACTTCTTTCAGAAAATCCTCTGTGATTTTCACATCGCCCTGGATCGTGTAATAATATCCTTCGCCCACAGAATAGTGAAGCACCACTCTCTGCACCTTATCTCTTCCCGCCACATGATAAATGGCTTTCAAAAGCAGAAGTGTCGTACTTCTTCTGTAGGTTTTATGTCCAATGGTATCCCGGGTGGTCACTGGAACGATCCTGCAGTCTTCTTTCAGCGTCTTATGCAGTTCTTTCAGACGACCGTTTGCCATCACCAGCACCGTTGGATATCTGCCTTCCGTCTCCATGGCTTTTACAATTTCTCCGAAAGTCGTTCCTTCTTCAAAATCCATTGCCTTCTTATCCATTGTCACCTGAAACATTTTTCTGTCCATCTCTTCCTGCCTCCTGTCATTCCCTATGGAATTGTCTGCCGCCCTTTTTCTTATACCGTCTGAAAAGGAAAATGGATTTCAGCTCCTTTAATTTCAAGTTCCGGAAACATTTCATGAAGTTTTTCTTTCATATAAGAAATAAAAATATACTCCGTCCCGTAATGCCCTGCATCAATAATACTCAAACCTGAAGCCACTGCGTCGATACCGCAGTGATAGTCGATATCGCCGGTAACTAAAACCTCAGCGTTCAAAGCCAGCGCATGCTTCACCATACTTTTTCCTGAACCTCCGGAAACTGCCGCCCGGAAAACTTTTCTTTCCAGATCGCCATACACCTGGACGCTGGGAATTTTCATCTGTTCTTTCACATAAGCAGCCAGTTCACCCAAGGTCATCTGCCGGGGCAGCTGGCCCACACGGCCGATTCCCTCTGTTCGCTCTCCTTCTTCATAGGTTACTTCCAATACCTGACTGTTTTTCAGGCCGAGACTTTCTCCATTTAATGCGGCCATCCCCATCACATCAAAGTTGGTGTGCATCGCATAATATGCAACATCCCCGGCCGCCAATTTCAAAATCTTCCGTCCCAGAAAATCCTGATCAGTAATTTTCTTCACTGCCGAAAAGATCATGGGATGGTGGGATATCACCATATCCGCCCCCCATTCCAGCGCCTGGAAAAGGGTCTCTTCCGTCACATCCAGGCACAGAAACACCTTTTCAACCTCTCTCTCTTTGCGGCCCACCAGAAGACCTACATTATCCCAGTCCAGCGCGCAGGTTTCCGGCCACTGTTTTTTCAGTCCCTCCATGATTTCACTGCATTTCATAATATTTCATCGCAGAAGCAATCTCCTGCATCTCCTCTTCTATCTCTTTTAGTCTCACCCCATTGCCGTTTTTTCCGCAAGTGCGAATTCTTTCCCGGATTTCCAGATTCTTTTTCTGCCTCTTCTGAAGATACCGGAACAGTACGGGATGGCGCTGTGTCAGTAAAAGCCGGCCAAAGCTCAGAAAAAGAGGCGGCTCTTCCTCCGTCCTGCCATGGACCGCCTTCATCATTATATAGTATTTCCCCTCCTCATATACCATATCTTCTTCCGCAATCTTATAGTCATGTTTCCAAAGCCAGCGGCGAACTTCAGGAATTTCTGACTGGGGCTGGAGGATAATTTCTTTTACTTCCTTCAGCTTCTCCTCCCCCTCGTCCAGAATCTTCATCATCAGATTTCCGCCCATTCCCGCTATAATCAGAGAATCCGCTTCTCCCGGGCAAAGGGCGGAAACTCCGTCGGAAAGCCGGGTTTCTATGTACTGTGCAGCTGCATACAACTCAATATTCTGTCTGGCCCTCATCAAAGGCCCCTCGTTGACATCCATGGCAATTGCCGAGGGAATGATGCCTTCTTTTACCAGCGCTATGGAAATATAACCGTGATCACATCCCACATCCGCCAGTCTGCTGCCCGGTGTAACCAGTCCTGCAACGGCAGACAATCGTTTCGATAATTGCATAATTCTGCACCTTTCTCAGTCGAGATAATCTTTCAGTTTTCGGCTGCGGCTGGGGTGGCGCAGCTTTCTTAACGCTTTTGCTTCAATTTGTCGGATTCTTTCCCGGGTAACGTTGAATTCTTTGCCCACTTCCTCCAGCGTTCTGGCCCTTCCATCATCCAGACCGAATCGAAGACGCAGCACTTTTTGCTCCCGTTCCGTCAATGTTCCCAGAACTTCCACCAACTGTTCTTTCAAAAGGGTAAAGGCAGCCGCATCTGCCGGAACCGGAACGTTGTCGTCCTGAATAAAGTCTCCCAGATGACTGTCCTCCTCCTCTCCGATGGGGGTTTCCAAAGACACCGGCTCCTGAGAAATTTTCAGAATTTCCCGAACACGTTCCACCGACATATTCATTTCTTCTGCAATTTCTTCCGGCGTTGGTTCCCGTCCCAGCTCCTGCAGAAGCTGTCTGGATACCCGAATCAGTTTGTTGATGGTCTCCACCATATGAACAGGAATACGAATGGTTCTGGCCTGATCCGCAATGGCTCTCGTAATTGCCTGCCGAATCCACCAGGTGGCATAGGTACTGAACTTATATCCTTTCCGGTAGTCAAATTTTTCCACTGCTTTGATCAGTCCCAGATTTCCTTCCTGAATCAGATCCAGAAACAGCATGCCGCGTCCAACATACCGTTTGGCAATGCTCACCACCAGCCTTAAGTTTGCTTCTGCCAGCCGTTTTTTGGCATCCTCGTCACCCTCTTCCATTCTCTGGGCCAGTTCAATCTCTTCTTCCGCAGAGAGAAGGGGGACTTTCCCGATTTCTTTCAGATACATTCTCACCGGATCTTCTATGCTGATTTCCTCTGGAACAGAGAGATCCAGATTCTCCATATCCACTTCTTCTTCATCTTCCAGATTAATCTCATCTTCGTCTGAAAGCAGAAGCACATCCGGTTCTTTCTCCGGCTCCACCATTCTCAGAACATCGATCCCGCTGTTTTCCAGATAGTCGAACACTTTATCCATCTGTTCCGCATCCAATGGCATATCCTGAAAGCAGTCGCTGATCTCCTGATATTCCAGAATGTTCTTTTTCTTTTTCCCCAATTCCAAAAGCTCTGCCAGTTTTTCGTTAAATTTTGCCATATCAAGTTCCATTGGTTTTCCATCCTTCCATAGCTTGTTTATATTTTATCCTTAATCAAAAGAAATATGCAGCTGCACCTTTCTCCCCTTTAAGTCCTCCAGTTTCTTTTTATCTTCCATGATTTCCATCAGTCCTGCCATATCCGACGGCTCCAGGTGCTCCGTACGCCAGGCAATACTGTTTTCCTTAATTCTGCAGATCACATCTGTGAGCGCCTGTCTTTTCTCTGCCTCAGATTCCAAAGAAAGCTCCGTATGAAACAGAGAAGCCGCTTCTTTTTGTTCCTCTCCGTCCGGAAAAGAATTCAGGATCCTGGCCGGATTAATTTCACCTTTTTCCTGCTGTTCCAACAGCATCTCCACCACTTTTCGATACATTGGTACAGTAAAATCCTCCGGCTTTAAATAAGAGGAAAGCTCTTTTAGAATTCCCGGCACATTCACCATCCAGGTAATCATCAGCTTCTGTGCCGTCTCATACCCGTTTCTTTTTTCCCGGTCGTGCTTTTCCCTTCCGCGGACGGGGGCAGCAGACTGGGGAGCCAGTCCCTTCGCCGCCATTCGGTTGACCAGCCTCTGGAGCATATTTTCCTCCACGTGATACTCCGCCGCCACTGCTTTCAGATAACTGTTTCTTTCTATTTCATCCTCAAATTCCAGCAGCATGGACGCCGCCTGATGGAAAAAATCTGACTGTCCCTGGGGATCCTGCAGATCGTAATCCTTCCCTGCCGCATCCACCTGGAACAAAAAACCGTTTCTTCCCGCCAAAAGCCTCTCTTCAAAGGCCTCAGCCCCCTCTGCCTTGATAAATTCATCCGGATCCTTATGAGGGGAAAGATCTATCACCTTCTGTGAAAGCCCTGCCCGACGCAGAAGGGGAATTGCCCGAAGAGCCGCTTTCCTGCCAGCTTCATCGCTGTCATAAAGAAGAAGCACCTCATCTGTATACCGTTTCATCAGACTGGCCTGGGATGCAGTAAGGGCAGTACCCAAAGAAGCCACTGCATTGTCGAATCCCGCCTGGTGCATGGAAATCACGTCCATATAACCTTCACAGGCAATCAGATTTTTTTTCCGGGACGTCCTGGCAAAATTCAGGCCGTAGAGGTTACGGCTTTTGTCAAATATTTTCGTTTCCGGCGAGTTCAGGTATTTTGGCTTCCCATCCCCCATCACTCTTCCGCCAAAACCAATGACACGATTATTCACATCCATAATGGGAAACATGACACGATTCCAGAATTTATCGTACATTCCCTTTCTCTCATCCTGATTAAAAAGTCCGGTCTGTATCAGCAGCTCATCCGGGTAACCCTTTCCCTTCATATAACGATATAGCACATTGCTGTACTTTGCCGCATATCCAAGTCCGAATTTTACAATGGTCTCCCTGCTCAGTTCTCTCCCCTGCAGATACTCCCGCGCCTTTTCCCCGCCATGATTGGTCAGCTGATAAAAATAAAACCGAGCCGCCTCTTTATGAATTTTTAGAATTTGTGATTTTAAATCCGCCTCTTTCTGCGCTTCCTTGGAATATTCTTCCCTGGGGAGCTCGATTCCTGCCCGCTCAGCCAGAAACTGCACCGCTTCCACAAAAGAAAAGTTTTCATATTCCATAATAAAGGTAAATACGTTTCCCCCTGCGCCGCAGCCGAAACAGTAATACATCTGCTTATCCTGACTGACGGAAAAAGAAGCCGATTTCTCATTGTGAAAGGGGCACAGTCCGAACCATGAACTGCCCTTCTTCTTTAATTTCACATAACCGGAAATCACATCCACGATATCGTTGCGCGTTCTGATTTCCTCAATCAACTCTTCCGAATATCTCATACTCTTTACTCCACATCCCATCCATGGGGTACAAATATTTCCTGAAATTTATCAATGGAATATTGATCCGACATTCCCGAAATATAATCGCATACCACCCGTTCCAGCGGTTCTCCCCCTTCGATAAGACTGCGGTACTCCCCTGACATTGCCATGGGATTTTCCCGGTAATAAAGATAAAGCTCTGTCAGCATCCGTTTGGCTTTTGTCTCTTCTTTTTTTGCCACGGGACTCCTGTACACATAGGTGAACATCAGGGATCTGAGCGCTTTCATGGCATCCTCCACATCCGGCGACATAATGATCCTGTCTTTTCCGTAACTGTTGATAATAATGTCATGAATCAGAGAATTGAGTCTTTCCCTGGTGGAGCCTCCCAACACCACACGAATGGTGATTGGAATATTGTCCTCGCTGATAATTCCCGCCCGTTCCGCATCATCCATATCGTGATGAATATAAGAAATCTTATCGCAGAGCCGAACCACCTGCCCCTCCAGGGTGCTGGGCGAACCGGCCGTCCTGTGATTTAAAATTCCATCACGCACTTCCCAGGTCAGATTCAGCCCCCTTCCTTCCTTTTCCAGCAGTTCCACCACCCGGACACTCTGTTTATAATGGGCAAACCCTTCGGGACACACCGCGTTGAGCGCCGCCTCTCCGGCATGACCAAAGGGCGTGTGTCCCAGATCATGACCAAGGGCAATCGCCTCCACCAAATCCTCATTCAGCTTCAGCGCTTTGGCAATGGTTCTGGCCGTTTGGGAAACTTCCAGGGTATGAGTCAGCCGTGTCCGGTAATGATCCCCCTGGGGCGCCAAAAACACCTGCGTTTTGTCTTTCAATCTTCGAAAGGCCTTGGAATGCAGGATCCTGTCCCTGTCCCTTTGATATACTGTCCGCACATCACACTCCGGTTCCGGTCTCTCCCTTCCCCTTGATTCCCTGCTGTGTGAAGCAAACTCACTCAGTTCCTTATACTCATTTTCCTCAAATATTTCCCGTATTGTCATTGGCTTCCTCCTGATGACGAAATATCTCCTATTTTTAATATTCTGTACATCATCGAAATTTCCTTTTTTTATCACTGACCTTTTGCCGCCCTGATAAATATAAGGACGCATTGGAGGAATCCCTCTGATTCTACAATAAATTCGCCACAACCGGCGCCATAGCCACCGTCAAAATTCCGCTGGCCACAATGGCAAGGGAACTCATCGCCCCCTGTATTTCTCCCATCTCCAAAGCTTTCGTCGTGCCGATTGCATGGGCCGAAGCTCCCAGCGCCAGCCCCTGGGCCACTGGATTTTTAATCCGAAAGATTTTAAAGACCGTATTGGCCGTTACCGCCCCTATAATTCCGGTAGCCACCACAGCCGCCACCGTTACCGGAGACAATCCCCCGATCTCTTCCGACACTCCGATGGCGATGGCTGTCGTGATGGACTTGGGGAGCAGCGATACCAAAAGCTGACGATCCAGTTTCATCAAAAGACACATGGCCACAACCAGCGCCATGGTGGCAGCGCATCCTGCCGCCAGACCGCAGAGCACCGGCAGCCAATACTTTTTCAGAATCTTTATCTGCCGATAAAGGGGCAGCGCCAGACAGACCGTGGCCGGCGTCAGCAGATAAGTCAGGTAATCAGCTCCCTGACTGTAATCTTCATAGGGTATGTGGGCCGCGCAGAGAAAAGCTATAATCAAAACAATTGCCACCAACAGGGGATTGAAAATCCCCAGCCGGCATACTTTCCGGATTTTTATTCCCAGAAAATATGCCCCCAGAGACAGGAAAAATCCAAAATATACCGACTGCGTAAAAACACTATGCATTCTCTTTCTCTCCTTTCTTTCCCCGGCCGGTTAACGCCATAACTCCCTGAACAGCAAGACCTGTAGCCGCCATAACCAGAATAGTGGAAATAAATACGATCAACGCAAAGGGCAAAATGCTGTCGGCTATCTTAGTATAATGCTCCATAATTTCCACACCGGGTCCTATGAACATCACCGGCATAACGGCCAGCAGCCACTGAGCCGTATCGGCAATCTGCTCTTCTTTAATAATATGCAGACACAGACAGAAAAAAAGAATTGCCATCCCATACACACTGGCAGGCACTGGAAGGGGAATCAGTACATGCATCATTTCCCCTGCAAAGGTAATGCCGCCGATAATCATCATCTGTTTTAAATATTTCATCTGACAGTTCCTCCTCAAACGAATATAGCCTGTAGTAGTATACCGCACTCAACTTCAAAAATCCAGCAAAATCCGATTGTATTTCCTTTCTTTTTACGCTATAATAAAGTCAGACTGTAGAGTTGAAAGAGAGGAAATCTAACTATGGCTATTAAGAAAAAAGACAAAATTGTTGTAATCGGTGCCGGAAACGTTGGAGAGACAATTGCCTATACTCTGATGATCCGGGAACTGGCAAATGAAATCGTTCTGATCGACCTCAACGAAAAACGTGCAAAAGGAAGCGCTTTGGATATTGCCCACGGTACGGCTTTCTATGATCAAATCACCGTACGTGCCGGCGGATACGAGGAATGCGCAGACGCCAGCATCATTATTATCTCCGCAGGCGTTGGCCGCAAGCCTGGTCAGACCCGGCTTGAACTGGCTCAGACAAATGTATCCATCGCAAAGAGCATTGCCAGAAGCATTATGGAGTATGCGGAAAATCCGCTGCTGATCGTAGTATCAAACCCGGTAGACGTACTGACCATGGCAATCCAGAAGGAAACAGGTCTTCCGTCCAATCGCGTTATTGGTACCGGAACATCTCTGGATACCGCACGTCTGCGTTATCTGATCGGCAGAGAATGCGGCGTCAGCATCAGCGACGTTATCGCATATGTTCTCGGTGAACATGGAGACAGCCAGGTTCCCCTTTGGAGCCGTGTAAGACTGGGCGGTATTTCTCTGAAAGGATTTACCGATCAGCTGAATATCAATATCGATTACGATGCCCTCGCTGCAGAGGCTAAGGATTCCGGCGCGGAAATCATCGCAGAAAAAGGCGCCACCTACAACGGTGTTGCCATGGCAACTTCCAGAATCGTAGAAGCGATTGTAAAGAATGAACACGCCGTTCTGGCAGTATCCCACGTGCTGGGTGATGAATTCGGCGAATGGGCAGGCATTTCCATGAGTGTTCCCTGTATCGTCAATGCCCAGGGTATTGAAAAATGTGTAAACATCAATATGGAGGACAATGAGCGCGAAGCGCTGAACCGTTCTGCTCAGACACTCCGGGAATTCTGGAATAACCTGAATCTGGATTAGTATTTATTCCGCCTGGACAGCTAACCGGACAGACCTGGAAACAGGTTTTTCGGCGCTGTCCGGCGCTTCTTGAAAAAATATAAGTTTTATTTTAAAAAATGATTGACAAATAGGCTTTTGTCATATATAATTTCTACTGTTGGCGCTGGGGTGCACAACAGAAAATCTGATACATGCGGGAGTGCTGGAATTGGCAGACAGGCTAGACTAAGGATCTAGTGGTTGTATGATCGTGTGGGTTCAAGTCCCATCTCCCGCAGCCTTAAAAACAGTCTTCGGAAGAAGGCTGTTTTTTGTTCTCATCCGTTCCCTTTTCTTTTTCTTGCGCATATACTAAACCAACTGCAGTTTATGAGGTTTCTATGAAATTTTCATCTCTCCAGGCGATGCAGCAGGAAAATTTATCCAGGGGTAGTCTGCAGATTACCGTAAATACCCTTTTTCAGGACCGCCCCATTCCCAATGCATCCATTTCCATCTCCTACACCGGTGAACCGGACTCCGTCATTGAAGAACTGACCACCGATTCTTCCGGACAGTCTCCGATTATCCAGCTTCCCACTCCTCCGCTGGAATACAGCCTGTCTCCTTCAGAAAACCAGCCCTATTCCGAATACAATATTCAGATCCGGGCAGAGGGCTTCGAACCGGTGTCCATCAGCGGCACAGAACTTCTTCCCGATGTAACAGCCATACAGCCGGTTAAAATGGCAACCCAGGAAACGGGACCTTTTGACCGGGTAGTTATCCCCGATCACACCCTATTTGGAGAATATCCGCCCAAAATTCCCGAAGCAGAAGTAAAACCCATGGAGGAAACCGGGGAAATCGTTTTGAGTCGGGTAGTTGTCCCGGAATACGTCGTCGTCCATGACGGCGTGCCTGAGGACAGTACAGCCAATAATTATTACGTTCGCTACCGGGATTATATCAAAAATGTGGCCTGCAGTGAAATCTATGCAACCTGGCCCACAGAGTCTATCCGTGCAAACGTTCTCGCCATTATGTCTTTTACTCTCAACCGGGTATACACAGAATGGTACAGGAATAAAGGATATGACTTTACCATCACCTCTTCCACCGCCTACGATCAAAAATGGATGCCCGGCCGGAATATTTTCACCGATGTGGCATCCATTGTAGATGAAGTATTTGCCAACTATCTTTCCCGCCCTGATGTCCGCCAGCCCATACTGACCCAGTACTGTGACGGTCAGCGGGTACAATGTCCCAACGCCATGAGTCAGTGGGGATCCAAATATCTGGGCGACCAGGGATATTCCACCATTGATATCCTCCGGTATTATTACGGAGACGATATGTACATCAACACAGCGGAAGAAATTTCCGGAATTCCCGCATCCTGGCCGGGATATAACCTCACCATCGGTTCCAGCGGCTCAAAGGTACTTCAGCTTCAGGAACAACTGAACGCCGTCGGCGAAGCCTATCCTTTGATCCCCTCTGTCATAGCAGACGGCATTTACGGCGAAAACACACAAAATGCCGTACGGGTGTTTCAGCAGGTTTTTGGTCTTCCGCAGACCGGAATCGTAGATTATCCCACCTGGTATAAGGTACAGGAAATCTATGTGGCCGTTACCAGAATCGCAGAACTGAATTAAAAAGACAGGCAGCAATGCCTGTCTTTTTCCCGCTTCCTATTATAAAAGATGCGCCCGCAGCTCTTCTCCGCTCTTGGGGCTTAAATAAGCCGGTGCAATATCAAAAATTGTCTTTGCTCCCGTCTGGCCTTCTTTTGCCATGCGATAAGCCGCTCTTGCATAAGCCACAATAACAGAAGCCGTAAACTCCGGATTAGAATCCAGTTTCAAGCTGTACTCGATCAGATGACTGTTCTCTCTATTCCAGCCTGTTTTTCCGGAACGAAGAACGAAACCTCCGTGGGGAATGCCGCTGTGATCCCTTTTCAGCTCTTCCTCACTGATAAAATGAACGGTGGTGTCATATTCATCAAAGTAGTTGGGCATAGTCTTGATCTCTTCTTCTACTCTGGCAGCATCCGCTCCCTCTTCCAGCACTACAAAACACTCTCTCGTATGTTTTTCCCTGGTGGTCAATTCCGGATTTTTTCCCTTTCTGACTTCCTCCAGGGCAGCATCAACCGGAATAGTATACTGTTTCGCATCCTTTACCCCTGCGATCCGGCGAATCGCATCGGAATGGCCCTGACTTACTCCTTTTCCCCAGAAGGTGTAATCTTGTCCTTCCGGAAGAATGGCATTGGCATACATTCTGTTCAGAGAAAACATTCCCGGATCCCATCCCAGAGAAATAATGCCTATTTTTCCTCCTTCTTTCGCCGCCGCATCCACATTGGCAAAATGTTCAGGAATTCGTGCATGGGTATCAAAGCTGTCGATCACATTAAACATCTTTGCATATTCCGGGGTCTGCTTTGGAAGATCCGTAGCGCTGCCTCCGCAGATAATCATGACGTCGATTTTATCCGTCCAGTTCACAGCATTTGCCACACTGACCACCGGTACCCCGTCTGTCAGAATTTTTACCGTTTCCGGACTTCTTCTGGTAAATACGGCAGCCAGCTCCATATCCGGATTCTGTCTAATGGCGCATTCTACTCCCCGTCCCAGGTTTCCGTATCCTAAAATTCCTATTTTAATACTCATTTCTCCTCATTCCTTTCCCTTTTGTCATTTTCAGAACTATTTTACTAAAGATCCTGAAATTCCTCAAGCTTTTATTTAAAACAGCCTGGTAATGTCGTGAATGGTGACGTAAACGATCAGACCCAGCAGAAACATGAGCCCGACAAAATGAACCATTCCTTCCGCCTCCCGGTTAATGGCCTTTCCCCGAATGGCTTCAATGATCAAAAATACCAGCCGCCCGCCGTCCAGCGCCGGAATCGGCAAAAGATTCATTATTCCCAGATTGGCCGACAGAAGAATAATCATATTCAGCATGCTCATCCAGGTAATCAGACTGCCTTCGCTTCTGCTGGATTCATAGGTGTCTCCAATAATCGTTACCACGCCCACCGGGCCTGACATATCGTTTACCGTCACTTTCCCTGTAAAGAGCATTCCCAGACTCTGAACAGTCGTCTTCACCCAATATTTCATTTCCACAAATCCATATTTGAGCACACCCAAGGGACCCGTTTTTTCTCTTGCGGTATTATAGTAAAATCCCAGCTCCACGTAAGTATGCTCCACTGGCGTCACTTCCGCCCGCTCCTCTTTCCCGTCCCGCTCATAAGTCAGAGAAACAGTCTCTGTTCCAAGAGGATGTTCTTCAAAATAAGCAGCCAGTTCCTTTCCGGAAGAGATGGGGGTTCCATCCACTTCTGTGATCACATCTCCAGCCAGAATTCCCGCTTTGTGAAAGGGCATATCCAAACTGATGGAGGTAACCGTTGCCGGCTGTTCATCAGCCACATAATTGAATCCCAGCATATACCTGGTCTCATGATAGGGCTCATAAGTCAGCGTATGCTCTTCCCCGTCTCTTTTATATTTTATTGTAATCGGTTCATTCTGGATCCCATGGAAGGTTTCATAATTATACAGATCCCGTCCAATGTCCACATGGGTTCCATTGATTTCCGTGATGGTGTCCCCCTCCTGGAGCCCTGCTTCTGATGCCGGTGAACCCTCTTGGAATCCGATCACTTCCGCAGGGTCATATCCCACTGCGCCGATTACAATCAATCCACAGAAAAAGGCCAGGATGAAATTAAACACCGGCCCTGCAGCCACTACGCTGATTCTTCCCCACACAGAAGCATTGTTAAAAGAGCCTTCCGAGGCATCATCTTCGTCCTCTCCCCGCATCATGCATGAACCGCCCAGAGGGAGCAACTTCAAAGAGTATCGGGTACCTCCCTTCACAAAGCTGAAAAGACGGGGACCCATTCCAAGAGAAAACTCATCTACAATAATACCATTCTTTTTTGCCAGCAGAAAATGTCCCAGTTCGTGAAATAAAATCAGCACACTGAAAATAATAACTGCAATGACAATCTTCAAAAACTACCACCTGCCTTCTATCCATTCATATGTCATCTGTTCCGCCGCAAGAATTTCCTCCAAATCGGGATTCCTGCAAATCTTATGTTGTTCCATAGCTTCTTCAATTATTTCGTAAATATCCAAAAATCGGATCTCACCCTGTAAAAATTTCGCAACGGCCCGTTCATTCGCCGCATTAAAAACAACGGCCATCGTTCCCCCCGCCCGGGCTGCATCCATGGCAAGAGAAAGCCCCCGGAAAGTATCCGTATCCGGTTTTTCGAAAGTTAGCTCCTTTAGCTGCCAGAAATCCAGTCTGTCTCCGGGCAGAGGACGGCGGCTGGGATAATACAGGGCATACTGAATAGGCAGCCGCATATCCGGAGTTCCCAACTGGGCCATCACTGCCCCGTCACAGAATTCCACCATAGAATGAATGACGCTCTGAGGCTGCACAACTACCTGAATACGATCCAGCTCCACATCAAACAGCCACCTGGCCTCCATCACTTCCAAACCTTTATTTACCAGGGTTGCCGAATCAATGGTAATCTTCTGCCCCATCTCCCAGTTGGGATGCTTCAGGGCGTCCGCCGGCGTCACCCTTTCCAGCTCTTTCCTGGTCATCCCCCGGAAGGGTCCGCCCGATGCGGTAATCAGAAGTTTATTTACCTGGCTAATCTTTTCCCCGTGGAGGGCCTGAAAAATTGCACTGTGCTCGCTGTCTACCGGCAGGATGGACACCTGCTTCTTTCCTGCCAGCGGCATAATCAGATGTCCTGCAGTCACAAGGGTTTCTTTATTGGCAAGGGCAATATCTTTTCCGGCTTCGATGGCTGCAATCGTGGGGCGAAGACCGATCATCCCGACGATAGCAGTCACCATAAGCTGTGATTCTTCCATCCGGGCCAGTTCCAAAAGGCCGTCCATTCCCGCTAAAACCGTTACATCCAGATCCCGGACTGATTCCTTCAGCGCTAAGGCATCCTCTTCCCCCCAAACCACAGCAAGACGGGGAGAAAATTCCCGAATCTGCTGTTCCAGAAGACGAATGTTTTTTCCGGCGCTCAATCCCACCACTTGGATATCTCTATTTTCCCGCACCACATCCAACGTCTGGGTGCCGATGGAACCTGTGGACCCCAATATCGTAATTTTTTTCATTTTAAGACCTCATTTATCCCAATAACAACTGTGCCAGATAATAAATGACAGGCGCTGTAAAAATCACACTGTCAAACCGATCCATGATTCCGCCGTGACCGGGAATTAATGTGCCGTAATCTTTGATGTCATGATTTCTCTTAATCGCCGATGCCGCCAGATCTCCCACCATGGAAATCAACGCTCCTATGGCACAGATAATACTGTATTCCACTATCTCGCCTTTTACCGCCGCACCGTAGACAGCTCCCAAAATCGCCGCCCCTGCGACGCCGCCTACTGCTCCTTCTACAGACTTTTTGGGGCTGAGCACCGGGGCCATCTTATGTTTTCCAATCAACATTCCCACGCAGTACGCACAGGTATCACACCCCCATGAACACAAGAAAATCAGCCATACCAGAAAAGCGCCGTCGGACATGGTCCTCGTCTGATAGATATAGGAAAGCATTACGCCTGCATATACGATAGAAAAAAAAGCCGCCGTAATCTGATCAGCATGATACCTGGGATACGTAAATACGTAGACAAACATATTGGCCACCACGCCGCCGATCAGCACCGCCATCTGAAATTCCTCATATCCGAGAAAAATAACCGTATAATACGCTATAATCGTGAGAAAACTGGTAATCTCCAAAAGGCCGTATTTCGACCCGTGAACTTTCATGGCACGCATCAGTTCCGCCGCTCCGATCACCGAAACGCACATCAGCGCTATATACAGAACCGGGCCGCCGCTGATAATCACCAGAAGCGCCGCCAATACCAGTACAATCCCGCTGATTAATCTTGTTTTGAACATGGCGTCCCCTCCTTCACTCCTCCGTACCTTCTGTCTCTTTCATTATATTTTTCAATAGCCCGGATCAATTCCTCTTTATCAAAATCCGGCCAGGGTACATCTGTAAAATAAAATTCCGTATAAGCCATCTGCCACAGAAGGTAATTAGACAGCCGCAGTTCTCCGCTGGTACGTATCATCAGATCCGGATCCGGAAGACCTCTGGTATCCAGATAGGAAGAAAAGATCTCCTCCGTAACCTCTCCCTGGATTTTCCCCTCTTTCTCATCCTGCACAAGACGGTTAACCGCCCGGAGAATCTCGTCGCGGCTTCCATAATTCAGCGCAATCTGGAAATGCAGCGTTTTAAAATCTTTCGAAAAATCCTGCAGTCTTTCAATACTCTCCCGGATATCAGAATCAAAAGCGGAATAATCCCCGATCACCCGCACGCACATATCATTCTTTTTCGATATTCTAATACATTTTTTCAGATAGTTCCGGAACAGCCGCATCAGGCCGTCCACTTCTTCTTTGGAACGTTTCCAGTTTTCAGTGGAAAAGGCATACACCGTCAGATATTTTACCCCGATGTTTTTTGCCACTTCACAGATGTATTCCAGATTCTCGCATCCTTTTATATGACCGTAGCCTCTGGGCATTCCCCGTTTCTTTGCCCATCGCCCGTTTCCATCCAGGATAATCGCAATATGATTTGGAACGTTCATCGCCTTTCTCCTCTCATCCATTGCTCCTGTACGCGTAAAAGGCACCTTCCACGGATCCCTTCCATGTTACGGTGCCCCTCACTTTCTTTTTTATACCGTAAGAATTTCTTTTGATTTTACTTCAATGGCAGAATCAACCTCTTTGATAAATTTATCGGTCAGCTTCTGCACTTTATCTTCCAATTCTTTTACCTCATCCTCCGATACATCTTGTTTCAACAATTTCTTAAAGGCGTCATTGGCGTCTCTGCGGATATTACGAACTGCCACTTTAGCATTTTCCCCTTTTTTCTTTACCTCTTTCACCAGTTCTTTCCTTCGCTCTTCTGTAAGCTCCGGAAAAACAAGACGAATCACTTTGCCGTCGTTGGTGGGATTGATGCCCAAATCCGAAGTCAGAATTGCTTTCTCAATCACTTTTACCATACTTCCTTCCCAGGGCTGAATCTGAATCATTCTTGCCTCCGGAACAGATATGTTCGCCACCTGCTGCAAAGGAGTCGGTGTTCCATAATAATCCACCAGAATTCGATCCAACACATGGGGATTGGCGCGTCCTGCCCGAATGGTACCCAGTTCGCTTTCCAGATTGGCTAATGTTTTCCCCATTTTTGTCTCGTACACCTGAACTCTTTCATCCATATTTTTTTCCTCCTGTTATTCCCTCTCTGTTTTTCTTATACTGTCACTTCTGTTCCCGTGATAATTCCATGAGCTGCATTGATAATACTGTCTTTTTCATTCAGCCCAAAAACAATCATCGGCATCCGATTCTCCATACTGAGAATGGAAGCAGTTAAATCCACCACCGCCAGTTTTCTGTCAATCACTTCCTGAATGCTGACTTTGTCGTATTTCACTGCATTGGGATTATCTTTGGGGTCGCTGTCGTAAACCCCGTCCACAGCCTTTGCCAGAAGGATCGTATCCGCCTCAATTTCCACGGCCCGAAGAACCGTGGCTGTATCCGTAGAAAAGTACGGATGGCCCGTTCCCCCCGCAAAAAATACCACCATCTGATGTTCAAAATATTTATTCACTCTGTCTTTAGAAAAAAGCTTCGTGAAAGAACCGCATTCAAAGGGAGTGAGCACCGCGGTTCTCATCCCCTGGGAACGGAAAATCTCCGACACATAGATACAGTTCATCACTGTAGCCAGCATGCCGATCTGATCCGCCTTGGTTCTGTCAATGTTTTCGCTGCTTCTTCCACGCCAGAAATTTCCTCCTCCGATCACAATACCTACCTGTATGCCTTCGTCGCAAAGCACTTTCACCTGTCTGGCAACTTCCGTCACCGTGGCTTCATCAAATCCGGTTTTTTTATCCCCGGCCAAAGCCTCTCCGCTTAATTTCAACAATACTCGTTTCATAGGGATATACTCCTTATCGTTTTATATTCCTCATTATAACAATTTTTTTCCGGTTTGTGTAGCCATTTTCGAAAAGAACTGCGGCAGTTCTTTTCGAAACATTTTCAGAAACTGCCGCAGTTCTTACTTTTTTTATAAAGATACGGTTACAAAAATATCATAAATTGCTTTTATTGCCGCTTCAAAATCCCTGTTTTCCACACCGATAATGATATTAAGCTCACTGGAACCCTGATCAATCATTTTTACATTAACATGAGCATGGGCAAGGGCGGAAAAAATTCTTCCCGCCGTTCCGCGGGTCCGTTTCATTCCCCGGCCTACTACCGCGATCAGAGCCAGATCGGACTCCAACTCGATGGTATCCGGATTCACCGCCCGATGAAGTCCGGCGATTACACTCTGTTCCTTTTCCTGAAATTCATCCTGGTGCACAAAAACAGTCAGCGTATCGATTCCTGACGGAACGTGTTCAAAACTGAGTCCATTTTCTTCAAACACCTGCAGTACTTTTCTTCCAAAACCAATCTCCGAATTCATCATATCTTTTTCAATATTGATGGATGCGAATCCCTTCTTTCCAGCGATACCCGTGATGGTATACTTGGGTCTGCTGCAGGTACTCTCCACAATCATGGTACCTTTATCCTTTGGCCGGTTTGTGTTTCTGATATTAATGGGAATCCCGGCGCTGCGAAGAGGAAGGATAGCGTCCGCATGAAGTACTGTAGCTCCCATATAGGACAATTCACGAAGTTCCTTATATGTGATGGTTCCGATTGTTTCGGGATCTTTGATAATGCGGGGATCAGTTACCAGAAATCCGGATACATCTGTCCAGTTTTCATAAATATCCGCATTGACCGCCTTGGCTACGATAGAACCCGTAATATCAGATCCGCCCCTTGAGAATGTTTTAATCGTACCGGCCGCGCTTTTTCCGTAAAATCCGGGAATAACCGCATATTCCACATGTTCCAGGCGTTCTGCCAAACACTTGTCTGTACGGTCTGCATCGAAATTTCCTTCTTCATCAAAAAAGATCACTTCTGCAGCGTCAATAAATTCCATCTGAAGATAGCAGGCCATAATGATACCGTTGAGGTATTCTCCCCTGGACGCAGCATAATCTTCTCCTGCTTTCTCTTTAAAATTTCTCTCAATCAATTCAAATTCTTCTTCCAGAGACAGATCCAGATGAAGTCCGTCGATAATCTCCTGATATCTTTCCCTGATTCTTTTAAATTTTGAAGAAAAATTTTTCCCTTCTTCAGCGGCATGGTAACAGTCATACAGCATGTCTGTCACTTTGATATCTTCCGGATACCGTTTGCCAGGTGCTGAAGGCACCACATATCTTCTGCTTTTATCTTCCCGAATAATTTCCCCTACTTTTTGAAACTGTTCCGCACTGGCCAGGGAACTGCCTCCGAATTTTACAACTTTTTTCACCATTAACATCCTCCGGTTTTCTAAAACGCCTGGCGACAGGCATAATTTCTACAATATACATGCATTAATTTATCTCAATTTTCCCTCAAAGTCAAGAAAAAAATCCGGTGCAGACCCGCCTGACACGGGCCTCACCGGACTTTTCTTCATAAATTATGGTTCTCAGGCTTTTCCGTCGCTTCCCAATACTTCTTTAATCTTGTGAGCAACAACAGCCTTCACATTAGCACGTCCAACTTTCAGATATTCTCTCGGGTCAAATACAGCCGGATTGTTCCAGAGAACTTCTCTTACGCCTGCGGTCATAGCCAGACGAAGGTCAGAGTCGATATTGATCTTACATACAGCAGATCTTGCAGCCTGACGCAGCATATCTTCCGGAATACCGATAGCATCTGCCAGATTTCCGCCGTTTTCCTGGATAATCTTTACATATTCCTGGGAAACGCTGGATGCTCCGTGAAGAACGATGGGGAAATTCGGAAGACGTTTCGTAATTTCATCCAAAATATCGAACCGCAGCATCGGTTTCTGTCCCGGTTTGAATTTGAATGCGCCGTGGCTGGTTCCAATAGCAATAGCCAGAGAATCAACACCTGTACGGTCAACAAATTCCTCTACCTCATCCGGATGTGTATATTTCGCATCTTCTGCAGATACGTTTACATCATCTTCCACACCGGCAAGCTGTCCCAATTCACCTTCTACTACTACGCCTTTGGAATGAGCATATTCTACTACTCTTTTTGTCACTTCGATATTTTCTTCAAAGGGATGATGAGATCCATCGATCATAACAGAAGTGAATCCGCCGTCGATACATGATTTACAGATATCAAAATCTGCACCATGATCCAGATGAAGAGCGATCGGAATATCATTCTCGATCAGAGCTGCTTCTACTAATTTTACAAGATACGTATGATTTGCGTATTTTCTGGCTCCTGCAGAAACCTGGAGAATCAACGGGGATTTCAATTCTCCAGCAGCTTCTGTAATACCCTGAACAATCTCCATGTTGTTTACATTGAAAGCGCCGATTGCATATCCGCCGTCATAAGCTTTCTTAAACATTTCTGTTGTTGTAACTAATGCCATAACAATACCATCCTTTCTTTTGTTCCACGATTTCTTAGAAGTAAAATCCTGGTCTTCCTTATTATAACCAATTCCCGCCAAATTGGCAATAAATCTTTCATATTTTTATCGGTTTATCTGAAAAAGAGAAGGACCGGAACATCCGATCCTTCCCATTGCTTCTATTTCACAAGATATACCTGGGCATACTGAACGCCGAACTGATTACACTCATCATGATCGTTCATGTAAATATCCACATGGCCATAGGGCGTTCCCCTGTCTTCCACAGTGTAAATCTTGCCATTGATAATCAGCTTCGTTCCAAAAGGAACTCCCGCCATGGCAACCGTCCTGCCCTGGGTCGGCATGGTTCCGCTGGCTGTCGGTCCTCCCGACCATTTCCCGCAGCAGATGGAACAATTGCAGTACGCCGTCAGCTTAAAGTTCCCCAGGAACTCTCCGTACTCTCCGCTGGCTGCCAGCGTGTACGCCGTCTGGCTTTCCGCTGCTTTTGCATTTACTTCCTCTATCTTATCTGAATCGCTGTCGGAGATGATCCTGGTGGCCCACACCGCATGGGCATAGTCTATTCCCGAAGTCTTGATTCCTGTCTTCCGGGAACTGGCATGGATCACCTGGCCGTTGCCCATATACATTACCACATGATACACCGTTCCGTTGTTGGCATAGAAGATCAGATCTCCTGGCTGGGCTTCCTCCAGCGGTATCTGCGTTCCATACTGGGATTGTTCTCTGGACGTACGGGGCAGGGAATAACCGAAGTTCGCATATATCTGCTGTACAAATCCCGAACAGTCCGCACCGTTGGTCAGGCTCGTTCCTCCCCATACATAGGGATTGCCAATAAACTGTTTGGCAAATTCTACCATAGCCGTGCCGATGGCGCTGGATACACTGGCCTCTTTCACTGAAGTAAGGGTATAATAGCAGGCGGCGTTCTCCTGCGGTTTGATCTTTTCTTCTGCCAGAGAATAGGCTGCTTCTCCTTTATCCAAAGCTGCCTGCTTCTGTTCTTCCAAACTATCCTTTGCTTCCTTGGCCTCAGTGTAAACCTTATTCAGCTCTTCGGTCTTTTCCTCCGTCTTCTCCGGATCCGCATCGTTTTCATCCAGGGCCTGGCTGGCATCTTGATATGCCTTCAGCGCATCCTGGTACTGACTCTCCTGATCCGCCGTCCACTCACCGGACGACGCCACCTGGCTTTTGGATTCTTCTTCGCTCGTCAGCTGGTCCGCTTTTACAAATCCCCGGACATCTCCGGATTCCACGTAAACCCAGCCCTCTAAATCCTCTGCAAGAATAAAGCAAAGACTATTTTCTCCCAAAACGCCGATCTCTCTGGCCCCCTCTTTCATCTCTTCAAGAATACTCACCCCTGCCGATTTAGACAGCACGTATACTTTGTCTACTACTGTTTCACGCACTGTGGTTTTTGTATACGTAAGAGCCGCATTCTCCAGGGGATCTACCAGAGATTCCGCCAGCAGAAGATTTTCCTCGCCCTTTTCCTGAACCAGGCTTTTCGCTTTCTCGTCCGTCAGCAGATTCGCTTTTTTTACAAATCCACGGGCCACTCCGGATTCTACATAAACCCATTCGCTGTCCGCTTCTTCCTTCAGTATGTAACAAAGCCCTTCTTTCTTCATCGTGCCGATCACCCGGGCCTCTTCCGACTGTTCTTCATAGATGTTCATTTCATCCACATTGCAGACGGCATACACCTTATCAACCGTAGTAAACCGGAAATTGTCCGTAATCGTCGGCGGAACGACAATGTCCTGAGAGGCCACCAGCTCCTCATTGGAATTATAAGGACTGGGCGTCACCGTAGCTTCCGGCTCTTCCTCGGGTTCTTCCGTTGGTTCCGGGGTCGCCGTCGGTTCCGGTTCCTCTGTCGGTTCCGGGGTCGCCGTCGGTTCCGGCGTTGCTGTCGGCTCCGGGGTCGCCGTCGGTTCCGGGGGCGTCGTCGGCTCCGGCGTTGTTGTTGGCTCCGGGGTCGTCGTCGGTTCCGGCGTTGTTGTTGGCTCTGGCGTTGCCGTCGGCTCCGGCGTTGTTGTTGGTTCCGGGGTCGCCGTCGGTTCCGGTTCCTCTGTCGGCTCCGGTTCCTCTGTCGGCTCTGGTTCGTCCGTGGGTTCCGGTGTCTCGCCCTCCGCCGCAGTCTCTACAATTCCATTTTCCACAGAAGCGCCGACCATTGATGAGAAAGGCAGCAGCATCGACACTGAAATCACAATCGCCAGTGCACGAAATATTCTTTTTTTGTGCATGTTGCTCCACTTATCCTTTCCAGCTAAACATTATTCTCTCTTACCATTTTTCATCTACGTTTAACAATACACATTCTGATACATTAACAGTTACATTTTATCTCAATCCCGTCCGCTTTTCAAGTTTTTATGCAAAATTGAAATACTTTCTCGAACTGCAAAAATCTACAAAATGCATCTTCTACCGTATTCTGTCAGGAAATCCTACTTTTCTTTGCACTTTGCGCAAAGTTTTCGCCGCATAATAACCGGCCTTTTCCGCATTCTCTTTTATCACAGAGTCAATATATGCCTTATCTTTTTCCAGCCGTCCCACTTCGTCCTGCAGGGGTTTCAGAATGCTGACGATAGCTTCTCCTACCGCTGTTTTAAGCTCTCCATATCCCCGGCCTTCAAATTCTTTCACCGCCTCATCCGGCGTTTTCTCCGTGCAGGCACAGTATATATTAATCAGATTCTTAAGTCCCGGCTGCTCGTCCCGATAAGCCACACAGCCTTCAGAATCAGTCACTGCCCGTTTACATTTACGCATAATCGTATCCGGATCATCCAGCAGATAAATGCTCCCATTGGGATTTTCATCCGATTTCGACATTTTTCTTCCTGGATCCTGAAGGCTCATTATTTTTGCTCCCACTTTTCCAACATATGCTTCAGGAATAGTAAACACATCGCCGTAAATGTTATTAAAACGGATGGCAATGTCTCTCGTCAGTTCCAGATGCTGCATCTGATCAATTCCCACCGGAACCACATCCGCCTGATACAGCAGAATATCAGCGGCCATCAAAACAGGATAAGTGAAAAGGCCCGCGTTGATATTGTCCGCATGTTTTGCCGCCTTATCTTTAAACTGGGTCATCCGGTTCAGTTCTCCCATATAAGTAAAACAGCTTAAAATCCAACTCAGTTCTGCGTGGCCGGATACATGAGACTGGTAATAAATACAATTTTTCTTCGGATCCAGGCCTGCTGCAATATACAGTGTCAAAAGAGCGCGAGCCCGCTTTCTCAATGTGGCAGGATCCTGTCTCACCGTAATAGAATGCATATCCACCACACTGTAAAAGCACTCATACTCATCACTTAACGTCAGCCAGTTTTTCAAAGCGCCCAGATAATTTCCCAGGGTCAGATTTCCAGTGGCCTGCATGCCGCTGAACAAAACTTTTTTACCATTAATCATTTCAGCTACCTCTTTTTGCTTCCTTTTTCAATGCATTTAAGTTTATCACCCCCTTTTTGGAAAGTCAAGAAACCGCCGCTTGAAAAACCATACTTTTCCTTATATAATGGTAGAGCATTCATTATGGAAATCTAAAAACAAAAAGGAGAGAAAAAAATGAAAAAGATACCCAGTTTTTCCATCGACCATAATAAGCTTCAGCCCGGCGTCTACGTATCACGCAAAGATCATATCGGCGCTGAAACCATCACTACCTTTGACCTGCGTATGACGTCTCCCAACGAAGAACCGGTGATGAATACTGCAGAGGTTCACGCTTTAGAGCATGTGGCCGCTACCTATCTGCGCAATCACGAAACATGGGGAGAGAAAATCGTCTACGTCGGTCCCATGGGATGCCGCACCGGTTTTTACCTTCTGGTAGCAGGTGATTATAACTCCAAGGATATTCTTCCGCTGGTGATCGATACCTTTACTTTTGTAAAGGATTTTGAAGGAGAAATTCCTGGAGCCTGTGCCAAAGACTGCGGCAACTATCTGGATATGAACTTGAATATGGCAAAATTCTGGGCCCGCCGCTATGTGGACACGCTGAAAAACATTACACCGGACCGTTTGGTTTATCCCCAATAAAAAATCTTAGGGGGAACCGATTCATGAAAAAACTGAAAAAAATTTTTTATCACATATTTATCGATGGATTAAGCGGCATGGCCCTGGGGCTGTTTGCCACTTTGATCATCGGCACTATTATTCAGCAAATCGGCACATTGTTGGGAGGCACAGTTGGAAATTATCTGTATATCATGGGAAAGATGGCCGCGGCGGTGACCGGCGCCGGCATCGGAACCGGCGTTGCCGTTAAATTCAAGGAGAGTCCCCTCGTCATTATCTCAGCCGCCACCGCCGGCATGATGGGATCCTTCGCTTCGCAGATTTTATCCGGAGCGCTCCTGACAGAAACCGCCGTGGTTCTCACCGGGCCCGGCGAACCCCTTGGCGCATTTATCGCGGCTCTCGTGGGAATCGAAGTGGGACATCTGGTTTCCGGCAAAACCAAAATCGATATTCTGGTTACTCCCCTGGTATCCATTATCACAGGATCCACAGCGGGCCTGCTGGTAGGACCTCCCATTTCAGCTTTTATGGTTTGGCTGGGAAGTCTGGTAAACTGGGGAACCGAACAGCAGCCCCTTTTAATGGGAGTTATCGTCTCCGTCATTATGGGAATGGTTTTGACTCTTCCTATCAGTTCAGCCGCCCTCGGCATCATTATGGACCTGTCCGGACTGGCTGCAGGCGCCGCCACCATCGGCTGCTGCTGCAATATGATCGGATTCGCTGTAGCCAGTTACCGGGAGAATAAAATTGGCGGACTATTGGCCCAGGGCCTGGGTACCTCCATGCTTCAGGTCCCCAACATTGTGAGAAAACCCATTATCTGGCTGCCCGCCATCATCACCAGCGCCATTTTGGGGCCTGTGGGCACCGTAATCTTCCATATGACTGGAAACGCCACCGGTTCAGGGATGGGAACGGCTGGTCTGGTGGGACAGATTATGACCTGGCAGGTTATGACTGCCACTGAGGCACCGGTTCTGGTGCTCATTAAAATTTTACTGCTTCATTTCATTCTGCCTGCTGCACTGTCTCTTTTAATTTCTGAATTCATGAGAAAAAAGAAATGGATCAAACCGGGCGATATGGAATTGCACTTGTAAAAATTTTAAAAATATGAATGGATTCTCCTTTTTCAATCGTATTAATGTCAACAATAAAAATATGATATGGAAAATGGAGGAATCAAGATGAAAAAAGTGTTAGTTGGAATTTTAACTGTGGCCCTTGCGATGTCTGTCTGCACAAGTATCGCTTTCGCTTCCGGATCCGGAATGGGAAAACACCATACCCATTCCTGCGCCAGTAAGATCTGCAGTTACTGCAGTGTCTGCCGCTATACCGACGAAAACGGCGATGGAATCTGCGATTATCACAAAGACCGTACCTGTCCGCAGACCTGTACAGAATCCGGGAATTTCCACCGTCATCACAGGAGCTGCCACAGATAACAGATGAGGTATCATGCGGAGCGAACAAGAGGTAAACAGAGCAATTGATCAGTATGCAGATACGGTCAAACGTCTCTGTATGATTCATTTAAAAAATTATGCTGACACAGAGGACATATTTCAAACGGTATTTCTGAAATATGCTCTCACTTCCTTTAGCTTTGAAAATCCGGAACATGAGAAGGCCTGGTTTATTCGTGTTACTCTCAATGCCTGTAAAGATTTGCTTAGAAACGTCTTCCGCAGCCGGACAGTATCTCTGGATAAACTTCTGACACAGCCTTCTCCGCTGCCGGAAGACAACCGGGACATACTGGAGGCCGTACTGTCACTTCCCCAAAAGTACAGGGAAGTGGTGTATCTTCATTTTTATGAAGGATATACCGCCCCTCAGATCAGCAGGATTCTGAAGAAAAACACCAATACCGTCTATACGCTCCTGACCCGCTCAAAACAAATGTTAAAAGAGAAGCTGGGAGGTGATGGGTATGAATGACAGAATAAAAGAAACCTTTGAAAAAATCCATGCGGACGAAACTCTGAAAACAAAGACGAAAGCTTATCTTATACGAAAAACGAAGGGATATGCAAAACGTCCCGTTTCAGGGGTTCTGCGTCTGGCCCCCGTCGCCCTTTTCCTGCTGTTTCTGCTGGTCGGAAGCGGATGGGTATATTATCATCCGACAGCTTCCATCAGTATCGAGGTCAATCCCTCCGTGGAGCTGGAAATTAACCGGTTTGACAAAGTGATCGCCGTCAGGGGATATAACCGTGACGGCGAAGCTCTTGCCGACTCATTGGATATCAAATATGCAGACTGCAGCGAAGCAGTACTGCAGATCCTGAATAACAAAAACATTACGGCACTGTTGTCCCAGGACGAGTTTCTCACCATCACTGTCGCAGGTTCTGGTGAAAGACAGTGCGCAAGAATCCTCTCCCAGCTGGAATCCTGCACAGATGGTCACGAAAACACCCGCTGCTACTCCTCCACCTGGGATGAGCGTTCAACCGCACATGAAATGGATCTTTCCTGCGGCAGATACCATGCCTATCTGGAGTTGAAATCACTGGATCCCACGGTTACTCCCGAGGAGGTACGCTCCATGACCATGAAGGAAATTTACGATTTAATAGATGAACTATCCCAGAACCAGGGTGGTTCTTATGACACCAGTAATGAGAACGGGCGTGGATACGGACATGGACACGGGCAAAAGTACGGAACGCATCATTAAACGGGAAGAGGATATACTGGAATAAAACCGTATATCCTCTTCTTTCTTTATTCATCAGATGAAATTTTATTCATTCCCCGGAAGTTCCCCTCCATGTTCAATCATATAACGAAAGGTATTAGCATAGCTGGGAAACTTGGCTGAATAAGAGTCCAATGCAGATTTTCTCAAAATATCATAGACCTCCAATTGAGAAAACTCCGACGGCACCTGGTAGCAAACCCGGTAAAACTCTGTGGCAATTTTATTCATTACGCTTTCTTTACTCATGGATCCCAGACCAAGAATCAGTCCGCTGTATTTTTTATCTGTTTTGCAGATATCCATATAAAAGTCCAGCATATGATAAATTTCAAGATAAAGAAGTTCACGGGCGGTTTCCCCTCCATCTTGCAGAATATCAATACAGAGGCTTTGCAGAATCTGATTTTTCTCTTTTTTATGCCATCTGGAAATACGATCTTTTTTAACTACGTTGGCAAAATAAATCAAATTAATCCATGCCGCCAGGAGTTCATCCACTCCATCTTTTTTTCCATATCTTCTCTCCCACATGGCCAGCCGGATTTTATTTTCCTCCAATTCTATTCCTTCTTCTATAGCTCTCAAAAGTACCTCTTTACGCTTTTTTGCATCTGTCACTGCATAATAATCATCGGGCCATTTCAGCTCTTTCTCTTCTTTTTCCTTCTTTTTTTCTTCTTCCTGTGCTTTTTGCTGTGCTTTTAATTTCGTAAAGTCCATGTTTGTCTACTCTCCTAATTTTTTCATTTCATGTGGTGTCCAACTTCCGGAATTGGTATTTTACTTTAATTCCCTCTCCGCCATGGAAAGAGCCGCCTCAATAACTTTGTCCATGTCAAAATAGCGGTACATGCCAAGACGTCCGCCAAAGAGCACATCCTGCTCCTTTTCCGCCAATTTCTGATACTCTTCAAAAAGCTTTGTATTTCTGTCATCATTGACAGGATAATAAGGCTCGTCTCCCCGTTTCCATGTCTTGGGATATTCCTTTGTTATCACCGTGGTTTTCTGCTGCCCGAAGTCAAAATGTTTATGTTCAATAATTCGAGTATAAGGCACCTCGTGAGAAGTATAATTCACCACCGCATTGCCCTGATAATTTTCACAGGAAAGCTTTTCCTCTTCAAATCGCAAAGACCGGTATTCCAAAACCCCAAGGCAGTAATCAAAATATTCATCGATCATACCGGTATATATCGTTTTCTTTGCCAACTCCTCCCGATCCAGATTTCTGAAATCCGTACTCAATTTCACTGGAATTCCCTCCAGCATTCTCTCCACCAGTTTCGTATATCCCTCTTTTGGAATTCCCTGATAGGGATCGTTGAAATAATTGTTGTCATAGGTGAACCGCAGGGGCAGCCGCCGAATAATGAAAGCCGGAAGCTCCGTACATTTTCTCCCCCACTGCTTTTCCGTATATTCCTTCACCAGCTTTTCATAAACGTCCCGCCCCACCAGGGACAGCGCCTGTTCTTCCAGATTTTTCGGGTTCTCAATGGAAAGGCTGGCTATCTGCTCCTGAATCTTTTTCTTGGCCTCCTCCGGCGTTTTAATGTTCCACATCCGGCTAAAAGTATTCATATTAAACGGAAGATTATACAATTCATCATGGTATATCGCCACAGGAGAATTGATAAAATGGTTGAATTCTCCAAACTGCTGTATATAGTCCCAGATCTTCCGGTTGGACGTATGGAAAATATGGGCCCCATATTTATGCACCTGAATTCCATCTACCTCTTCTGTATAAATATTTCCTCCTATGTGGCCGCGTTTATCAACCACCAGACAACGGTATCCCTTCCGCGCCGCCTCCCTGGCAAATACACTGCCGAACAAACCGGCTCCTACAATTAAATAATCATATTTCATGTTCGTCTCCATACCGTACTTTCAGCAGCATAAGCCCCTGTGCCGGCGCTGTCTTTCCCGCCAAAATCCGGTCTTTTCCCTCCAGTATTTCTTTTATTTCTTCAGGCTTTCGCATCCCGGCCCCGATTTCCAGCAAAGTCCCCGTCAAAATCCGAACCATATGGTACAAAAAGCCGTTCCCGGTATAAGCAATGCACAGATCTTCCTCTTCATTGAAAAATTCAATGGCTGTGATTGTCCGGACGGTGGATTTCTTCATGTGCCGGTTTCCGCAGAAACTCTTAAAATCATGGGTTCCCAAGCAATAAGCAGCGGCCTGCTTCATCGCTTCCACATCCAGCTTTCCCGGATAAAGATACCGGTATTTTCGCCGGAACACGGATTTTTTCCCTTCCGTTCCTATCCGATAAATATATGTTTTTTCCAGAGCATTGAGACGGCTGTGAAACCGGGGAGAAACTTCACAGATATGAACAACGTCAATATCCCCCGGCAGATACCGGTTTAAATAGTCCCTTACCTGTTCCGGTTCCCATCTTTCTTTCAGATGAAAGTTGGCCGTCTGCCCTAGGGCATGAACTCCCGCATCAGTACGCCCTGCACCGTGAACTTCCACCTTTTCGCCTGTCATTCGCGCCAAAATTTCCTCCAGCTTACCCTGGATCGTATTCTGGGTGTTTCCTTGTTTCTGCCAGCCGTTGTACCGGCTTCCATCATACTGTATCGTTATTTTGTAATTCATGACTCCTATTATAACAAAAGAAAACTGACAAGTCCACTACCAGCTTCCTCCTCCGCCTCCGGAGAAACCTCCTCCGGAAAAGCCTCCTCCTCCGGAAAAACCTCCGCCGGAACCGCCGCTGCCGGAACTGCTTTCCGGCTTTGGAACAGACAGGGTCTCATTAATAGTGCGCAGGTTATGATTCATGCAGCGGTGAAAAACATAAAGATCAAACATATCCATCCTGCCCGTTCTGTTTATATACCATTCCGGAGCAGGGACTGCAATCTCCTCAAATTTTTCAATCCACACATCGGACAATCCAAACACATACGCATAGGGCAGAATATGGTAAAACCATTGGGGATTTTCTTCTGCCAGCATCTGAATTCTCTCCAGCTCCGCCGTCTCAATAAACTCCCTCAATCCCATGAGATATCCCATACGCTGAACGCATTTATGCGTCCTTTTTTTCATAAACGCCGTAAGCGCCGCGCCAATGACTGAAGCTGCCGCCGCCGCTGCCATGGGCAAAATCAGCCGGAAAGTACGGTCTTCACCCAGATTGTGCAGATAACTCAGGATCATCCCTGCAATGCTGGCCGCAAGCCCCAGAAGGCTGACCACTACCCACATTTTTCTGGATTTCTGTTTCCTGGAATACCACAGATCCACCGTCACACACATCAACAAAACAGAAACGACATAAATGATCCATAAAATCAGATACCCCGCCTCAAAGCTGACGGAACAGGAAGAAGCCGCCAGCAGAAACATGGCCGACGGGATAACCGTAAGAACAAAAGAAACACCTCTGGCCGCAGCAGAAGAGGGCATATATACGCCTCCGTTTTTCTGAATAAATTTCTGTACCTGTCCCCTGGCTGCATTTAAAGTGTCTGCAAACTTGTATTTCAGATCCGACAGTTCTTTTCTGCTGCCGTTTTCCGCCCCTTTTCCAAAGATACGATTGAACATTTTTTTCTGATATCCCGGTGCGTTTTCCGGAAGATCGCCTTTCTTGATAAAAGTAATTCTGTCTCCTTTTCCCTCCTGAATCTGGAGATAACCCTTATCCGCCCAGTACACAATCAGAGAAATCATATCCTGATTGGACACGCTTCCATCCACGATATAGCCCACAGCCGCACTGTCCAGATCATCCGGCGGCATATACTGAATAGAGGGATATACTGTCTCATCTCTGCCAAATAGAAGAAACAGAATCAAAATTACCGCAAGAATGGCCGCTGATGCGATGGTAAGTGTCCGAGACAGATTTCCCTCTGTCCTCACGTTGGTAAAATATCCCTCTTCCATATCCGCGTAACCGGTCAGTCCGCTTCCCAGGGGAAGGGGACTGGTCAGCACTCCTGTTACCGTATCGCCGTCCCAGGAAAGGGTAAGTATTTCATCCGCCGGATTTTGTTCCCCATAGCTTCCGTAATAAAACTGCAGAAGATCATGGGAAAATTCTTTTGGAAAAGCGATGGAAAAAGAGCTTCCCGCCGGTATTTCATTCTGCCAGCCGGTGGGAAAAATATTATAATAAAAATCCGTATAACCCTCCTGGGTTACCGGCTGGTAATTGAATTCAAAATCATACCGCCCTTCCCACACCGTCCGGTCTTCCTCACCGAAGCGAAACACTTTATTTCCATTTTCCTGTTCCTCCTCCGCCGGTTCACTGGATCCAAGCAGATCCACCTGTGCATAGTAAGGAATATACTCTGTCTGCCCTTCCTCCCCCGCAAGAGCAATCCTGCCCCTGTCGGGAACGTAGCGATATATGCCGTGACGGGCAGAATCCTGAAAACTGACCGCGATGATTTCTCTGGCCCTATAAGAGTTATCCTCCCTCACACTCAGCGCCACCTGATAAGAATCCGTGGTCATATAAGGATCTTCCTCAACTGTCTTTGCCTCCCTTTCCTCCGGTGAAAAAAAGGAAAACAGTATGCCTGTATTGGAGATAAGACAGACAATCAACAGCCATGCCGCTATCAGCAGAACGTTCTTAAATCTCTTCATCAATCAATCCCTCTAAAACTTAACCTGCACCTGCTCCCGCTCGGCCGCTTCATTGACCTCATACAGCGGTTTTCTGTGGAATCCGAAAACCCCTGCCACTAAATTTCCCGGAAACATCTCCGTTTTTGTATTATACTTGTTGACCACTCCATTATAAAATCTCCGTGAACCTGCAATCTCTTCCTCAATCCGGGAAAGCTGATTCTGAAGATCCAGAAAGTTCTGGTTTGCCTTCAGATCAGGATAGTTCTCTGACAGGGCAAATATGGATTTTAAGGTATCGGAAAGGATGCCGTCATTTTTAATGGTTTCCTCCGGCGTCCGGGAAGTCATGGCCATATTCCTGGCCACGATCACTTTCTCCAGCGTGGATGATTCATGAGCAGCATATCCTTTCACCGTCTCCACAAAATTGGGAATCAGATCATATCTTTTTTTCAATGAAACGTCCATTGCCGAAAAGGCTTCCTCCGTTTTGTTCCGCAGTTTTATGAAACCGTTATAAGACGCAATGACCCATATTACCAGCAAAGCCAGAATAATCAATATTATAATCAGCGCAATAATTATCATCGTGAACTCCTCTTTTTCAAAAAGACGGAGAGCTTCTTCAGAAACTCACCGTCTCTCATTCCTGTTACAGATTCTCTTTTATTTTTGCAATTACTTCATCGTACTCTGCATCACTTAAAAATACTCTTTCCGGATTCATGGCAAACACCTGGGTCCATTCAAACTCGTCTTTATATTTGGGAACCAGGTGGAAATGAGTATGGCCTGCGGTATCCCCATAGGCGCCCATATTTATTTTGTCCGGATTGAAAGCTTTCTGAATGGCTGTCGCTACTTTTGCCATATCTGCAAAGTAACCGTTTCTCTCTTCCTCTGACAGTTTTGTGATATCCGGCACATGAGATTTAGTAGCTACGATACATCTGCCTTTGTGGCTCTGTTCTTTAAACAGATAAACCAGCGCATTGTCCAGTTCACAGATTTTAATGCCGAACTTTGCCACCAGTTCCCCTTCCATACAATATGCACAATTTGGATCTTTCATGATAATCTCTCCTTTTACCCAATAATATTTGTCTTTAAGTATACCTCTTTTTCTTTCAGTTCTCAATCATTTTTTCCATATAACTCTTCTTGAAGGCGCAAATATGTCTCCTCCCAGTCCGGAATCAGATATTCACCGCTGGAATAGAAAAGCCCGTCATAGGGCAGCCTGGTTTTTACCACCTCGTAGTTGATCATCGACGGAACTTTTCCCAAAAGGGCCCAGAATTCACTTTCCGGGATATTATGGGTCACATGCGGCAGCAGCTTACTGGCCAGCCGGTCAATTTCCGAAATTTTCATCAGACGGATCCTGCGAATCAGTTTCGTCAGCACCTCTCTCTGCCGCTCTGTTCTTTCATAATCCGCGTTTCCCACCTTCCGGATCCTGGCGTAGGCCACCGTCTGCAGTCCGTTGCACTGATAGGTGCCCTTTCCCGGAATCTTGTACTTTTCATATTGCTCTTCTATTCCCATGTTTTGACACATATGAAGCATGGTAGTATTGGCGTTTTCCGCCTCCGCCTCTGAGAAATTCAAAGATACGGCGCCCACAGCGTCGATAATCTGAATCATATCCTTGAAAGAAACCGCCATGTACCGGTTCACCTGCACCTTGAAGTTTTCCGTTACTGTTTCCGCAAGAAGCTCCCCGCCCCCATTGGCATAAGCCGCATTCAGTTTCCGATAGCCCACACCTGGTATATGGACATACGTATCTCTCATCAGGGACATCATCGTGACCCTCATCTTTTCATAATTAATGGATAAAAGAATCATGGAATCTGAATTGGCTTCCTCCGTAGTAGCCGTCCTGTCAACGCCTACAAGAAGAATATTGTAAACATTTTCTTCCGTCATCACGTTTTCTGAAGTTCTGTATCGCTCCAGATTCTCCTGTATCTGCGCCATCTGTTCATCCACCGGTTCTTCCTCTGCTCTGGGCGTCATTTCTACCTTCTTGACACTGGCTTCCACATAGTTGGACTGCTGGAAATAATTATGTCCTTTCCCATAGAGAAACGCCCCTCCCAATCCGACCAACATCAATATCACAGTCGCCGCTGACACCGCCGCCTTTCCTTTCTGCTCAGACGCTTTCCACACATGATTCAGAAAATCTTCTTTTATTCCCGCCAGAATTCCCCGTATCTTATTTATCAGCCGTTCCCCCACGTTATTCCCCCGCTCTCGACATTTTTTTACTTTATTATACCATCTTATAAAAAATTGTTGAAAAATACAAGATATGTATGTAAAAAACTGGTATAATAAATTAATGTGTCATTAAAACACAGAGGAGGTTTTCTATATGTTATACGACGCAGTTATAATCGGAGCATCTATCATCGATATACCGGCCGGACCGGTGGACGCCTCCGTATTTCAGAGCGGTTCTCACCCGGTGGACCGTCTGGCCTTTCAGGTGGGCGGCGACGCCATTAATGAAGCAACCATACTGTCCCATCTGGGCCACCGAATAAAGCTGATCAGTAAAATCGGCGATGATCTGGGCGGACGGTTTATCCAGGAACACTGTGACCGTCTCCATATTAACCGTGAATCTTTCATCATTGATTCTTCCATGGACACCGGAATCAATATCGTTCTTATCGAACCTGACGGAGAACGCAGTTTTATCACCAGCAACAGAGGCGGCCTGCGCCAGCTTCGCCCTGAAGACATTGACGTGAGTACCTTTTCCCAGTCATCATTGCTTTGTTTCGCCAGTATTTTTGTTTTTCCTTTTTTCTCACCGGATGATTACAGCCGAATCTTTGCCCAGGCGAAGAAAAATAATATGACTCTGTGTGCAGATATGACAAAATGCAAAAACCAGGAAACGGTAGAAGACTTAAAAGAAGCTCTTTCTTATCTGGATTTTGTCTTCCCCAATCTGGAAGAAGCACGGATGGTTACCCGCAGGGAAGATCCGGATGATGTGGCCGACGCTTTTCTGGACTGCGGAGTGAAACACGCCGTTATCAAACTGGGAAAACAGGGGTGTCTCATCAAGAGCCGGCAGGAACGTCTTTTAATCCCGGCCCTGCCCAATATTCATTGTCTGGATACCACTGGTGCGGGAGATAACTTTGCCGCCGGATTTCTTTCCGGCCTCATCAAAAAGCAGCCCCTTCGGGAATGCGGACGCATTGCCAACGAAACGGCTGCCAAATGTATTGAGAAAATAGGTGCTACTGCATGGATTAATTCCGATGGTTAAATCATTCTGTCTTTAATCATCTGCCGGTAAGACATAAAGGTAAAGCCCAGTCTTTCATACAGACGGGCCGCCCGGTCATTATCCCCCGTCACTTCCAGTCGGAAACGCATGGCGTCAGGATATTTCCGGAACATCCACTGAAAAAATTCAGTGCCGTACCCCTTGCCCCGGCAGGCATCATCCAGATAGATTTCTTCCAGCATGACGGTGAGTCCGCCCACTTCACAGGCATAAAAACTGGTCAGATAAGCAAATCCGGCCAGCCTGTCATCGTCCCATAAAGTAACTCCCTCAAGCGCTGGACAATCTTCAGAAACAGCGTCCCGGAAAGTTCTTTTCAGAATCTCCGGGGCCACCTGATGATCCACAGCATCGCTGTGGTAAAAACGATCTACCATAGAAAGAACCGCTGCCTCATCCTGAGGCAGCATTTTTTTAATATTCAGCATATAAAGTTCCTCATTTAATCAATTTGGAAATTTTTTTAAAGGTTTCACTTCCTGCTCTTTCCAGCAGTTCAAAAAGAATCGCTTCATAGGTAGTGACCAGCACACCCTCCTGGGCGGCCCGCCAAATTCCCATCTCTTTATCCTGTTTTCTTCTGGAGCTGATGCAGTCGGTAACCAGCACCGGCTGATAGCCGGCGGCTTTAAGATCAATACACGTCTGAAGCACACAGATATGAGCCTCAATTCCACACACAATTACGTTTTTCTTTCCCCAACGGTCTATCAGATCCATAATCTCCCGCTCTCTGTAACTGCTGAACGCGATCTTTTCCGCGTATTCCCTCGTCTTTGCCGCCTCATAAACAGTGTCAATGGAATTTCCCAGACCCTTGGTATACTGCTGGGTAATCGTCATGGGAATCCCCAGAGTCTTCAATCCCCGGATTAATATTCCCGCATTTCTCTCCAACTCCTCTCCCTGATACATCACTTTCATCAGACTTTCCTGATAATCTACAATCAGAGCCATGGTATCCGCCGCATCTATTCTCATCTCTCTTATCCTCCTGTTTCCTTTACACTGCCTGCAGAGCCTGTTCAAGATCCGCAATGATGTCATCCACATTTTCAATTCCCACGGAAAGACGGATCAAATCCGGCAGAACGCCTGCTTCCAGAAGCTGCTCATCATTTAACTGACGGTGAGTATGACTGGCCGGATGAAGCACACAAGACCGGGCGTCCGCTACGTGGGTTACGATAGCAATCATCTTTAATGCATTGGTAAAGCGCATAGCTCCTTCTTTTCCTCCCTTAGGGCCAAAGGAAAGAACGCCGCATGTACCGTTGGGCATATATTTCTGCGCCAGATCATAATATTTACTGCTTTTAAGTCCGGAAAATTCCACCCATGCCACCTTTTCATGATTTTCCAAATACTGAGCCACTTTCAGCGCATTCTCATAATGGCGGGGCATACGCAGATGAAGAGTCTCTAAACCAATATTAGTCAAAAAAGCGTTCTGGGGGGATTGGCAGGCTCCCATATCCCTCATCAACTGAACGGTAGCTTTGGTGATATAGGCCTTTTTCCCGAAACGTTCTGTATAAATTACTCCGTGATAAGACTCGTCCGGCGTGGTAAGTCCCGGATATTTGTCCTTGTTTTCTTCCCAGTTAAAATTGCCGCTGTCCACAATACATCCGCCCATTGCCATGGCATGGCCGTCCATATATTTCGTTGTGGAATGGGTTACAATATCCGCCCCGAATTCAAAGGGACGGCAGTGTATGGGCGTCGCAAAGGTATTGTCACAGATCAGCGGAACACGATGTTCATGAGCCAGCGCCGCAAACTTCTCGATGTCCAGGATAACCCCTGCCGGATTGGAAACGGTCTCCGCAAATACGGCTTTGGTGTTGGGCTGGAAGGCTTTCTCCAATTCTTCCTTCGGATCGTCCTGATCTACCAGCGTCACCTGAATGCCAAACCTTTTTAACGTTACCGCCAGCAGATTGGAAGTTCCGCCGTACACTTTGGCGGCGCAGACTACATGATCCCCTTCCTCACAGATATTGGTCACCGCAAACATGGTGGCCGCCTGTCCGGACGACGTAAGCATCGCTGCGACTCCGCCTTCCAGGTCACAGATTTTCTGCGCCACAGTATCGTTGGTGGGATTCTGAAGACGGGAATAAAAATATCCCTCCGCTTCCAGATCAAATAATTTTCCCATCTCTTCACTGGTGGAATATTTAAACGTAGTACTTTGATAAATCGGCAGTACTCTGGGCTCTCCATTTCCCGGCTGCCATCCCCCCTGCACACAAATTGTCTCTTTTCTGTAACTCATGTTTCGTCTCTCCTCTCTTTTCTTGTCAGCGGCTGCCTACAGTCCCAGCAGACTCCCCGCCTGGTATATAATAAACGTAATCACCCATGCCACTGCAAGCTGGAAAAGCGCCGCGCCAAACATCCACCGGACGCTTCCCGACTCTTTTTTTACTGTAGCCAGCGTGGCAATACATGGTATGTACAACAGACTGAACGTCATCATGCAGTACGCATTCAGCGGTCCAAAGCCAACGTCCCCCAGGGCGGAAGCCAGCATTGTCATACCGGAAACAGCCGTTATGTTTCCTATGCCAAACAAAACGGAACAACTGGATACTACCACTTCCTTGGCGGAGATTCCCGCAATCAGGGCTACCACCAGCTGCCAATACCCCAATCCCAGAGGCTTAAACATCGGAACGATTGCCTTTCCGATTGCCGAGCCAAAGCTCTGGGAAATATCGCTGACATATCCGGAAGGACCAAAATTCAATACAAACCACATTAAAACGGATGCGATGAAAATCGTTGTACCCGCTTTCGTCAGATAGTCCTTTACCTTTTCCCAGACATAAATCCACACCGTCCTGGCGCTTGGCGCCTTATATTCCGGCAGCTCAATTAGAAGGTTATTTTCCGCTTTTCTGCCGTCAATAAGATGAAGGATATAGGCTGCTCCAATGGCCACGGCCATCCCCAGCACATACATGGAAAAGGCTGCCAGCGCTGCATACTTTCCGAAAAATGCCTGGGAAAACAGCACATACACCGGAAGTCTGGCGCTGCAGGACATAAACGGAGTCACCAGCATGGTTTTCATCCGGTCCTTTCTGTCTTCCAATACCCGCGAAGCCATAACCGCCGGCACCGTACACCCGAATCCCAGAATCATGGGGATGAAGGCCCTGCCGGAAAGTCCCAGTTTTCCCATCAGACTGTCCATCACATATGCGGCTCTGGCCATATACCCGCTGTCTTCCAGAAAAGCCAGCGCTAAAAACAGAATAAATATATTGGGGAGGAAGGTAAGGATACCTCCAACTCCAGCTATGATTCCATCCACAATTAAAGAGATCAGCCACGGAGAAGTCCCCAATGCGGCCAGCATATTGGCCACTTCCCCGGAGATGACTTCCAGGAAAATTCCCATATATCCCTTCAGCCAGTCACCGATGGTAAAGGTGACGGCAAACACCATAGCCATAATCAGCAAGAAGATCGGCAGCCCCCAGAAACGATCCGTCAGCCACCGGTCAATTTTATCGGTGCTCTGCGCCTTCTGTTCCTTATTGACCAGAGTCTCCTGTATAACTTCTTCAATGAAATCGTATTTTTCATTGATGATCTGGGTTTCATAACTTTTGTCCAGAATCTCCGAAGTATCAATGGGATACTGCTTTTTTACTTCCTCGTCGTCCTCCAGATACTTAATAGCGAAGTAGCGATATTTTTCCAGATCAGGATATGCCTTCCGCAGTCTTTCCTTCAGAAGATCGATTTTATCCTCAATCTCGTCACTGTAAACCATGACAAATTCTTTATGATGCTGATGACGGTGCTCCGTATGAGTATCATGATGATGAATCAGCGGCTGATGTTCCAGAAAATCCCGATGGTGAATCACCGCATGCATCAGAATATCCAATCCCTTTTTCTTTCTGGCGCTGACCGGTATTACTGGAATGCCCAGCATTTCCGGAAGACGGTGCAGATCTATTTCCATTCCCCTTTTTTCTACAATATCCATCATATTGAGAGCCAGCACCACCGGCTTTCCAAGTTCAATCAGCTGCAGAGTCAGATACAGATTTCTTTCCAGTGCGGAAGCGTCCGCCACATCGATAATCACATCTACCTCATCACTCTGCACATATTGTCTGGCCACCACTTCTTCCATGGTATAGGATGTCAAACTGTAAGTTCCCGGCAGATCCACCAGCTGAAGATCATAGTCCTGGAACTTCATGGAGCCTTCCACTTTCTCCACCGTAACTCCTGGCCAGTTGGCCACCTTTAAATTTGCTCCCGTATAAGCGTTAAACAGGGTGGTTTTTCCGCAGTTTGGATTTCCCATAAATCCTACACGTATCCTATTTTCCATCGGACATATCCTCCTTCACCTCAATATTCTCTGCGATATGTTTTCCAATGGCGAACCGTGTTCCCCGTACGTTGATGATCAGCGCTCCTTTTTTCTTCTTATTCAGCACACTGACCTTTGCCTCCCGAGTCATCCCCAGCGCAGCCAGGCGCCGGTCAATATTCACAGGCAGATTCATCTGCTCTACCCGATAGTTTTTTCCTATCTCTCCCGCAATCAACTTCATAATATCTCAGCCCTTGTTCTTGTTGTAAATGATTAACAGTCCCTTCAGCAGCAGATTATCATCCAGAATCACTTTTCTCTTACAGTAAGGCACGATGGCTTTCGCCAATCCGCCGGTGGCCACCGCCGTGGCCTTCTGTCCTATTTCCTCCTCAATCCTGTCGATCATGCCGTCCACAACAGCCGCATTCCCGTAAATGATTCCGCTCTTCATACAGTCGATGGTATTTTTCCCAATCATCTGTCTGGGCGGCTCCAGACTGATCCCCTGCAGCTGCGACGCATGGGCCGTCAGTGAATTCAAAGAAACCATCACTCCCGGAAGAATCATACCGCCGGTATAGTTTTTCTTCTCATCAATGACGCAGATGGTGGTAGCCGTTCCCATATCCAGAATAATCAGCGGAACGGGATATTCATTGATTCCGGCCACCGCTCCCGCCACAAGATCGCTGCCAAGCTGAGCAGGATTATCCATCAAAATATTCAGTCCCGTTTTAATTCCCGGCCCTACCACAAGGATCTGGCGGCGCAGCACCTTTTCTGCCGCCAGGCGGACGATGCTGGTGATCTGAGGCACCACAGAGCAGATAATCCCTCCTTTGATATCCTCTATTGAGATTCCATACAGCTCAAAAACCACCTTGATATCGATGGCATATTCCAGTTCGGTTTTCGTTTTCACTGTTGCCAGTCTTTCTATAAAATAAGTTCGCTTTTCGTCCACGCATCCAATGACAATATTGGTGTTGCCGATATCTATTGCCAGAATCATTTTCTCATACTCCTATATTTTTCATCACTTTCGTATTCATCAGAACTTTTCCGATGAGCGCAACAATTACCGCAGCCACAATCGCCTCCGGTATGCCGTTTACACCAATCACAGCCAGAATTGCCAGATAGACATTTCCTGTAATTTCACTGGCAGCAGCATAACTTTCTCCGAAAAACAGCAATATCATATGCATTACCAGCAGAGTATTGGTAAGAGATCCTGCAAGTCCTGCCAGGGCCAGAGCCGCCGCCGGCGCCTTCTTCCCTTTCCGTCCGGCAATTTTTGCCGTCAGTTTGTACACATAATAAGGTACCACGCCCACCAGTATCCGGGGTAGGAAACAAATGATGATGCTTCCGATGCCTCCGCTGTATTCTCCCAGAGAGTAAAAGGGAGTAAATACAAAGGAAGTAACGCTGGGGTTAACGGTATTGTTAATGAAACTGGTCAGTCCAAAAACAAACCCCAATGCCGCTCCTTTTTTAGGCCCTAACATCAATGATCCGATGATGACCGGAATGTGGATGATGGTGGCTCTTGTAAATCCCAACGGAATATACCCGAGAAATGGTGTGAAAGCCATAATAAAAATCAGTGCAGCGAAAAGTGCCACCTGCGTCAGGCTTTTCGTTCTTGACATGGTTGCCGTTCTTGTGTTATTCATTTTTTCCTCCTGTTACTGTTCCCGCTTTCCGGGATACAATACATTCTTTCCCTTGACAGGGATGTCTACAAGTTACTTAAAATTTTATCCAGGATGGAATGTGCAACCTCTTCCTTGCTCATAAGTCCAAGAGAGATTTCTTCCTCCCGTGTAATCAGGGTCACCACATTGGTATCCGCCTGGAATCCGGCTCCGGCCTCTTTCAGATTGTTTGCCGCAATCATATCCAGATGCTTCTTCTCAAGCTTTGCCCTGGAATTACTGATCATATGCTCTGTTTCCATGGAAAAACCGCACAAAAACTGGTCTTTTCTTTTTCGTTCTCCCAAATATGCCAGAATATCACGGGTTCGCTCCATGGGAAGCAGAAACTGTTCTTCTTTTTTCTTTACCTTTTCTCCGCTCACGCTTACGGGCCGATAATCAGCCACTGCCGCCGCTTTGATAACAATATCCTGATCCTCAAAACGTTCCGTCACCGCCTGAAACATGTCGTCCGCAGTGACAACGGGAATCACGTTCACCGACAGCGGAGCCTTTATTCCCACCGGTCCGCTCACCAAGGTTACCTCCGCACCGCGGAGCATGGCTGCTTTCGCCAGCGCGTATCCCATCTTGCCTGAAGAGTGATTGGTGATATATCGGACCGGATCAAGAGCTTCCCTGGTGGGACCTGCGGTAACCAGCACCTTTTTTCCCTTCAGATCTTTTTCAAAAGCAATTTCCTTTTCAATATATTCATACAGAACTTCCGGTTCCGGCATCTTACCCGCACCGATATCTCCGCAGGCGAGGTAACCGCTGGCAGACTCAATCACAACACAGCCATACTTTTTCAGTTTCTCCATATTATCCTGCACAATGGCATTTTCATACATGGCCGTATTCATGGCCGGCGCAATCAAAATGGGGCAGCGGCAGGCCAGAAAAGTGGTGGTCAGCATATCATCCGCAATTCCTCCGGCCATTTTCCCGATCACATCCGCCGTGGCCGGCGCCACCATCATCACATCTGCCCTTTTCCCCAGAGACACATGTTCCACATTGTGCTGAAAATTACGGTCAAAGGTATCCACAATACATTTGTTGCCGGTCAGCGTCTCAAAAGTAATGGGATTAATAAAATTTACCGCATGTTCTGTCATGATTACATGGACATCGGCCTGCTTTTTCACCAGCATACTGGCCAAAGACGCCGTTTTATAAGCGGCGATTCCACCGGATACCCCAAGAAGCACCGTCTTTCCTTTTAACATGATAGTACCTTCCTTGTTTCGTTTTACATTCCTGATTATTATATAAAAATCATCTTGTTATTTCAACAATGTACGTTCCATTTTTCTCAAAAACAACATCGCCCAGGCTTTTCAGCTGCTGATCATTTATGGTTCCATATTTTTCCCGCTCCAGTGTTCCTACATAAACGTATTCCACACTGTATTTATCCAACAGTTCTCTTACTGCATTTTCATCCTGAGACGTGTAGATCGTCTCCACATCAGCCCGCCGTTCATTGAGGGCCTCCACGTCCCCCCGCCACAGCCATTCATGAACATACCATCCCATCACACAGGGAAGGCCGGTCATGGCCGATACTCTCTGATAATCGGAATAACTGTCGCCGCAGGCTTCCACAATCACCGGACTTCCCTTTACGTTTTCATTCAGCCAGGCAATTGCCGGCGCGTCTTCCGGAAAATCTTCCTCCAGATAGGCAGTGGCGTCAAGTCCGGGGAAAGCCTCTAAAGACAAATCATCCCCGTACCAGGCGGAACCTGCATTTACAATGTAGCCAAAGGTAGACACCAGGCAGATTCCCGTCACGATCCCTGTGATATACAGCCCCCGGGACCGGTGCAGAAGAAAGCGTATCAATATATAAGCCATGCAGATACCGAAAAGAGTGAATGCCTGATAAGTCAGTTTAAACATGGTGTTTGCTCTGGCGTAGCCTTCCTCATAAATATCCCGCACATAAACCAGCTCCGGTACCAGAACAAGACCGATGGCACACAAAGCCAGTCCGCCAATATAGAGCTCCTGCAGGTGCAGCCGACAGAAAATACTTCTGAATCTCCCCATGTTTCCTCTGTTCTTCATGGCCGCAGTGATCATCCAGATCAGGAACACAGTGCACATGACAAAGGGCAAGCCCCATACCACGGCCATCTGTTTTATGGAACTGTGATTCTGCGCCAGAGCAATTCCGGAAACCATAGTCTCGAAGCTCATGGTAAAGGGCAGCGCCGCTGCAGTGGAGATCAGAAACATCCAGACGCCCTGCGCCGCGCTTTTTAACACCGCATACTTCCAGGAAAAGTCTCCTTCCCTCAGGTTCCGATATACAATCACCGCCATAATCACCACAAAATAAATGGCGAAGTCCCAGTAATTGGTAAAGTGAAAAATCCCCGTGAACAGGCCGAACATCAGAATATGGGCCTGAAGAAAATCTTTCTTTACCTTTTCCCACCGGCTCAATCCTTTTCTTTCTGTTTTCCCCAGCAGGGGCTGTTTCATGAAAGAATAGGTCAGTCCCACCACCAAAAGTACAAACATCAAATTGACCACATGGGCATGAAGATCTCCCAATACAAAGGAATAGGCCGGAAATTCATGAATGGTCTTATCGTTACCCTCCGGATAATACCCGATATACCGGGTAGAATTGGGAAACCAGTAAGTATAGTCACTGTCATGTCCCAGAAATCCCCGGAACCATTTCAGCAGGTGAGCCGCCAGCACATAATGCATGTTTCCAGCCATCGATACAGCCATACCGGCCAGTATTCCCGCAGGAATGGCCGCCTTTGCCTTCCCTCTTTTTGCCGTTCTGTCCTCCCATATCTGTCTCACAAGGGCAAAGGGCAGAACGAAAGCCAGCGCTGCCACCAGAGTCCTCATCACATGATAGGTTTCCTGAATTCTTGTAAACGTCATTTTAGTCAGAAAAACAGCAAAATACTGACCGCCATAATAATAATTGATAGCTTCTCCGCCGTACCAGATATCAGGAGCCGGAAGAGTTTCACTGCGCATCATGGAAGCCATAAACCCGTAATCCATGAATTTTTCCGTTCCATAGGCAGCGGCATGAAAACCTGCCAGGTAGGTCCATCCCAGAAACAGAAGAAGAAAAAGGATTTCTTCTCCCAGAATCAATTTTCCGTTTTCCCTGGTCAGCCAAAAAACGCTCTTTCCTTTTCTCAGACGATACCAAAAGATACCCGTATTAACCAGAATACAGAAAACAACCACGCCGATACAGGCAGCGGAATTAAACTGCAGAATCCCCATGCAGACCAGCACCCACAGAATAAATCCGGGAATCGCCACTCCCAAAACTTTGGAAAACAGCCATCCTCCGTCTTTAAAATCCCGAAACAACATCTTTGACAGCGGCATGAAGGACACTCCCAGCACCAGTATGGCCACCCACCAGATCAAACATGTACCCATCGAAACCTCCTCATACTTTTCTGTATTTTTTTCGCATGTAATAAAATTCAGTCAGGGCTCTGCGCCCCATAGTGCAGATTTTACGGAAATTAACGGAATTCTTCCCTCCCTGACGAGGCCGGAAAGTAATGGGATAATACTTTACCGTTCTTTTGCTTTTCTTGTACAGTACGCTGATAATCACATTGGCCAGATGGTAATCCTTCGGCACCAGCTTCAGTATTTTTTTCAGCTCCTTACTGCGCATCAGCCGGAAAGGGGTGTTAATATCCTCCATCCATACTCCGAAATTCAGGAATACGATCAATTTCAGCGTTTTAGTCACAACAATCCGTCCCATGCCGTCCTGACGGCGGCGTCTGGATCCCAGCAGTAGTCCGGCGCTCTCACGGTCTTTCCATAAGGGCCAGAACTCTTCCGGCAGCGTCTGTCCGTCAGAATCTGTCTGGAAAATATAGTCCGCTCCATGGGCGATGGCCCAGTGATATCCATAGAGAACCGCCGCCCCATGACCGCCGTTTTTTTTCGTCTCTACCAACAGACGGGGATAATCTTTCTGAAGCTGCAAAGCTATTTCCCTCGTCTGATCGGTGCTGCCGTCGTTCACCAGCAGAATTTTAGAATCTTCTCCCGTCTTTTCTACGATTTTATGCCATTGTTCAATTACTGTCCTAATATTTTTTTCTTCGTTGTATGCCGGTATAACTATCCACAGATTTTCCTTCATCAAATTCTCCCCGCTGACCTTCAAAAGGCTGTTGCCTGCGGCAACAGCCTTTTCTTTACTCATATCGGATTTTCAGATAACTCTTGATCTCTTCCACACATTTTTCAAATCCCAGCTTACGGCTGTTCAGACACAAATCGTAATTTCTTGCATCGTTCCAGTCTCTGCCGGTATAGTGGTGATAAAAGTCTCCCCGGTACTTGTCTACCTTGGCTATATATTTTTCCATTTCTTTCTGGGTCATACTGTTGCGCATCATGGCCTGCTCCAAGCAGAATTCCCGATCCGCATGTACAAACACACTGGTCACATTATCAAAATTGCGCAGAATAAAATCAGCACATCTTCCAATAATCACGCAGGACTCCTGGCGGGCCAGCTGCTTAATGATCTTCGCCTGATAATTGAAAAGATTGTCTTTGGAGACAAAGCCGTCGCTTTCCGGATTGATGAGATCGCCGCTGTACACTTTTTTGGTCAGCTTCTGCAGCAGACCGATATCCAGTTTTTCATCGGATTTTCCAAAAAGTTTTTCCGAAATCCCACTGTCTTCCGACGCCATTTTCAGGATTTCCCTGTTATAGCAGTGAATCCCCAGCTCCTTGGCCAGCATCTCGCCAATGGTCTTTCCTCCGCTTCCATACTGCCTGGCAATGGTAATAACAATATTTTCCATACTGTCCCCTCCTGATTACTCGCCCAAGTAGGCTTTTTTAACAGAATCATTATTCATCAGATCTTTTGCATCTCCGGAAAGCACAAAGTTTCCTGTCTCCAGTACATATGCTCTGTCAGCGATGCTAAGAGCCTTCTTCGCATTCTGTTCCACCAGAAGTACGGTTGTACCGCCGGCGCTTACCGACTGGATAATATCAAAAATTTCATTTACCAGAATGGGTGAAAGCCCCATGGAAGGTTCGTCCATAACGATCAGCTTGGGATGGGACATTAATGCCCGTCCCATGGCCAGCATCTGCTGCTCTCCTCCGGACAGCGTTCCCGCCAGCTGGTTTCTTCTCTCCTCCAGGCGGGGAAAACGCTCATATACCATCTGCAGAGTATCTTCCACTTCCTTTTTGTCATTTCTTGTATAGGCGCCCATCTTCAGATTCTGATATACGGTAAAATCTGCAAAGACACGTCTTCCCTCCGGCACGTGAGCGATTCCCATGGAAACGATTTTATGGGCCGGCATACGGGTGATATCCGTTCCCTCAAAGGTAACCATTCCCTTTTTGGGTGCAATCAATCCCGTAATCGTATGGAGGATGGTTGTCTTTCCCGCTCCATTGGCGCCGATCAGTGCGATAATCTCCCCCTCGTTTACTTCAAAGGAGACTCCCTTAATCGCCTGGATAACGCCATAGTAGACTTCCAGATCTTTTATCTCCAGCATTGCCATACGTTTTTCCTCCTATTCTCCCAGATATGCCGTGATTACTTCCGGATTATTCAGAACATCGCTGGTATTACCCTGGGCCAAAACTTCTCCGAAATTCAGTACTGTCAGTTTTTCACAGATACCTGACACCAGTTTCATATCATGTTCAATAAGGAGAATTGTCATATTAAATTTCTCCCGCACAAACTGTATGGTTTCCATCAGTTCTTTTGTCTCATTGGGATTCATTCCCGCCGCCGGTTCATCCAAAAGAATCAGCTTCGGTTCTGTAGCCAGCGCCCTGGCAATCTCCAGTTTTCTCTGCTTTCCATAGGGGAGATTGGCCGCCTGAAAATCCGCCTCCTTCTCCAGTCCGAAGACTTCCAGAAGCTCCATGGCTTTCTCATTCATCTCTTTCTCCACCTGACGGTACCTGGGCAGACGCAGTATACCCTCCAGCGTCGTATAATGGTGTTTATTATGGAGCCCCACTTTTACGTTATCCAGAACCGGCATATCTTTAAACAGCCGGATATTCTGAAAGGTTCTGGCAATCCCCGCTTTGTTGATATCAATTGTCCGTTTTCCCGTAATATCTGTTCCATCCAGTTTTACGATTCCTTCATCCGGTTTATAAACGCCGGTGAGCAGATTAAATATCGTCGTTTTTCCTGCTCCGTTGGGTCCGATCAGACCGTACAGTTCCCCTTGCTCTATGGCCAGGTTTACTCCATTGACAGCCCGGAGTCCTCCGAAGGAAATCCCCAGATTTTTCACATCCAATAATGCCATCTTTCCTACGCCTCCTTTGCCGTCTTCTTCTTTTTAATCAGCCGTTTCAGAGAATGCTTTTCTCTCCACTCCAGCGATTTGGGCGCCCAGTTAAAGAGCATCATCAGAATCAGAACAATGGCGTAAATCAGCATACGGTAATCAGAAAGACCGCGCAGCAGCTCTGGAAGGAGGGTCAGAATAACGGCGGCAATGATGGAGCCGCGCATGTTTCCAATTCCTCCCAGGACTACGAATACCAGGATCATAATTGACATGTTGTAGCCAAAGTTTTTAGGAAGAGCTGTCAATGTTGACAAATTGTGAGCATAAAGCACGCCGGCGGCGCCTGCAAGAGCCGCTGACACAGAAAATGCCATCAACTTATATTTGGTGATATTGATTCCCACGGATTCTGCTGCTATCCGATTGTCGCGGATGGCCATGATTGCTCTTCCATCCCTGGAATTCACCATATTCAGGATAATAAACAGCGTGATCAGAATCAAAATTATGCCGATCAAAAATGTCGAATCCTGAGGAGTTCCCGTAATTCCCTGGGGCCCGTTGACGATTACCTCACCTTCCGGCTGCAGGTTCAGTGAGATGGAATCCTTCATGGAAAAATGAAAACCGTCGGCATCTTTCCCAATATAAAGAACATTAACCAGGTTCTTAATGATCTCTCCAAAAGCCAGCGTCACGATGGCCAGATAGTCGCCCCTCAGACGCAGCACCGGAATACCGATTAAAATACCGAAAATCCCTGCAGCGACCGCTCCAATAATCAGCGCAAGGATAAATCTTACGATAGAAACAGTAATGACTTCTTCCATGCATTTGGAAAAGAATGCGCTGGTAAAAGCGCCCACGCACATAAATCCGGCATGGCCCAGACTCAGCTCACCCAGGATACCCACCACCAGATTCAGTGACAGCGCCAGAATCACATATACGCAGAGAGGTACCAGCAGCCCTTCCATCAGACTGGAAAGATTGCCAGTGCTCAAAAGAATTTGTATGATAATAAATGCAGCGATCACAATACCATATGTGATCAAATTGCTTTTTGTCTGTTTGTTTATCCTTTTCACTTCTTGTCCCCCCTACACTTTCTCCTGAATTTTTTTGCCCAGAATACCAGTAGGTTTCACCAGCAGAACGATAATCAGCACGGCAAACACAATGGCATCCGCCAGCTGTGATGAAATGTAGGCCTTACTCAGGATCTCTATCACGCCCAGTAAAATACCGCCGATCATGGCTCCCGGAATCGAGCCGATTCCTCCAAATACAGCCGCCACAAAGGCCTTGATGCCGGGCATGGAACCTGTATATGGATTTAATGACGGATAAGAGGAACAAAGCAGCACGCCGGCCACAGCCGCCAGTCCGGAACCGATGGCAAAGGTCAGACTTATGGTACGGTTTACATTGATTCCCATCAGCTGAGCCGCACCTTTATCCTCCGATACCGCCAACATTGCCTGTCCTGCTTTCGTTTTATTAATAAACGCAGTCAGACCAACCATAATAACAATACAAGACAAAATTGTCACGATAGTTTCCCCGCTGATGGTCATTTTCCCATCTGCCAGCGTAATCGCCGGAACCGTCACTACAGACTGGAAAGATTTTGTATTTGCGCCAAAAATCAACAGCGCCAGATTCTGCAGCAGGTAACTTACGCCGATAGCCGTAATCAACACCGCCAGCGATGAAGAGGCATTTCTCAGCGGACGATAGGCAACGCGTTCAATCACTACTCCCAGCACTGTACAGAAGATCACTGCTATCAGAACGCCCAGGAGCGGCGGACATCCAAAAGAAGTTGTGGAAACCAGCACAACGTAGCCACCTACCATTATTACATCACCATGGGCAAAGTTAAGCATTTTCGCTATTCCGTATACCATGGTGTAACCCAGGGCAATGATCGCATAAACACTGCCCAAGCTGATGCCGTTAATCAAGTAAGATAAAAAGCTCATAGTACACCCCTCTGTCGTATATTATTCATAATCTTATTCATTATACCCTGTACATCGGAGGTTTTCAAGATAAATGTATGCTATTGTACCAGATATTCCTTTTCCCGCAGCGTTTTTTCCACCAGATTAAGAATTTTCTCACTTTTTGCCGTTACCGTATGATAATGATATCCTGAAGTTACATTCAGAAGAGGACTGGACTTTCCATTTTGTATTCCTTCTATCAATTCCTCCACATCTCTTCTGGATCCGATGGCCAAATCTGCTTTCAATTTCCCATAAACTTTGTGATTGACAAAAACATCCTCCACTTTTCCGCCAAGATCCACAATGGAATAAAGCTCGTCTACAATATCTTCATTGCCGTGACATACTTTAAAAACCCGCCTGGCCCACGGATCCGAATGGCAGACATACCCTTTGTTGGTTGATCCAATATCGTAGCCGGCCGCCCGCAGAAGGGCAATATCCTGTACGATTACCTGGCGGCTCACCTGGAACATTTTCGACAGTTCACTGCCGGATACCGGCTGTCCGCCCGTTTGTATCGCCTTTAAAATTTCATTCCTTCTTCGCTCACCATTCATTTCTTTCTCCTTCTGCTCAAACTGCATGAAGATTTTTCAGTGAAATATCAAGAATGGGCGCTGAATGAGTCAGTGCGCCGCTGGAAATAAAATCCACCCCCACAGAGAGATACTGACTGATGTTTTCCTTGGTCACATTGCCGGAACATTCCGTCTGCGCCCTGCCGTCAATGATCTCTATGGCTTCCTTCATCATCTCCGGCGTCATGTTATCCAGCATGATAATATCGGCTCCCGCCTCCACTGCTTCCTTGACCATCTCCAGATTTTCAACCTCAATCTCAATCTTCCGCACAAAGGGGGCATATTCTTTTGCCATGACCACCGCCTCTTTGACGCCTCCTGCCGCTCCGATATGATTGTCTTTCAGCAGTATGCCGTCGGACAGATTGTACCGGTGATTGCAGCCGCCGCCCACCTTTACCGCATATTTTTCAAAAATCCGCATGTTGGGCGTAGTTTTTCTCGTGTCCAGAAGTTTTGTTTTGCTTCCTTCAAGCAGCGAAGCGATGGAACGGGTATATGTGGCAATGCCGCTCATCCTCTGGAGATAATTAAGCGCCACCCGCTCTCCGGACAGCAGCACCCGTATGTCCCCGGTGAGAACGGCCATTTTCATCCCCTTTTTCACCTGATCCCCATCTTCCACAAAAGACTCCATCTGCGTATTTTCATCCAGAAGCTCAAAAACGCGGCGGAACACGCCAAGCCCCGCCACAACGCCGTCCTGTTTGCAGATCAATTCCACCTGTCCCCGGCATGGTTTTTGCATCACTGCATTGGTCGTAATATCCTCACTGGTGATGTCTTCCCTTAAAGCCTGCAAGATCAGTTCATCCGCATTTAACTGCATGGTAATTGGATTGTTCATGGTTTCTTCTCATCCTTTCCGTTTCTTCTTCAATCGATTTTTTATATTCTTCCTTTATTTTTTCATAATCCCTGTAAACGCCCAGATCCAGTTCATCCCAGACCTGATCATTTTCTTTTATCTGTGAAAATTCTTCGCCAATCTTCGCCGCAGAACGTTTGGCGAAGACCAGACTTTCCAGCAGCGAATTGCTGGCCAGCCGGTTGGCGCCGTGAACGCCGTTGCAGCTGGTTTCCCCCACGGCATAAAGCTGTTCCATGGAAGTCTTGCTGTCCCGGTTCACCTTTATTCCTCCCATGAAATAATGCTGGGCAGGCACCACCGGAATGCATTCCTTCGTTACATCGTAGCCCTCTTCCAGGCATTTTTGATAAATATTGGGGAAATGGCGCTTAATTTCCTCCTCCGGAATATGCTCCATGGAAAGCCAGACATAAGGAGTATGATCCTGTTCCATCTGCCGGCGGATTGCCGCCGTCAAAAGATCTCTGGGAAGCAGTTCATCCACAAACCGTTTGTGACTGGCATTATACAGCACAGCCCCCTCTCCCCTCACCGATTCAGAAATCAGGAACCGACGGCCCGGCTTTTGGGAATACAGCGTGGTGGGATGAATCTGTACGTAATCAATATTTTCCAGTTCTATCCCGTTTTTAATCGCCACCGCCAGTCCGTCTCCCGTAAGGTGGGGAAAATTGGTGGAGTGCCGGTATAATCCTCCTACTCCGCCGCAGGCCAGCACAGTCTCCCCTGCTTTCACTGTCATCAGTTCTCCGTCTTCTTTCCTGCATACAGCGCCATAACACACGTTATCCGCACACACAAGATCTACCATTGTGGTCTTCTCTAAGATAGTGACATTACTCTTCTTCCGTACCTGTGCCAGAAGCTTCTTTGTAATTTCTTCTCCGGTAATATCCTCGTGGAAAAGTATCCGCGGTCTGGAATGGCCGCCCTCTCTTGTAAATGCCAGTTCACCGTCCTCTTTTGCAAACTCAACTCCATAGGCAATCAAGTCATGGATAATCTCCTGGGAGGATCGAATCATAATATCCACCGACTCTTCCCGGTTTTCATAATGTCCCGCCCGCATGGTATCTTCATAATAACTGTCATAATCCTCTTCCCCCCGCAGCATACATATTCCGCCCTGGGCCAGAAAAGAATCGCTGTTTTCCGTCTCATCTTTTGTGATCATCAGTATATTTTTATCTTCCGGAAGATTTAATGCGCAAAACAATCCCCCTACGCCTGTTCCTACTATTAAAACATCTGTCTTCATTTCGTCCGTTCCTTCCCCTATTTTGCCAATTTCAGCATATTTTCCAAAGGTTTATTGGCCATAATCCCAAGCGTCTCCGGCAGCAGAACCTCATTTTCTCCGGTTTCCAGTACATGTACCAGCTTTTCCAGCGTATTCTTTTTCATATCTGCACAGCATAAGGAGCAGCCGGGCATGTAAAAACGTTTATCGGGATTTTTTCTTCTCAGCTGGAATAATACACCTTCTTCTGTGCAAACAATAAATTCCCTGCCGGCGCTTTTGGCAGCATAGTCAATAATACCGGCTGTGCTGCCGATATAATCTGCCTCGGCCAGAACTTCAGGCCTGCATTCTGGATGAGCCAGCACTTCGGCTGTCTGCCATTTGTTTTTTGCTTCTTTTACTTCTTCTGCCGTCAAAGAAGCATGAACGTGACAGAAACCATCATTAAAAATAAACTCTTTTTCCGGAAGGAGTCCGGCGATATACCGCCCCAGATTTTCGTCCGGTATAAAATAAATCCGTTTGTTGGGCAGCGCTTTTACAATTTTCAATGCATTGGAAGAAGTGACGCAGACGTCGGAACATGCTTTCAGTTCCGCTGTGGAATTCACATAGCATACCACTGCCACATCTTCATATTTTTCTTTTATCTTTTTTATCTTCTCGGAAGATGCCATATGAGCCATGGGGCAGTCGGCATTCATATCCGGCATCAATACCCGCTTCTGGGGATTCAGCGCCTTCGCGCTCTCTCCCATAAAGGAAACTCCGCAGAACACCAGGGTGGTTTCCTTAATTTCGGCGGCAAGCCTGGCAAGATAATAGGAATCGCCCACGTAATCCGCTGCCTCCTGGACTTCATCCGGCGCATAATAATGAGCCAGGATCGCGGCATCTTTTTCTTTTTTCAATGCCTGTATTTTCTCTTTCATCTGATTCATTGTCAGTCCTCCTATCGCACATACTGCTGATCATTATAGCACGAGTCATTTCACCTGACAAGACAGTTGTAAATTTACAGACATGTGATTTTTTCATCCATCCATTACCAGTAAGCACGCCCATACTGAAAATATATTTTCCGGAATCCTTTAATATTTTCCAGCATATATTGACAGGTTTTCTGATAAATTTTATATACTTGTCTGCGCTGTTCCCGGGAAGAGCCTTCCTTTCCATATGCAGCCGTGAGCGCGGCCTTAAGGCCCTTTTGGGCCTCCTCCTCTGATATAGTTTCCACCTGTCTGCTGAGCAGTTCGGCAAACTCTTTTTCCTGACCATCATATTCCGTAAGAAATCCGCCGAAATGAAGAACTTCCACCATCTGCCCATACAGACGGTCCGCCCCCCACCGAGCATATTTTTTCCTCATCCGGATTCTCCGCACTGCCAAAACTTTTACCGTCAGCCAGCCAAGGAAGAGAAAAATCAAGATCAGCACCGCCAAAGAAACCGCCTCTCTTAGTCCGGGAGCATGACTTTGTTTTCTGGCTGCCCCTTCTTTGTCCTGCTGCTCTGTTTCCGGCTCTTCTGTGGGGGTGGGCGTGGTTTCTGTATCCGTCGGATTTTCCCCATTCTGCAGATTTTCCTGAGAATTTTCTGAAGAATTCGGCACAGCCTCCACCACGCTTCCCGGCGGCGTGGCCTCCACCACTTCCCAGCCCTGCCCAGGCAGGTAGACCTCCGCCCATGCATGGGCATTTTCATCGGTCACCACTGCCTGGAATCCGCCTTCCGTCTCCTGAAACTCTGAAGGCCGTACAATATACCCGGCGGCGTACCTGGCCGGCACGCCATATATTCGGTACATCAGCACTGCCGCAGAAGCAAAATGCTGACAATATCCCTGTCCCCTTTCAAAGAGATAATATTCCAGCGTATCCCTGCCATAGGGTACCTGTCCCGGCGTCCTGCTGTAAGCCATTCTGTCCTGAATCAGCTGCAGTATATGATCGGTTATACCGCCAAAATCCGTCACAGGGTGATCTTCACAGAGCTGAAGGAGCTGAGGAAGATTGCTTACGGGAACTTCCATGTAATTCTCCCCGGCAAACTCGGAATAAGCTTCCCCTCCCTCCATCTGCAGACCCGGTGAAAATTCAGAGGGAAGCAGTTCTTCTTCACCGTGAAGCAAATCCCGCACCTGGACAGATATCCGGGCGGTTTCCTCATCGGCATACCGGACAAAAGGCGACACATTTTCCGGAATCTGAATTCCCTGCTGGCTCAAAAATACACTTTCATCCGCCGCTTCCCAGTACTCTCCCATATATCGCTCACCGATGAAGTCTTTCAGATACAGGACCTCCTGGGGAATTTCTGAAACCACCACCTGCAGTCTGTCCTGTCCTGTGGGCGTCTGATTTCCCCGGTTCACCGCACCTTCTTCTTCTCTCCCGGTGATCCTCACGGATATCTGATGGATCTGTTCCTGCACCCGGGAAGACGCTTCCAAAAGCATATCCACACCGGTATCCCCTGCTCTTTCTGTCACCGCCATCAAAAGCAAAAACAGACTCAGGGTCAGGAGGGCTCCCACAAATTCTCCTCCGGAAAATTTACTCTTTTTCCTGTATCCCGCGCCCAGAATCCAGGTTCCTATATGAAAAATTCCAAACAGACATATCTCAATAATATCCAGCTTCTGACCCAGCAGCGGTCCCAGAAATATCATGGGAATTGAAATAATGAGAAAAACAAAAGTCAGTCTGGCCCCATAGGTGAGCAAAAACAGAAAAACTCCGCAGACGGCAGCAAATAAAATTACCGCCTTGGTGACGTCCTTCTCTGTCAGATCCCAGATGTCCGTCCTCACCCCACGATAAAAAACAGCGATCTCTTCGGGCAGATCCTCCATATAATGATACAGCCATATGCCGCCGGCTCCCGCCAGCGGCCAGGAAAGAATCTTCCACTTGCCCTTTGGTACAGCCAGAAGCCATAAAAGCAGACATATAAGCGCCGTCACTGCCATGGCTTCCTCCAGTCTGAAATTCAGAAAAAGCACAAAATCCAGCGCATACAATATTCCTTCTACTCCACATATATAACAGAAAAGCAGCAGCACTTCCGCAGCATACCCTCTTCGGGAAGCCGGAGCGGATATGCGGCTTTTATAAAATCTTATTCCTGTCTCCAGACTGCACACCTCCTTTATGCCCCGGGACGGCATGATTCTTCTGCAAACTGCATGACCAGTTCTTCATTCTGATACAGTTCCAGACGCAGATTCAGACGAAGTATATTTTCTCCTGGCTGCCAGATGCGATATATGTCATCCGGATCACTGTCCAGATGATCTCCGCCCTTTCCTGTGGTTATCAAAAGATTTTTCATCATGGCCCGCATTTCATCCGGCCGTTCCACAATCTGACTGACCATGTTTCCTGTGCCGGCAGCTCTCCACCATACGCGGTGAATCATTTCCCACTGCACCAGATCTCTGGAAACAGCCGCTGCCAACTCCCAAAACGCATCTATACGACTGAGCTTCTCCTGGCCGCTTCCCTGTAAGTCCAGAAAAAAATCCACCATTTTTTTCTTTTCCGCCGCATATTTTCTGCTCATGAGCTGATCCATACGGGCGCTCAGCTTCCAATGAATATCCCGCATAGTATCCCCTTCCTGATAGGGCTGAATCTGATAAATTTCCGGCGGCTGGCTCCCTGGACGGTCCGGCTGGCTGTAATCTCCCGGCGTATTTCCCTGGGGAACGATCTGCCGCAAATCCGCGATTTGAACCTCCCATCCCGGCATCACTAACAGATTGGCCGTCTCGCTGCAAGGCCGCTTTTTCCCAAATAGAGAAAGATAATCCCATACTTTTATCTCTGCTGCGGTAATTTTCAATAACCCGCAGTAATCCGATGAAATCAAAAACTCCGGCTGGGCCTGTCCTTTTCCAGATACTCCTCCGTCCAAAAACTGGCTGTATTTCTCTCCTCCCCAGCAGTTGGCGTATTCGATCCGGATCCGGAAATGAAGCACCGGAAGCCAGGAACGATTAATCACCTGCAGCCTGCCTCTGGCCGTCTCTCCCTTTCGAACCGTATCCTGCTGCATCTGTATTCCCACCTCCAGCCGGGAAGAGAGGAGTCTGGAAAGAATCCACATACATATCAGAGCCAAAATCCCTGTCATAAAAAAAACCATCAGGCTTTCTCTCTGATAAACTCCGGCCAGATAAAAGGCAGCCAGCAGAAAAAGGACGCAGATCACCCGGCGCATCTACTGTCTCCTCCCCATAACCGGCTTTTTGGTGTTCTCCAAAATATCGCTGATCACCTCTTCCACACTTCGCCCGTCCACTTTAGCTTTCACATTCATCATCACTCTGTGACGCACCACCATGGGAAACTGCTCTTCCACATCTGCCGGTGAAACGAAATCGTTGCCCGACAGCCAGGCTGCGCTTCGGGCCATTTTCACCAGCGCTATGGTTCCCCTGGGACTGGCGCCGCTTTCCAGATAAGCATTGCTCCTGGTGGCTGCAATCAGGCTGACGATATACTGATAAACAGCATCGTGGATATATATCTGGGACACTTCCTTTTGCATGGCCAGCAAAGTTTTCATCCCCAGCATTGGGCGAAGATGGCTGGTTCTGCTGCCCTCTTCCACCCCTTTAGCCATAGCCAGCTCGCTTTTGAAATCCGGATATCCAATGGTCATGCTGACCAGAAAACGATCCATCTGAGCCGGCGGCAGCATCTGTGTACCCGCCGTTCCCAATGGATTTTGTGTGGCTATGACAAAAAAGGGAGACGGAACTTTCCGTGTCACACCATCCACCGTCACCTGCTGCTCCTCCATGACTTCCAAAAGGGCCGACTGGGTTTTCGGTGAGGTTCTGTTTATTTCATCGGCTAAAAGCAGGTTGCAGAATACGGCTCCCGGCTGATAAACAAATTCCTGAACGTCTCTTCGGTAAAGGGAAAATCCCGTCAAATCCGAGGGCAACACGTCGGGTGTAAACTGTACCCGCTTCCACTCCATTCCCATCATTTTTGAAAATGCCAGCGCCAGAGTGGTTTTTCCCACCCCTGGTATATCCTCAAGCAAAACATGACCGCCGGCCAGCAGCGCCGCCATGATCTCCCTTGTTATATTTTTTTTCCCTAAAATGACCTGGTCGGCCTCCTGAAGTACTTTCCAGGCTAATTCTCTGTAAATACTCATGATAAATCTCCTCCTGTTCTATACTATCCATGACTTTTCTATCCAGGTCAATAGAAAAAATGTGAATTTTCTGCAAAAAAACACAGGCCATGCCTTCGCATGTCCTGTGTTATCCAAATCTAATTTTACTGAAGCTCTACATACTCTCCATCCTGAATCTGAAGAACCATAGGAGCTTTCTCCGGCTCGCCTTCCGCCGTCCATTTAATTTCCGGTGACGTTACGCCGCTGTAAGTGATTTCCGTCATAGCCGTTTTCAGTCCGTCGCAAAGTTCGGAAGCACTCATATCCGGTGTGGCGTCAATGCTTTCCAGCGCCTGTTTCAGAATATAAATTCCATCGTAGGCGTCTGCTGCAAACTGATTGGGAGTCTCACCGTACTCTTCTTCAAAAGTTGATACAAAAGTACTGATGGCTTCGTCCTCAGATGTGGGACAGAAAGGCGCCAGGAACATTAACCCGTCAGCCAGAGATGCGTCAAAGTTTTCCACATCCAGAATACCATCCATACCGTCTACGCCAAAGAAAATCGGTGCAAAATTCATGCTCTTTGCCTGCTGCAGCACTAAAGACGCCTCCTGATAATAGAAAGGCATAAACAGAAGTTCAGCTCCGGCATCCTTTGCTTTTTGCAGCTGTACAGAGAAGTCTGTTCTATTGTCAGCAGTAAAAGCCTCTGCCGCTACGATTTCCAGTCCCTGATTCTTTGCTTCCGCCGCAAATGCCTCATAGATACCGGAAGAATACGTATCTGAGCTGTCATAGATTACCGCAATCTTGGTTGCCAGCTTATTTTCTGCAATATACTGGGCAGACTCAAGACCCTGACTGGGATCAGAGAAACATACACGGAATGCATTGTCATACTGTACGCACTCCACTGCCGTTCCGGAAGGTGTCAGCTGGAACATATTATCGTTGTGGGTCTCTTCTCCCACAGCAATGCTGGGCGTAGAAGTAACGGAACCCAAAATCATCTGTACTCCCCAATCCTTCAGCGTATTATACGCATTTACGGATTTTTCTGCATCGTTTTCATCGTCTTCAAACTGAAATTCTATCTGTTTTCCATTGATGCCGCCTGCAGCGTTGATCTCCTTTACCGCCAGCTTCGCTCCGTTTTCCACAGCCATACCATATACCGCTGTGCTTCCGGTGGTGGGTCCGATACCGCCGATCTTAAAAGTATCGCCGCCGCCGCTTTCACTGCTCTCTGACTCTTGTCCTCCGCATGCAGTGAAACAGGATACAGTCATTACCGCAACTAAAGCAAGACTTATAAATTTTTTTAAATTTTTCATACCTGCTCCTCCTTGAATTATTTTATACTGAAATATGATACCCTTTGCGGTTTACTTTGTCAATCGGCTTTTTTACGTTTTCAGTCCACTTCCACCCAGATATTCCCTTTTGCATTGCTCTCCACACAGGCTTTTACGAATTTCATGCCGTGAACGCCGTCTTCCACTGTAGGATATGTATAGCTTTCCGGTTCTCTTCCCTCCAGTCGCGCCAGAAGATGTTCACAGAAAGAATGATAGATGTTTCCAAAGGCCTCATAATATCCTTCGGGATGGCCCGCCGGAAGCCTGGACAGTCTCCGGCTCTCTTCACACATGTATTCCCGGTTGGCTGAAAGAAACATAGTGGGTTCATTGATTCTGGTATACTTCAGGATTCCCGGTGTCTCATGACTCCATTCCAGGGAACCTTCCGTACCAAATATTCTGATTTTAATCCCGCATTCATATCCAATGGCAATCTGGGAAGCCCACAAAGTTCCCGTAATATTATTTCCAAAGTCCAGCAGCACCGTAGTATTGGTTTCCAGGGGAAGCTCCCTGGGATACGTATCAAACCGGGCCAATACCCGCTGGATGGTAAGACCAGTAGACTGGGCAATGAGCTGCTCCAGATGCGTCCCAATGTCTCCCGTACATAAAGATTCGCCCACAATCTCCGGATCAAACCGCCATTTTGCCTGATCCGATTTCTTCTGTACCAAAGAGGATATCACCCAATCCTGGGGATATTCAGCCACCACATGAAGAATCTCTCCGATCTTTCCTTTCTTTATCATTTCCCGAGCCTGGCGGATTACCGCATAGCCGGTATATGTGTAGGTGAGCCCGAATAACAGATCCTTTTCTTTTGCAATTTTCTCCAGCTCTTCTGCCTGTTCCAGATTAAATGCCAGGGGCTTGTCGCACATTACATGGACTCCATGCTCCATAAAGCATTTTGCAATCTCATAATGACTCACATTGGGCGTAGTAATAACTACGAACTGAATTCCGTCTTCCCGCTTTGCCTCTTCACTGGCCATCGTCTGGTAATCCGGATAAATTCTGCTTTCATCATAAATATGCCATTTACGTCCCGCTTCCAGATTTTTTCCCCGGTTTCTGGTAAAACATCCCGCCGCCAGTACTGCCAGATCATCCATCAACGCGCCGTGACGATGTACATCACCGATAAAAGCGCCGTTTCCTCCGCCGACCATTCCAAATCTTAATTCCATTTTTTCCGTCCTTTCTTTCTGTATTTTCCGCCATTTTTCTTTTTCGGCACTAACCTTACTATAAAGTTTCCTTTATCATATGTAAATACAAATAATTGCATCGTTTTTTAGAAATATTGCTTATTTTTAAACAGAAAAAACCGGGCAGCTTCCGCTGTCCGGCTTTTTCCTATTCTCTCAGTCCATATTAATAATTTTCTGCCTTGATCTGGAAATATGCCTGGGGATGAGCACATACCGGACATACTTCCGGCGCCTTTTTTCCTACGCACACATGACCGCAGTTGGAACACTGCCAGATCATATCACCCTCTTTTGAAAATACCAGCCCGCCTTCCACATTGGCCAGCAGCTTCAAATATCTCTCCTCATGCTCTTTCTCAATGGCTGCCACTCCTTCAAACAGATCTGCGATATCATCAAAGCCTTCTTCCCTTGCTTCTTTGGCAAATGTTGCGTACATATCCGTCCACTCGTAGTTTTCACCTGCCGCCGCATCTTTCAGATTCTCAACGGTGGGACCTACTTTTCCGCCATTTAAAATCTTAAACCAAAGCTTTGCATGTTCCTTTTCGTTGGCCGCCGTCTCTTCAAAAATAGACGCGATCTGAACATAGCCATCCTTTTTAGCCTGAGAAGCGTAATACGTATACTTATTTCTTGCCTGCGACTCTCCGGCAAAGGCAGTCTGCAGGTTAGCCTCCGTTTTCGTTCCTTTTAACTCTGCCATATTTTCTTTCTCCTTTCATTCATCGTTCTCGTGAAACCATATATACACCATACGACATTTCTGCAAAAATATCAATCTTTTCTGAACATTTTTTCTAATTATGCATTCTGAACATTTTTTCTAATTATGCATTCTGAACATTTTTTCTAATTATGCATACATTAAAGGAAAAGTCTCCCTGAGGTTTTTTATGGAATTCTTTGACGACCTGACACAGTTAAATCCCGGACAGAGCGCTGTTATCCAAAATATTCTTCTGACCGATGCCGCCCGCAGACGGGTTCAGGAAATGGGGATTATTCCCGGCGCTAGAATTACCTGCCTTTACCCGGCGCCATCGGGCGACCCTATCGCTTTCCAGGTCTGCGGCGCCGTCGTCGCCCTTCGCAGAGAAGACGCACGGCAGATTCAAATCAGCTCCATCTCCTCAAGAAAAATAGTTGCTCTGGCCGGAAATCCCAATGTGGGAAAAAGCACCCTGTTCAACCAGCTTACCGGTATGAACCAGCATGTGGGAAACTGGCCTGGAAAAACAGTGGAATCCGTCCGCGGAATCTGTGCCTGCCATGGATATGAGTACGAATTCGTAGATCTCCCCGGAACCTACTCTCTCTTCTCCCATTCCAGTGAAGAAGAAATCACCTGTCAGTTCCTCTCCAACGGCAGTCCAGACGCCGTCATCGTCGTCTGTGACGGAGGATGTCTCCAACGCAACCTGATTCTTGCCCTTCAGATTCTGGAAATTACCCCCCGGGTAATTCTCTGTCTGAACATGATGGATGAGGTGAAACGCCAAAACATCACCATAGACTTTTCGTTTCTGGAAGAAAAACTATCGGTTCCGGTTCTTGGCATTACCGCCAGAAAAAAGCAGGAGGTAAATCGTCTTCTGCAGAAGCTGGAAGATTTTTTCCAGACCCATGATGAAGCGCCGGCTCCTTACGTGATCCCTTATCCAGAACCCCTTTCTTCCTCCATACATAAGGTACAAAACTTTTTTGCAGAAAACCCGTTGATCTCTTCTATCTCCCGCTGGACGGCGCTTCGGCTTCTGGATTCTCCTGACCCAGAGTCCCTTCTTTCTGAATCTCAGCTTTCCCTCCCCCAATCCTGCTACGGAGAATTAAAGCTGTTGCTGCATCAGGAAAAAGAAACGTTAAAAGAACGGCTTTCTCCTCAATGGCAGGATTGCCTTTCCCGCTGTGCTGTCCAGGATGCCGGGCAAATCGCCGCCGCTGCCGTCGGCAGCCCCGAAAGAAAAAGGAGGATGCAAACCGCTTTGGATCATCTTTTTACGGGGAAAATAACATCACTGTTTTTTATGCTGCTGGGTCTTTTCCTCATTCTCTGGCTGACTGTTTCCGGTGCAAATGTTCCTTCTTCCTGGCTCAGTCAGAGATTCGCCACCCTGGGGGAAATTCTCTTTCGTACATTTTCCCGCTGGGGCATGCCCGCTTTTTTGAACCAACTGCTGATCAGGGGCGTTTATCGCACCACTGCCTGGGTGATTTCCGTCATGCTCCCTCCTATGGCCGTCTTCTTTCCCCTTTTTACTATTTTGGAAGATTTCGGTTATCTGCCCCGGGTATCCTTTAACCTGGATTGTTATTTTCAAAAATGCCGGACCTGCGGAAAACAGGCATTAACCATGTGTATGGGGCTGGGCTGCAACGCAGTTGGAGTCACCGGCTGCCGCATCATTGATTCCCCCAGAGACCGTCTGATCGCCATCCTGACCAACAGCCTGATGCCCTGCAACGGCCGTTTTCCCACACTGATACTGACGGCTTCCCTCCTTACAGGAATATCCGGCGGTTTTTCCGGTTCTTTGAAAACCGCTCTTATCCTGCTGCTATGTATCTGCTTTTCCGTCTTCATGACCTTTTTGCTGTCCGCTGTACTGTCCAGAATCCTGAAGAAGGAAAAACGTTCTTCTTTCCTGCTGGAACTGCCTCCCTATCGAAAACCGCAGTTTTGGAAAGTGATTCTGCGTTCCCTTTTGGATCGGACTCTCTTTGTGTTAAGCCGGGCCGTGGCTGTGGCTGCGCCGGCAGGTTTTCTTATTTTTATCCTGGCAAACATCCAACTGGGAGGAAACTCCCTTTTATCCAGCGCTGCGTCATTTTTCGATCCCCTGGGGAAACTGATGGGACTGGACGGCGTCGTTTTGCTTTCCTTTATTCTTGGTTTTCCCGCCAATGAGATAGTCCTTCCCATCATGGTGATGATTTACACTAATCAGAACCACCTTATGGAACTGGCTGACATAAGCTCTCTGCGCAGTCTTCTTCTCTCTCAAGGTTGGAATACGACAACGCTTATCTGTTTCCTTATTTTTTCACTGCTGCACTGGCCCTGTTCCACTACCTGCCTCACAATAAAGAAAGAAACCGGCAGCATAAAATGGATGTTGGTATCCATTTTTTTCCCAACCGCCTGCGGCATTTTACTATGTACAGTATTCCATACTACCGTCTGTCTGATTGCAGGGTAACCCCTCAGATCCTTTGTTCATCGATAAAACAAAAACCAGATACAAAGCATCTGGACCGCAAAAATCAGGGGAACGCCCGCCATAAATTTCAAGTGTTTCGTTTTATGACGGAAGCAAAGCATTCCCAGGAAAGCTCCCGGCGTTCCTCCCACCACGGCAAGGAGCAAAAGAGTGCTTTCCTGAATTCTCCACCTGCCATGCCTCGCCCGCCATTTGTCAATTCCATAAACCGCAAAAGTTATTAAATTTATTATGAATAAATATCCCACTGCATAAACCATAACTGACTCCTTTATCTATATAATCTGTACGTTCTGTTATCTTTATTATTAATTCACTTGTAGATTCTCCTGCCAGCTGTTACAATACTGTGGAAGGAGGAACCTCAGGTGTACTATTTTATCGTAAATCCAAAATCCCGCTCCGGTGCCGGATATTCCATGTGGCAAAAGGTTCAGCAGATCCTTTCAGCCGCCAACGTCAGGTACAGGGCTTTTTTTACTAAATGTCCCGGTCACGCCATATCCCTGACTGCCCGAATCTCAGACCATTTAAAAGAAGGGGACATTGTTGCGGTTTTAGGCGGTGACGGTACCTTAAATGAAGCAATCAACGGTCTTAAATATCCTGACAAAACTATTTTCGCATACATTCCCACCGGTTCAGGCAATGATTTTGCCAGAGGCATGGGCCTTCACACCGATTTAGAAAGGGCCGTACGCTCCATTCTGAATCCCTCCAAGATTCAGAAACTGGATATTGGCCAGTGCTTGACCGATCAGGAAAATAAACGCTTTGCCATCAGTTCCGGTATAGGATTTGACGCCGGCATCTGTCACGAAGCGCTTACTTCCTCACTTAAAAATTTTTTAAATAAAATTAAATTAGGTAAGCTGACTTATACGATAATTGCATTGCGTCAGCTTATTTTTTTCCGTCCCTTCCGTCTTGAGCTTACCACAGATACCGGACAGAAAATAAACTATAAAGATGTATATTTTGTCACGGCAATGAACCTGCAGTATGAAGGAGGAGGATTCCGGTTCTGTCCCCATGCTGATTCGGCTGATGGATATCTGGATATTTTTCTCATTCACGGTCTGTCAAAACTGAAGATACTTCTGTTTCTCCCCACTGCCTACTTCGGCAGACACACCCGTTTCAACGGTGTCGAATTGCTGCGCTGCCGCAGCGTTCAGTTCTTCACCGACAGAAAGATGCCCATTCATATTGACGGGGAATCCGCCGGATTTTCACGCCGGATTCTGATGTCCATGGAAGACAAACAGCTCAATGTTATTAAAGGATAAAAAATCCGGGAGGGACAAAAGAAATGTTGCTATGGATCTGTATCATCTTGATTTTTATCATATTTCTGTTTTTTTTCGCAATTTTTCCGCGCAGGAAGATGAAGGGCAAATGCCAGAGATTCTGCGGCCTTTATTACGCCCATCGCGGGCTGTGGTCCGCAAAGGAGAAAATGCCAGAAAACTCCCTTCCTGCCTTTCATCGTGCCGTTGACTGCGGCTGTGCCATCGAACTGGACGTCCACCTGACCAAAGACGGACAGGCCGTGGTCTTCCATGATAACTCTCTGAAACGGATGTGCAAAGAGGAAGGATATATCTGGGATTATACTTATGAAGAATTACAGAAATTTTCTCTGGGAAATACATCGGAAAAGATACCGCTTCTTTCTCAGGTTTTGGAGTTGGTAAACGGACAGGTTCCGCTTCTTATTGAATTAAAAACCCGCCGCCTTGACACCGGTGTCTGTTCTGTGGCTGACAGCCTTCTTTCGGATTACAGCGGTGAATACTGCATTGAATCTTTCAGTCCGCTGATCCTTCACTGGTATAAGAAGCATCGGCCTTCAGTGATCCGTGGGCAGTTATCCTGCCGCTTTGGTTCTGACGCCGGACTTCCGGCGCCTCTGCTGTTCCTTTCTGAACACTTGATGTTCAACTGGTACGGCAGACCGGACTTTATTGCTTATGAATTTTATCGCGGCATTCGGCTTTTTAATTTAAAAATACTGCGCGGCCTTTTTAAAACTCCCACATTTGCATGGACTATACAAAGTCAAAAGGAATTAACTGCCAGTCAAAAATATTACGACTCTGTTATTTTTGACCGCTTTGTGCCATCAGACATAATATTTAAAACAAAGGAGTGATTTTTTTGCGTTTCTTTCGCAGGTACAAGCATGGTTTCATCGTATTATTTTACGCTGTCTTTTATATGATATGTTTTTACGCTCTGGAACAAAGATCCGATGTGGAATTTCATATTATCCATACCCCTCTGGATGATTATATTCCTTTCTGTGAATACTTTATCGTACCATATATATTCTGGTTCGTTTACATGTTCATCGCCATTTTGTTCTTTATTTTTATTAATCCCAACAAAAGGGAATACTACCAGATGATTCTAAGCTTAGGCACGGGCATGACCCTGTTTTTGCTTATCTCTTATCTGTACCCCAATGGTCTGAATCTGCGGCCCCAAAACCTGGTACACGGAAATTTGTTTACCGATGTGGTGATACTGCTGTACAGCCACGATTCTCCAACCAATGTATTTCCCAGCATCCATGTGTTTAACTCCCTGGCAATTCATACTGCCATCGCCAGATCGCGAATGCTGGATCAGGACAGATGGATTAAATGGGCTTCTTTCGTCCTGACTGTGGCCATTATCGCCTCTACTTTATTCTTAAAACAGCATTCCGTACTGGATGTGATCGGCGGTATTGTCCTGGCAATCATCACTTATCTGATCTTCTATAAAAGCAGACTCGTATCACGGCTTCCTAGTTAAAGCCGTAGATACGCTGCACAATCTTATAGGCCGTCACAGACAGACGGCGGCCTCCTTTTCCAGGCAAATTCATCGCCCTTCCCAGCAGACTATGTCTCAGATGAAAATAAACCTTTCCGTCCGCTGTTTTCAGATACTTCCACAATTCTTGCTTTTTTTTCAGATTTTCTGGCGTTCCTGAACGCAGAAGGATCACAGAAGAAACAGTCATAATCATGGACAGCATATGCATCATATAACTTCTGGTATTTTTATGAAGCGCTCTTTTTTCTGCCATACAGTCAATCATCATACGGTTGACGGTCAGCTGCTGATCCACCCGCTGAATCATCACCTGTTCATTGACAGACTGATCCTGCCTGCCTATATAATACCGGTACAGATTCGCATCCACATAATACATACGCTTCACATAGGGCAGCGGAACAAAGGCCACCAAATTGTCCACATAGAATGTATGAGCAGGCAGTACCAGTCCGCATTCACGCAGCAATTCCGTCCGGTAAATCAAAGAGTGCATCAGCAGGTAATGACTCTTCCCCAGCGGCTTCACATCATCCCAGCCGAAAATTTCTCCCTCGGGAAAGGTATTGGGATACCGCATCACCCTTTTGTGCTTGGCTCCAACCTTTTCATAAACATAGTTGCTGATGAGCATATCCAGCGTCTCCGGTCCCCTGAGACATTTTCTCAGCGCATCCAGGACTTTCATATAAGCATCTTCATTCAGCCAGTCGTCACTGTCAACTACTTTAAAATACAAACCGGTAGCATGTCTTAAACCAGTATTGACTGCTTCCCCATGACCTCCGTTTTCCTGATGGACCACTTTAACGATATCTGGATATCGTTTTGCATATTCTTCCCCAATCCTGGCCGTATCATCCTTGGAACCGTCGTTCACAATCACAATCTCCACATCTTCACCGCCTTTAAGCAGTGATTCAATACAATTTGCCATGTAATCCTGTGAGTTGTAACATGGCACCGCAATCGTCAGCAATTTCATTTATCTATCTCCTCCTGTATATTTTTCCTGTCCCAGGCGCATATTCAAATATGAAGCGTACGCTCCAAATGCCGCAGGAACCGGATAGTTTTCTTCTGCGTTATCAATATCGACAAACAGCAGTTCCTTCTTTTTTCTTTCTTCCAGGGCAGCTACTTTCACCGCATACCCTGTCATTCTCCACTCCACATGGGAAAAAATGTGCGTTGCCTCCGGCAATGGCCAAAGCCGCAGAGGAATCAGATCATACTGCTGCAGACACTGCAGCACCTCCTCCCGGGACAGATGCCCCCTATAATTGGGAAACTCATAAAGCCCCGCCAGCAAACCGTGATTCGGCCTTTTTCGAAGGGCTAAATGATCGCCGTCCTGTATAACCAAAACCGTTCTTTCCTCTATACGCCGCTTTTTTTCCTTCTTTTTGGCAGGAATTTCATCCAACCTCTGATGTTTTCTGGCAAGACATAACTCCTTCAACGGGCAGATCCCACACCTGGGGGAACCCTTTGGCAGACAGACCATTGCTCCCAGATCCATCAGCGCCTGATTAAATATTCCCGGCTGTTCCTTGGGCATAATCTCAGTCAGTTCCTGCCGGATCCGCTTCCTGGTCTTCTCCTTTTGGATATCCTCTTCACTTTCCTCTATGCGGGAGATCACCCGCAGAACATTTCCATCCACTGCAGGAACCGGGAGATCAAAAGCGATGGAGGCAATGGCTCCTGCTGTATAGTCGCCAATCCCGGGAAGCGCCAGAAGCTTTTCGTATTCCTTGGGAAAGGCTCCTCCATACTGTTCTATTATCTGTACCGCTGCTTTCTGAATATTTCTCACCCGGTTATAATATCCCAGTCCTTCCCACAGCTTCAGAAGACGGCTCTCTTCACATGACGCCACATCCTTTACCGTTGGAAGCGCCTGAATAAATCTGTCAAAATAAGGTTTTACGGCTTCCACCCTGGTCTGCTGCAGCATGATCTCAGATATCCAGATATGATATGGATTTTTCTGTCTTCTCCAGGGCAGATCTCTTTTATTCTCCTTATACCACCTTACTAATAGATTTACCATTTTGCTCAGTTCACATTTTTCCAATTTTTTCCCTCACCATTTTCCTGATCTGACTTTTTTATTATACCATGGAAGTCACAAAGTGAAAACGCAAATAGCCATTGCAAATTTGTGTTTCCCTCTGTACAATAGTAAAAAAATCAATAAAAAGGAGTTACTTATGGACAGTATTATTTTTGATGTGGATGGTACACTCTGGGATACGACCCACGTGGTAGCAGATGCCTGGAATGAGATCATCCGCTCCGAAACTTCTCTGGATTTACATGTTACACCGGAGCTGCTGCGGACGCTTTTCGGCAAAACAATGCCGGACATCGCCGCCATCGTATTTGCCGGAGAACCTGTTGAAAATCAATTAAGATTGATTGATTTGTGCTGCCAGCAGGAGCATCAGGTTCTTCTGGAAAAAAATGCCCCCTTATATCCGGATTTTGAATCGGTTCTGCCCATATTGGCTGAACGCTACCCGCTTTTCCTGGTCAGCAACTGCCAGGCGGGATATATTGAAACCTTTCTTTCCTGCACTGGATTTTCTCCTTATATCACCGATCATCTCTGTCCCGGGGATACAGGAAATCCCAAACGTGAAAATATCCTGGAGATTATAAAGCGCCATAATCTTCAATCTCCCGTTTACGTAGGGGACACCCTTGGGGATTATCAGGCCGTCAAAGGAGCAGACCCTTCAATGCCTTTCGTTTTTGCTTCCTATGGATTTGGCTCAGTGGAAAATCCGGATTATACCATCAAAACCCCTTCTGATCTTCTCACATTGTTTTAATTTTTCAAAAAAACGGCAGTTCTGAACACAGAACTGCCACTTTTTAATACAATTCATACGCTTCTGTATAGAAACAGATAATCGGAACGTCCTTGGTAATCAGATTATATACGGCTTTCGCCTTCTCATAAGGCATATTGATACACCCGTGGGAACCGCTGTATTTATAAATAGTCCCTCCGAAAGTACTTCTCCATGAAGCATCATGCAAACCGATTCCTCCGTTAAAGGGCATCCAGAAATTCACATGAGACTGATAAGAATAGCTTCCATCCGCCCGTTTTTCTCCTCTTAAAATTCTGTCTGTCTCCTTGTAAGTCAGTGTAAAAATCCCCGGCGGTGTCCAACGGTCCCGGGTCATTTTCCCGGAAACAAACTCTGAGTCCACCACCACCTGACCATCCTGATAGTAATATAAATGCTGATCTGTCAGATTGATTTCCACATACGTATTGCCGAATCCATTGTTCTCTGTCGAAACCTCTCTGCTGGAATATATGGGTTCCCTTCCAAGCTGGTCATTATTCATAACATTTTTAAACAGCTCTTCCACTTCCTGGGCCTGATTAATTTTCCAGCCGTAATCTCCTCCGCTGACCGTAACGGAAAGACCGCCGGTGGCAGTGAAGGCTCTCTCTTTTCCCACGGTATCCACACGTTCCGCCAAGCCTTTTACATATTCTACAGCCTTAGCCCGTATAGTTGCCTCATCTTTCACATAATGACCATCGGCATCCTTCAGCATCCAGTCCCGCAGAATATTTCCGTCCAGAACCTCCTCTTCTCCGGTGGGAAGCCAATAATGAATGCTGGCTGTCATCAGAGAATTCAATTCCTCAACTTCTGCATTCAATGCCTCGCTGTCGCTGCGCACCTCCGGCTGTGCATAGACGCCGCAATCCTCTGCCGACAATTCCGCCTGACTTTCTGAAACTGCTTTTTCCACCGCTGTCAGCATAGCGTCTGTATCAAGGGTATTTCCCTCTTTCTCAGGAATAATCTCAAAGTGGCCATTCTGGAAAGTATACCAGGCATTCTCCGGCGCCTCCATCTTATCTGTCTGCATGGGCTCCAGGGCCATTAACTGATTTTCCAATTCTTCTTTATTATACGTTATATTTTCCGCTACCTGATGCTTCTCCGGCTGAAAGTATCCCTTAATCCATAAAAACGGATTCTGTTTATCCTGAATTTCCGCAACGCTTCCATCCGGATCATAGGCATATTGAAAATCACTGCCTTTCATTGTGAGGCTGACTTCATCTCTGAAATTCAGCTGAATACTGTAATCCTCCACATTGCTGCGGATTAACTCCTCCGTCTGCTCAGGGGTCATTCCTCCGCACGAAATATTATTAATCGTTGTATTGGGGAAAAACTTATCGCTGTAATAATACGTATAATACCCATAGGTCCCGCCTCCTGCCAATACCGCCAGTACAAGCAGTGCCAGAACAAGCTTTTTTCCCCATCCCTTCTTTTTTCCCTCTTCTTCTATATCGAAATCATCTTCCGCAGTCTGAACTTTTTTTCCCTTTTTCTTTTTATGGGTACTCCCGTCTATCTGATCTGACACCGGAATCCCTCCAATCGTATCCTGAACGATTTTATCCATAGCCAGGCTGATCTGGGCGTCAAAATTTTCCGCTCCGTTTCCCTTTTTCCCTTTTTCCATTGACCTTTTTCCCTCAAAACCTTTTTATTCAACAAAATTCAACACTGTTCATTATAGCATAAATTTCAAAAAACACATACAGAAACTTAAATTTTAAAATTTTTTTATAGTTTTGTAAAAAAGCTAAGATATAATGTTATCATCAATATCCAGTATGAGGTGAATGAAGATGGAATATACCGAAACTTTTCAATACCAATGCCCTGTGGACGCTTCCAAAGTCATCCATACCGTCACTTTTGCTCCCAGTACAGATCCCCGGTTCGATGACACTGTGGAAAATTTCAAATGCAGCAGAGATTCTAAATGTGTAAAATGTTCTGTCAATTATCGCTGATTTAAAAAAAGCTTGATTTTTTGCCAAAACATGATACAATAGAGAAGCACGGGGCATTAGCGCAGTTGGGAGCGCGCCACACTGGCAGTGTGGAGGCCACGGGTTCAAGTCCCGTATGCTCCACTTAAAAACCCTCTTTGAATTTCAAAGGGGGTTTTGTCAATTGAAAAAAGAACAAAATTTATCAGCTATCTCTTAAAAACGCCCGGGCTCATGATGAACTCGGACGTTTTTCATTGGTACTATTATAACTGGTTGTATATCTGCACAATGGAATCCAACATTTTTTCCTCTGTCAGACCGGTAATTTCCTGTACTGCTGCCCGAACGCCTGTCTGCTGGATTTTCTCCTGCAGTTCCACGCTTTGCTTATCTTCCGGCTGATCGAAACGCAGTGCAGCCGCAACACCAATCAGCAGATGATCCACAGGCAGTCCATATCCCGCCGCCGTGGTCAGCGGCTTAATCAGGCGGTCTGTGGGACTCAGTTTACGAAGGGGCTCGCGTCCCACCCTCGTCACATCATCCTGCAGATAAGGATTCTTGAAACGGCCGATAATTTTCTGGATATAGGCTTCATGCTTATCCGCATCAAATCCGTGCTTTTTGATCAGGCCGGCGCCGCTTTCTTTCATCGCAGCCAGGACTGTCTCATATATTTTTTCATCGGAAATGGACGCATCAATGGTAGAATATCCTTTCAGACTGCCCAGATACGCAGTGATAACATGGCCGGTGTTCAAGGTAAAAAGCTTACGTTCCAGATACGCTTCAAGATTCTTCACTATAGTCATTCCTTGAATCTGAGGAATTTCTCCCCGGAATCCGGAACGTTCCACGTCCCATTCATGATAGCGCTCCACCACCACGTCAATAAAGTTTTCACTTTTCACCGGCGGAACAATTCTGTCCACCGCACAGTCCGGAAAGCCGACAAACTCATCCGCGTACTTTTTCCCTTCCTCACTTAACCGTTCATATACGGCTGCTTTCAGTTGTGAACTACCGCGGATTGCATTTTCACAGGCAATGATATTCAAACTTTCCTTTTTTCCCTGTTCCATGCGTTTCTCAATAGCCGATGCAATGGTGGGAGCAATGCGCGGCAGAACCACGAGACCGACTGCCGTCGTAACCAGATCTGCCGATGCAATTTCATCTACAGCTTCCGGCTTTGTGGAATTCACGCCGCTGATATTTTCAATTTTTTCATCGACACATTCCACGTCCATAACATGAACCGTATAAGTCTTGTCTTCGTTGATTTTATCAATCACCTTATCCACCACATCTGCAAATACTACATGGTAGCCTGACTGACTCAGCAACGCTCCAATAAATCCACGTCCAATGTTGCCCGCTCCAAACTGAACTGCTTTTTTCATGTTTACCACTCCTTTATATCCCTTTGACTTTAACCCAGGGCTTTCATAATCTTATCAACATCCGCGTCTTTCTTCAGGCTTTCAAGAAGATCTGCATCTTCCAGACTTGCCGCAACTTTTCCCAGTACTTCCAGATGTTCGTCGCCGACGCCGGCAATTCCAATTACCAGATAAGCTTTTTCCTCTCCGAAATCTACCCCTTCCGGATACTGCATAACAACGATACCCGTCTTCTTAACCGTCTCTTTTGCATCAGAGGTTCCATGGGGAATGGCAACACCCATACCCATATATGTAGTAACCAATTCTTCCCTTGCAACCATGGCGTCAATATAATTTTCATCCACGTATCCGAGATCGCAAAGCAAACGGCCGGCAGCCCGGATTGCCGTTTCTTTATCGACGCTGGCCAACCCTGTTTTGATTCCTTCTTTCAGCAAAACATCTGATTTTTTCTCTTCTGCAGCGTTTTCAGCATTCTCTTCTTTTGAAACTTCTTCCGCTGCCGGAGCTTCTCCTCCAGCCGCACGTTCGGCTAATTCCCCATAAAGTGCATCCAAATTGGGATCCTGCAGGAAATTATCCAGGGTTACCAGTCTTGCCTGGGGCGCACTCTTTGCCGCCCTTTCCTTCAGAATATGCTGACAGACCACAACATCGGCGTCTCCGGGAACATTATCAACAGATGTGTTGGTAACAGTAATACCCAGGTTTAAGGATTTAATACGGTTTCTGAATTTCGTTGCTCCCATTGCGGAAGATCCCATACCCGCATCACAGGCAAAAATAATTTTCTTTATATCTGCTGCCGATACATCCGCACCGGAAACAGTATCTGCGCCGGCAATTCCCTTTGCCTCCGCTTTCATGCTGTCTTTCTTTTTCTGTGCGTCTTCCAAACTCTTGGCGCCGGACATTTTTACGATGGGCGATGCCACCACAAAGGAAACGGCCGTGGCAATTACAACACCGGCTATTGCAACCAGTGTTCCTCCTCTTGGCGTCATGGACAGGTACGCAATAATAGATCCTGGTGAAGCCGGGCCTACCAGACCTGCCCCGGTAATGCTGTAGAAAAAGATAGCGCATATGTTTCCAAGAATCGGCGCGATGATAATAATCGGGTTCATAAGAATATAGGGGAAGTAAATCTCATGTATACCGCCGAAGAAATGAATGATAATCGCACCAGGCGCAGAATCTTTCGTTGCACGATCCTTTGAAAACAGCCAGTACGCAATCAGTACTCCCAGTCCGGGACCGGGATTTGCTTCCAGCATATACATGATGGATTTTCCCGCAGATGCTGCCTGCTCAAGGCCGATAGGCGTGAAAATACCATGATTAATGGCATTATTCAGGAACAAAACCTTAGCCGGCTCTATGAAAATGGCAGCCAGCGGAAGAAGTCCGTGATTTATCAGGATTTCCACTCCATTGGTAAGAATTACAAGGATGGCGCTCATCAGCGGGCCAATGGCGTAAAAGCCCAGAATCGCCATCAGCATACCGAAAATGCCCACTGAGAAGTTGTTAATCAGCATCTCAAACCCAGCCGGCATTCTTCCTTCCATGGCTTTATCAAATTTCTTTATTACGAAACCGGCCAACGGTCCCATAATCATGGATCCCATTAACATGGGATAATCCGGCGCTCCCACAATAACGCCAACGGTCGCGATGGCGCCCATGATTCCGCCGCGGTCTCCTCCAACCAGTTTACCGCCCTGAAAAGCGATCAGGACAGGCAAAAGATAATTCAGCATCGGTCCATTCAGATTGGCCAGATTTTCATTTGGCAGCCAGCCGTCTGCAATGAACAAAGCCGTGATTAATCCCCAGGCAATAAATGCGCCGATATTGGGCATAATCATTGCACTCAGGAATTTTCCAAAACGTTGTACTGCGTTTTTCATGTAAAGTTTCTCCTTTCATCACCTTTTTCATAATTATATTTTAATCAAATCAGTTAAAAGGAGCAATAAAATGATATTGTAATTTTGGCACTAATACTAACTGCCAAATGCATCTGCCATTTGTCAATTGTGAAAAACTCCTGTATAATTGAAGGGAAGAAAAGCGCAAAGGAGAAAATCTATGCATCTCACACCCCGTGCCAAGGAAATTATTTACATTTTAATTCATTTTCCTCAGAATCATCCGGTAACCATATCCGCCATTTCGGAAGAGCTGGGAGTCAGCAGCCGCTCCATCCAGAGGGAACTGGTCACTGTTGAGCAATGGCTCAATGAAAATGGATTTCGCTTTATTCGCAAACGAAGCGTTGGACTGATGCTGGATGAACCAGAAGACAGGAAAAAGGAATTACTTACCCTCCTGCAAAGCAACTCGCCGAAAAAAATCAATGTGGACGACCGGCGAGAGAGGCAGAATCTTCTATGTCATTTTCTCCTTTTCTCGGACGAACCGGTGAAATCATTTTATCTTGCCAGTAAACTGAAGATTTCCGAAGGAACGCTTCTGGCGGATTTGAATCAGATCACACCATGGTTTGAGAAATATCAGCTTCATTTGAACCGGCGCCAGGGTCTTGGGATATATATTGAGGGCCCTGAAACCTCCCGAAGACAGGCGGCTGCCTCCTGCCTCTTTGATCAGATTACACGCAATCTGCAGTCTGAACCCGGCCGCAGCATTTCTGACAGTTGGAATTCATACTTGATTCAGGATATTGATCCATCCATTGTAAAAAATACCAGTATGATTTTATCTGACTGTGAAAAACAGCTGAAACTGCATTTGTCGGATAATGAATATCTGCGCCTTTTAATTTACCTTGTCCTGGCCGTGCACCGTATCTTAAAGGGATATTCTATTCCCGACGGAGACAGCATATTTTCCCAGAAGTCAATGGAACCTGAATACGCAGTGGCCGATTACCTCACACGTCTTCTGCGCAAACAATTCGAATTCCCGCCCGCTGCGGCTGAAACAGGATATCTGGCTGCATATCTCACCGGTATCCACATCTGGCCGGCCAAATCCATGGATCTTACCAGACGCAGGGATTTCGATATCCACCAGGTAACGTTAAAAATCATAAAAAGTGTCGGCGATGAACTGCACCTGGATTTTTCAGATGATTCCCGCCTGCTGAAGGATCTGGAAGGCCATCTGCAGCCTGCCATCGGTCGTCTTCGTGCCGGTATTACCATCGAAAATCCTCTTCTGGAGGAATTCCAGGAAAAATATGGAGACGTATACCGCGCCTGTGAAAAGGGCGCCGGAGTTCTGAAAGAAATGTTTGATATCCCGGAAGTTTATGCCAGCGAAATTGGTTTTATCACCATTTACTTCGTCATGGCTCTGGAACGCAAAGAAAAACTGGAACGTAAAATTTCCGCCATATTGGTCTGCCCTTCTGGTATCGGAAGTTCCCGTCTGCTGGCCTCCAACCTGAAAAAAGAATATCCCGACCTGGATATTCGGGGAACCATGTCTGCTTTCGAAATAGACTGTGAAAAATTATACCGCGATCGGGTGGATTTAGTGATATCTACCATAAAGCTTAGCATTCCTTATCATTATCTGCAGGTAAATCCAATCTTAACGCGTCAGGACAAAATGCTTTTGAATTCGAAGCTGACTTTGCTTCAGCAGAAAAAGAGACAGGACACTCCGGAAATCACTGTTCCCGCTCCTCCTTTAGCTAGAGGAGATGTGGAATACATTTCAAAACTGGGAACGGAGATTTATCATCTGCTGGACAATATCCGCATTGGTCAGGCCCCTGTACTGGGCAAACGCCAGGAAGTGATATCCTACGCCGCTTCTTTGTTTGCAGAAAATGAAGAAATGGAAAAACATTTCCATCTGGTTCTGCAAACCAGAGACCAGATGGCCGATACCTATATAAAACCCTTTCATGCTCTGCTTCTTCATGGGCGCAGCTCCATGACCGATCATGTCTGTTTTGGCTATGTGCGTCTGGAACCTCCCGTTTACGATAAAACCCAGATTATCCTGGGCGCCATCGTTTCCCTGATCCCCGAAGGACCGGACAGTCAGGTCTGTGGAGCTGTCACCAGCGAAGTCATTGGTGCATTGCTGGAAAAACCGGAATTACTCAACGCTCTGCGCAGTATGGACGACACTTTATTTGTCAATCTTCTGGAGAGTACGCTGCTGCGTTTTTACAGGGAGACTGTTAAAAATCGTTTAAGACTGCCCGCAATCTCCAAAAAAGACTGATCCTCTGAATCTCTCCCCGCTGCATCCCATAAAAAAGCTGCTGCAACCGATGATTCTCTGTCATCGCCTGCAGCAGCTTTATCTTATTTTCTGCTGAGAATCTGCTCTCTTACATAATCAATACTTCCAGCAGACATACTGAACTCATCCAATCCCATATCCAGAAGGAAATCTACCGCCTTCTGATCTCCTGCCATTTCGCCGCACATACCAACTTTAATGCCCTCTTTATGTCCCGCTTCAATGACCTGAGCGATAGCTTTCAATACTGCCGGATGGAAATAGTCATATCTCTTGGCAATCTTTTTATTTCCACGATCTACGGCCAGAATATACTGGGTAAGATCATTGGTTCCGATACTGAAGAAGTCCGCCTCTTTTGCAAAGGCATCGGCAAGAAGCACACTGGCAGGCGTTTCGATCATCATGCCCATCTCGATCTCCCGGTCAAAGGCCTGTCCCTTTTCTTCCAGTTCTTTCTTACACTCTTCAACAACAGCCTTAGCTTCTCTTAACTCCTCTATGGAAATAATCATAGGAAACATAATTCTCACATGACCAAAAGCGCTGGCTCTCAAAATAGCGCGAATCTGATCCTTGAACATATCCTTCATGTCAAGCGAAATACGAATTGCTCTCCATCCCAGGAAAGGATTCTCTTCCTTTTCAAACTCATAATAAGAAAGTTCCTTATCGCCTCCTATATCAAGGGTACGGATTGTAAGCTCTTTAGATGAAAGCTCTGCCGCTTCTTTGTATACTTTAAACTGCTCTTCTTCTGTCGGGAAATGAGTATTCTGCATATACAAAAATTCACTTCGAAACAGTCCAACCCCATCGATATTTACCGGCAAGGCATTTCTGATATCCTGAAGATTTCCCACATTTGCACAAAGATATATTCTTTTTCCTTCCTTTGTTACCGCCGGAGTGTTTCTCAGCCCTTCCAGCCGGGCTTTCTCGCTCTCGTAGAATTCTTTCTGTCTCTGGTACTCTTTCACCGCTGCTTCATCCGGCTGTACGATGATTACTCCCTCTTTCGCATTCATACAGATGACTTCACCGTCTGCCACTTTGGAAAGAATTCCTTTTACTCCCACCAATGTGGGAATTCCCATACTTTTTGCAATAATGGAAACGTGACTTGTCACGCCTCCCTCTTCCGTAATAATTCCCTTTACCAGTGAGGAATCAATTTTAACGGTATCCGAAGGAAACATATCCCGCGCTACAACAACCACCGGCTCGGCGATTCCTCCAAGATCTGGAAGTTTTACGTGCTTTATTCTGGCCATCAGACGTTTTCCGATATCCTTTACATCGGCTGCTCTTTCCTTCATGTACTCATCATCCATAGACTCAAAGATAACCGCAAATTCTTCGATGGTCTCGCTTACCGCCTGCTGCACATTTTTTAATTCATTTTTTACCTTATTTTCCACACCGTCCTGAAGCATGAAATCGTCTGCAATTTCCAGATGTGCAGCAAAGATTTCATTTTTCTGGGACAGTGCCGTCAAATCACTGATTACCGCCGCCTTTGCCTCTGCAAATTTATCCAGTTCCTCCTGCACCTGTCCCTCTGAAATCTGACTGCAGTCAGCGCTCAGATCCGGATCAAGATACAAATATACCGGCGCTACGGCAATCCCCCGCGACGCTGTTTTATCAACACAAATTTTCTCCATATTTATTCGCCCAAACCGCCTTCAAGAGCTTCAATAATTGCTTTTAACGCCTGCTCTTCATCTTCTCCGCTGCACTGAACTTCTACTTCCGTCCCTTTTTTAATGGCAGCCGCCATGATGCTGAGAACACTCTTAACCTGAACTTTTTTCTCTCCAACAAAGATAAAAATATCTGATTTAAAGGGTGCAGCCACCTTTGCCAATACTCCTGCCGGTCTTGCGTGCAATCCCGTTGGATTTGAAATTGTTACTTTTTGAGATACCATAGTTTTTATTCCTCCTCGTAATCCCTATATATTTCATCTAAAACTGTGCAACAAATCTTCCGATCATCTGGCACAATTCAATATAGTTAAGAATACCATTTCTATATTTTATTGTCAATTTCTTCTTAGAGTCTTTTCAGTAAAGCTTCCCGTTCTGCTTCAAACCCAGGTTTTCCAAGAAGAGCAAACATATTTCTCTTATAGCTTTCCACTCCCGGCTGATTAAAAGGATTAACCCCCAGCAGATATCCGCTGATGCCGCACGCAAATTCAAAGAAATAAAAAAGCTGACCCAGGGTAAACGCATCCTGCCGCGGAATATTTACCACCAGATTGGGAACATTTCCATCGGTATGTGCCAAAATTGTTCCATTCATTGCGCTTTTATTTACAAAATCCATATTTTTTCCAGCCAAATAGTTCAGACCGTCCAGATCCACAGCTTCTTCTCCTATGATAATTTCGCATGGAGATTCTTCCACATTCATAACTGTCTCAAACATAATTCTGGAACCATCCTGGATAAACTGTCCCATGGAATGAAGGTCCGTCGTCAGATCAACAGACGCCGGGAAAATACCTTTCTGATCTTTTCCCTCACTCTCACCGTACAGCTGTTTCCACCACTCAGACATACTGTGAAGACTTGGCTCATAATTAGCTAATATCTCAACGGATTTACCCTTTCTGTGCAGAATATTGCGGATGGCGGCGTACTGGAGCGCATCATTTTCAGAAAAATCTGCCTCAATTGCATGCTTCCTTCCGTCTGCTGCTCCTGCCATCAACTGATCAATATCAATTCCGCTTGCCGCAATGGGGAGCAGTCCCACTGCAGACAGCACGGAAAAACGTCCTCCCACATCATCAGGAACAACAAAGGTTTCGTATCCTTCTTCCGATGCAAGTTTCTTTAACGCTCCTCTCGCTTTATCTGTCGTCGCATATATTCTGCCGGCTGCCTCTTCCTTTCCATATTTTTTCTCCAATAATGCTTTAAACACCCGAAAAGCGATGGCAGGCTCCGTAGTGGTTCCTGATTTTGAAATAACGTTTACAGAAAAATCACGATCCCCAATAATATCGATCAAATGCTGCAGATATTTGCTGCTGATATTATTGCCGGCAAAATATATTTCCGGTCCTTTCCGATCCTCTCTGGAAAGCTGATTATTAAACGTATGATTCACAAATTCAATCGCCGCTCTCGCTCCCAGATAGGAGCCCCCGATTCCAATTACCACGAGCACTTCACTGCTGCTTTGAATTTTTTCCGCCGCTTTTTTGATCCGTCCAAATTCTTCTTTATCGTAATCTACAGGAAGATTCACCCAGCCCAGAAAATCATTGCCTGCACCGTTTCCCGACAGCAGAGTTTCTTTCGCATCAGCCACAAGTTTTTCCATAATTTTAACTTCACCCTCATTGATAAAACCCGTAGCTTTTGAATAGTCAAATGATATTTTGTTTTTCATTTTTTCCTCTCCTTTTTATTCATCATACATGAATTTTTTGAAAAATCACAATCAGAGAACTGTTCCAAATTATCAGATCTGTCCTTCCTTCCGCTCTGAAACTGATGTTTCTTTATGAAAATTATAACAAAACCTTCCCTCTGATGCAATTTCAATCTCCCATGTCAGAGAAAAATTTGTTTTTTATGGATTTATTTCTCCAGCATATATTGTGAAAAAAATCCGTATCCTATATTATATCCTTTGCTATGTTACGGAGGCTGATAATATGGAAAAATTGCGTAACCTGCTGATCAAATATACGTCCCTTTTTGTCTTCTGCGGCCTATCCTATGTGGGGCTGGAAATTCTTTACCGACATCGTTCCGATTATACCATGTTTATCCTTGCCGGATTATGCGGTACGCTTTTTCTAAGTATTCTAAACAATTTTTATACTTATGATACAGACTATATATTTCAGATATTTATTTGCGGTTCTTTGTGTACAGTAGCAGAATGGATTTGCGGAAGGCTGGTCAATGCCGATTACCACATATGGGATTACCGCAATCTTCCTCTTTCCAGTCCCGACGGACAGGTAAACCTCTTTTTTGCCCTTGTCTGGTACCTTATCTGCGCCCTCTTTATCCCGGTATTGGATTATATTGAATGGAAATTCTTTTTATATAAAGAAGAAACGCCCCCCTATTATATGATTTTCGGCAGGAAATATACTCCATTTGATGAATGAAAATCAACAAAAATGTTGAGTTATCTTTTTCTATCAATTATAATTTTTATATAAAGATACTGTTGCACTTTATTATTTGGAGGGGGAAAATTATGAAGTGGAAAGATAAATGTTTTGTCGCACTGGATACAGAAAAAATGTTTGAAAATTCCGATCATCGAACACGCTTTAAAGAATTATTGGATTGTTACAGCGGCTATCCCTTTTTTACTAAAGGCCTGTGCAAATGCATGTATCTGTCTGCATGGGATGAAGAGCATTTTTGTATTATGCTGGAAACATTGACAGAACTAAGCCTGGGAAAAGAGAAAAATACAGAAGAAATGCGCAGCAAAGGAGACATTTACGCAGAAGAACATAAGGATGATGAGTATTATGTTTATGAACTTTCAAATTCTTTTTTAGACAATCGACCTTTTCATTTGGAAAATTCTTCAGCTATAAGTTCCAAAATTCAGTATATCATATCCCGTGCATTACAAGCCTCCGAAATTATAGACCGTACATAAATTAGAATAAATGATACGCCCTGTGGCTGCTTATTCCACAGGGCGTATTATTATGGATGATCAGTTGTATTTTCTCTTTCGACGGTAAAGAAATGTGCCGGTGAGAGCTGCTCCGGCAGCCAGCATAACCCCAGCCCAAAAGACCATATTGCTGTTGTCCCCGGTCTTCGGGGCGTTTGTATGACTTGCACGATTATTTGTATAGCTTGTACGGTTGACACCGGTTGGAGTATTGGTACCTGTTGATTTTCCCGCTGCTGGAATCTTCACCGCCTCTTTCGCATAACCGCAGACGGTGCATTCCTCATGCTTTGAGCCTGCTTTCGTGGCAGTCGCTTTTTTGTCCGTCACCCATGTAAAAGTATGAGCGGCTTCATTCAGCTCTGCGCCGCAGACAGCACATTCACGCCAATGCGACTCACTGTCCGATTTCCATTCCGAGCCTGCCTGATGATCCTTATGTACAGTGACCTCCATCATTGTTGCATTTCCCGCTTTATCGGATACTACAACGGTATGCGTTCCGGGCTCAAGGACATATTTGCCGTCTGCCGCCGCTGTGTCAGCACCGTCGATCTGAACCGTATCAAGATTGCGGTCGTCAACGGTGAATTCGGCGGAAATACAGTATTCGCCCTTGTCTGCAATACTGCTTATCGTCGGCGCCGCCGTATCAAACACTGCGCCGTTCGTTGAAAGATACAGAACATTTCCGGCGTTGTCCGTTACACGGGCATAGCAGACGACCTGTTTTCCGTCTTCAGCCGCGATTTCGATACTATTGCCTTCCGACCAATCAGCCAGAGCCTGAACTTCATCCAATGTTAACGGTTTATCCGAAAGGGCATACTCTATTTTTGCCATGCCGGAAAGTGCGTCCTCGCCTTCTATGGCAGCCGTTTGCCCTTTATTGAAAAATTGATTAAAGGTTATCTCATTTAAAAACTCCGTGGAGGATTCGCCGCCCAGCGTAATCTTTCCGGTGGGCGCAGTTTTATCTATTTTATAACTCTCCGATGCCTCAACGGAAATGGCGCCCGTATCATTATTTTTCACATAGAACTTGAGCACACCGTTATCCGTTTCATCCGACGCAGTCAGTTCATTTACCCACTGACCGTCGGCTGTATCCGTAAGCGAAAGGCTGAAACCAGCGGCCGCGGTGACAACAAAATCTGTATTGAGCCAATCGTTCGAATTTACCGTATAATCCGTGCCCTGCGTAGCAGAATAATCATTGTAAATTGAAGCGGCAGCGCCCCCAGGCTGGGTCAGCGTATATTTGTCCGCATCCTCACCAGCCAGCGTAAACTCGCCGGTAAAGCTGACCGGAATATCCGTGCCGACTGCCGCACTTGCAAAATCTGCCTGAACATTATCACAGACCAATTTTACATCATCGTTATTGATAACGCCCACAAGCTCCGCATCGAAATCCGCATCCGTAAGCCCGTCATACTGTTTATCTTTAACTGTTATATCAACCGTCAGTTCCTTTGGCGCTACAGTATATGGACCGAATGTGTCAGTTCTTTCACTGTAATAGGTGTCGCCCTCTCTCGGAACAACAATGGAAAACTCTCCCGGCGCCTTGGCTATGATATCCTCTAGCTCTGCAGCTCCGCCATAACCCGCTACCCAATTTCCAGTTATTTCGGCAACCTCCGGGTTTGTGGATGTAATGGAATCATGTTCTATATATCTGGTATTCCATCCGACGCCGTTTTCCTTATCGTTCGTATTAACTTTGACGGTGCCAAGCGGGATAACGTCACCATAGGTAATCATTTCCGGCATTCCCTCTATCGTCATAGCCGGCTGCGTATACTTGTTTATGACGTACAATTCTTCACCGTAATAGTGAAAAACCTCATTATTGCTGTTTCTCGTATACAAGTGGATCTTGTATTCGCCGGGCATTAAGTCGTTGATTGTAGCTGTTGCCGTGCTTCCTGAATTTTTGTATACAGTTGCCCAGACTACTCCATGCGGTCCGCCTGTCTGATTATCCATCGCAACCGCAACATTTGCAGATGAAGTACTTTGATTCACGATCTTGAACTCGAATGTAACCGAGGTCTTTTGCTCGTTCGCTGGTGTTACCGGCGATGCAGGCGAAATACTGATGATTTCAAAATGCTCATCTGCTTTACTTGACGGCAGATCGTCCTGTGCAAATACAGTTATGCCCATTCCAGACATCATCACAGCAATACTGCCAGTATCCGCAAAAAAATTTTTCTCGTCATACTTATCCTCCTCAATAGTTTCTTAACGTTGGAGCGCTCACTTTTGCCATTTACCGCCATTTATGGCAAGCCCCGTCTGAATATAAATTTACATATATTAATTCTAACATCAAAGCGGCTGATATACAATCTTTTTCAAGGAAGACAAGTTTTCAAATTGCATTGATAAAAATCAGCACCACCCGTCTAACGGGTGGTTTGCTCTGCGGCTATAAGCCTTTGTTACCGGCCAGCGCCTAAAGACGCTGGCTTTCACTTCGTTCAAGCCATTTCGCCTTTGCCGCTTTTGCCACCC
>JBMNRB010000011.1:0-92590 GCA_050944435.1 Ruminococcus sp.
CGGAAAGGTGATTTTTTTGTGGAACAAACACCGCGCACCCGCATAGCGGGTGGTTTATATTTCGCACGTTTCCGTTTCTTTACCAAGAAACTCCAACGCACTCAACTGGGTCTATCCGACCCATAAAAAAAACACTCTTGTCTGTGATACAAGAGTGTCTGTTCTTAAAAATTAATATTCAGTACAATAGCCAGCACAATAAAAAGAATAGCCATAATCTTGGTTCCTTTTACCAGCGTTCCTTCCATGGAACGTCCCTTGTTCTGGCCCCAGTATGAATCCGCCATGCCTCCAATGGTACCCAGACCCTGGCTTTTTCCTTCCTGCATCAACACTACAATTGTCAATCCTATACAATCAATTACAAATAAAACTGTAATAATCGTTTTTAAAATATCCACTTTCACACCTCCTGTGGTCCGCATACTGGAGATATTCTACCACAGAAAAAGGGTAATTTCAATCTAAAATTCTCTGTTTTCAGTGTTGAAAAGGATTTTGATACCTGGCAACCTTCCCCAGATACTCTTCAATCCGAAGCAGTTGGTTGTATTTGGATGTGCGATCCGTGCGGCAGGGCGCGCCGGTTTTTATCTGTCCCGCTCCCGACGCCACCGCCAGATCAGCGATAAATGCATCCTCCGTCTCTCCGGAACGGTGAGAGATCACTGCGCGATAGCCTGCATGCTGAGCCATCGACACCGCATCCAGGGCCTCCGTCAGCGTACCGATCTGGTTCACTTTAATCAAAATCGCATTGGCCGTTCCCAGTTTGATTCCGCAGGACAGTCGTTTTATGTTTGTGACAAAGAGATCATCTCCCACCAACTGCATCTTGTTTCCCAGGTTTTTCGTCAGTTTCTTCCAGCCGTCCCAGTCATTCTCGTGAAGCCCGTCCTCCAGGGAAAAAATGGGAAACTCTTCCGCCAGCTCCTGATAATAGGAAACCATCTCGGAAGCAGTTCGCATAATTTCTTCTCCTGCCATCTGGCTTTCCCCTGGGAATACATAGACGTCCCGCTCCTCATCATAGAGTTCGCTGGCCGCAGCGTCAAGAGCAATCCCAACTTCTTTTCCCGGCTCGTACCCGGCTTCGGAAACCGCATCCATAATTAAGGAAAGAACTTCCCTGGAACTTTTTAAATCAGGAGCGAATCCGCCTTCGTCACCCACTGCAGTGGAAAGTCCCCGGTCTTTCAAAAGCCGTTTCAATGCATGATAAATCTCAGCTCCCATGGCCAATGCCTGGCGGTAATTTTCCGCACCCAAGGGCATGATCATGAACTCCTGAAGATCCACCGTATTATCTGCATGTTTTCCTCCGTTTAATATATTCATCATGGGCACCGGCATCTGATTCGTATGGACGCCTCCGAGATATTGATAGAGGGGAAGCCGCAGAGCCAGCGCCGCTGCTCTGGCAACCGCCAGAGAAACTCCCAGTGTGGCATTGGCCCCCAGACTGCTTTTATTTTCCGTTCCATCTGTCTCTCTCAGCAAATAATCGATATAAGACTGATTCAGCGCATTTTCGCCCAACACCGTCTCCGCTATTCTGCCATTGACATGATCCACCGCTTTTCGTACTCCCAGGCCGCAGTACCGCTTTTCTCCATCCCGTAACTCCAGCGCTTCAAACTGCCCGGTGGATGCACCTGATGGCACCAGCGCTCTTCCCGTATATCCGTCGATTCCCATAATGCCTTCTCCTACTGTGACGTCAACTTCCACCGTAGGATTACCTCTGGAGTCCAATACTTCTCTTGCGTAAATCCGTCGAATCGGTAAATAGCGAAACATTTGATAACCTCCTGCAAACATTTATGCAGGTAGTATTCCCCATAAAATAATTTCTATACGACGCGGGTCATGGGAAGGGTACGGTTGTAGTGGCGGCGCAGACTTTCCTCACCCAGAGTATATATTATAATCCGCCATCATATTCTTATTTCTGTATCAGCAAACTCTTTCCTGTCATTTCTTCGGGCTGTTTTAATCCCATTAACTCTATCAAAGTAGGCGCAATATCAGCCAGACATCCTCCTTCTCTCAATGTTAACGCCGGATCTGCATTAACCAGGATAAAGGGCACCGGATTTACCGTATGGGCAGTAAAGGGTTCCCCGGTCTTATCATCCACCAGCTGTTCCGCATTTCCGTGATCTGCACAGATAAACATCTGACCGTCAACTTTCTTAATGGCGTCCACGGCCCGTCCCACGCATACGTCTACGGCTTCCACCGCCTGAATAGCCGCTGCTTCCACACCTGTATGGCCAACCATATCCGGATTGGCAAAATTAATGATGATCACATCGTATTTTTCAGATGTGATAGCTTCCACCAGCCGGTCGCATACCTCATAAGCGCTCATCTCCGGCTTCAGATCATAGGTGGGAACCTTGGGCGACTTCACCAGTATTCTCTCTTCTCCTTCATTGGGCTCTTCAATTCCCCCGTTGAAGAAAAATGTCACATGGGCATATTTTTCCGTCTCGGCAATCCTGGCCTGTTTCAGGCCGTTGGCGGCCAGAAATTCACCAAAAGTATTTTTAATGCTGACTTTATGAAATGCCACCAGTTTGTTTTGAATGGTATCATCGTAATCGGTAAAGCATACATAAGTTAAATCCAGTCGTTTCTCTCGCGCAAATCCGGAAAACTCGTCATCGCAGAAAGCTCTGGTGATCTCTCTTGCTCTGTCGGGACGGAAATTAAAGAATACAACGGAATCGCCATCCTCAATACAAGCCGGCTGTCCGTCCTTTAAGATAACCGTCGGCAGCACGAATTCATCGGTGGTTCCTTCATCATAAGACTGTTGAACCATAGAGGCGGCATCCGTTCCCTGTACGCCCTCGCCTTTTGTCAGGGCATGATAAGCCTTCTCCACCCGATCCCAGCGGTTATCCCGGTCCATGGCATAATACCGGCCGGAAACCACGCCGATACGGCCTACGCCCAGTTCTTTCATTTTCGCTTCCAACTGCTCGATGTAGCCTTTTCCAGAAGCGGGAGGCGTGTCTCTTCCGTCCAGGAAACAATGAACGTATACCTTGGAAAGCCCTTCCCTTTTCGCCAGTTCAAGCAAGCCATACAGATGGGTAATATGGCTGTGAACGCCCCCATCCGACAAAAGGCCCATAAAATGAATGGCGGAATCATTCTTTTTCGCATTGTTCACCGCAGCCAGCAGCGCTTCATTTTTGAAAAAGTCCCCGTCTTCAATCTCTTTTGTAATACGAGTCAATTCCTGGTAAACGATGCGTCCGGCGCCCATGTTCAAATGACCCACTTCAGAGTTCCCCATCTGACCGTCGGGGAGTCCCACTGCCAAGCCGCTGGCATTTCCTTTCACAAAAGGGCACTGACTCATCAGCTGATCCATCACCGGCGTTTTCGCCTGGCAAACTGCATTGCCATCACAACTATCATTTAATCCGTAACCATCCAGAATCATCAGGACCGTGGGTTTTTTCTGCATATTTTCCTACTCCTTTTCTTCTATATTTATGGTATTTCTTTTACAATACTTTGGAAAGAAAGTCACGAAGTCTGGGATTTTGAGGATGCTCAAAAAATTCTTTTGGTGTGTTTTCTTCTTTAATATTTCCCTCATCGATAAAAATTACACGGGTTGCCACTTCTCTGGCAAATCCCATCTCATGGGTAACCACTACCATGGTCATGCCGTCCTCCGCCAGTTCTTTCATCAACTCCAGCACTTCGCCCACCATTTCCGGATCCAGTGCAGATGTGGGTTCATCAAAAAGCATCACATCGGGATTCATGGCCAGAGCTCGGGCAATGGCGATCCTCTGTTTCTGCCCGCCGGAAATCATGGACGGATACGTATCCGCTTTGTCGGGAAGCCCTACTCGATTAAGCAGCGCCTCAGCTTTATCCGATGCTTCTTTCTGGTTCATAATTCCCAGCTTTACCGGAGCCAGCATAATATTTTCTTTGATGGTCATGTGGGGAAACAGATTAAACTGCTGGAATACCATACCAATTTTCTGACGAATTTTATTAATATCCACGGAGGGGGATGTGATATCCGTACCCTCAAAAGTAACGGTTCCTCCCGTAGGTACCTCCAGCAGATTCAAAGAACGCAGAAAGGTGGACTTTCCGCATCCGGAGGGACCGATGATGGCCACCACTTCTCCCTGGCGGATTTCCGTAGACAGATCCTGCAGCACAACATTGTCTCCAAAAGATTTGCATAATCCTTTTACTTCAATCAATACTCGGTTATCGCTCACTCGTTCTCAGCCTCTCTTCCAGTTTATTTACACCGGCTGTCAGCGCCATGACAATTACCAGATAAATCAGCGCCACCGCAATCAGCGGCATAAACGCATCATAAGTCACACTTCGGATAATATCGCCGCCGCGGGTCAAATCCATCAGTCCGATGTAACCACTGATGGAGGTTTCTTTCAACAGTACAATGAACTCATTTGCCAGAGCCGGCAGAATATTTTTGAACGCCTGGGGCATTACAATATAGCGCATAGTGCTTACGTAATTAAATCCAAGACTGCGCCCCGCTTCAAACTGTCCCGCGTCCACGGACATAATTCCGGAGCGGACAATTTCCGCCACATAAGCCGCCGAATTCAAACCGAATCCGATTACGCCAACCACAATCTTATTGATATCCACCGCAGCAAAAATAACGTAATAGATAATCAAAATCTGTACCAGTACAGGTGTACCGCGAATGACCGTCAGATAAATCCGGCAGATAAAGTTTAAGATTTTCAAATTTCCATTTTTATCATGGGTCGCCCGGATGATGGCAATTAAAAAGCCAAGCACTACACCTACCATTACGGCAAATATGGTAATCAGTAAAGTGTTTCCAAGCCCCTGCAGCAGAAACATCCATCTGTCTTCCGCCACAAAGTTATCATAAAGTCTCTGTGCCATAGGTTCCTCCTTCGTTTATATGCACAATAACAGGACTGTTCCCCAAAAGCAACAGTCCTGTTCTGCCATTTCCTATTCTCTTACGATAATTACCTGTGCCGCTGTAGTGTAAGTATCGGTAAAATCAATATTTTTCAGTCTTTCTTCTGTGACCGTCATGCCTGCCACACCAATATCGGCTTTTCCTGACTGAACCGCATTAACAATGGAATCAAATTCCATATCTTCAATTTCCAGTTCCATTCCCAGCTTGTCTGCAATGGCCTGGGCCATATCTACATCAATGCCCACAATCTCATTGTTTTTATAATATTCATATGGCTCAAAAGCTGCATTGGTAGCCATAACCAGTGTTCCATTGGAACGATCCACATCTGCCGGAGACTCATAGGGAGTTTTTCCCACCGTATCCTCATCGCCGATATAATTGCTTTCAATAGCCTCCAATGTGCCTTCATCTTTCAGCTCCACCAGCGCCTGGTTGATTTTATCTTTCAGCTCCGTATTATCTTTTGCAATGGCAATTGCATACTCTTCCTCTGTCAGAGGCTCATCCAGAATTTTCAGGCCGTCGTTTTTTTCAACAAAAGCCTTCGCCGGCTGCGCATCAATAACGACACAATCGATCTTTCCCTGGATCAGTGACTGAACGGCATCGCTTCCTTTACTGAAACGCTCCACCTTTGTTCCGTCCCCTGCTTCTTCATATTCAGAAGACAGGATATCTCCCGTTGTGCCAAGCTGAACGCCAATTGTTTTTCCCGGCAGATCATCTACAGAATGCACCGTATTCTCCTTGGATTTTCCTCCGCATGCTGCCAGAGACAGTGTCATTACGGCCATCACGGCCAATGCTGCTATTCTTTTCATAACTTATCTCCTTATTCTTGTTTTCATCTGCTACATATTATATCAGTTCTTTCACAAATATCAACAAAAACCGGAGAAATGTTTCCATTTTTAATAAAATCTAGGCTTCCTTTCCGCTTCTGTGTTTTCCCAGAATGGAAAATTCTACCCACTCGGCAATATTGGTGGCATGATCGCCAATTCGCTCATAATATTTGGCAATCATCAGATAATCCAAAATCTGTTCCTCATCCATCTTCTGTTCTCCAATGCTGTCAATCAGCTTTCTTCTGATTTCCATAAACAGATTGTCCACCTTGTCGTCAGAATCAATGACATCCTGAGCCCTCAGCAAATCTTGAGCCACATAAGCTTCCACACTTCTGGATACCATATCCATGGTTACTTCCGCCATTTCTCCCAAAAGTTTTGTATCTTCTACTTCCAGGATCTTGCCCATTTCCACAATCTCTGCGATATCCAGAGCCTGATCACCGATCCGCTCCATATCCGTTATCATTTTCAGCGCCGCAGAAATTTTCCGCAAATCTGAAGCTACAGGCTGCTGTCTGAGCAGAAGTTTCAGACAGAGGCTTTCGATGTCCCTCTCTTTCTGATTAATCTGCTCCTCCTGAGCAACTATACTTTTGATCACATCCCGGTCTCCTTTATTCAGCAACTGATATGTTTTTGAAATTGTCAACTGGCAGAGACCGCCCATTTCTTTTAATTCCTGATGCAGATTCTTCATCTGCATATCAAAATAATTTCGCATATCATCCAAACCTTCCTGTAATATAATCTTCCGTCCGTTTGTCTTTCGGAACCGAGAACAGCGTTTCTGTTTCATCATATTCTATCACTTCTCCCAACAGGAAAAATGCCGTTTTGTCAGAAACACGAACCGCCTGCTGCATATTATGTGTTACCATAACGATGGTATAATTCTTCTTCAGTTCCATGGCCAGTTCTTCTATTTTGGAAGTGGAAATCGGATCCAGGGCAGAAGTAGGTTCGTCCATCAGAAGAACCTCCGGCTGTACTGCAAGAGCCCTCGCTATACAGAGACGCTGCTGCTGACCGCCTGACATACCTAAAGCACTCTTTTTCAGTCTGTCTTTCACCTCATCCCAGATAGCCGCATCTCTTAAGGAACGTTCCACGATTTCATCCAGCTGCTTTTTGGAACGAATTCCATGAGTTCTTGGCCCATAGGCGATGTTATCGTAAATGCTCATGGGAAAAGGATTTGGTTTCTGGAATACCATTCCCACCCGCTTACGAAGCATATTTACGTTCATATTTCCGTAAATATTTTCTCCGTCAAGGGTTAGTTCTCCCGTAATTTTACATCCCGGTATCAAATCGTTCATTCGGTTCAAAGATTTCAAAAGGGTGGATTTTCCGCATCCGGAAGGACCAATGAACGCTGTGATTTCTTTCTCCTGAATTTCCAGGTTCACATCCTTAAGCGCATGAAAATCCCCGTAATACAAATCCATATTTTTAATCGATATTTTACTCATCGTTTTTATCCTTTCGCAATACGTTTTGCCAGCCGCCCGGACAGCCAGTTAATCAAAAGAACAATTACCAGCAGTATAACGGCCGTCGCGTAGGCCTGATCCATATAAAGTCCTTCGCTGGAAAGAGCATACATATGAACGGCCAGAGTTCTTCCTGAGCCCATCAGACTCTTCGGTATCTGAGCAACAGTACCCGCCGTATACATTAGCGCTGCCGTCTCCCCGACAATACGGCCCGTAGCCAAGATAACTCCGGCAAGTATTCCGGGAACCGCCGATGGCAAAACAATTCTAAAAATTGTTCTTAATTTTCCTGCGCCCAAACCAAAGCTTGCCTCCCGGTATGAATCCGGCACAGCCTTTAACGCTTCCTCCGTCGTCCGCATGATCAGCGGCAGAATCATAATAACCAGAGTAAAAGCACCTGATAAAAGGGAATATCCCCAATGAAGCGTCGTCGCAAAAAACAGCAAACCGAACAGGCCGTAAACAATGGAAGGAATGCCTGAAAGAGTTTCCGCTGTAATGCGAATTAGACCCACCAGTTTGCTTTCTTTTCCCGCATATTCCACCAGAAAAATGGCCGACGCAACGCCTATCGGCACTGCGATTACCAGAGAAAGCGCCGTCATAATCAACGTGTTAACCAACGCCGGCATCAAAGATGCATTTTCCGTCGTATAGGTAAAAGAAAACAGCTCCGGTGTAATATGGCTCACACCGTTCACCAGAATAAAAACAATCAAAAACAGCAGTACAAAAAATGTGATTGCCGTACAGAGCATAACCAAAACCGCAAGAATCGCGGATGAAGGACTCTTCGCATATTCACGGAGCCTCTGCTGTATTTGGGAAGATTTATTAGTCTCCATAATGAGTCCTCCTGTTCAGTAAGGATACCGCCAGATTGATAATCAGAATAAATACAAACAGCACGACGCCTGTGGCGATCAACGCTTCCCTGTGAAGATCCGCAGCGTATCCCATCTCCAATACGATATTGGCTGTCAGAGTACGTACGCCTCGGAAAAGTCCAGCCGGCATTCTGGCCTGATTTCCCGCTACCATGATAACGGCCATGGTTTCTCCGACTGCCCGTCCGATACCCAGCACAATGCCGGCTACAATTCCTGATTTTGCCGCCGGTATAATGGTAAAAAAGATACTTCTCTCATGTGTTGCGCCCAACGCCAGGGAACCTTCATAATAGCTTTCCGGCACGCTGCGCAGAGACGATTCTGTGACTCCAATAATGGTAGGCAGAATCATGATCGCCAGCAATATTGATGCTGCCAGCATGGTACTTCCGTCTCTTCCCGTTACATTCTGTATCATGGGAACAATCAGTACCAGTCCAAAAAAGCCGTACACAACAGACGGTACTCCGGCCATAAGATTGATGGCTGACTGAAAAAACGGGTATACTTTTCTCGGACAATATCTCGCCATAAACACTGATGTGAATAAAGCAACCGGAACTCCCAGAATGATGGCTCCTGCTGTCACATAAATACTGCCCAATATCATGGGCAGTATTCCGTACAAATTATTTGAAGGTCTCCATAATTCTCCCAACAGGAACTTACCGACTCCGATTTCTCCAATGGCCGGTATTCCGTTTGCAAAAAGGAATATACAAATCAGTGCAACGGCGAGGACGGATGTACAGGCAGCAATCAGAAATACAATCCTCATTACCTGTTCTCTTATTTGATTCATATGCTCTCCTCACCTTTCACTTTCACTGACCGACAGTCCTCATGGATATTACTGCAGGTCTTCCCAATCCAGAACTTCACCTGTAAAGATTGATTTTACCTGATCACTTGACAGCTCATCGATTCCACTGTCATTGTTTACAATTACTGCGATACCATCCTGAGCAATCACCGTTGCTGTCAGACCCGCCTCCAGCTCACTGTCTTTCAAATCACGGGAAGCCATGCCGATGTCACACAGACCGTCGATGGCTGACTGCATACCTGTTGTAGAATCGCTCTGCTGTACTTCGATGTTTACATTGGGATTTACTTCTGCATAAGCTTCTTTCAGTTTTTCCATAACCGGTGTTACTGAAGAAGATCCTGCCACAACCACATCACCGGATGCTGTTCCGCCTGAGAATGCTTCCACATCTGCAATGGGAATATATCCATTTTCCTCTACCACAGCCTGGCCTTCCTGGCTCATGATAAAGTTCATGAAATCTGTAGCTGCTTCACTTAAATCTTCTTTTGTTGCAATGTTAAAGGGACGTACTACTTTGTATGTACCGTTCTCAATGTTTTCTGCTGTAGCTTCTGCTCCGTCAATTTTAACGGCTGTCACAGAATCATTCAGTGAACCAAGAGAAATGTATCCGATGGCGTTCACGTCGCCTTCCACCGTCGTCATCATAACGGAAGTACTGTTGGTGATTTTCGCTTCCGGTGTGGTCATATCCACAGTCTGTCCATCCACTTCTTCTTCAATTCCGAACAGTTCCACAAAAGCGCCTCTTGTTCCAGAACCATCCTCTCTTGAGCAGATGGTAATCGGACCTGACGCACCGCCTGCACTCTCTGTATCTTCTTCAGACGCTTCGCCTGTAGCTTCTGCTGTTTCTTCTGTAGCTGCGCCTGTATCTGTACCTTCAGCCGTTTCGCTGCTTCCGCCGCCGCAGCCAGCCAGCATCGCACTTCCAACCATAACTGTAGTAAGCAACATTACAATTTTTTTCTTCATAATAAATTTTCTCTCCTTTTTTCATCTTCTATCTTACGCAGTTAATCATACAATATCCTTTGTAAAATTCATTATCTCCAACAAGTAAAACATATGTAAAATTCATTTTAAATAAAAATTTTTTGATTGCCTTTCTTCCCCTCTGCCCTTAAAATGAACGTAGAGAACAAGGAGGATTTGATTATGGAAAAATTAAGAGAGAAAAAGGGATTTATCTGCGATATGGACGGCGTCATCTATCACGGCAACATCCTGCTGCCCGGCGTCCATGAATTCGTCGACTGGCTTTACAAAAACGATAAACGCTTTCTGTTTCTGACCAATTCCAGTGAACGCTCGCCAAAGGAGCTGCAGCAGAAACTGGCAAGAATGGGGCTGGATGTGGATGAAAGTCATTTTTATACCAGTGCACTGGCTACCGCCAGCTTTCTGAAAAATCAGTCCCCCGGCTGCAGCGCTTACGTAATCGGCGCTCCTGGACTGTTAAACGCCCTTTATGAAGCCGGCATCACAATCAATGATGTGGATCCCGATTACGTTGTGATTGGGGAAACCCGCAATTATAATTACGATAATATTCTGCAGGCAGTAAAACTTGTGGAAAAGGGCTCACGCCTGATCGGAACCAACACCGATCTCACCGGCCCAACGGAAATAGGCATTGTCCCGGCCTGTCGGGCACTGATATCCCCCATCGAACTGACCACAGGAAAATCTGCCTACTTTGTAGGAAAACCCAACCCCCTGATGATGCGCACCGGCCTGCGCCTCCTTGGCGTCCATTCCGAAGAAGCCGCCATCATCGGCGACCGCATGGATACCGACATCGTCGCAGGAGTGGAATCCGGTCTGGATACCGCACTGGTTCTCTCCGGGGTGACCAGCCGGGAGGATGTGAAATTATATCCCTACCGCCCCAGGCTGATTTTGAACGGTGTTATGGATATTCCAAATTAGTCGCTTCAAGCCGAAAAAAGGCCATTGCCGAAGATGTAATTCTCACCTCTTCGGCAATGGCCCTATTTTTTCCTCTTATTTATAGTTTACGATTTTTCCGAAATCCGGTTTCAGAGCAGCTCCTCCAACCAGTCCGCCGTCGATATCTGCCTGCACAAACAGTTCCGGCGCTGTAGCGGCGTTTACCGATCCGCCGTACTGGATACGGATAGCTTCTGCCGTTGCATCATCGTAGATCTCAGCGATGCACTGACGGATAGCCGCACATACTTCCTGTGCCTGTTCCGTAGTAGCTGTTTTGCCGGTTCCGATGGCCCAAATGGGTTCATAGGCAATAACAGCAGTCTTCGCCTGATCTGCCGTAACATTCAAAAATCCAACCTTTACCTGCTGACGGATAAAGTCCATGGTAACGCCCTGCTCTCTCTGCTCCAGAGATTCACCGCAGCACATAATCGGTGTCAGACCATGTTCGAAAGCTTTCAGCATTTTCTTATTTACCGTCTCGTTGGTTTCTGCAAAATACTCTCTTCTCTCAGAATGACCCAGAATTACATACTTAACCCCAGCATCAGTCAGCATGTTGGGTGAAATTTCCCCTGTATATGCACCTTTTTCTTCGAAGTACATATTTTCAGCGCCTACCTGAATATTGGTGCCCTTGCATGCCTCAACAACCGGAATAATGTCAATCGCCGGCACACAGAATACCACATCCACCTCATCATTGGCAACCAGCGGTTTCAATGTATTTACCAACTCTACTGCCTCACTGGGAGTCATGTTCATTTTCCAGTTGCCTGCGATAATTTTTTTTCTTGCCATTTTTCTTATCCTCTTTTCTTTGTTATAATAGCATTGCTTCGCCTGCGGCTTGGGTTCGCTAAGCTTTTTCGGGTATGTTCTCCTGGCCCTAACCTCATGCTTCGCTTTCAGCTTGCATTCGCTAATGGCGGAGAACTAAGTAAACGCTAACCTCACACCTTCGCCTGCGGCTTGGGTTCGCTAAGCTTTTTACTTATCATCAGCGGCGGCTACGCCGGGAAGCTCTTTTCCTTCCAGAAATTCCAAGGAAGCGCCTCCGCCAGTGGAAATATGGGTCATTTTGTCGCCAAATCCCAACTGATTGACAGCCGCCGCAGAATCGCCGCCTCCGATAATCGTCGTTGCGTCGGTTTCTGCCAGAGCTTCTGCCACAGCAATCGTACCCTTTGCCAGAATCGGATTCTCAAATACTCCCATAGGTCCGTTCCATACCACTGTCTTGGCCGTCTTCACAGCATCAGCAAAAAGTTCAGCGGTTTTTGTTCCGATGTCCAGTCCCATCATATCGGCCGGGATAGAATCAGAATCTACGATGCTGGTTTCCACCGGTGCGTCGATGGGATCCGGGAATGCGCTGGTGATTGTGGTGTCCACGGGAAGAAGCAGTTTTTTGCCCAGCTTCTGCGCCTTTTCAATCATCTCTTTGCAGTAATCCAGCTTTTCATCATCTACCAGAGAAGTACCGATCTGTCCGCCCTTGGCTTTCAGGAATGTATAGGCCATACCGCCTCCGATAATTAAAGTATCGCATTTTTCCAGCAGATTTGCAATAACATTTAACTTATCTGCAACTTTTGCTCCGCCCAAAATTGCCACAAAGGGTCTCTCCGGATTGTTTACTGCATTTCCAAGGAAATCAATCTCTTTCTGCATCAGATATCCTACTGCACAGGTGTCCACATAATTTGTCACACCCACGTTGGAGCAGTGTGCACGGTGAGCGGTGCCGAAGGCGTCATTTACAAACACATCGCACAGAGATGCCAGTTCTTTACTGAACTCTTCTCCATTCTTTGTCTCTTCCTTGCGGTAACGGGTATTTTCCAGAAGAATCACCTCGCCGTCTTTCATGGCTTCCACCGCTGCTTTCGCATTGGGTCCCACTACTTCCGGATCCGCTGCAAACTTTACTTCCTGTCCCAACAGTTCTGAGAGACGTACGGCCACCGGCGCCAGTGAAAGTTCCGGTTTCGCCTCTCCCTTTGGTTTGCCCAGATGGGAACAGAGAATAACCCGTCCGCCGTCGGCAATCAGCTTTTTGATCGTGGGAAGCGCCGCTACCAGTCTGTTTTCGTCTGTGATCTTTCCATCTTTCAATGGAACATTAAAATCACATCTTACCAGGACTTTAAGGCCTTTCACGTTGATATCGTCCACAGATTTCTTATTCAGCATATCATGCCCTCCTTTTATTGCAAAAAAGGTCCGGTCCAATCAGACCGGACCCATTTGGATCTTTTATTGCTTACGCTAATTCTGCGAAATATTTGATGGTACGTACCATCTGGCTTACATATGAATTTTCGTTGTCATACCAAGATACAACCTGAACCTGTGTATCGCCGTTTTCCATCGGAGATACCATGGTCTGTGTAGCGTCAAACAGAGAACCGTAGGTCATGCCGATTACATCGCTGGATACGATTTCTTCGTCATTGTATCCGTAAGACTCTGTCGCTGCATTTTTCATTGCTTCGTTGATCTGATCAACGGTAACTTTTCCTTTTACTACTGCAATCAGGATTGTAGTAGAACCTGTCGGGGTCGGTACACGCTGTGCAGATCCGATCAGTTTGCCGTTCAGTTCCGGGATAACCAGACCGATTGCCTTTGCAGCGCCTGTGCTGTTGGGAACAATATTGATTGCTCCTGCACGGGATCTTCTCAGATCGCCTTTTCTCTGGGGACCGTCCAGGATCATCTGATCTCCTGTGTAGGCATGAATGGTACTCATAATACCGCTCTGGATGGGAGCCAGGTCGTTCAGCGCTTTCGCCATCGGAGCCAGGCAGTTTGTTGTACAGGAAGCCGCGGAAATAACGGTATCTTCCGGTTTCAGTGTATCATGATTTACATTGTATACGATAGTGGGCAGATCATTGCCAGCCGGTGCAGAGATAACAACTTTTCTTGCGCCTGCTTTGATATGAGCGGAAGCTTTTTCTTTGGATGTATAGAATCCTGTACATTCCAGAACAACGTCCACACCGATTTCTCCCCAGGGAAGTTCTTCAGCATTTGCTTTTGCATAAATTTTAATTTCTTTTCCGTCAACAGTAATAGAATCCTCACCTGCTTTTACTGTATCTGCCAATGCATATTTGCCCTGTGATGAATCATATTTCAGTAAGTGTGCAAGCATTTTCGGAGAAGTAAGGTCGTTAATTGCCACTACTTCATATCCTTCTGCTCCAAACATCTGTCTGAATGCCAGACGTCCAATACGTCCAAAACCATTGATCGCTACTTTTACTGCCATCTTAATTCCTCCTAAACATGATATTTGCATATACATATATGATGGATTTCTGCCGAAAAAGTATGTGCAGATATCCACTAAATGATATTTTACAGAATTTGTCATAAAATATCAAGTAAAACTTCCGTTGAAAATATTGGGGGTCTTTGTCACAATTGTATAAAAACGGGTACATTCCCTTTAAATTCCGTTCGATAACGGAAACCGGCTTCTTTCAGAAAATCTCCAATCTGCCGGAAATCATATCCGATCCCAGAAGGATTATGGGCGTCTGAACCCACCGTTACAATGGTTCCTCCCAGTTCCCTGTATCTTCTGATCACATCATAATGAGGGTTGGGAAAACCAAGACCTTTTTGAAGACCCGCCGTGTTCACTTCTATTCCCCGGCCGTCTTCTATGATGCAGCTCAATATCGCGTCCAGTATATCGGCATATTCAGTATATCCATACTGTTCCGCTTTATGCACGCCGTACCGCACAACGTAATCGATATGGCCAACCACCTGATACCCCTTAAAGGCCCGGATATTCTCCAGAAGGGATTCCAGATAAGCCCGGTATACTTCCCGATCCTCTCTTCCTTCAAATACCTCTGAAAAATAGGGATCTTTCCCATATACCAGATGAAGAGAACCTATCACAAAATCAAAGGGATAGTCATGGACATATACATCGTGGCGCTCCGCCAGATGGGGCTGCATTCCGATTTCCACACCAATGCGTATATCCAGTCTGTCTTCGTATTCTTCCCGAAGCGCTTCCATATAAGGAATATATCGGTTTGTATCCAAGATAAATTCCGGCTCTTCACTGTCCGTATCCATATGATCTGTAAAACAAATGGATTTCATCCCCAGGGAAATAGCCTGATCCGCCATATCGTGAGGATCTGCCTCGCTGTCTCCGGAAAAAAAAGTATGCAGATGATAATCCGGTATCATAAGATCGTACCTCCCCCCGCCACGTATTCTCCATCATAAAATACCAGAGCCTGTCCTGGCGTTGCCGCCCGCTGAGGTTCATCGAATACACAGAGGATCTCATCCTCTCCCGTCCGGGTGACGGTACAGGGCGCTCCTTTATGGTTATACCGGATTTTCGCCGCTGCCCGGAAAGTTTTTCCCTTTTCCGGTACGTCCATCGCCATAAAGTTCAGCCTGTCCGCCTTTACTTCCGATTGAAAGATTTCATCATTGTCGCCGATTACCACTTCGTTTGTTTCCGGACAGATTTTGGTCACAAATACCGGCCGTCCCATGGACAGATTCAGTCCTTTCCTCTGACCTATGGTGTAATGGGTGATTCCTTTATGCCTCCCCAAAATCTCTCCCTGAGCGTTGACAAAGTTTCCTTCCGGGACTTTTTTCCCGAGGCTCTCATCAATGAAACCGGCATAATCCCCATCGGGCACAAAGCAGATCTCCTGGCTGTCCGGTTTCCCTGCAACGGAAAGTCCCAGTTTTTCTGCCATTTCCCGGATTTCCTCCTTTTTATATGCCCCCACCGGCATCAGCGTATGCGCCAGCTGATCCTGAGTCAGGTTATAAAGAGCATAGGTCTGATCCTTTGCCGCCGTCACAGAATTTCGTATGGCAAACCGGCCGCTGGGAAGTTTTTCCACCCTGGCATAATGGCCGGTGGCTATATAATCTGCTCCGATATCCATGCTTCGTTTCAGGAGAGATTCCCACTTTACATACCGGTTGCAGGCAATACAGGGATTGGGCGTTCTTCCGTTTACATACTCGCTGACGAAATAATCAATCACCCGTTCCTTAAATTCCTTTCTGAAATTCATTACATAGTGGGGAATACCAAGAGCCGCTGCCACACGCCGGGCGTCTTCCACCGCCGACAGGCCGCAGCACCCTCCGTTTTCTTCCTGTATCTTTGACTCTTCCTCCTGCCATATCTGCATCGTCACGCCGATTACATCGTACCCCTGCTCTTTTAAAAGCCAGGCCGCAACCGATGAATCCACACCGCCGGACATGCCAACCACGACTTTTTCTTTCTTCATTAATATTCTTCTTCCTCTTCTTCTTCCCCTTCATGGATATCTGATTTCGGCTTTTCCAGTCCCTCTATCTTAATCCCGTGTTTTTCCGCGTAATCCCACAGCGCCGCATGAATTGCCTCCTCTGCCAGCAAAGAGCAGTGTACCTTTACGGGCGGAAGTCCGTCCAGCGCTTCCATTACCGCTTTATTAGTTACTTTCAGCGCCTCTTCAATACTTTTGCCCTTTACCAGTTCCGTCGCCATACTGCTGGTGGCCACGGCAGCGCCGCATCCGAAGGTTTTGAATTTACAATCCCGAATAATTTGATGATCATCTATATCCAAATAAATTCTCATGATATCGCCGCATTTGGCGTTTCCCACTGTTCCAACGCCGCTGGCGTTTTCAATTTCTCCTACATTTCGCGGGTTCTGAAAATGATCCATAACTTTTTCACTGTACATAACGATTCTCCTGTCTGTTTCTTTTTATTTTTCCTTTTGTCTTTTTATGAAATCTTCATAGAGCGGAGACATGCTGCGCAGCCGTTCCACGATTTTTTTAATCTGCTCCACCACAAAATCCAGTTCTTCCTTCGTCGTCTCATCGCTGAGGGTCAGCCGCAGCGAACCGTGGGCTATTTCATGGGGAAGGCCGATGGCCAGAAGTACATGGGAAGGATCCAGCGAACCGGAAGTACAGGCTGAGCCGCTGGATGCACATATTCCTTCCATATCCAGCATAATCAGCAAAGATTCCCCTTCCACAAAGCGGAAGCTGACATTCACATTGCCCGGCAGCCTTTTTTCCGGATGGCCGTTCAGCCTGGTATAGGGAACTTCTTCCAGAATCCGGTGAATCAGGTAATCCCTCATCTGGGTTTCTTTCTGTCTGCGTTCTTCCATGGTGGCCGCTGCCAGACGGGCTGCGCATCCGTATCCCACAATCGCCGGAACATTTTCTGTGCCGGCGCGGCGTTTTCTCTCCTGGGCGCCTCCGTGTACAAAAGAACGGATTTTTACTCCTTTACGGATATAGAGAAATCCGATTCCTTTTGGTCCCTTTATCTTATGGGCGCTGGAAGAGAGCATATCGATATGCATGGCGTCCACATTGATGGGCACCTGTCCAAAGGCCTGTACCGCATCGGTATGAAAAAGAACTCCATGCTCTTTGGCAATTCTGCCGATCTCCTCAATGGGCTGTATTGTTCCGATTTCATTGTTGGCAAACATAATAGAAATCAAAATCGTATCCTCTGTAATCGCCGCCTCCAGCTCGTTTACATCCACCAGCCCGTTTTCATCCACATTGAGATAAGTTATACGGGCTCCTTTCTTTTCCAAATACTCACAGGTGTGCAGTATGGCATGATGTTCTATTTTTGTCGTAATAATGTGATTTCCTTTATCTTTGTATGCCTCAAAAGCAGCTTTCAGTGCCCAGTTGTCCGCCTCGGTTCCCCCCGCTGTAAAATAGATGCTCTCCGGAGCCGCGCCTATTACTTTGGCGATTTCTTCTCTTGCGCCGGTGATGGCATTTTTGCTGGCGGATGCCAGCTCGTAAATACTGGAAGGATTCCCGTACAGTTCCGAAAAATAGGGAAGCATCGCCTCAACCACTTCCGGTGACGTCTTTGTCGTTGCTGCATTATCCAGATAGATTACTTTTTTCATCCTGTCACACTCCTAATTATTACATTTAATATTCGCAGGCCCGCCCTTTTCCTGCAGCCTGCGGCTTTCTTCCGCCAGTTGATCCAGCATAATATTATCCACAGCCTGTGTGATGCTGTCGTTAATCCGCTGCCATACATAACGAGTTACGCAGAAGTCAGCGCCCTGACATCCATTTTCTTCCTGATTGCCCGGGCAGGTAACTGCTTCCAGGCTGCCTTCCAGCGCTCTTAAAATATCTCCCACAGAGATTTCTTCCGCCGGTCTTGCAAGGCGGTATCCTCCTCCTGCTCCCCGGATGCTGACCACCAAATTTGCTTTTCGCATCAGCCGCATCAACTGTTCCAGATAACTCTCCGAGATATTCTGACGTCTGGCAATACTTTGAATAGACACTGCTTCCCTGGATTCGTTAGCCGCCAGATCTATCAGGGCCCGCAGTCCATATCTGCCTTTCGTTGATAATTTCACTGTTTCACCCTCCGTCTTTAATCCCGACTGTTTTACTCGGATTTCTGCCGTTAGGATATCATCATTCCCAGGTTCTGTCAAGTCCCCCGATGGAATATATTTTTAAAAAATGATGGAGGCCGCCCATGCCCAAAGCGCAACGTCTCCTTACCGGCACTTTTCTTCTGACCGCCGCTGGTCTCATCAGCCGTTTCATCGGCTTTTTCTATAGAATATTCCTCTCCCACACGATTGGTGCAGAAGGTCTGGGGATTTATCAACTGATCTTCCCCCTTTTCAATCTCGCCTACGCCTTTACCGTCATGGGGATCCAAACCGCCCTCTCCAAATGCATTTCCGCCAAGACAGCCACCGGAAATAAAGACGGGGCCAAGAACCTTCTGCTGGCTGGGAGCGCCATATCCCTTTTCTCTTCCCTTTTCGCAGCTCTTTTGATTTACAGCGGCTGCAGCTGGTTCTGTGTTCACATTTTAACGGAGCCCGCCTGCATTCCTCTGATGAAACTGATGGCTTTTACCATTCCCTTCGGCACCCTCCATATCTGTGTCGTTTCCTACTATTTCGCCGGAAAAAACACCTGGATTCCATCGATGGGCCAGCTTTTGGAACAGATTCTGCGGGTCTGCTCCACCTGGATTTTTTATCATCTTATGCTGCAGAAGGGAATGGAGGCGACGCCGCTGCTGGCAGTAGCCGGAACCGCTGCTGCAGAAATTTTTTCTCTCCTTTTTATCCTCTTTTTTCTGCAAAAAGATTTTCGTTCCGAAGGATATCAGTTCCGCCTGTCTGCTCCATGGAGAAAGTATTGCTCTGAAATTATGCGTCTGGCCATTCCTCTTACGGCCAACCGCATTGTCCTGAACCTGATGCGCAGCGCAGAGACTATATTAATCCCCATATGTCTTGAACAGTACGGACTGTCTTCTTCAGAAGCCCTGTCTGTATACGGCGTCCTGACCGGTATGGCCCTGCCGCTGATTCTGTTTCCTTCCGCCATCACCCAGTCCGTATCCATAATGCTGCTGCCCACTGTATCTGAATCCAGGGCCCGCCGGGAATACCGCCAAATTTCTTTTACTGTGGAAAAAACTATCCGGTACGGGCTATTTCTGGGGATTCTCTGTTTCGGCATATTTCTTACCTGCGGGGATTCTATGGGACGTCTTTTATTTCACAGCGAAGAAGCGGGACAGTATATCTCCATTCTCTCTTTCCTCTGCCCCTTTCTCTATCTGTCTGCCACCCTTTCCAGTATTTTAAACGGTCTGGGAAAAACCACACGCCATTTTATCCACAACATGGCCGGCATGGCCCTTCGCATTTCCTGCGTTCTTCTTTTAATCCCAAGGTTTGGGATCATCGGATGTCTCTGGGGAATTCTGGCCAATGAAATTCTTCTGGTCATCCTGTGTATCCTGGCGCTGTATCAGGAAAAAGTACTGATTTTCTCCGCCGCCGATTCTCTCTTAAAACCTTTTTTCTTTCTGATTCTTTCAGTGGGGATCGCTTTATTTGCCGATGGTATGCTGACCTTTCTGCATCTGAACGACTATCTGCGGCTGATACTGAAATTTTCCGTGATAAGCGTCACATATTTTCTCCTTTTGCTGAACTTTCATTTGATACATTTGCCGAAATTTCTTCCGCCGGCTCATTTCAATATCGACAAGAAATAAAAGTTGTATTATAATAAACTCGCGAAAAAACTCTACCTGATAAAGAGTGAAAGGACTTGACAAAGACATGAGTATAGAATTCACAAAAAAATTACCAACCCCTGAAGAGATAAGAGAAGAGTTCCCTCTTACCCAGCGGATCATTGATGCAAAAATGAAACGCGACGCCATGATTCGCGATGTTTTGACAGGGAAATCCGACAAATTTCTTGTCATTATCGGTCCCTGTTCCGCTGATAACGAAGACGCCGTCTGCGATTACACCAACCGGCTTGCCCGGGTTCAGGAGGAGGTGGCAGACCGGCTGGTATTAATCCCCCGCATATATACCAACAAACCAAGAACAACGGGAGAAGGCTACAAAGGAATTGTACATCAGCCAGATCCATTAAAGAAACCAGATCTTCTGCACGGATTGATTGCCGTTCGGAAAATTCTCATGCGTTCCATCGAGGAAACGGAGCTGACGCCTGCCGACGAGATGCTTTATCCGGAAAACTGGAGATACGTTCACGACCTGCTGTCCTATATCGCCATTGGCGCCCGCTCTGTGGAAAATCAGCAGCATCGCCTGGTTGCCAGCGGCATGGATGTGCCGGTGGGGATGAAAAATCCTACCAGCGGAGATTTCTCTGTTATGCTGAACTCTGTCGTCGCCGCTCAGCACGGCCACAGTTTCATCTACCGCAACTGGGAAGTTCACACCCAGGGGAATCCCCTTGCCCATACTATCCTTCGGGGCGCTGTAAATAAACACGGCAACGCTATTCCCAATTACCATTACGAAGATCTTAAGCTTCTGCTGGAAAAATACAGGGAACGGAATCTAAAAAATCCGGCAACCATCGTGGACGCCAACCACTCCAATTCCAACAAACAGTTTAAAGAACAAATCCGTATTGTCAAAGAAGTGCTTCACAGCCGTAATCACTCTAATGATATTCGCAATCTTATCAAAGGAGTTATGATCGAAAGTTACATCGTGGAAGGCAGACAGGAGATTGGCCCCGATCACGTTTATGGAAAGTCTATTACCGATCCCTGCCTGGGCTGGGAAGATTCCAGAAATCTGATTCATACCATTGCCGAAATGTGCTGATACGCCAAAAAGAGTTCCAGCAGGAACTCTTTTTGATTACTTTCTGGGATGAGCTTTCACATAAACATCCCTGATCTTGTTCATATTCATATGAAGATACATCTGAGTTGATGAAATGTCCGCATGGCCAAGCATCTCCTGAACACTTTTCAGATCCGCACCATTCTGAATCAGATGAGTAGCAAATGAATGGCGCAGCGTGTGGGGAGTAATGTCAGTCGTAATATTGGCGGCGCGGGCATATCCTTTCAGCAGCTTCCAAAACCCCTGCCGACTCATGGGATTTCCCGAACAATTGGTAAACAGCATACCGCAGTCTTTTGCTCCCACCAAAGCGCCTCTGCCATGTTTCAGGTAATCTTCCAGGGATTTTTTAGCTATGGTACCAAAAGGTATCATTCTCTCTTTATTGTTTTCCGTGCATATCACATATCCCATCTTCAGATTTACATCGGTCATCTTCAGATGCACCAGCTCACTGACCCGTATTCCCGTAGCATAAAGGATCTCCAGCATAGCCTTGTCTCTCAGTCCTTTCGGCGTATGCAAAGACGGCTGCTTCAGCAAAAGATCCACTTCTTCCACCGTCATGATCTCCGGAACTTTTTTCTCCACCTTAGGCGGCTTCAAACTGTCAGACGGATCATGATCAATCATATGTTCCTTTAACAAATATTGAAAAAAAGCCCTCATGGCCGCCACATTTCTCGAAACGGTCGAGGGAGCGAATTTTTCACGTTCAAGATACAGCATGTAGGAATTCAAATGGGTTTCCGTTACCTGAACAACATCTGTGATCTGAAGAGTCGCCAGATACTGTTCCATTTTCTTTAAATCTCTTTCATATGATACTTCTGTATTCTTTGATGTCTTCTTTACGTTATGTAAATAATCAATAAACTTTTGAATTGCATCTGTCATGGAAAATAATATCCTTATCTTATGTTATTTAAGCAACTCACCCTTCAAATATAATCTATTATAAGCATGTTTTTCTGGAAAAGCAAATGCTATTTTTTCCTTATTTTGCGCCTTTTTTTCCCTTTTTCCAGCAAACCACTATATATCGCTTTTTGATTTTTTCCGATCACCACATCTTGTAAGAATAGGGATTAAAAATTTTTATGAAAAAAGATTCATCCATAAATTTGAGTTTACATAAGTTTCCACAAAGATTCCCACCGCCATGATAAACAGAAAAATCAGACAAAGCAAAATGGACCATCGTATTTCCCGAGCCGACATAGCTCCGTATCTTGGTACCATCCGTCTGTTCTTCCCCATCATGAGAAGAAACAGAATTACTGCCGGTATGTAAAACAGAAGCTGGGATACAATTCCTGCCATGCAGAACAGAAATCCCTCCACCCCGGACTGCAGCAAAAAGACGGTCGCCAGACCGCCTCCGAGAAATCCCAGCCACAGCGCCACCAACACCGCCAAAATCTCCCCAGCCCCTGCCAGTCCCGCTATAATACATACTCCCGCGAAAATACTTTTTTCCCTCAATAAAAACAAAGCATATTTTTTTAGATCCGTCCAGGTTGTCTGATATTGCCCCAGTATGGCGTAAACAGATACGTATTCCCTGAAATCTTCTCTCTTCCACATCTGGTTTCCAGCCAGAGCTCCCAACAAAAACGCCCCGAGATAAAGATAAATAAACAGCCGGATGGAAACATCCGGCTTTATTTTGGTCCATCGCATTCCCTGCCCTCCCCTGCTTCTATCTATATATGCTTTCAGAGAAAAAAATATCACCGCTCCAGCTATATCTTCAGATTTTCCAATGAAAAAAGCCGACTGTCTTTGTTCAAAAGACATATCGGCTTTTTTAAACATCGCCTGCCCGCGGACACTATTTTGCATAGTCCACAACACGGCTTTCACGAATTACATTTACCTTAATCTGTCCCGGATATTCCAATTCAGTTTCAATCTGTTTTGAAATATCTCTGGCCAGGAGAACCATATCTGCATCTGAGACATGATCCGGCAGCACCATAATACGAACCTCACGCCCCGCCTGAATAGCGTAGGACTTGTCAACTCCCTTAAAGGAATTGGTGATATCTTCAAGCTGTTTTAATCTGTTGGTATAGGTTTCCAGTGTTTCCCTGCGAGCGCCTGGTCTGGCTGCGGAAATTGCATCGGCAGCCTGAACTATACAGGCAATGAGTGATTCTGGCTCCACATCTCCATGATGAGCCTCCACTGCATTGACAACAATCGCAGATTCTTTGTATTTTCTACATAAATCAACACCAATCTGGATATGTGATCCTTCCACTTCATGGTCGATGGATTTTCCAATATCATGTAATAAACCGGCACGTTTCGCTGTACGGACATCCACTCCAATCTCCGCTGCCAGCACTCCTGACAACTGAGCGACTTCAATAGAATGCTTCAATGCATTCTGCCCGTAACTTGAACGAAAACGCATTCTGCCCAAAAGTCTTACCAGTTCCGGATGTATTCCGTGAACTCCCACTTCCAATGTGGCCGCTTCACCTTCCTCCCGGATAGTAGATTCTACTTCTTTTCTGGCCTTTTCCACCATCTCCTCGATTCTGGCCGGATGTATTCGTCCGTCCACAATCAGTTTTTCCAGTGCAATACGCGCCACTTCCCGTCTGATCGGATCAAATCCTGACAACACAACCGCCTCCGGCGTATCATCAATAATCAGATCAATTCCGGTTAACGTTTCCAATGTACGTATGTTGCGTCCTTCACGTCCGATGATTCGTCCTTTCATCTCATCGTTCGGCAGCTGAACAACAGAAATCGTTGACTCTGCCACATGGTCCACAGCGCATTTCTGAATGGCTGTCACCACATATTCTTTTGCCTTTCTGCTGGCTTCTTCCTTCGCCTTGCTTTCCAGTTCTTTGTAAAGCTTGGCTGTGTCAATTTTTACTTCATCTTCAACAGCTTTTAAAAGATAATCTTTCGCCTGTTCGGAGGTCAGACCTGAGATTCGTTCCAGTTCCTGTACTCCTTGTGCATGTAATTCATCGACTTTCTTTTCCTTTTTTCTTAGCTCTGTTTCCTTGTTTGCATATTCTGCTTCACGCCGTTCAATGGCATCCGCTTTTCTGTCAACAGCTTCTTCCTTTGACAAAACGCGCTTTTCATATTTTTGCAGTTCGGCTCTTCTTTCTTTGGTTTCTTTCTCCAGTTCATTTTTCGTCCTGAGAGATTCTTCTTTTGCCTCCAAAAGGGCTTCTCGTTTCTTTGTCTCAGCCGTTTTTAATGCCTCATCTATTATGCTTCTTGCCTTTTCTTCCGCTGTGCCAACTTTTTCAGCATCCTGCTTTACCTTATTGGCGACCGCAGCTTTGCAAGTAATAGGAACCGCAATAAGCAGCGTGATTACTATAGCAACAATAATCCCAATGATAGTTGTTACCACAGGAGCACCTCCTTATTTAGTTTTCATTGTACAAATACAACACTACAATTTTATATGATTTTGGTAATTATGTCAAGTACAGGCTCCTGATTTTTAACCCCTTTTTCCAGTCACAAATCGGCTGTATATTCCTTCAGAATGGGCCATATTTCCTCCCCGGAAAATCCTCTTCTGCCTAAATACGCCGCCATATTCCGCAGAGCTTTTTCATCTTCCAGTTTTCCTGTTTTCATCCTTTTTTCTATCAGCCGTCGAACCACAGCGGACGTATCCTCTTCCCACTGGTATGTTTCCAGAATTTCCTCCAGCGTATCCCGGCTGACCCCTTTCTGCAGCAATTTTCGTGACAAATTCCGGATACTTTCCTTTCCCCGTCCCCCTTCCAGAAAATGAACTGCATACCGTCTGTCGTCGATATATCCATAGGATTTCACGTACGCAACGGCCGTCTCCGCCGTTTTTTTGCAGTAACCGGCATCTCTCAGTTTATCCCTCAGCTCTTTCTCCGTGCGATCCCTTTTGATCAGCAGATTCATTGCGTACTTTTTGGCACGCAGAGGAAGCACCGATTCCGTAATCTGATGCAGACTCTCCTCGGGAATCGGTTCCCCCTGTCGGATCCCATAGCGGGCCAGCTCACTGGAATACAGAATAAAGGCGGGCTGCCCATCCAGAAAAACCCTGTGCTTTTTCTTCGTTACAGAGGCAATTTCCGTCACTATCATTTTTCACCGCTCTCCGCCTCTGCGGGCTTTCCTTCCCCTTCCTCTGTTTTCACCTGATCGCCAAGTTGAAAATGCTGCCGTACTTTCTGCTCCACTTCATTCATTACATCGGGATGTTCCCTCAGATACTGTTTTGCATTTTCACGGCCCTGTCCAATCTTCTCATTATTATAAGCAAACCAGGCTCCGCTTTTCTGGACAATGCCGCAGTTGGACGCCAGTTCCAGAATATCCGCCTCTCTGGAAATTCCTTTGCCAAACATAATATCAAATTCTGCTTCCCTAAACGGCGGAGCAATTTTATTTTTCACCACTTTGATCCGGGTACGGTTTCCTACCACCTCTCCGCTTTGTTTGATCTGTTCCACACGGCGCACGTCCATTCGAATAGAGGCATAGAATTTCAGCGCCCTGCCTCCTGTGGTCACCTCTGGATTTCCATACATCACTCCCACTTTTTCCCGAAGCTGATTGATAAAAATAACGACGCAGCCTGATTTTCCAATAACGCCGGTCAGCTTCCGGAGAGCCTGTGACATCAGTCTCGCCTGCAGACCCACATGGCTGTCGCCCATCTCGCCGTCGATTTCGGCTTTGGGCACCAGAGCCGCCACCGAGTCCACAATTACGATATCCACAGCGCCGGAGCGCACCATGGTCTCTGTAATCTCCAGCGCCTGCTCTCCGTTATCCGGCTGGGAAATGTAAAGATTGTCAATGTCCACGCCGATATTCTTCGCGTATACCGGATCCAGTGCATGTTCCGCATCGATGAAACCTGCGATGCCTCCCCGTTTCTGTACTTCGGCCACCATATGCAGAGCCACCGTGGTTTTTCCGCTGGACTCCGGCCCGTAAATCTCAATTACCCTTCCTCTGGGCACTCCGCCCAGTCCCAAAGCAACATCCAGACTGAGAGAGCCTGTAGGAATGGTTTCCACATTCATATTGGTACCGGAGTCTCCCAGCTTCATTACCGCGCCTTTGCCGAAATTCTTTTCTATCTGTACAATTGCTGCATCCAATGCCTTTTGTTTTTCTTCGTTTATCATATTCTTCTCCTTTTCGCGAACTTATGTTCGTATGTGTATTCATAGTAGTATAATTTTTTCTGTTTGTCAAGTTTTCCGGCGGGAATGCCATTCGGATCCGAAGGGCGGGGATTTGATATAAACAGTATAACGAAATCTTTGTGCTCTGTAAAGTCTCTTTACGAAAAGACGCAGTTCCCATCGCCATGGAAACTGCGTCTTACCGGCTTTCTCATCCGGCCAGCCAGTTATACATTTCCTCATATTGTTTGGCTGAGTGAGCCCATGAGAAATCGGCTGCCATACCTCTGTCAATTATTTTATTCCACTCTCTTTTTCTGTCGTAATAAATACGCTGAGCATAGCGGATAGTGCCGAGCATTTCATGGGCATTATAATTCATAAAGCTGAATCCCGTTCCGCTGCTCTCATATTCATTATATGGCATAACCGTATCCTTTAGTCCGCCTGTCTCACGAACGATGGGAACCGTTCCATATCTGAGGCTCATCAACTGGCTCAGTCCGCAGGGTTCAAACAGAGAAGGCATCAAAAACGCATCGCTGGATGCATAGATTTTATGTGACATTGCTTCCGAATAATAAATGTTGGCAGATACTTTTTTCCCGTACTTCCACGCAAAATGCCGGAACATATTTTCATACTGCGCATCTCCGGTGCCCAGTACCACAATCTGCACTGCATCCTGACACAGTTCATCCATAATATACGACACAAGATCAAGCCCCTTCTGATCTGTCAATCTGGTACACATACCGATCATCATCGTTTTCGGATTGACTTCCAGACCCAGTTCTTCCTGGAGAGCTGTCTTGTTTTTCACTTTTTCTTTGCGGAAATTTTTCGCATTATATCGTTTGAAAATGTGTGGATCCGTTTCAGGATTATATTCATCATAATCAATACCGTTGACAATACCGCGAAGGCTGTTACTCCGTGCACGCATCAATCCGTCCAGCCCTTCTCCGTAGAAAAGCGTTTTTATTTCCTCCGCATAGGTATTGCTCACTGTAGTAATAGCATCCGCATAGACAATACCGCCTTTCAGATAATTGGCATCTCTGTTGGATTCCAACTTATCGGGCGTAAAATAGTAATCTGATAAACCGGTAATGTTCTTAATTGTCTGAATATCCCACACTCCTTGGAATTTCAGATTGTGTATGGTCATAACCGATTTAATTCCCCAATAAAATTCGCTGCCCTGAAACCGCTCTTTCAGATATACTGGCACCAGACCCGTCTGCCAATCGTGACAGTGAATAATATCAGGCCTGAATCCGATTACCGGAAGAATTGACAATGCAGCTTTGGAAAAAAATGCAAATTTCTCCAGATCCCACGGCATTCCGCCGTACGGCCTGTCTCCGCTGAAGTGTTCTTCGTTATCTATAAAATAAAATTTAATACCTTCGTACTCTGCTTCCAGAATTCCAACATATTGCTGTCTCCAGTTCAGATCCATATAAAAGCTTGTAATAAAATGCAGGCTGTCTTTATATTCCTGTTTCATACAGGCATATTTCGGAATTACCACTCTTACGTCAAAATACTCTTTCGGGAAGCATTTTGGCAGGGATCCGACAACGTCCGCAAGTCCTCCGGTTTTTATATAAGGAACTGCCTCCGATGCTACAAACAATACATTTTTCATGTGAGAACCTCCCTAACATCTAACACCTATAATTAAATATTATATCGTATTTTCATATTTTAGGAAAGCCTTATCTTATAATTTGACTAAATATTTTTATATTCAAGACGAATTTTATCAGCAATTAGCGCAATGAATTCTGAGTTAGTGGGTTTCCCTTTGCCCGTGCTGACTGTGTATCCGAATAGTTCATCTATCGTATCCATCTTCCCTCTGCTCCACGCCACCTCGATGGCATGACGTATCGCCCGCTCTACGCGGCTGGGGGTCGTCTGGTGTTTTTTCGCAATTGTCGGATATAAAATTTTTGTGATGGAATTCAGCATTTCCATATCCTGAACTGACATAATAATAGCATCCCGCAGATATTGATACCCTTTTATATGGGCGGGAACTCCGATCTCATGTATGATATTGGTTACATCCATCTCCAGATTTTTTTCGATGTAATCGCTTGTGTTATCACTGGAACTGATTTTCCTTACATCCCGTACTCTTTCCCGATTCGCTGCCTGATTCTTTATGTGCTTTATCCGGTTGATAATCATATCGTTATCAAAAGGTTTCAAAATATAGTAATATGCTCCCAAGTTAAATGCATCTTCTGTGATTCTTTCCTGTCCCACCGCAGACACCACAATAAAAGCCGGATGTTTTTTCATTGTCTGATCCTGGTTTACTTTTTCCATCACTGTCAACCCATCCACCTTTGGCATGATAATATCCAACAGCACCACATCCGGCTCTTTCTCTTTTATAATGTTGTAGATGTCTTTTCCATTATCCGCCTGCCCAACCAGTTCCAGATCATCGTCCTCTCTGATAATGGAACCCAGCAGATTTACAATCCGCTCATTATCATCTGCGATTGCAATATTTAACTTTTCCATATTACTCCTCCTGCATAATATTTTTTTAGCAGGGCGCCCCTGACAGATACTTGTTTTTCTGCCTTGATACAATTATAGAAAGGTTGATATTTCAAATCAAGCAGATTTCCCAATTTTTGGAAACTTTCGTTCGACATTCTCTACAGAAATGCCATCGAAAAACGTGAGTATTTGTAGGTATTCGCAAATTTTTCGGTTATTTTATCATATTTTGAATATTTTCGATATAATTCACCACTTATAAACCAGTATCTCCATTGACAGTTTTCCATGTTAATTTTTTATATTTTCCAGAAAATCGCAGATTGTTTCTGCAGCATTCATTTTACAATATTTTTTCTGGTTGGCGCGCAGCCGCTCCAACACCTCATCATTCTCCAGCAAGTCTTCCTGCCTGCTCAAATTTTTTTCCATGCCGTTAAAACTCATCCCCCGTTTCGCAAAAAAACGCAGATTTTTGCTTTCACAGCCGGGTATGGGAGGAATATGAAAGAGAGGAACGCCCAATACTGCCGCTTCCGTAGATGACAGACCGCCGGGTTTTGAAAGAAACAGATCACTGATTTCCATATACCTCTCCATACAATTCGTCTTTCCCAAAATGATGTACTGCTGATCGCCGCCGTATTTTTCCTTCAGTTTTCTGTACAGTCTGTAGTTATTTCCGCAGACAGCAATACAGATCCAGTCTTCCCTTCCATTAAGCCATCGCTTTATTTTCCGCAGCACCCGCGCCATGCTTCCAGCCCCTATGCTCCCTCCTGCCACCAGCAGATAATGGGTCTCTCTTTTTCTTTTTCTGCCCTTTTCTTTGGACTGCGCTTTTTTCTGAAATGCCGCCCTTACCGGTATCCCCAGGGGTTTTATTTTTTCCCTTGGAATTCCTCTTTTTACAAATTCCTCCGTCAGCTCTTCTGACGGTATAACATAATAATCGCAGTCTGTCTCTTCGGTGAAGGGAATACAGGTGTAATCGGTTGCAATAAACACGCAGGGAGGGAGGGCATATCCTTTTCGTTTCAGACAAGTAATCATCTCCGCAGGAAAAAGATGCGTAGTCACAATACAGTCGAAAGAATATTTTTCTATATATTCTTTCAGCTTTTCCGCAATTTCCATATTGGCAAAATAAACCGGAGACTGGAAAGGCAGTCTCCGAAACACTTCTCCCAGTTCATATAGCACACCAAAGGCCTGGGGGCACCCCTGCACCAGCTTGACGTAGGCGTTTCCCACCGTCCGGTCAAGAGAAGAACCCGCCAACTGATAGGGATCCAGAAACACCCCATGGTGTCCCCGTTTTATCAGCTCCTCTTTCACCGCTTCCGCTGCCATATTATGACCGCCGCCTGTCTTGCATGATAAAATTAACACTTCCATAACAATCTCACTTTACACTTCTCCCTCTCTTCTTCACTGGTATGCAGCCGCCAGCATACCAAAACGGCAATAATCAGGAAACCGGTCTGCACCGCTTTTTCTCCTGGACCCAGGATAAGAAGCAGCGCACAGGAAAGATACACCGCCGCCGTCCGGTAAAAATGAGGGGTAATTCTGAGCACCAGGGAAAAAAACAAAAAAACCGCTGCCAAAACTGCCGCCGGATACATCTCGGGAAACAGCCCCAGCAAACTTCCAAAGGTCACCGCAATCCCTTTTCCGCCCCGGAAACGATAAAACAGCGGAAATATATGGCCTGCAACCGGCGCCGCCAAAACCAGCGCCCCTGGAAAAGCATGTTCCAAAACGTCGGGCGGCTGAGAACGGAAAAAAAGATATACGGGAAGAAATCCTTTCAAAAGATCCGCACATAAAGTCAGAAACCCGCACCAGAAACCGCCGTACAGAAAAGCGTTGGCTGTTCCAGGATTTTTATCACGGCTTTCCTCTGTAATTTCCTTTCCGCAGATAAGCCGCCCAAATACCCTGGCAAAAAGGATGCTGCCAGCCAGATATCCGCACAAAACAGCCTGCTGCCAATTATAATTCCCCATCTTTTTCTCCCTTTTGTATCTGTTTTCCTATGGATGCACAAAACTTATGGCAATACACGACGGTCCCACATGGGTGCCAATGACGCCGCCCACCGGAAGCAGACGGCAGTTTTCCAGCCCATATCTTTCTTTCGTCAGACGCATAAACTCCTGTCCGAAATCCTTATCGCGAGTATATCCGAAATAGACCGGATGTTTATCATCGAAGCCTCTCGTCTCAAATTCTTTCCACAGGTACTGCATTGCACTCTTTCTTCCCCTTGCTTTTCCCAGCATAACCAGTTTTTTATCCTGCAGTTCGATCACCGGTTTAATATGCAGCGTGTTTCCCAAAAAGGCAAGGGCTGCGGGAATTCTTCCTCCCATTTTCAGGTAAGTCAGCGTATCCAGCATGCCGCATACCGTCAGTTTTCCTCTCAGCCCTTTTAGATATTCTGCAATTTCTGCCGCTTTTTTTCCTTCCTCTCTCATTTTCACCACACATTCCACCATATAGCGCTGTGTGGTAATCGCCTGTTCTGAATCCAAAATCCAGATTTTTTCATATCCGCAGATGCTCTTAGCCAGTTCTGCCGCATTAATGGTACCGCTTAAACCGCTTGATAATGTGATAACTAATACTTCTTCTTCCCTTTTCTCTGCCTCTTTAAAAAGTTTCAGATATTCCTCCGGTGAAGGCTGACTGGTTTTGGGCAGCTCCTTTTGTTCTTTCAAAAAATCAAAAAAGGCATCGAAATCTTCTTCGCTGTTCATCGGACATTCAGTCTCTCCGAACTGAATTCTAATGGGAACAATCCGTATCTTCATTTCTTCTGCCTGCTCCGCCGTTATATCGGCCGCTGAATCCGTAATAATTATCATACCCGTTCCTCCAAAATATGATTCTATGTACAAGTATACACGATTCATGCCAAATTTTCATCCATTTACCGTTAACTTTTCCGGGGTTTTATTGACAAATCCAAAACTTCCATATATGATTATGAAAAACCCATAGTTACTGGAGGGATAAGATTGAGACAATGTATGGATGCAGACAACCTGCACAGGAGATTAAAAAAAATCATCGGACAGGTTCAGGCTATTGACCGCATGATCGATGAAGACATCCCCTGTGAGGATATTCTCTCACAGATTAATGCTGCAAAATCTGCTCTGCATAAAGCCGGACAGGTCGTACTGGAAGGACATATTCAGCACTGTGTCCGCGACGGCATTGAACATGGAGATGCTGATAAGACGATACAGAATTTCACAAAAGCAGTGGAACGTTTTGCAAATATGACATAATTTGGGGATCCTTATTTATTATTAAAAGGAAACTGCCGCAGCAGTTTCCTTTTTTAATCCTCCATCCATTCTTTCAGAGATTCTATCTGATTTTTGGCGTCCCGCCATCCGATATCGTAAACTTTTTGCAGTTCTTCGCTGTCATGGCTCATCCTGGGAATGGTGAGCGGCACACTGGGACGTATCACAAAGATTTCTCCCTTCTCTTCCATTTTCTTAATGTCTCTTACCGTCCGGTTATAGGTTTTATACCGGTTCCGGACAGCTCTGACAAATTCTGGATATTTCCGATAAAATACCGGGGCCATCTTTCCATTTTCCGGAAGCTTCACATATCCGTCATGGCGCGTCAGCACAACCACGTTTTTATCAAACCCCATTTTCTGAAAGGCCCGCACCGGTATACTGTCCGTACAGCCGCCGTCCAACAGTTTCTTTCCCTCCCATGATACGATTTTGGAGACATATGGCATGGAAGCAGAGGCTTTCATAATATCGATACCGCTTCTCATATCCCTAATCCTCAGATATTCTGCTTTGCCTGTTTCCAAATTGCTGCATCCCGCATAAAATTCCGTATCGGAACGGTCAAAGGCATCGTAATCAAAGGGATCCAGTCTCTCCGGCAGATCATGATAGCAGAATTTATCCCCCACGATGCTGCCTGTGGTCAAAAGACTCCAAAAGCTCATAAAACGCCTGTCTTTACAATATTTCTTATAGTACCGGATACTTCTGCCCTTCTGTTCTGACACGTAAGAAGCCCCGTGAATGGCGCCTGCCGATACTCCGATCACACCATCAAAATGTACCCCCTCTTCCAGAAACACATCCAGCACACCCGCAGTATAAATACCGCGCATGGCGCCGCCTTCCAGAACCAGACCTGATCTGCCCATGCTGCATCCTCCCTTTCTAAGTCTTTTCTCTCAGCCTTTCAACGGCAATATTGCATAATTTCCCTGCCTGATTATTTCACCAAAATGAAGGGGAATGGGATACCGAAAAAGAGGGCCGTCATACACAAAACTGTGATACTCTCCATTTTCTCCGCAGATATCCGCTCCCTGACCGGCAATCTCCCTGGCCAGCTCCTTCGTTATGGTTCTGCCCAGAAATTTTTCACTCATCCGTGCAGTATCTACAATGGTAATAACCGTCTGAAAGCCGCTGTCGATCATCTCAAACACCAGATCTTCCCTCTTTTCGTTCCAAAGTGGGAAAAGACTTTCCATCCCCGCCTTGCGGCAGCAGGAATCGCACCAGTCAAAATGCTCCTGAATATCAATATCTCCAAATATACATTTCTCAGCGCCCTGATTCTTCAGCCTTTTCAAAGCCTCTGTAAACTCCCGCTCATAATCGTCTGCCGGTCCCGTCGAAACCAGCTCCAGCGGAATCCCCATGGATCGGGAAACTTCCTCCAGCACCTTGGAAGGAATACCGTGAAACCAGGAGCTTCCCTTCCCTTCGTTATACGTAGTCAGCAGACTGACCGGCTCGTATCCCATTTTAACTGCCCGGTATAATGCCAATGCGCCGTCTTTCCCGCCGCTGTAAGACGCGGCAGCCTTAATCTTCTCAGCCATTTTCCTTTTGCCCCTTCCAGCAGCTTATTCCAGCTCCATTGCCTGCATGGTTTCTTTGCTGCCGTATTTATAAATCAGTTCCTGACCTTTGATGGTAACCTTGGTTCCCTCCGGAATAGATTTTGTGATAAAGGCATTACTGCCGATCACCGCATCTTTGCCAATCTGGGTATCTCCTCCCAAAATGGAAGTTCCTGAGTAAATCGTCACATTATCCCCAATGGTAGGATGGCGTTTTACACTGCGAAGCTTTTGCCCTCCTCTGGTGGATAATGCACCCAGCGTCACCCCCTGATAGATCTTTACATTATCTCCAATCACAGTGGTTTCTCCAATTACAATTCCTGTACCATGATCGATAAAGAAATATTTTCCAATAGAAGCCCCCGGATGGATATCAATCCCTGTTCTGTCATGGGCATACTCTGTCATTATTCTGGGAATCAGAGGAACCTGCAGAAGATAAAGCTCATGGGCAAGACGGTAAACCGTAATTGCCAGCATACCAGGATAAGCAAAGATAACCTCGTCTTTGCTGTAAGCAGCCGGGTCCCCGTCGAAAGCCGCCTGTAAATCCGTTTCGAGATACTCTCTTATCTTTGGAATCATTTTAAAAAAAGCCACCGTCTTTTCCCGGGCGCTTTTTTCAATCTGTGCCTCCGCCTTATCGGCCATGTGCCTTTCATATTTCAGCACGAATGTAATCTGCTTATTCAGATTGTACATGGCGTCTTCCACCAGCAGAGACAGATGATTATTGACATCATATATTTTATAAGTTTTATCCCTGTAATATCCCGGAAAAATGATTTTCAGCAATTTCTGGATAATCTGAATGATCATCTCTTTATCCAGCTGATCAAACAAATCGTCCATCTTGTCGATGGCTCTGCCGTTCCCATAATCTTCCAGAATATACTGTGTTATCGCTTTTACTTCTTCGTCAATTATTTTAACCATAATTTCTCCTTAACCAGCATTTTCATCTTTCCGTTTATTGTAGAATATTTAACGGTTATCGTCAAGTTTATCCTTACACCACATTGACGGGGCTCCCCTTCAGATATTCCTTCAGATTGGAAAATGCAATATTGATCAGCCTTGTCCTTGCTTCCTTTGACGCCCAGGCAATATGAGGAGTAATCACACAGTTTTTCGCCTGGAAAAGGGGATTATCCCTGCTGGGCGGCTCCATTTCCAGCACATCCAGAGCAGCTCCGGCAATTTCTCCGCTGTTCAGGGCCTCTGCCAGCTCTTCCTCCCGGATCAGCGGCCCTCTGGCCGTATTAATCAAAAAGGCTGTCGGTTTCATTTTTTTCAGTGATTCTCTGTTAATCATATATTTTGTCTCCTCGAAAAGGGGACAATGAAGACTGACAACGTCGGAAGTTTCCAATAATTCTTCCATGGATTCCGCCCATTGAAATTCTATCTTCTCTTCCGCCTCTTTTTTGCCGCGGCTCCATGCTTTTACTTTCATGCCGAAAGCGTTGGCTGCCTTTGCCGTCTGCTGGCCGATTTTCCCGAATCCGATAATTCCCATGGTTTTTCCCGCCAGTTCAATGATAGGGTAGTCCCAATAGCAGAAATCCCTGCAGTCACTCCACTTTCCCTCTTTTACACCGTCACTGTGCTCCTTTACGTGGCTGCACAATGCAAACAGCAGTGAGAATACCATCTGGGCGACAGAATTGGTACTGTATGCAGGGATATTGGTCACCGTAATCCCTCTTTCCCTGGCCGCTGCAATATCAATCACATTATAGCCCGTCGCCAACACGCCAATATAAGACAGCTCAGGGAGTTCTTCCATCACTTTCCTGGAAAACACTCCTTTGCTGGTCAGTACAATCCTGGCATCCCTGCACCGTTCCACCACCTGTTTTTCTGCCGTCCGCTCATATATATGACATTCTCCCAATTCCTGAAACATATCCCAGGATAAATCCCCCGGATTAATAGTGTAGCCATCCAAAATCACAATTTTTTCCATACTCTTTCCCCTTTTTTTCTTTCATTAAAAAACAGCGCCCAGTATATTATACCGGCGCGCCGTTTTCATTACAATATGGATTTCATTATCTGCCTTCGTTATATCTGTCAATTTCATCATCAATGATGGGATCCACATGGGGATACAGACATCCAGGACCGCCATAGGTGATGCAGGGAATATAATGGCCGCCCGGTGCATATGCTTCGCAGGCTCTTCTCACTTCAGCACGAATGGTCTCTTCCGTAGAATCTGCCTGATCCACGATGGCAGCATCGATGCCTCCCATCAGTGTCATACGGCCGTTCAACTGTTTCTGCAGTTTAGGGATATCATTCTGCGGCAGCACACCCTGCCAGATATCCACACCCAGCTCCACCATATCTTCTACGATCGGCTCCATGAAAGAGTCGGCATGATGCATGATAATAACACCTTTTTCTTTCATATAACCATAGGTTTTAGCATACTGGGGTTTAATAAATTGTCTCCAGGTCTCCGGACTTACAAACAACTGATGCTTGGATCCCCAGTCATCGTGGGAAAGCATAACATCCGGTTTAAGATTATCCACAATCAGTTTCATATACTGATAACGGTACTCGCCTATGACATTGCACAGATCCATCATATCTTCCGGTTCCAGCAGAAAGTTTGCCAGCATATCTTCAAATCCCATCAGGAAATGCAGCCGTTCAAATACTCCAGTGGGCATAAATGCCATGAAAAGTTTGCCGCTGGCTTTGATCTCTTCCGCCTTTTCCTGGAAGGGTTTCCAGAGCTCCGGATCTGAACAGTTTTCCAAAAGTTCCGGCATTTTCAACTGCTCTTTCCACTCACAAATATCACTGATCACTTTATTGTCGTCTGTTACATGAGGCATGGCTGCCAGCTGATCCTCCGGCCAGAGGATAGTTGTTCCAAAACGGTCCACCAACGGATCCATACCGCGGTGACGATTGCCTCTGATGTAGTTTCCAGCAGGGTTGGGCGGATAAAATACCGTTCCCTCAAACTGTTTTAACAGGCGTTCCGGTTTTCCGTCCGCCTTTATTGTCTCCAAAAAAATTTCTTTTGCAGTCAATTCTTTTTCTCCTTTTTAATAAATCGCTGCGCCGAAGCGTTCCCTATTATACTGGTTTATTTCATCAATTACAATTTCCTCAACATGAGGATAAATGGTTCCCGGTCCGCCGTAAGTAATTCCCGGCCAGAATCCTTTCAGATGACCGTATTCTTCACAGGCACGTCTTGTTTCCCTGCGAATTTCCTCTTCCGTCGCGTCTTCCCGGTCAATCACGGAATCAATGCCGCCCATCAGCAGCATCCTGTCTCCCACTTTCTCAGAAATAGCCGGAATATTGTTGGTTACCAAAACACCCTGCCAGATATCCACGCCGATCTCTGCCATATCTTCCACTATAGGTTCCATATAGGAATCACCGTGATGCATGACAATCACTCCCTGAGAATGGAGATAATCGTACAATTTCCGGTAAGGTTCTTTAAAAAATTCCCTCCAGGTTTCTGCAGACATAAACAGACTGTCCTTGGACCCCCAGTCATCATGGGATACGATACAATCCGGATGCAGATGCTCCACCACCAGTTTCATGTAGGTAAGACGATATTCACATATCACATCAATGAGCTCATGCATAGCTTCCGGTTCCAGCAGGAAATTCATCAGCGTGTCTTCGAAAGTCATCAGCATATGAAGCTGTTCGAAAATACCTGTTCCCATGACAACCATCGTCAGATATTTATCCTGATCTATTTTGCTTTTCGCTTCCAGTGCGTCTTCCCATCCATCGGAACACTTTCCGATCAAATCCGGTACTTTCACATATTCTCTCCACTGGGAAACGTCTTTAATCACCTGATTCTCCGGCGTTACGTGGGGGATGGCCGCCGGCGCATCCTCCGGAAAAAGAATCAGGGTTCCCCACTGGTCATGAGAAGTCGTTCCCCGGACACGGTTCCCCCGGATCAGTTTAAAGCAGGGATCGCCGGGAATTCCCCGAAACATGGTAAAAGAATTGCATAAACATTCCGGTTTTCCATCTTTTTTCAGCGTCTCCAGCAAATTTTCTTTTGGAGTTAACATAATTTCACTCTCCTTTCCTGTTTCTCTGCCTTTCCATAATAAAAATGGAGAGTTTCAGGTATAAGTTCTGCACAGGCTCCGCCACACTTTCGGCGTCCAAACCTGTAATTTCCTTAATTTTGCGCAAACGATAATACAGTGTACTTCTTCCTACATAAAGCTGAGCTGAAGTGGCCACTGTATTGCGCTCTTTTAAAATATACGTGCAAAGAGTTTTAAACAGCTCTGTTTTATTCTCTGCATCATACTCCTGGAGTTTTTTTAATTTATATGCACATAAATCCTCTGCTTCGAATTCTGTGCAGCAAAGATCTGCAATGTAATCCATGGCAATATCATCAAAACTGTAATACCACATGGTGTCGTTCCGTCTGCGGCAATACTCCAGCGCCGTGGACGCCTGGCGGTAATAATGCTTCAGACGGGTAAAATCATGAAATACATTGCTGAATCCGGCTTTGAACAGACCGTCTCTTAAAATGCTGGCAATATCTGAAGTATAATGATCGTTCACGGACAGATTGATAATAATGCAGATTTTATTATCGTGGTAAAAAGCTTTGCTTCCGTCCACTCTGGCTTCCACATAATTGCACACGCTTGCGCCGGAACCAAGGCTTCCCTCCTGCTCCTCTGCATCCATACGAATACAGATATACTGATCATTCAGCCGCCATTTGCACTGGGCGATTCTTTTCTCAATCTCAGCGTTGGAAAATTCACCGCCCTGGATCATTTCCGTCAGCATTTTATACAGCGTCCGTTTATAGGTGTTGTCCAAATGCCCTCTTTTGGACAGCGTCAGGCGAATCAGTTCCACCAGATATTCCGCTGCCGCAAACTGTCCGGGCTTCAGGGAATTTTCTATTTCACAGATGACAAGGCGGCCTTCGTAACCGCCGAAAGCATCCCAGATATTAACATAAATATCCCGATAGCCCCGCAATTCCGCAGAAAATATCTGTGCATTTTTTGTCGTCAGCGTGCCAAGATATTCACTGTCCGTCTTCAATTCATTCAGTTCTTCCAGGGGAGTGATCCACAATCCCGTCATTTCATCTTTTTCCCAGGGAATCATCCCGTCTTTCCAAACCGGGCAGGAAATAATTCTCAGTTGGGGATCGTGAACAAACAAGGGATTTTGAAAGTATTCATAACTGATTCTGCACAGTTCATCCACGCTCTCTTCCCTCATTACGGCATTCTGCAGTTTTTCTGCCCAAGACATATGTTTATGAAACGCCCCCAGGCACAGATTCATCACTTCCAGCAGATCCATTTCCCCTGGAATCTGAATGATTGTATGGAAACCGTTATCCCAGGCTTCCGGAACTTTTCCCAATACGATCAGAGAACAGTGATTTTTCGGAACAGAGGTCATCGCAAGATCTTCCTCTCTCACGATATATGCCAGATGTGAAACCATTTCCACACACGGCCGGTAAAAACAGAGGCCCTCCAAAAGCTGTCTGTCTTCCCCGATATATAACTTTACCTCTGGTATTTTTACGATTATCTCATCTGCAATCATCTGCAGATTTAACAAAAATCTGATATCTTCGTCCATTCTGTTCCCTAACTGTCAATATCTCTTATATCTTATGAGCGTGCTGCAATTTCCGCCGCATACTGATTTACTTTATCTTTTGTCAGTCTGAATCCGAAAATCAAAGCGATTACCGCAACGATCAGGGCGATAGCAGGAATTACCATGAAGCCGATGCTGATGGCATTTTTCAGCTGTTCGGAAGCCGCTGCCGGATCGATATCAGAGCTGAACTGTCCCATTGCAAGACATGCGGAAATGATAACGCCGCGGGTCATAATGGAAACTTTCAGCGGAACGTTCTGAAGGCCGCTGATCCATCCAGCTGCATTTTTTCCGGTTTTCCATTCGCTGTATACGATGGTATCACCGTAAAGAGCCGGTGTACATGCGTAAGTAATGCCGTAACCAAACATGGCAATACTCATCAGTACAATTACGATTGTAACATTATTATAGAATAAGTAAGATACAATAAGAAGTATAGCCTGAATCGCCATTACCCCGATTGTTGTGGATCTGGTGGTAAAACGATTACTCAAAGGCTTGCTTAAATATGCGCCGATCACACAGAAAATATTGGTTACCAACATATAAGTTGACAGCAGGCCTGGGCTGTTTGCAATATAGGTAAAGTAATAAGTAGCAACGCCCATCAACACAAAGTTAAACATAAATTTCGCCAAGTCGGCAATCAAAAGGGCGATAAGCGGCGGGTTCTGAAGCAGAGCGCGAACAAGATCCATTCCGCTGGTTTTATCCTTCGCTCCACTTTTCTGTTTGTCAGTTTTTTCTGTTACCTGTACTTCTTCATATCCGTCAAACATACGGAAATGTGCGTAATAAAGTACTGCCATGATAACACCCAGCACAAATGCAGCTGCGCCGTACTGGTTTACTTCACCGATAAATCCTGCCATAACTGCCGCCAGACCGGGACCTACGTAGGAAAAGATAACTTTAGAAAAGTTTGCCCATGCAGCTCTGGTAGCAGAAAGCTGGGAACGTTCCTCCGGGGTCTTTCCTGCAACGGAAATCATCGATACGTTTGCCACATATCCAAAATTCCATGCTACGTGACTGGAAATTGCCGCGATAATGATAATAATCGCCGAAAGCCATCCGTCTCCGATTTTTATAAACTGAAATGCATATAAAAACGGTACCAGCCATGGAATCACAACCAGCCAGGAACGATAACGCCCCCATTTCAACGGCTTGATGCTGTTCAGGATAGCACCGTACATCCAGGAAAGCACTGCGTCTACAGTACTTGCCACTGTGGTGATCAAAGTTACCATTGGCAGACTGAACTGAGCAAGATTCGTCAAAAAGAAATTGAAATAGTAACTTTCAACGTTGGACATCAAGGTAAAGCCGCAGTCTCCTACGCCATAGAAGATTTTCAGCGCCTTACTGAGTCCTTTTCTGTTGGATTTTTCACTCATACTTAACTTCCTCCTTTTCTTGTCCGTATGGACATAATGTTTATGCAGACAGCTTCAGTAACATATTGCTCAATATATGTCCCGATTTCAATCTGCAATTGTGTATATATATTACACAATCTATAACTGAATTATAGTATAAGTTATTATTTAAAATCAACAGAGAGACACAGAATAGACAGAATTGTCAAATTGGAAAGTCTGAGGAAAGTATTTGTGGACATTGTGTTCAACAAAAAGGTTTTATTCTTTACCTCTTTATGCTCTGAAAATGCAGCAGATCAAATAAAAGTCAACAATTCTTCCGCTGCTTTTCTTGCCGGAGCTTTTGGAACTTCCGCCGGATAGCCCAGGGCAATAAGCGCGGCAATCTGCTGTTCTTCCGGAATCGGTATAACTCCCCCTATCTTACTTTCGTCAAAAATTCCCATAATTACCGTCCCCAGCCCCTTTTCATGAGCGGCAAGACAGAAAGTCTGAGCAGCTGCGCCGGCGTCAAAACTTTCCCAGTGACTGCCCTTTGCCGTGGAAAAACTCCCGTCGCGTTCATATCCGGAACGTCCTTTCACACTGGTGAGGACAACCAGCGCCGGAGTCTTGGCAACGATTTCTCCATTATGGGCAAATCCCATCATGCATTCTTCAGATGATATTCGTTTAAGAATTTCTTTATTATCCACCACGATATACCTCCAGGTCTGGGTATTCTTCCATGAGGGAGCATAAGAGGCCGTTTCCACAATCTCCTTGATTAATTCCCGGGATACCGGTTTATCCTCAAATTTACGTATACTTCTTCTTTCTCGAATTCCCTGTATTAAATCCATTTTTTCCTTCCCTTCCGCGGATAAAATCCACACAATATTTTATTTGATTATAATCTATTTACCGCCCATTCGCCAGTCTATTGAAAAGAAAAAGTGTCGTCAGGCCATTTTCCCATGATAATTTCATCCAGATACCAAAAATTGTACATTACGACACAAAATAATCACATTTTTCCATTAAAAATTTTTTAACAGTATTTCTCAGAATTGTTATTCTGGAAAGGAGACAAAGTTGAATTCTTTAGATCATCTAAGCACTCTGGAAGCAGAATCCATCTATATCATGCGGGAAGTGGCCGCCGAGTGCGAAAAACCTGTTATGCTTTATTCTATCGGGAAAGACAGCTCCGTCATGCTTCACCTGGCCAGAAAGGCATTCTATCCGGAAAATCCACCCTTTCCCTTTCTCCACATTGATACCACCTGGAAATTTCACGAAATGATTGAGCTCCTTTGGAAAGGAACTGGCATTACAGATTAATTATCTCTCTGTGGGGGTTACCGCCTATATTCTCTATGTGCTGGGCTGTTATATCGCTCAGACTCTGGATAACAACCAGGCGCTGCAAAAGAAGCGTCCTGGATGTCCTTTTCATCTGCCCACAATACTGATCATTATCACCGTTTTCCTTTTAACCTGCGGCGATCAGCTATATCAAATCCTGGGCATAGATACGGAGCCTCTCTTCGGTATCGGCACCGTCAATGTAATGGCGGCGGCCTTTTTTCTGATTTTCTGGCTTCGGGAAGATTATCGTCTCCGCAGGGTAATTCCCGCTGTAATCATCGCTTTCCTTTACTGTCTTTGTACCGGAGGAACGGATATGTTCTCCCAGACTCCCCTTCCCATAGTTCTGCCTTTTATCATGCTTGTAATGGCTCTTTGGGGACTGGCCGCCGACTTGAGAAAAAACAAGTTGAAACTGAATACCAGCATTATCCCCACACTTAAAGAATGCTGGGCTGCGCTGATCTTTATGATCCTTCTGGCAGTTCCCGCGCTGTTGGTATATGACGGAACACTTTCTTATCTGCTCCGCGGTGCACTGAGCAGTTTATTGTCATTCGGCGGCGGGGATGCTTATCTTGCTGTGGCAGGCGGTATGTTTGTCACTTCCGGATTGATTCTGCATTCTGATTTCTATTCCAATCTGGTGCCGATAGCCAACGCTGTTCCAGGTTCAATTCTGTGTAAAATTCTCACCGGAACCGGATATTTCCTCGGCTATCGCGGAGACGGCAATATCTGGACAGGTATACTGACAGCTTTCTGCGGATTTGGATGTGCCGTCGCCATGTCCTGCATAACTTATTCCGCAGGCGCTTATTTTTATGAACAGCTGGAGAATGCCTCCGTTTTTGCTCAGCTCAAAAAGGCCACCCGTCCCATCATCAGCGGCCTTCTCTGCACCGTCAGCCTGGGTCTTTTTTACAATTGTATGCAGATTGGCGAAAATGCCGGCCTGACTTCCTGGTTCCCGCCGCTTTTGTGTTTCGCCTGTCTGGGCGGCGAACTTATATTTGTAAAAAAATTCCGATACCGCCCCCTTTACATGGTAATTCTTTCCGCTTTGGCCGCCCTGATATGCTGCAATCTGGCTGCTTTATAGTAAGGTTCCACATCATTTGAAGCAGACTATTTTTATGGGGAATGATAAGCTATTCTTCAGTGACCTGCCTACATCGTCTCATAAGAACAGTAAGCTTTCAGGGCATTCTCATCAAGCACGAGAATCCGCTTCCTTCCCGTCGTTATAATGCCTTCATTCCGCAGTTGAGTCAGAGCTCTGGTCAGATTTACAAGACTCACTCCCAATATTTCCGCCAGCGTGTCCTGGGTAAGATCACCAAGATAATTTTGTCTGCCGTTTTCACTGACGAGAATCAGATACAGAAGATTACAGAGTTTTACAAAGGTGCTGTTATAATCCTGATGGGCGGCTTCAAACAAAAGCAAATTACTGTAAAAGGAATACCAGTCAATCACCTGATCCTGCAGCTTATGATTATCGTGAAACATCCCATAAAACTGCTCCTGAGTAAATTCAATCACTTCCGTATCGAACAGAGCGACCGACACGAGAGACTTTTCAATTTTATAATGCTTCTGATGGTAGCCGGGAAAAAGGGTTCCCTTCCCATGGAAAGAAATGATCTTCCGTTTTCCAGAATCATGTTCCAATGAATTCTGAATTGTACCGGAGAGAATATAATGGATTTTCCCGAAGGGTTCATCGGGTTTCCATAGATAATCGCCCCGGCAAAAAAAGCGTTTCCGATGGGGATGTGACAAAAAATATGTTTCAAATTCCGTAAAATCATCAGAAAAAATATAAGTTGGTGTCAACAACATTATGGCCGCCTCCTGTTTATTTTCTGATATTATACCACAGAACTGTAAACTCGAGGTGCAAAAGAATACATAACTGTTTAAAGGAGGAATCTCAATGAAAAAAGTAAAGATCACTGTATTGAAAACCACTTTAGATGAGGAATTAGCTGCAGAATATGGAGTCGACGGCATAACTGCATGTCCCATGCTGCAGCCAGGACAGGTGTTTTTTGCCGACTACGCAAAACCAGAAGGTTTATGTGACGAGGCCTGGAAAGCTATTTATCAGTACGTGTTTGCTCTTGCCCACGGAGCCGGAAAGGAAGTTTTTTATTACGGCGACTGGATCCGCAAACCAGGCGTTGCCATATGCAGCTGCAACGATGGCCTCCGTCCTGTTATTTTCAAACTGGAGGCAACCGATGAGGAATCGGTGATTAACTACGAACCGGTTCGGTAATCTTTATTCCAGGCCACTGAATTATGTAATGGGGATTTGTTGAAATCAGTTCCGTCATAAGATGTATTGCTGTCATCCTGTTCCACACTTTTGATTCTATCCAGCTTGATATCTCCGTTTTCTGTCCTCAGTCCAACGGCATTACCATTATCCATAGAAATGACTTCTACGCTGTTTCCGTTCCTCCTGAACTTTGGATCTGACTGGTTCCGAAATTGGAATTGCATTGTTTAAGAGTTTCAGCTGCAATGTTCCCATTGGTATGGGCATTCAGAGAAATGGTACGAGCAAAGAGGTGATATCCGCCCGCTTTTCCCAAGGTGTAATTCTCATCTGCGCTGACACTGGAGCCTGGCGCTGCTGATTCGAAGATCATCACTGCAGCCGCCGCTGCCAGGCACAGATATCTGTGTTTCCTCTTCATATATTTCCTCCTATATTTCTGCGGTCCTGTCAGAGAACATCTTTTTCTCTGCAGCTTAATTATTTCACAGAAAAACAGAGGATACAAATTTCTGAACAGGAAAATATACTATCTGTTCGAATTTCATAAACAATAATTAATGTGCTGTATATGCTTATTCTTTCTCTGTTTTCTCGATCCGGAACACATTGATCAATGAGTATAGTCTAACAGTTTTATCTGTTTCCCTAAATCCTTTTCTATGATCTCTTTCATTCTTTTTGCGAAAGGACAAGGATATCCGATAGGCGTACCCTTTTGAATACATGATGCGAAAGCTATCGTATCTGCCCCTCGTTCTACCAGTTTTCTCACCCGCAAAACAGCTTTCTTGCCCGGGCATCCACCGCAGTTACAAAAACCAATCAGTTCAATTTCTTCATCAACGCCTTCGAAAACACCCTTGTGTTCTTTAAGCATCTTAAAATCACTTGTGCCGGGACAATAGTCCTCAGTCTGCATACATCTGATGATTCCGACTTTCATAATCTGCCTCCTCCAATTTTGAAAGATTACATTTTATGTCATTTTATTGTTCCATTTATTCAGATTTTTCAAAGTCCAGTTGATCGTGTCCTTATGTAGAATTCAATATGTATGTTGTAAAAACAACACAAGTCCAAAAATCTTCAAAGATGCCAGTGACAGCAAATTAGAAACAATTAAAAATGCTTAGATCTACTAATAGAATCCATCACCACATCTCCAATATATGCCACGTCTTCTGCAGCATAAGCAACCGGAAAGTTATCTGAAAAAAGGATTTGTGCCGATGGGGAAAATTCTTCATCGCCTGCCCATAATACAAAGCAGAGCTTCAGGTTCTCAAGAAACTGAAATTCATAAGCCATGTCTCCATATTCTCTTGGGATTCCTTTTAATCCTTCCATAGCCGTTTTAAAAGCATCCAGTCGATTACCGAACATTCTGGCCAGTCTCATGATACATCTTCCATAAAATTGACGGTAGTACACTTCACCCCAGGGAAGGTCACGATAGGAAAGAAGATTTCCCGTAGCCTTCATATGATCTCCTTCTGTAAAATAGCGGAGCAGCAGTATTTTTGCATGGATATCAGTGCACAGTACTGCCTTGCCATTTTCTTCGTCCAGGCAGTGGATTTCCAGTTCCGGATGACTGACCGTATAATTTTTCTCCATAAGCTTTATCTGAAAAAGCCTGGTATTTTCATCAAACGGGATTTCCAGATGCTGGCTGATATCTCGTGGGTCCATATTCTGATATTCTGCAAGGTAATGATGATAGGGCTGCATTTCCAGATTATGTTTTTCATATTGTTCCTGTAACATTTATCTCCTCCTCGCTGCTCTTATATGAGAGAAAGCAGAAATTCTGCCAAACGTTCAACAGGTTCCGGTTGTTCTGACAGTTCTTTTCCTGTCAGACCTTCGTTCATGATTCTCGAATCGGATTCGAGGCAGGCTGCTACCTGTTCAGGTTTCCATACATTTTCATACATCATCTCCCTGTTGTCTTCGGAGACTTTATTAAAAATGTAGTAAAACGGCTTTCCAATGCTCTCCGCCAGTTCTCCAATTTTCTTAGAAAGCTGCAGGGATTCGTAAGAAGGATCTACGATCATAAGCACCAGATCCACACCGTTATCAATTCCTCTGCCGAAATGTTCCACTCCTGCTTCCATATCAAGAAGGGCAAACTGGTCTTCTGTCAGCCGCAGATTCTGGACAAACTGCGTCATGACCGTCCCCATGGCACAGGAACAGCCCTCATTTGCCTGATGAATTTTCCCGCTGACCATCAGCTTCACTCCGTCTTTCAGACTGTAATACTTTTCCGGAATATCCTTCAAAGTCCAGGTTTCCTGAAAAAACTGGTAGGTAAACTTTGACAGCATAATATCACTTAATACATTTTCTTTCCCGCCAAAATATCCGGTGAAATCGCCCGGAAGCTCCATTCCCAGTTGTCGGTGCAGTCCATAGTTTGATTCATCGGAATCAATTACCAAAATTTCTTTTCCCCGTCTGGCCAGAGCCTTAGCCAGCAGGCTGGTCATCGTACTTTTTCCGCATCCGCCTTTTCCACATATCGTCACTTTCATCTGCTTATCTCCTTTTCAGTTCATCCAGATACAATTCCAATGCCACTCCTTCCGGAATTGTAAATCCACATTGATCACATACGCTGTTGCCTATGGTCTGTCTGTCTCTCTCGAATACTTCAATTCCATCTTTCGCTCCGCATTTCGGACAGTCGATTTCCTTGAGCACTGCCATTTTCCGAACATCCTGGCAGTCTGCAAACATAATCATCTTACCACCCACCCGCTTTCTATAAAATTTACCGTTACTTTGACATGGTATCAAAAGCAGGAACTTCTTCCGGAAATCCCAGGGCAAGCCCCAGGTTTGCATCCGGATCCACGTCTACGGCAAATACCTCTTTTCCTTCCTCTGCATATAGTCTCGCCAGCACTGCAGAAACCGTTGTCTTTCCTACGCCACCTTTTCCAGTTACCGCAATCTTCATAAGTCTGCTCCTCTCATATGCCCAATTTTTCTACGATTTCTTTCAGCGCTGTCCTGACCGGAGAATCCTTGGGGAGCTGCACGGTAGGACGTCCTTCACAGTCAAAGCGGTAAACATCCTCATCCTGAGGAACGACTCCCAGCAGATCCAGCTTCTGCTTCTCAATTTCTTCCAGGGTTCCTTCATCCAGTTTTCCTCCCGGCGCCCGGTTCACAATCAGACCAACCTTTTTCGGATGAAAATTCAGTTCCTTCATCAATGCCGCAATTCTTCCGGCTGCCTGTACGCCTCTCCGGGAGCAGTCGCTGACCAGAATCGCTATTTCCATATTAGGAAGAATTCCTCTGCTGATATGCTCCATACCGGCTTCATTATCCACAACGATATAGGGATAATGGCTCTGCAGCTTCTGCACCTGCGTCTGTACAATTCCGTTGACAAAACAGTAACACCCCTGTCCCTGGGAGCGGCCCATCACCATTAAATCGTAATCATCTTCTTCCGTAATCGCATCGGCAAGCCGGCTTTCCAGATAAGCAGCCTTGGTGATGCCCGCCGGGATCTTATATCTCGGATCGACACCTGCCCGTTCGATCTCCTCCCGGAGTTCCCCCAGCGTCACTCCCGCTTCCACTCCCAGCACCTCGTTCAGATTCGCGTTCGCGTCAGCGTCCACAGCCAATACCGGTTTTTTACCGGTTTCGCAAAGGTACTGGATCAGCAAACCACATAATGTCGTTTTACCGACGCCGCCTTTTCCTGATACTGCAATAATATGTCCCATAATAACCTCCTGTACATTTTGTATGTTCATAAACATGTGTTGATTATTTCTATGCATCCATTATAATAAAACCATACGATGTTTCAATCATCAGATTCGGGAAGCTGTATGGTTCCTGAACACATTTGTATAATTGTATAGAAAGAGGTGTCTGTTTTGAGTTTCAAAAGAAAAAATCAGTCCACGGACCGGCGTACCAGGTACACACAGAACAGTATCTGCGATTCGCTGCTGTCCCTGATGCAGCGCAAACCATTCACTAAAATTACGGTCACAGAAATCTGCAGACAGTCAGAAATCAACCGGGGAACCTTTTATCTTCACTATTATGATCTGGACGATGTACTGGATGACGTCATTGAAAAAACAATTCAGGACACAACGCAGGTCTTCGACCATGTGATGTGCCCGGAAAAAGACAGATGTACCTACCCTTTCTGCCGGAAGGTACAGGAAAGCCAGGAATTCCGTATCCTGTTTTCTGATGAAACTGCTTCTGTTCGGCTTCTGGACAAGCTCTGTGAGCTTTCCAAGGAAAACTTTATTACAAAGCTCATGCAGAACAGTATTCTCTCTTATGAACAGGCTGAAGCTATCCTCTACTTCCAGATGACCGGATGTCTGGCGATCAATAAACGTATGATCAAAAATAACTGCCGGGACTGGCAAAACATTCAGCATACCATCGATCAGTTCATTAAAGCAGGGATTGAAAATTTCCTGATCCGCGACCAGCGCGAAGAACTCATGTGAGGCTTATTGCTTCAGAACACTCCGGCAAGGGCTTCCATGACCACCTGCCCTGCCGTCACAGCGTCTTCTATAGTCAGATAGTGATCTGCGCTTTTATCTACCAAAAGCTTTCCGGAGGCCGGAAATTCTTCATCCGCAAACCACAGCTTTAACAGCATGGGGTAATAAGGCAGGAAATCAAACTGGACGGTAAAATCCGCATTACTGTCCAGAATCCTGCCTCCCATCGTCTGGCATTTCTTTAAAAGTTCTTCCCCGGACATCTGACCAAACCGCTGGCGGATCACACGCTCACATCGGAAATCAAAATCCCCTCCCCGGATCAGGCCGTCCCGAATCTCCCGCATGGACATCCATTCGCCTGCCAAAGGCGCACCGTCCGCCAGCTTCATATAATGCAGGATAATTAGCTGCTGCCATTCATTGACATACGGCGTTATCTCATAATCCGGATAATGAATATGGACTTCTGAACCCAGACTGGACAGATGAAAGGCACTGTTTTCTTCCTCATAAGGGATTCCCGTTTTCTCTGTGATTTCCAGAGGTTCCCTGCCTGCAAGCCATTCCTTTGCCGTTTTCATCATTTCCACAAATGCGCGGTTTTCTTTGATCATTCTCCTCCTTCTCCTTTCATCTCTGTGCGGACATCTTCCAATACCCGTCCGATATCTTCACATAACACAAAACCTCTGTCTTCTATCTGCTCCGGCAGAAACGCATACTGCGCGTTTACAGCGATATAAAAGGCTCCCGGAAGGTTCAGCGTCAGGTTCCAGAATGGCTCCTGTATAAACATCGGCGTCATTCTTCCCACGCCAAGCTCCAGAAAAAGGACATTCTTCCCTTGATTTTTCAGAATATATTTTGAGATCTTCTGATACTGTTCCTCATATTTTCTTCCCTGCAGGAAATTCCCGTACCCTCGCACCCATGGAAACGCTTCTGCCCCGCAGACAGGGCATCGGGGGATCAGTCCCTCCGGGATACTGGTACCGTCTCCCATGGCCTCGATCATCTTCTTTACTGGCTTTACGGCATCCCATGTCTGATCACAGCACTGTTTTGAACACTGAAAGAAACGGTGGTCCCCCTGGATCTCCGCCACCTTCTCATCGGGATAAAGTTTTACAAACTGCGTATCCTGGTTGGTGGTGAGAATAAAAAAATCCTTTCCCTGCAAAATAGCGTCAAGGTCCCGATAAGGCTTACGGATGGGCGCCGTCTGGGTGGTATGCAGGAATGTGGCCAGATAAGCCCAAAACTCCCCTCTGGTCTTATACGGATATCCCATGCCGTTAAAAGCTCCCTTAAAACCGTATTTTTCCGCGAATTTTCCGAAATAGCGGCGAAAGGACGGCGTATCCTCATAATAAAAGTCCCCGCCTCCCGCAGAGGACAGGCCGGAAGCCCCTCCGACGATAATACTGTCTGCTTCTTTTATTTTATCCGCAAATTCCTCAATCTGCCTTTCATAGGGCAATGGCTTCCGGCTGCTTAATTTGACCGGTGTCTTTCCGGCAGCGTACAGCCCGTAATATCTTGAATAATTCATCTGTGTCTGCATGACCAGGTTTTCGTACATACTCATATCTGTTCCCTCCGTCATCTGCTTCTTTCTTCAGCAGCCTGTTTCAGCCGTTTCAATACCTCTGTCAGATCACCGTCAAGGCCGTAAGATTTTTCGGCAATCGGATCCGGAATATAGATCTCTCCTTTGTTTACTGTAATATAAACAGCCTGCGGTTCTTCTTCTGCCAGACGCATCAGGGGCGCTTTAATCAGCTGATTTCTCCATCCGATCCCAAGCTCCAGGATAACAAGGCGTTTCCCATGATATTCCTGAATAAAACGCTCAAACCGTTTCTGTATTTCCAGATCCCATGGGGTCATATGTCTCTGCGGAGAATGAAGGTTCATCGGTCCTCCGCATTTCGGGCATTTCGGAACAAATTCCGGTGAAATTCTCATCTCCTTTTCCGATGCTGCCATGTCAGGAATCAAAGGAAACAGCGGGTACAGCGTACTGTGGCATCCATTTTCACACCGTATTTCTTTCCAGCTCCCTTCGATTTCCCAGATGGAATCCGGTGCAAACCCGGCAAGCTCAAAGTGGTTTTCCCCATTTGAAGTCACAAAAAAATACGGCTTGTCTCCGATGATTGTTTTCAACGCTTCCGTATTAGGGCTTCCCGTATAACCAATGCTGTAATGACGGATCAGCCTGCTGAAAAACGCCCATTTTATTTCTTCCGAAGGCCATTTGGCAAAAAGCCCCATCAGTATGCTGTGGATACCATAGGCTCTCTTAAAGTCGCCAAAGACCTCCTCAAAAGCTTCATTATCCGCAAAGATATGAAGTCCTTCTGAGATGGAAAACCCATTGCTGGCGCCGATCAGGACAGCGTCCGCCTTTCTGATTTTCTCTGCAATTTCTCTATATTCTTCCATACGGCAGTCTCCTCCTAAGCAAACATTTCTTGACATCTTGTATAGGAAAAATTATACTGTAAACAATTCTAAAAGTCCTATCCAACATTGCGCAAAGAAGAACAGTTCTTTACACATTGCCGGACTTTGTATCGTATTTCAGGGAGGAAGTTCATTTGACAAAAAGGAAAACTGACCGGAGAACCCTTATGACCAAGGGAATGATTAAAGATGCACTTTTAGATCTGCTCCAGAATACGCCTTATGAAAAAATAACGGTTGCATCTCTGTGCAGGCAGGCTGAAATCACCAGGGCAACCTTTTATCTGCATTATGACAATATTAATGATGTCTTAGACGAATTGCTGGACGACGCGCTCCGGCTTACGGAGCTTGATCTGCACCCGATTCCTTCTGCCATCTCTGGGCAGAACATAGAAAATGAAAAGGGCCTTGAAGAAACAGGCTCCGATCCCGACGCCCTGCTCCCGGCCTGCCAGCGCGCCGCAAGCAGCCCTAAATACCGGGTCCTTTTTCTGGATGAAAGTCTGTCCCGCCACATCCTAAAGAAGCTGTACCAGACGCAGAAGCCATATCGTATTCCGGAAATCATGGAAGATTATCATGTCTCTGAATGGGAGGCAGAAAAGATTTTCCTGTTCATGCTCCACGGGAATTTTGCTGTAAATAAGTCTCTGGGCTGGAACAAGAACGCGGACTGGTATCACATACAGGGAATTCTTAAAAAACTGCTGAAACTCGGACCCTAACTTCGATCCCGTCCGTCTCCAACCATCTTCTATTTTCCGTCAAAAACTATTCAATCATTTCTATTTGATTACTCAAATGAACAATGCAGAAGGAGAAACGGTTATGGAAACAAAAATCGTATATGCGTACTTGCGTATCGTTTTGGGATCAGTACCTGTTTTTTTAAAAATTTCGCTGATCCGATATCCACAATTGCTCATTTCTCGCTCCCTGGAAGATAAAACAGCCGCAAACCGATTCTTCTATATATGTGGGATTTCGCTGCCTTTACCCATCCGGATCATGGCGTACCCGCTAACGTGGCTTACGCTCATCACGATAGCAACAGGAACGTACTTAATGAATGGGTATAAACTTTTCAAGGTTTCTGCCCGCTCTTCCCCTACAAAAAATAGGCTTCGCCTATTCAACTCCCCTTCCCCTCAATCATGAGGGGTTAGGAGTTTTCTTATGTTACGTTTTCTTGCATAATAGTCTTATGAATATCTTACAAAAAATCTTTACAGACCATTATGAAGAAATTATATATACTCTCCATCCCAGAAAAACTGAGGTGGAAAATATCGATAAGATGCTAGGCTGCGGTGATCCCTCATTTGGCGGCGCTATGTATTCCTGCCCGCACTGCGGTAATTTCAAGTTCGTTCCTTTTCGTTGTCACAGCCGTTTTTGTCCTACCTGCGGAAATGAATATGCTATGGAACGCACCACCAGTATGTCTTTTAAACTCGTCAATGTCCAGCACCGCCATTGCGTTTTTACCATTGATGAAAATCTCCGCGACTTTTTTCTTCAGGATAGATCCCTCTTGGACTGTCTCTTTCATTCCGTCTCCAGTGTAATATCACGGATGTTTTTCAATCTGAACCATGCCAAAAATTTTACTCCCGGCTATATCATGGTCCTTCATACTTTTGGCCGCGATCTCAAATGGAATCCCCACATTCACTGCCTCCTTTCCGAAGGCGGCTACAGTGACGATGGATTCTGGCGTCATGTAAAGCACTTTAACTACAACTATCTCCGTAACGCTTTCCGTACTGTTCTTCTCAATGAACTGGAAAACAGGATTGGACCTTCTTTCAAAAAAGTAAAAGCGAAATGTTACACCCAGCATAAACAGGGGTTCTATGTCTATGCCAAACCGAATCTCTGCGATCCCAAAGTAGTGACTAAATACATCGGTCGCTATCTTGGCAGACCCGTCATCGCCACATCCAGGATTGACCGGTATGATGGGGATACCGTTACTTTCCACTATAACCGCCACGAAGACGACCAGTATGTGGAGGAGACTTTGCCTGTCATGGATTTCATCAAACGGCTCATCCGTCACATCCCGGAAAAACATTTTAAAATGATCTGTTATGGAGGTCTGTATGCAAGACACCGTAAGATTGATTCAAAGCTGCATCGTGTCATTTCAAAAGAAAAGCACAAAATATACCGCAGTTTCAACCAATGGAGGACCGCTATTTTCCTCTCCTTCGGCTATGACCCTCTGTATTGTCCTGAATGTAATCACAAAATGGAGTTCCTGGAACTCTATTACAACCACAAGCGCATACCTCGCGAAGAAATGTACGAGAAAGCAATGTCCAAATCTCGTGGAAAGCGTTCCTCCGCATAAAACTGTTGTGATATAATCCTTTCAAACGAGGATGTTTATCATGAAACCAGATATCGAGGAACTGCGCAAAAAATACATAGAGAATCCACCCGAAGGAATGACGTCCGAGGACATTCGCCATATGAGCGGGGATGACCTTCTGGATATGGATTATTTTCTGAATGAAGACGACCCTTTTGACGATTTGTTTGGAGAAGAAGGTTTTTATATCTTCTAAATCTAACCATCGTCTTATTGTCATATCCATTTCTCTGTTGATTTAACATATGTTCGACCAGCAGGGCTTCTTTTCCCTTATCCAAAATCGGAATTTCCTATAAAGCAAAAAGCCCTTGAAAACGCCCGTTTTACGGGATTTTCAAGGGCTTCAAGCACCTTTGGTTTTAGGAAATTACATTCCCATCTGTTTTGCTACTTCTTCTGCGAAGTTTTCTTCTTTTTTCTCAATACCTTCTCCGGTTTCATAGCGAACAAAACCTTTGATATTGATCTTTGCACCATTGGCTTTGGCAACTTCATCCACATACTTGGACACTGACTGTTTTCCATCCTCTGCTTTTACATAAACCTGATCCAGCAGACAGATTTCTTTCAGCTCTTTATTGATACGTCCATTGATGATTCCCTCAATAACCTTCTCCGGTTTCTGAGATTCTTTGGGATCGTTTTTAATCTGAGCCATCAGAATTTCTTTTTCATGGGCAATATATTCTTCGCTGATTTCAGAACGGTTTGTATACTGAGGTCTCAGAGCAGCTACCTGCATAGCTACGTTTTTAGCCATCTCTTTTACTGCATCATTGACAACGTCTGTCTCCACATCAACGAGAACGCCGATCTTTCCGCCCATATGAGTATAAGCGGCAATCATTCCGTTTTCCTCTGTCACCTGAGCAAAACGACGAATATTCATATTTTCGCCGATAGTAGCAATCTGATGAGCCAGAGCTTCTGATACTGTCTCGCTTGTATCGAATTTCCAGGGCTCTGCCAGGAACGCTTCGATATCTGCAGCAGAAGTTTCAAGAGCCTGCTCTGCCACCTGAGCTACATAAGTCTGGAATTTTTCGTTTTTAGCAACGAAGTCTGTCTCTGCGTTTACTTCCACTGCAACCGCTTTTTTAGCATCGTCAGCCACTTTCAGCATAACGATACCTTCCGCTGCAATTCTTCCTGCTTTTTTCTGAGCAGTCGCCAGTCCCTTTTCTCTCAGGAACTCCATTGCTTTATCCATATCGCCGTCTGTCGCTGTAAGAGCTTTCTTACAGTCCATCATTCCGGCACCGCTGATTTCTCTTAATTCTTTAACCATTGCTGCTGTAATAGCCATGATGATTTTCCTCCTGAATTCCGAAATTTAAATTATTCTTCCGTCTCTGCCTCTGCTGCTTCCGCTTCCTCTGCTTCTTCCATTACCTCTTCCGGATATACGGCATCCTCAGCCTCACCCTGTTTTGCCTCGATAACGGCGTCAGCCATTTTTGAAACGATAAGTTTCACTGCGCGGATTGCATCGTCATTTCCCGGAATTACATAATCCAGTTCTTCCGGATCACAGTTTGTATCGCAGATACCAATTAACGGAATACCCAGTGTATGTGCTTCCTGTACGCAGATTCTTTCTTTCTTGGGATCTACAATAAAGATTGCGTCCGGGATTTTCTTCATTTCTTTGATTCCGCCCAGGTTTTTCTGAAGCTTGGTCATTTCTTTTCTCAGCTCAATAACTTCTTTTTTCGGAAGCACGTCAAAAGTTCCGTCTTCTTCCATTGCCTCAATTTCTTTCAGTCTCTGAATTCTGCTCTGAATAGTTTTAAAGTTGGTCAGCATACCGCCCAGCCATCTTTCATTCACATAGAACATTCCGCAGCGCTCTGCTTCCGTTTTGATTGCATCCTGAGCCTGTTTTTTTGTTCCTACAAAAAGAATGCTTCCGCCTTCTGCAACAATATCAGAAACTGCTTTATATGCATCGTCAACCATTCCTACTGATTTCTGAAGGTCGATGATATAAATACCATTTCTTTCTGTGTAAATGTACTCAGCCATTTTCGGATTCCATCTTCTTGTCTGATGTCCGAAATGCACACCGGCTTCCAAAAGTTGTTTCATTGAAATTACGCTCATTTTCTTATCTCCTTTTTGGTTTGTTCCTCCGCATGCTTCGACGTTTTCCTGTGACCCGTACTCCGGGCACCATACAGGTTACCCACATGCGTGTTTTTTCGCGACTTTATGATTATAGCATGGAAAAATAGCGGATTCAAGCACTTTTCCCTATTTTACGCAAACTTTTCTTCCTTTTTTCACGGCGCAGCCGGCTGCAGCAGAATCTCATGGGTTCCTGATGCAAAAGGCGCCAGCCAATACAACGTACTGATAACCCGAATTCCCTCCGGTGTTTTGTAAAATCCCACCTCGTTGAAATCCGCCGAAACATCACTGACCGCACCTTCGAAAAATTCGCCGGGATTTGCAGCGATTAACTGGTTAAATCCGTCATTTACCATCTGCTGGGCCGCAGCTGTGTCTGTATTCAGCAGTTCCGGCAGAGTGTACATGTGATCGCTGTTCAAGTCTATCGTCTCTCCGAACTCCCGGGTCATTCCGTGAGCGCCTCCGTAGTATTCATCACTCAAAAAACGTATGGACACCACGGCCCCTTCCTGATAGACGATCTCTGCTTCCTGCTTTGCCCATGCATTCGTTATTCCATCCGCTATCATATCATCCTGACTTTTCTGCACATCAGCAGCCATCTGCTCAAAATGAGTATTCCACTGATCCACAGTGGAAGAAGACGGTGAAAACTGGGGGTACTGAATATCCCCGTTTCCCTGATAGGTTACGATTTCCGCCTGATAGCTTTCCTCCTGGGAAGTTCCAGCCGTCTCTTCTGTCTTTTGAAAATCCGTAATCGTCACATTTACCGGGCCGAGCGGTTCCGCCGCGCCTGCCTGAAGCCATTCCTGTGTTTGCAATGGAGTAATTTCCGTACTTTTTTCTATCCGCAGCAGTTTTCGCAAACCGTCGTCCTGCTCCGTCAGCGGCGCATCCCATCCCAGGCGATCGGGATACAGTTCCAGCTCATGAACGCTGTTTATAAAATTCAAAATCGCCTGACGCCCTTCTTCGTATCCTTCCGGATTGTACGTATCGTCCATCTCAAAGCAGGCATGGGTTATATCGTCAGAACCAGCCATATTAATCTCCTCTCCTATCTGACTGAACGTCTGATTCCGGTAATCCACCTGGCGAAGCCTCCATGAAACCCCATCAGCCAAGTGCTGCGCCAGCGACGTATCTTCCAGGAATATTCCCACGTGATCTTCATACTGCTTTGCAAAAAATTCAATACGTGCCGGACAGTAAGAAGCGTTTAAGTCGGCCTCAAGGCTGGTCTGCGCCGCTTTCTCCCAGACTCCCTCTTGGTTTTCTTCCAGCATATAGAAAACAAAAGTTCTGGAATATGGCCACTGGCCCTGCTGATTGGAAAGTACAAGGGCAAGAATTTCATCCTTTCTATCCTGATCATAATCATACCTGTCGGCGCACAGGATACCCTCTTCCTCCATACCGTTCATCATATAATAAATATCTTCACGGGCAAATTCCATAGTATAAGTATTATCCGATAAATACGGGTATCCCAATACTTCCATGGAAACTGTCAGGGGATCTTCCTGATTTTCTTCCTGCGTCTCCTCTTCTTTGACAGAAATCAGTTCCTGCACCTCTGTCAGCCTGCGTTCTATCGCCTGGACTTTCTCTGTCTCCTTTTCCGGAATAACCTCCAGGGCATCTGTCAGAACTTTCTTTGCCTCATCATACCGGTTTGTTTCCACCAGCACCGCAGACAACTGAATATACGGCTGGGCCTGCCGGGGATTGATGTCAATCGCTTCCCGGAAGCAAATTTCTGCATCCTCGTAATTCAGCTCCGCCAGATATTGTTTTCCCAAAGTCAACTGCTGGGTATACTGCTCCTGCTGTGCAACCTTTCTCCAGACAACAACGGCAATCACTGCAAGGATAACCGCCATCGCTGCAATGATCACCGCCCATATAGCTTTTCTTTTCTTGTTGTCCGGACTGCTGTCTTTCCTTGGATGTTGTGGAGCCGCATACAGCGCATTGCCGCAATTTTCGCAGTAACGACTGCTTTCATCATTGTATGCACCGCAACGTCCGCAATACATTTTCTCTTCCTCCATCAATTATATCCATGTGCTGCTTCATAATCGGAAATCAGCTTTGCGTTCCTAAGTTCTGTTTTCGTCAAAAGCTGATTATCGTCAAAACTGGCTGCCGGAATACTGGGTACATACCAGCTTTTTCCTCTGAAATAAGAATCCAGCGCCTCGTCTTCAAACATCCGCCCATGTCTTGCATAAATTTCATTTCTGGCAACCCGAAGTTCCCATTCGCTCAAACCTGCCAAATCTGCATTGGTCAGTTCCCGGGTAGAGCTGTCCGGAATCACATAATCACTGCTTGCAGGCGCTGCCGTCGGCGCCTGTGTGGGTACCGGCGTCACCGTAGGCACGGCAGTAACTGCCGGCGTGGGAATAGGAGTTGATGTTGGTTCCGCTGTGGGCGCTTCCGAAGGCGTCACTGTCACTTCTTCTTCCGTCTCACTTTCCAGGTCCGGATTTATTTCTTCTGCCGTCGCCTCTTTCGCTTCCACCGTCACATCTTCTTCATTATTTAAATTTATTAAAGTCATTACTCCCCAGATGATGCCGACGACAAGAACCGCTGTGATAACGCCCAGAAAAATGTACAGTATCTTATCTTTTCCGTCGTTTCCCGAACCATGATGCTGATTTCCATGATTTGACTGATAAAATTGTTCATCAGGACGGTATCTGTTCCCCTGCTGCCGGCTTCTCTGCTGATTCTGCCAGGAAACATTATCGGACTGACGCCGGTCTTGTTTTTCCTGTACATATTCTCTGTGAGACTGACCGGAATTATACCCCATTCTGACCGTGGCATCATCCTCCACTTTCGCGCCGCATTCCGGACAGTAGACATCCTCCGGGCTCAACTGCGCCCCGCATTTTTCACAATACATGACTTTCATTTCCTCCCATCATCCGTTAACTTTTTCCCCGTCATAATATAAACGCCGCTCATCAGCGCCAAAACTACAAAGCATCCCAGCATTGCATAATAGGCCGCTTCATTTTTCGATATCAGGATCTGTGTAAGGGCGCTGCCCAAAACAGACCAGAGATTGGCCGCCATATGTGCAGCAATAACCACTTTCAGAGAATTGGTTCTGCACATAATCATGCCGAAGGCCAGACCGAGAAGTCCGGCATAGACAAACTGCACTACATTTCCATGGTAAAGTCCAAATATTAAAGCCGAAAGTACAACTGCCCAGACATTTCCCAGATAATCCTGAATTCTTTTCAGCACTAGCCCCCTAAACAGCAGTTCTTCCACCACCGGAGCCGCCACTCCCACCACCAGAATCATCAGAAAAATGCTCTGATTGCTGAACGCCGTCTCCTGTATCTGAGAATATCCTGGAAACAGTTTGTCCAGTCCGCTGTAAAAAATCAATTCATTCAGCACGTGACTGGCCGTAATGGCGAAAACAACAGTCATAAAATAAATGCCTGCTTTTTTCCCCCTGCGATTATTCTCCGGCCTGCCCAGCACCTGCATCTTTCTCAGCCTGCAGTCCCGCCGATACAGAAAAGACAATGGAATAAGCGCCAGCACATTGGAAATTCCTGTAATCAGCACCGCCTGTTCCATGATAAGGTCGTTAACCGCCTCAAAATCCATGCCGCCCTGCCGCATCATATACCAGCTGAACAAAAGAATCGCCGCAATCTGTGTCACCACAAAAGATACGCCGTAGTGGATGCCTATGGGATAAAGCACGCGCCATATTTTTCTCAGGGGACTGTGAAGCGTTTTTTCCGGAAGGGGGGCGTCTGTTATCCCCTCTTCTTGGCTCTCTTCACTTTGCCCTGTTCTGTATCGGTCGGATAGGATCTTAAGCTCTTCCACAGAATTTGCAATATAAATAGCCCCCGCCTTGGCCAGCTCTGATGATCCTCCATATCCATAGGCCGCTCCGATGCACTGAATGCCGCATTGGAGAGCTCCTTTCACATCATGAGAACGGTCCCCCACCATCAGCACATCTTCACGGCTGTCTGTGGCCTGAAGCCTCTCCAGCGCCTCTTCAATTACTTCTGCCTTCTTTGTCCGGCTGCCGTCCATATTGGCGCCTACTATCTCGTCAAAATACTGATCAATCTGAAAGTATTCCAGAATCCGCCGAACGTATATTTCAGGTTTCGAAGATGCCACACACAGTATCTTCTTTTCCTCTTTCAACATTTCCAGCAGCTCTAAAATTCCATCGTAAAGCTTATTTTCATAAATACCAGTCTTGGCATAACGTTCCCGATACACGGCCACCGCCGTCTCCGCCTGCCGTTCCGGCATATGACAGTATTTCATAAACTGTTCCTTTAACGGCGGTCCCACGAAACATTTTAATTTTTCCAAATCTGGTTCATCCACGCCGAAATGCTGCAGAGCATACTGAACACTTTTTGTAATGCCTTCCGCTGAATCTGTCAGTGTACCGTCCAGATCAAATAAAATTATCTGTGACATATATCTGTCTTCCTTTGCTTAGAAATAATCGTCGATTCCGTCAGCCATTCCCTGTACCATTTTATTCTGATAAGAATCATTGGCCATATTCAAATCGTCCTGACGGTTGCTCATAAATCCCATCTCTACTATTGTGACAGGTATGGTGCTCCAGTTAATTCCACTCATGGTATCCGTATACCATATGCTTCTCTTTTTCGCCCCCGTAGCTTTGCAGAATGCATCCAGCACTTTCTGAGAAAGCTGTCTGGATTTGCTGATATTGGTTTTTGTCATGTACGGATTGGAATTGGTAGGTGCAATGGTCAGCGCACCCGAAACAGAACTGTTGCTGTCGCTGTTGGCATGAATACGAATCAATATGTCAGCTCCCGCATTCGCCGCATTCTTGGCCCGCTGTGAATTACTGATATCCACATTGTGGGTAGTCCGGATCATATACACCTCATATCCTCGATTTTCCAATTCTTTCTGAAGTTTTTTGGCCACTGTCAAATTCAGTTCATATTCGTTTAATCCGGACCATTGACCATATGTACCGGAAGACACTTTCGCTTTTTTTTCAGAAGCTCCCGGCCCAATGGGCTCCAGACTGCTGTTTCCATGGAGCTGATGGCCTGCATCAATCGCCACCGTAATTTTCTTTTTGCCTGGAATATATACTCCATTGGGATCAAAATAGTATTGCTTGTTATTGATGCTCTGCCAGCCGATAAACATGGCTCCTTTCAGACCGTTTGCCCCGGTCTGTTTAAAGTAATATTTATCTCCGCCGATACTCTGCCAGCCCAGAAACATCTGTCCTTTTATTCCATCTTCACCTGTTCTTTTAAAATAAAACTTTCTTCCTCCGATACTTTGGAAACCGGTAAGCATTTTTCCCTGCTGAGAACCGCTTTTAAGGAAATAATATGTTTTGCCGCCGATGCTCTGCCAGCCCAGCAGCGCCTTTCCTTTTACCCCCGTCTCGCCCGTTTTTTTCAGGTAATACGTCCGGCCGTTTACCTCCTGCCAGCCCAGCAGCATCCGGCCTTTCTCGCCGGCTTCGCCTGTCGGATTGAAATAGAACTTCCGGCCGCCGATGCTCTGAAGGCCTTCAAGCATTACTCCCGCCTTTGTTCCGGTCTGTTTAAAATAATAGGTCTGACTGTTGATACTCTGCCAGCCCAGCAGCGCTTTTCCTTTTACTCCTTTTTCGCCGGTCTTTTTCAAATAATAGGTCCGGCCGTCTACTTCCTGCCAGCCCAGCAGCATCCGGCCTTTCTCGCCGGCTTCGCCTGCCGGATTGAAATAGAACTTCCGGCCGCCGATGCTCTGGAAGCCTTTAAACATCACCCCTGCTTTCGCACCGGTCTGTTTGAAATAATAGGTCTGACTGTTGATATTCTGCCAGCCCAGAAACATGGCTCCTTTTATTCCCGGTTCCCCGGTCTGCTTCAGATAATAGGTCTGACCGTCTATCTCCTGCCAGCCTGTTTTCACATACCCTTGTTCGTCAAACATGAAACGGTACTTTCCTATCTTCTCCGTCGTATTTTTCAGATAGTCTCCATTTCCGTCACGGTATTTAAGACCATCCTCTGTCTCTTCCCATCCTGCGGCTGCTTTCACTGCTGTCTGTCCGCTTTTGGGAAGAAGCTGGGAATCTTCTTCATTTTCCTCCGGCAAAGAACTTTCGGGTTGGCTTTCGTCCGTAAGCCCGTTTTCTGTCTCTTCTTCTAACTCCTGTTCTTCTTTCTCTTCTTCCGGCAATGACGAATCCGTATCCTCCTGCTGCTCTATATCGTCAGATATATCCTCTTTGGGTATTTCAGATTCCTCCGGTCCCGCCTGCTCCTCCTTCTCCAGTTCAGTTTCTGTCTCAGCCGCTTCTTCTGTTTCCGCAATTGCTGCCGGAGATGCCCAAACGAAATTGGCAGAAAGAAGGCACAGGATCACAAATAATAAAATGCCCTTTTTTAACATCCTCTTTTTCATATTCCACCTCTTTTCCCCATTTGTGAAGATTATACCATACTTCTCACAAGAATCAAAGAAATCTGTTGGATTGCCCCTTATTCTTTACAGATAATTTCCCAGGGCGTCATAGAAGAAAGATTGCCGGCCCCATCCTTTGTCACTATTGTGATAACATTGCGCCCGCCGGATATGGCTTCCGAAGCAATAACTACCTCCTCTCCCTCCCACCAATATTCCGCTTCATTTTCGTTAACCATGCAGGAGAGGACTTTAACTCCATCATAATTATCAATACGGATTCTGGGCGAAAAATTGTCTTCCCGCTTCACATACTTTTTCTCCTCATCATATGCAAACCGGGTTCCTGTACGATTGACGGTAAATATCCAGCTGACTTCAGATATATTTCTCTCTTTGTCCTCTGCTTTCACCGAAAGCAGATATCTCCCCTCTTCTTCGATGCTGTCCATCCGACAGAGTACCTGGTTCTCCTTTTGTTCATATACCGCTGCAAAAGGAACGTCCTCTCCTTCGCCCTTCCGCAGCGAAACATGGATATTTTCCCTCACAATGTTCTCATCAGAAATAATAATTTCCGGAGCCACCGGAAGGCTGCTGGCTGTAAATGCTGAAAGATTGACGGTCTGTATCACCGGAGGCGTTTCATCCCTTATAAGTTCCGGCTCGTCGGATAATCTGACGTCATTTTCATCTGTCTCCGGAGTATATGCATTTTTCTCAGATGCATGCGGTTCCGCTTCACCTTCATCCGCCGGTTCTTCCACGATTTCTATGATTTCCTCTTCTCCCTCATGCTGAACTTCTTCCTCTTTCGAAGACTCTTCTTCCTGTTCTCTTTCTTTTCTCTGTTCTTCCCACTCCTTTGTTTCTTCTTCCGTCCCGGTAAATTCCTCTGTCCAGTACTCCTCCGTTATCGTTATTTCTGTGATTACTTCCGACGCCTGACCGCCCCATACAGTCGTATCCGCGAGAATAATCTGACGAACGCCAAGCAGCACGGCTATCCATTTCCATAGTTTTCTCATTTCTTTCTTCCCTCCAGCCGCTCTTCTAAAATTCTGTAATTTCTGTTTTCCTCTGCATCCTTCACTTTCCCCGCCGCCAGAAACAGCTTTTCCGCTTTCTCAGTATTTTTTCTTTCTGCCATCTCCATAAATGCATATTCACAGTAGACCTGCACATCCTGCGGATTAATTTCCAACATCTGTTCATAACATTCTGCCGCAGAATCATACTGTTCCAATTCTTCATATATATATGCTGTTTTATGCAGCATCTCATAGGACAATGTTTCTGAAATCCCCTGCTTTTTTATCTCTTCATAAAGCGTCAGACACCTGTCCAATAAATCTCTGTCCTTTTCCTTCAGTCCTTTCAAATAGCATGCCTGACTCAGCGTCATACGCAGTGAAAGCAGATGCTCTCCCTTATAATCTTCTCTGTCTTCTGCTCCTGCAAAACATTCTTCCGACAAACGGATGCACCACTGCAGCGGATTTTCTCCCACACTTTCAAAATAATAGCGATTAGTCAGCCATACGGAAGCCAGTAGTTCCAGCAGCATATTTCTGGAAAACTGATCCGTAATTTTCTTTGATTTCTGATACAGTTTCTTCATCGCATAGGCTCTTTGTTTCCAGTCAACCTGCTCTCCCGAATCTGTCAGAATACTCAGCAGCTCCCTGTCCCACTTCACATCCGGATATTCTTTTTCCGGAACAGATTGGTACCATGCTTCGGCCTGTCCATAATTCGGCTGAAAACTTCTGTCCATCGGTGTTCCCTGCAGATATAACCGGGCAATCTGCAGCCTGATCTTAACATGCTTTTCTGTTTCTGCCGGATGCATTTTCTGTATCCCTGCAATCTGTAAAATCGTCTCCTGGGTGCTGCCTCTTTCCATCCCATCCTGGAGCATCAGAATATATATTTCTTCCCGTTGGGGAAACAATACCGCCGCATCATAGAATCTTTTTTCCCTAACAGCTTCCAGACAGGCCGACTCCTTTCCCGCAGAAACCAATAGATTCACCGCCAGAAGTCCCGTGAGTACTGCCGCCGCCCCCAGAAACAGTCTGGGATACCTTCTCTTTTCTCTAATTTTTTCTTTACACCGAATGAGTTCCTTCAATACCTGTTCTGCCGACTGATACCGTTTGGCGGGATTCCTGTGCCGACACTTTTTCAATATTCTCTTCAGTACAATGGGTAAATTCCCTCTTCCGGCCACTTCAAGGGTCACTCCCATCCCATATATATCAGCCGTTTTCCCTCCTTCACCGCGGTACTGTTCCGGTGCTGCATATCCTTTCGTGCCTGCAAACTGCTTTTCATTTTTATCGTCCTCTATTCTGGCACAGCCAAAATCTACGATCTTCAATCGTTTTTCCGCTGTTACCACCAGATTTTGAGGCTTCAGATCACCGTATATGACCGGCGGTCTTCTGCTATGAAGATATATGAGCACATCGCAGAGAGCAATTCCAAAATCCAGAACCTGTTCCGCTGTAAAATAACCTCCCTTTCTTCCCACAGTTCCCAGATCAACACCGTCCAGATAATCCATTACGATTCCGCTGAGTCCATTTCCTTCCAGATATTCCACAATTCTGGGAATCATGGGATGATCCAGTTCCTTCAACATCTGTATTTCATCAATTCCGTCAGATGGCTCATCAAAAATTTTAACGGCCCACTTTTTTCCCAGTCTGATATCCACAGCCAGAAAGACTCTGCCGCTTCCCCCATGACCCAGTTCCTCCAGGAGACGGTATTTTCCCATCAGCACCGTTCCTTTTTTCAGGTCGATAGCGACCACCTCCGCCCTTTAAATAAGTATAATGATTGAAATGTCGGACGAACTGTCCGTTGAAATAAAGATATGATATATTTTAGCATACTATGATTTTGCAAATTATGCAATAAAAAATTGAAACAACACCGGATGGATGTTTCTCCCAATATTGAACTTACTTCTTTCGGCTAGCTGCCGACAAAAAACCGACAGCCTGTAATGGCTGTCGGTGAGAAGATTTACTCTCATTACATTCTTTCCGGTGCCGAGAATCCCAGCAGGTCAATGCTGGTTTCCAATACATCTCTGGTCAGCATCAGCAGACAAATCCAGGAAGATTTCTGCTGCTCATCTTCCTCACTGAGAATTTTTGTCTCATGATAAAAACGATTAAAGGCATTTGCCAATCCATAAATATAGCCGCAGATTTTGTGAGGCGCTTTTTCCTCAAAAGCATTCTCCACCACGAAGTTAAACCGGCACAGTTCCAGCATGAGGGCTTTTTCACTGTCGCTGGCAGCTTTCTGAATACTTCCTTTTTCCAGAGAACCTCCCTCCTGCTGGAAACGATTCAGAATAGATTTAATGCGCACCGTTGTATAGAGGATGTAGGGACCTGTGTCTCCCTCAAATGAGGTAAAACGATCCACATCAAATACATAGTCTTTGGAAGCCTGATTGGACAGATCCCCGTATTTGATGGCTGACAGCCCTACAATTTCCGCTGTAGCCCTGGCATCCTCCTCTTTTACGTTCCTGTTTTCAATAATTTTTTTATACATCTCATCGGTGATTTCCTGCAGCAGCCGTTCCAGACGCATTACGCCGCCTTCCCTGGTCTTGAAAGGTTTTCCGTCTTTTCCGTTCATCGTACCGAAACCAAGGAAATAAAGCCCTGTGCTTTCCTCTACCAGTTTAGTCTTTCTGGCGCAGCGGAATACTTGCGTAAAGTAAAGTTCCTGACGCTTATCCACCACATAAATGATTTCGTCCGGATGGAACAGTTTCATTCTTTCCACAATGGTAGCCAGATCTGTGGTATTATACAGCGAAGCTCCGTCGGATTTCAATATCATGCAGGGCGGAATTTCCTTGGTGTCACCCTCTTCCTTCACGTCTACCACCAGGGCGCCGTTGTCAATGTGAGCGTATCCTTCCCGCTTCATATATTCTACCATCTCAGGAATATACGGCTGAGCATCTGATTCCTTTTTCCACAGATCAAAGGTTACATTCAGCTTTTCATAGTTTTTCTTCAGGTCGTTTACCGAAACCGTCATAATATGATTCCACAGAGCATGGTATCCCCGGTTTCCCTGCTGAAGCTGATGTGTGGCTTCCATAGCCCGTTCTTTATACTGTTCATCTTCCTTCGACCTGGCGCTGGCCGCCGGATATATCTCTTCCAGCTCGCCGATGGTAAAGGGCGCCTCTGTCGGATATTCCCCTTCGTAATCTTCCTGGAAATAAACCAGATCCGGCTGTCTCTCCTTCAGCTCCGTTATAATCAGGCCCATCTGAAGCCCCCAATCCCCCAGATGCACGTCGCCGATCATATTATGGCCCAGATAACGTCCCATCCGTTTGATGCTTTCTCCGATAATGGCCGAACGGAGATGCCCTACGTGAAGCGGCTTTGCCACATTGGGACCGCCGTAATCCAGGATAATGGTCTTTGGCTGTTCTGTTTTATCCACGGAAAGCTGATCGTCCATCTGCATTTTCCGCAGATATTCTGAAAGAAATTCCTTTTTCACTTTTAAATTGATGAAACCTGGCTTCACCGCTTCCGCCTGCGCGAATACCATACTTCCATCTAAACATTCAATCACATCTTGTGCAATCATAAGGGGAGCTTTTTTATACTCTTTTGCACCGGCCATGGCTCCATTACACTGAAACTCACAGAGGTCCGGACGGTTGGAAATGGTCACCTTCCCGTATTTTCCGTCATATCCCGCCTTTTCAAAGGCAGCCGTCATCTCCTCCGTTATAAAATCAATAAATTTTTTCATCTTGTTCTCTCCTCCTAAACATCGGGGGATTTCAGAATCCCAGTTCTTCTCCCACAAGTATAATTTTGATTCTTCCTCTGATCATGGAAGCACGGGTAATTACTTCCTGGCAGCAGATACAGCCGCTGCCTGTACAGTCGGCACAGACGCCTGTTTTTGAGCATGGCGTAGACGCTCCTACCCGGATCGCATTGGGCGGCGTCGCTACCGTCCGTACCCGATCCAGACCTTCCTGTACATTTTTCACCAGTTTATTCATCCCCACCACTACAATCACCTTCTCCGGTCCGGTAATCAGACAGGCAACACGATTGCCGCGGCCGTCTATATTGATCAGCTCACCGTCCAGGGTGAAAGCATTGGTGCCCATCAGAAAATAGTCTGAACAGACGATTTCGCCGTAAAGTTTCCTTCTTTCCTCCGGCGTACCAGCCGACTCCCTGTCAATGGCTCGATAGGGACCATTCTTGACTGCATCAATAATGCCGGCCTCTTCCAAAGTCATCGAGCCTCCCCAGGTTACGCTGGCTCCTTCATCTATCATCTCTAAGACTTTTTCCCTCGCTGCGTCACGATCAGCGCAGTAATAGCCTTCCATCCCACGCTTTTCAAAATTTTTTATTACACTTCTGGCTGTATTTTCATAACTTTGTGATTTATAGGACATACAATACCTCCCTGTTTTCCTGACTTTCCTGCGGCTCAATGCAATACGGACATTATACCACAGAGTGGAGAAAAATGGGTTGGTGCGTAAGAAAAAATTAATAAAATTTTCCTGTGCTTTTCTCCACTTTTTCGTCTAAATAGTATATAATAGAGTTAGCGTCAGGACGCTAAAGTAACTATAAGGAGTGAATCTACATAATATGAATATTTTATTTTTCCTGACACCAAAAAGTGAAGTGGAATACATTTACGATGATTTTTCTCTCCGTCAGACTCTGGAAAAAATGGAGCATCATCACTACACTGCGATTCCCCTTCTGAGCAGATCCGGTGCCTACATAGGTACTATCACAGAAGGCGACCTGCTTCGTGTGATCAAGAATAAATTTTCCCTGACACTCCATGAGGCCGAAGATTTTCCAATCAGGCAGGTTCCCCGCCGCTGGCATAACAATCCTGTAAATATCAATTGTGATATAGAAGATTTGTTCATGACAGCCATGAGACAAAATTTTGTTCCTGTGGTGGATGATAATGGAAAATTTATTGGTATTATAACCAGAAAAGACATTTTGAGTTATTGTTTTCGGAAACTGACGGAACCGGAAAAATCCGATGCGTCCGAAGATGGAGGTACCTCATGACCTTTCTTCGCAGATCCAGAGCTGCCCTGCTGTCCCTCCTGCTTTTTACCTCATTTTTTCTCTTCCTTGCCGGCTGTTCCAATGAAGAAAAAGACGCTGTCTCAGCCTGCATCGATGAAGAATTTAAACCATTAAAAAGCAGTAATACTGATGAAATTTCTGCTTATTTTTCAGAGGCCGGTCTGCTTTCTGACCTGCCGGAGGGAAAACTGCCGGAAGATGTGGCGGATGTCTTTTTACTGTTTTTTCAGAATTTTGATTACTCCATAAAAATGATATCCATCGATGAGGACGCCCAAACGGCATCTGCTCTTTTAGAGCTTCAGACCATAGATGCCAAAGCTCTGGCAAAAGATTTTGCCGCCCAGACCGTTGTAAAAGAATTGCAGAATCAGGCTATGCCCAGCCGTGTGGAATACTCGCTGGAAGATTATTATCTTCTGCTGCGCCGACTTCTGCTGGATAAGGACTACGGCACCGTAAAAAGCGAATATACCGTATCTCTGGAATATTCGGGTGGAGAATGGATCCTGATCAGAAATGATGATCTTGAGAACGAGCTGACGGGGAATTTTGTGACTTACGGTGCAGATCCTGACCTGCTAAGTTCTGAGGAAGTTATTGCTCTGTATTTCGATACTATTAAATCCTTTGACACAGAACAGATGAATCGATTCCTTTCTCTGGATGAACTGTTTTCTGCTGATGATGAATATAAACGAACCATTGCCCGGGCGCTGGCAGATCAGATTTTACAGTACCTGGATTATTCTGTCACCAGCTCTGAAAACAGCGGAACCACTTCCCAGGTGACGGTAGAGGTAACTACCTGTGACTGGAACAATATTATTCAAAAATATCAGGAAGAAGTATCCGCTTACACATCCACTTCCCAGGCGCTGGCAGATGGTATGTCCGTCCGTTTGACGAAAGCCAATCAGATGCTTCTGGATTGCATTGACAATAATACTTCATCCGCCGTATCAACAGTTACCCTGACTCTGGAAAACGACGGGACAAACTGGAAACTCCAGACCAATGATACCTTTGTAAAGGCCATCCTCGGAAACATCCAGGAAGCGGTCGCCAATATTTCCACTTCACCGGAAACATAAAACAAAAAAAGAATCGTCAGTCATATCTGATTCCCTTATAGATCAGACTGTCTGTCGATTCTTTTTTCTTGGAAAATTTTCCCTTTTATTCTTCTTCCTGGCTGCCGGTGATCTGTATGCACAGTTCTTCCAGCTGCTGATCATCCACAATACCAGGAGCCTCTGTCATCAGACAGGAAGCATCTTTCACCTTCGGGAAGGCAATAACATCCCGGATACTGTCTTCTTTTGTCATCAGCATAATCAGACGGTCCAGTCCGTAAGCCAGTCCTGCATGGGGCGGTACCCCGTATTTAAACGCTGTCAGCAGGAATCCAAACCGCTCCTGGGCTTCTTCCTTCGTAAAGCCCAGCATTTCAAACATTTTTTCCTGAATATCGTTCTGATGGATTCTCACGCTTCCTCCGCCCAGCTCCGTACCATTCAATACAATATCGTAAGCTTTGGCGCGGACAGCTCCCGGATCAGTATCCAGAAGAGGAATATCTTCGTCCATCGGCATGGTAAACGGATGATGCATTGCCGTGTATCTCTGCTGATCCTCAGACCATTCCAGCAGCGGGAATTCTGTAATCCACACGAAGCGATATTCGTTTTTATCCAGAAGATCCATCTGACGTGCCAGCTCCAGACGAAGAGCTCCCAGCACATCCCATACCACTTTATTTTTATCAGCCGCAAACAAAAGAAGGTCTCCTGGTTCCCCATCCATGGCTTTTACCAGCCCGTCCAGTTCTTCCTCCTTCATAAACTTGGCAAAGGAAGATTTATAGCTGCCGTCTTCATTTATGGATAAATATGCCAATCCTTTCGCACCGTAATCCTTGGCAAAATCCACCAGCTTGTCAATCTTCTTTCTTGGCATGCCTCCCTGGCCTTTGGCATTAATGCCGCGGACGCTGCCTCCTGCTTCCAGGGCATTTTTAAAGACAGCAAACTCACAGTCTTTCACTGTCTGAGATACATCCTGCAATTCCATTCCAAACCGCAGATCCGGTTTATCTGAACCAAAACGATCCATGGCCTCCTGCCAGGTCATTCTCTGAATGGGAAGGGGCACTTCCACATCCAGCACTTCCCGAAACAGATAAGCCAGCAGACGTTCATTCACATCGATGACATCATCCACATCCACAAAGGCCAGCTCCATATCGATCTGAGTAAATTCCGGCTGGCGGTCTGCACGCAAATCCTCGTCCCTGAAACATTTGACAATCTGTACATACCGGTCATATCCGGAGCACATCAGAAGCTGTTTGAACAGCTGGGGAGACTGGGGAAGCGCATAAAAGTGTCCCGGATGCACACGGCTGGGAACCAGATAGTCCCGGGCGCCTTCCGGCGTGCTTTTCGTCAGCATTGGCGTCTCAATCTCCAGAAAGCCTTCTTTCTCCAGAAACATCCTGGTCAGCATTGCCACCTTGGAACGCAGTATCAGATTCCTTTGAATATCCGGCCGTCTCAGATCCAGATACCGGTATTTCAGCCGAAGCTCCTCTTTCGTCTTACTGTCTTCCTCAATGGGAAAAGGCGGCGTCTCTGATTCAGAAAGTATCCGCAGGGAATCCACCCGAACCTCAATATCTCCTGTTTTCAAATTTTCGTTTACCGCTCCGGAACGGTGTTCCACCTTTCCAGTAACGGCAATCACAAATTCACTTCTTAATTTTGCAGCTTTTTCAAAACCTTCCCCGTCAATACTTCCATTTTCAAATATGAGCTGGATAATGCCGCTTCGATCTCTCAAATCCACAAAGATGATTCCGCCCTTGTTTCTGCTTTTCTGTACCCATCCCATCAGGGTTACGTTTTGTCCGATATTTTCTGCTGACACCTCTGTGCAGCGATGGGACCGCTTCAGTCCCTTCATTGACTCTGCCATCTTTCTTTCCTCCGATTATTACATTTTGTCGATGAAAAATTCCCGGAAATTCTCATAGCCTTCCGCAGCCAGCTGTTCTTTCTGGAATTTTTTGTTTTTCTTCATCACTGCAATGGTTATCTGGGCTCCGCCGTTTCTGGCTTCCCTGGCTTCCTGCAGCACGGTCATCAGTTTATCCTGGGGCATTCCTTTTTCAATTAAAAATGCAGTTTTTCCGGACATACCCGGCACCTTAAATTCTCTTTCCAGAAGAAGCATTACAATACGCTCAAAACCAATGGAAAATCCGCAGGCACAGACATCCTTTCCGGTGAATTTTCCGATCATTTCATCGTACCGTCCGCCGCCGCCTACAGAACCGCCGAATTCATCCATGGAAATCTCGAAGATCGGTCCTGTATAATAAGACATACCGCGAACCAGAGTGGGATCAAACGCAATTTTAAAGTCTGCCTCTTTCACCGCATCCACACTTTTCATAATCGTTTCCAGATCCTGGGCATACTGTTCGTCCAGAACCCCCGCCAGTTTCTCCTTCAGATAGCGCACTCCCTCCACACCTGGAGTCACTTCCCGGAACATGGCCAGATATTTATCAACGGCTTCTTTGGAAAATCCCTCGTTCAGAAGCTCTTTTTCTACGCCTTCCATCCCAATCTTGTCCATCTTATCCAGAATGATAAATACTGTATCAAAATCCTCCGGCGCGAAACCGCTGTAGGAGGCCATGGCTTTCAAAATTCTCCGGTCATTGATCCGGATGGTGAATTTTGAAAAATCCAGTTTCCCAAGAAGCGTGGTGGTGGCCAGAATCAGCTCAATTTCCGCCAGGATGGTCGGCTCGCCCAGGATATCGATATCACACTGCATAAACTGACGGAATCTGCCTCTCTGAGGCCGGTCTGCCCGCCATACATTTCCCATCTGAAGCGCCTTGAACGGGCTGGGAAGTTCATTTTCATGGTTTGCATAGTATCGGGAAAGGGGAACGGTAAGATCGTAGCGAAGTCCTCCATCCACCAAGTCGTTTTCCGTCTGGGCTTCTTTAATCTTCAGTTTTTCTCCCCTTTTCATAATCTTAAAAATCAGTTTCTCATTTTCTCCGCCCTGTTTGCTGCTTAAATTTTCAATATGCTCTACGCAGGGCGTTTCCATTGAAGAAAAGCCAAAGGTCCCATAAGTTTCCTTAATAAGACTGATCACGTAATCTCTTACCGCCATCTCCGCCGGCAGAATATCTTTCATTCCCGTCACCGGTTTCTTTTTCAATGCCATAAATATTCTCTCCTTTATTCTATCAATTCCATTTTCTGATAATCCTCCCGGTGAATCACTCTTTGGAAAGCCAGAAAGATCTTGATATCGAAATTTTTTATTTCTTCTATCATCAATTCTATCGCCGTATTCTGATCGAAGGATTTTCGGTAAGGCCGATCGGAAATCAATGCGGAAAACACATCACAGACACGGATAATCCGGGCGCCGTAAGGAATCTCCTCTCCCCTTAAATTATCCGGATAACCGCTTCCATCCATATTTTCATGGTGATGCAGTACCGACTGAAGGATAAATTCAGGATATCCTCTTTCCTTTAATATCTCATACCCCAGCGTGGCATGCATCCTTACGTATTTCATTTCTTCCACCATCAGAGGATTCTGCTCTTCCTCATAGACATAGGAGCGCAGTTTTTCCTTTCCAATATCATGAAGAATCCCAGCGTCAAACAGATACTGACAGGTTTCTTCGTCCAGTCCCAGCTCTTTTCCGATGGAATAGGCAAGATTGCTGACCCGCATCGCATGTATCACCTGATCGTCCAGGCTATAGGTCAGCAGATGTTTCTTATTGACATATTTTTCTGCTTCTGTCATTTTTATCTCAGCCACTTTTCTATTCCTGTTTTTTTCCTTGTTATCATTTCGTCTATACGGGAAATGTAGTGATTCACATCCTTTACATTTTCCACCCGTTCAATTCTCTGTCCTCTGTCAAATACCAGCTTTGTGGAAGCGCCGGCTCCCACAGCCATAATCGTCTGTTTCTCTTCCATAATCAGTATATTGTAAATTCCAGCTTTGTCAACCTTTGCGTACCCCACATTTTCAAAATTTCCGGCAATATTTTTCTGCCGGTACAGATAATAAGGCCTCATTTCCATTTCAGCGGCGCAGGAAGCCGCCATATTCATAATCTCCCGGCTGTTTTCAAAGGAATTTTCCTGATACTGATCTTTGAAAAGATTCAGCCTCGTCGCCCGCTTCAACGACAGTGAATGAACCGTCAGGCTGTCAGGATTCAGCCCTTTTATCTGCCTTAAGGTCTCTTCCACCTCTTTTTCTCCTTCTCCAGGAAGACCCACAATTAAATCCATGTTGATGTTGTCAAAGCCAAGTTCTCTGGCCAAATGATAGGACTCATAAATCTGTTCCACCGTGTGTCCCCGTCCGATCAGGTCTAAGGTCTTTTGATGCATAGTCTGGGGGTTGATGGATATCCGATCCACCGGAAACTCTTTAAGAATCAAAAGTTTCTCCCGCGTAATGCTATCCGGACGGCCAGCTTCCACGGTAAATTCCTGAAGATGACTCAGATCAAATTTCTGACATATTTTCCTCAGAAGTCTTTTAAGCTGATCCGAATGAAGGGTCGTTGGAGTTCCGCCTCCTATATATACGGAATTAAGCTTCTTGCCTGCAAAAGCTTCGCTGACAAAAGAGAGCTCTTTTTCCAAGGCCTCCAAATACTCTTCCATCCTTTTTTCCCACAGTTTCAGAGGATGAGAGCCAAAGGAACAGTAAAGGCAAATACTGGGGCAGAAAGGAATCCCCACATAAAGGCTGTATCCATTTTCATAGTCAAAGGGGGCGAGCAGCGCCTTTTCCTGATTTGCCACCGCAATGGCAAGCGCCGTTTTTTCATTGCTGGTATAATAAGTCTGTCTCATGTACTGGGCAATCTCGCCGTTCCCCATCCCCTGTTCCATCATCTGCATGGGTATTTTGGTCGGCCGTATTCCCGTCAACGTCCCCCAGGGCAGTTCTTTCCCCGTAAGTTTCACAAGGCTTCTGTACACCGTCTGCTTCAGCCGGTTTTTTCTCTCTGTTCTCTCCATCTGTGCTGTAGCGGGAACAGCTTCCTGAAACAGAAGGCTTTCTTTCTCTTTTATGGTGTACAGGATCTGATTCTCTTCATAATCAATCAGGAACAGACGGTCAAATTCCCCGGCCTGGCCTTCCTCCCCCACGTACGTAATTGCTACGTCGCAGGAAGGATAAAAGGCGCGAACCAGGGAATATACATCATATTCAAAATCTTTTTTGGAAAACTGCAGTAATATTTTACGCAAAGGGATTATACCTCTTTTCATATCCGATTGTGGTGGAGCTTTCATGACCGGGATAGACAACCGTCTCTTCCGGCAGAGAAGAAAGCAGCCGCTGCAGGCTGGCTTTCATATCGCTGGCGCTGGATGTGGGAAAATCCATCCGGCCTACAGATCCTGCAAACAAAGTATCTCCGCTTAAAAGAAAACCTTCCTCCGGAAAATAATAGCAGCAGCTCCCATGGGTATGTCCCGGCGTATGCATCATATGAATGGCAAAATCAGCCAGCGTAAACTCCTCCCCATCTTCCAGAAGACGGTCTGCCCGGGTGGAATAGGGCGTATTCCAGGCAGCTGAAAGATTTAAGGAAGAATCCTCCAGCACATCCTTCTCCTGCCTGCAGGCGAAAACCGGAATTTCATATAAATCTCTTAAATCATTCACTGCGCAGATATGATCAAAATGGCCGTGAGTCAGCAGGATTCCCGCCGGCTGACCGTCCAGCAAAGTTACCGCTTTAGTGATCTCACCGGCCTGATCTGCCGGATCCACTATCAGCATCTTTCCCGTCTCACTGTTTTTAATCAAAATGCAGTTGGTTCCCACCGGCCCCAACACCATATTTTTAATGATTGCTTTTCCCATACTTTTCTCCTTATCCTTAACCGGTCGTACGCTCAATGTCCAGTACGCTTTCCACCTGCCGCAGCTTTGCAATCACCTGATCCAGTTCTTCGATGCTGTGTACGTCAAAGGTGATGGAGATAGTGGCAGTTCCCTGTTTACTGGTTCTCACATTGATCGATGCAATATCTATTTTTCGTTCGGTAAACAACCGGGATACATCTACCAGAAGCCCCGTCCGGTTATTGGCATATACATTAATCTCGGCAGTAAACAGCTGATCTCCGGCTATCTCTTCACTCTGCCATTCCGCATCAATCAGACGGATCCGATCATTCTCATCCATATTGATGATATTGACACAGTCTGTTCTGTGGATAGTCACGCCGCGGCCTCTGGTGACAAAGCCTATGATCTCATCACCGGGTATGGGACTGCAGCACTTGGCAAAACGCACCGCCACATCATGGATTCCTTTTACAACAATGCCTCCCTGGGCCTTTCCCACATGAAGTCTGTCCTTGGTCTCAGAAACGGCCGCCAGCACTTTCTGATCCGTTATCTCCGTTTTATGGGCTTTTTCATAACTTTCCGACAGTTTGTTTAATACCTGTCCCTCTTTCAATCCTCCATGACCGATAGCCGCCAGCACGGAATCCCAATCCCGGAAACCGTATTTGCGCAGTACGGCTTCCTGGTATTCCGCCTTCAGATATTCAGAAAGGGGTTTCCCCTTTTCTTTGGCATACTGGACGAGCATCTCCCGTCCTTTAATAATATTGTCTTCTTTTAGTTCCTGTCGGAACCACTGATTGATCTTGTTTTTTGCCTGGGTGCTTTTTACGATTTTCAGCCAGTCCCGGCTGGGTCCCCGGGAATTCTGGGAGGTGATGATCTCCACCCGGTCGCCATTTTGAATCACGTAATCAATGGGTACCAGCTTTCCGTTCACCCGTGCTCCCACCATCTTATTTCCCACGGCGCTGTGCACACTGTAGGCAAAATCAATGGGGGTGGAGCCTGCCGGAAGAGTTTTTACATCTCCTGCCGGACTGAAACAATAAACGTTTTCTGCAAAAAGATCCAGATCACTTTTCAGAAAACTCATAAACTCGTGGTTATCCGGCATATCTCTCTGCCATTCCAAAATCTGCCGAAGCCAGCTTAACTTTTCTTCCTCTTTTTCCGCATCCGTTTTCTTGCCGTCGGAAGCCTCTTTATATTTCCAATGAGCGGCAATTCCATATTCCGCAGTCCTGTGCATCTCAAAAGTTCTGATCTGTATTTCAAAGGGCTGACCTTTGGGCCCGATCAGCGTAGTGTGCAAAGACTGATACATATTGGGTTTCGGCATGGCAATATAATCTTTGAACCGTCCCGGAATCGGTTTATACATCTCATGTATAATTCCCAGCGCGGCATAACAGTCTTTCACTGTATCTACGATAATTCTCACGGCAAAGAGGTCGTAAATCTGATCCAGCGTCTTATCCTGGTTCACCATTTTTTTATAGATACTGAAAAAATGCTTTACCCTGCCGTCCACCTGGGCGTCAATATTTGCCTTCACCATATGGGATTTTACTTCTTCCACAATGCTCTGAACAAACTTTTCCCGCTCCGATTTCCGCACGGCAATTTTGTCCACCAGATCGTAATATACATCCGGCTGTAAATACTTCAGGGACAGATCATCCAGCTCCACTTTAATTTTTGAAATACCAAGACGCTGAGCAATGGGCGCGTAGATATCCATGGTCTCCCTGGCTTTTTCCTTCTGTTTACGCTCCGGCATATATTTCAATGTACGCATATTATGCAGACGGTCCGCCAGTTTAATCAAAATAACCCGGATATCCTTGGCCATAGCCAGAAACATTTTTCTTAAATTTTCCGCCTGTACCTCCAGCTTATCCGCTGAATAGTTCAACTGTCCCAACTTGGTAACGCCGTCTACCAGAAGCGCCACCTCTGAACCGAAAATTTCCGTCAGTTCTTCCTCGGTCATCACCGTATCTTCCACCACATCATGAAGAATTCCGGCGATAATCGTCTCTTTATCCAGTTCCAGATCCGCCAGGATAATTGCCACGCATAAAGGATGGATAATATAGGGTTCGCCGGATTTGCGTACCTGACCTTCATGCGCTTTTGACGCGATTTCATATGCCTTTTCTATCATATGGACGCTGTCGGAAGGATGATATTTCTTCACACTGGAAATCAACTCCCTGTACAATTCTTCAGGGCTGGTAAAATCCTCCATGGATTTCACGCTTTTTTCCACGTCGTGAATGCTTTTTATTCTTTCTTCCGCTGTCCTTGTGTTGTTTTCACCCATAGGAACCAACCTCTTTTCCGTCCTTATTTGCCTTCGTAACAGATCACAGATTCCACATCATAATCTTTCAGACGTTCCCTTCCCTTCAGTCCGGCCAGTTCCATCAGAAAAACGATTTTTACAACTTCACCGCCCAGAGCCTCAACCATTTTCACACATGCTTCCACTGTTCCCCCGGTGGCAATCAGATCATCTACGATAACTACTTTCTGTCCCGGCTTTACTGCGTCTTTGTGCATTTCTATCACAGCGCTTCCGTACTCCAGATCGTAGGACTGTTCTATGGTTTCACAGGGCAGTTTTCCCTTTTTTCTTACCGGTATAAAAGGCTTGTGAAGATTATAAGCAATGGGTACTCCGAAAATAAAGCCTCTGGACTCAGATCCTGCAACCAAATCAAAATCCAGCCCTTCCAGACATTTCTGCATGGAGTCAATGGCAAGGGCCAGTCCATCCGCATCCTGCAAAATACTGGTTACATCACGAAATATAATTCCAGGTTCCGGGAAATCCGGGATACTCCTCACATAATCTTCAAGCTTTTTCATAATTCTTCCTCCATCTGATCAATCTCGACATCTATAAAATCCAGTATATCATTTTTTATTTCTTTGCGCAATTCCTTCTATTGAAAATGGGTAATTACCGCCTGCAGGCTCTCCCGCCCCTGCCAGTGATCAATGGTGGGATAATACACCATATCAATGGAACCATTTTTCCTTATCCGGCTTAAAAACTCATCCCCTTTTCCAAAATAGACGCCGTTCATGGAATTTCCTTCCTCATCCAGAAGCTTCATTTTCACCACGTTTCTGTTTTTCCCCAGAATCCTGCAGCCCACAGGCCGGATATTTTTCTGGGCAAATACAGGCCGGGTATTTCCTTTTCCGAAAGGCTCAAGAATTTCCATCTCTTCAACCAGGTCTTTGCGTACATAACTGATGGGCATAGCCACATCGATAACCACTTTTTCCCGCAGATCTTCCTCTGTTAAGCTGCACCGTTCATTCAGCCTGCGCCGAAATGCCTCCACATTTTCAGTTTTCAGCGATATCCCCGCCGCCATGGGATGACCGCCGAAACGCTCCAGCAGCTCCTTTACCTTTACCAGTTCCTCATACATGGAATAAGTCTCGATGGACCGTCCGGAACCTTTCGCCCCTTCCTTCGTCCTGGTGAGGACAAACGCCGGTTTATGGTATCTTTCCCTCAGCCTCCCCGCGATAATCCCTGCCAGGCTTTCATGGCACTGGGGCAGATATACCACCAGCACACGATCCTGGCTCAAATCCGTCGTCTCCACCAGCGCCGCCGCCTCTTCCACTCCTTTTTCCGTCATGGTCTTTCTCTCTTCATTCAGTTCTTTCAATTGGGCAGCCAATTCCCCTGCTCTCTGCGGTGTTTCTGACCAGAGCAGCTCAAGGGCCTTTCTGGCCGTATCCAACCGCCCGCTGGCATTAAGACAAGGCCCGATGACAAAACCGATATGGTACGGCGTTATCTGATCGGCCGTCAGCCCATTGACCTCAATTAGCGCCTGCAATCCCCAGTTCGATGTGCGGCGCAGTCGTTTTAGCCCTTCCTTTACCAAAATGCGATTGTCCCCTGTCAGATCCATAACATCACCGATGGTGGCAATGGCTTCGTACTCCAGAAATTCTTCCTTCTCCTCCTTATCTATCCCAAACCGGTCGTACAGCGCCTTGATCAGGCTGGCGCCCACTGCAGCTCCGCACAGCAGTTTAAAAGGATATTTACATTCCCTTTGCTTGGGATTGATAATGGCGTCGGCCGGCGGCAGAATTTCTCTGCGTTCTCCGCCTTCTTCCGTATAGGGTACTTCATGGTGATCGGTGACAATCACTGTCATTCCCTTTTCCTTTGCAAGGGCAATCTGCCCGGCGGCTGCAATCCCGTTGTCGCAGGTGACAATGGTATCTACTCTGTCCTCCGCCGCCTTAAGGATCAGGGATTCATTGATTCCATATCCATCTAAAATTCTGTGGGGAATCATCACATCTGCCCTGGCTCCCAGCCGTTTCAGTCCCTTTTGCAATATGTAAGAAGCCATCACCCCGTCAATATCATAATCACCGATAACACGGATTTTCTTCCCGCCTTCTATTTTTTCTTCCAGGATGTTCACTGCCCTTTCCATATCCTTCATCAGCCACGGTGAAGGCAGCATATCAAGATTTCCGTATAAATATTTCCGGATCTCATCCATCCCTGTCACATTCCGATTGCGGATCAGCCGCGCCGTCACCGGATCGATTCCAAATGTATCCGCTATTTTCTTAAAATCCGCCCTTTTGGCGGATACCACCCATTTTTCCATATTCTTCATAAAAAGGGACGCCGCACCTGCGGTCTTGCCCGCCTGGATGCAGCATCCCCTTTCTCCTTTATTATTTTTCCGCTTTCATCATCGAACGTTTTTTCATGGTATACCACAACGGCCCCGTAATGCATACGGATGAATAAGCGCCGCAGACGATTCCCACCATAATCGGCAGGGCAAACTCCCGTACTGTGGAAACTCCCATAATAAACAGTACCGCAATGGTAATAAATGTGGTCAGGGACGTATAAATGCTCCTCGTCAGGGTCTGCGTAATACTTGCATTTACCAGTTCTTTCAGATCTTCCACCGTCCTCACCCCATGCATGTTTTCACGAATACGGTCGAAAATAACGATGGTGGCATTGATGGAGTACCCCAAAATAGTCAGCATACAGGCAATGAACGTACTGCCCACTGACAGCCGGATAAACACATATGCCGCCAGCACAATCATAACATCATGGATCAGCGCCAGCACGCCGCTGGAGGCAAAGCGAATATCCTTAAACCGGAACCAGATATAGATCAGCATACAAATGGTTGCAACGGTGACTGCCAGAATAGCGTCTCTTTGCATCTCTTTGCTGACCGTAGAAGATATGGTCTCCGCTGAAATGTCATCTTCCGGGATGCCGAAAGATTCTTCCATCTTCTGATTGAAGTCTTCCCGCTCCGTCATATTCAGGGTTCTGGTTTTAATAATTACCTGATTGCTTCCCACTACCTGCTGGAACTGAACATTGGCGTCTCCCGTCACTTCTTCAACTACCGGTCTCACCTCGTTATCCAGCATATCCAGATTCACTTCCGTATCTTCCGGGAAAGTAACGGTGTTGGCAGTTCCTCCCACAAACTCCAGGCTGTAATTCAGCGCCTGGCCTTCTGTGGCGGAATAAGCAATCATTCCCACCGGAGCCAGCAATACCAAAATGATGGATATGGTAAAGAAACTTTTTCTTTTTCCTACAAAGTCAATGGTTTTTCGTGCTTTTGCCCGTCCATACAGTTTCTCACTCTGCAGCCCCACACTGTAAAGGGCATTCACAATCAACCGCGAAATCACCAGCGCCGTAAACATGGACAGTACGATACCGAGGGCCAGCGTCATGGCAAATCCCTTGACGCTTCCGCTTCCCAGCAGTCCCAGCACAGCCGCTGCAATCAGCGTGGTAATATTTCCATCCAGAATTGCAGACAGAGCCTTCTGAAATCCTGTTTTGATGGCGTTTCTCACGCTTCTTCCATCGGCAATTTCCTCCCGGATTCGGGCATAAATAATGACATTGGCGTCCACCGCCATACCGATGGAAAGAATAATACCGGCAATACCCGGCAGGGTCAGCGTCAAATCAAAGGCGTTGAGCATTACCAATTCCAGCGCCGTATAAATCAGCAGGGAAATCGCTGCCACGACGCCGGGAAGGGCGTATACCACAATCATGAAAATCATAACCAGAACCATCCCAATGGCTCCTGCAATCAAACTGGTCTGAATAGCCTCCGTACCCAGCTGTGCCCCTACCACATTGGAACGAACTTCTTCCAGCTCCAGAGACAGCGAACCGATACGGATTGTGGACGCCAGATTTCTGGCTTCTTCTATACTCTCCATTCCCGTAATCTGCGCTTTTCCATCACTGATTACCGACTGTACCGTAGGTGCGCTGATGGTCTCTCCATCATAAACGATGGCAATCTGTTTCCCCAGATTTTCTTCCGTCGCTTCAGCAAATTTTTCCGTTCCCTCTGTTGTCAGCTGCAGTGACACCACATACTGATTATTTCCGGTGTCATCCTGGGTAATACCGCCTTCTGCTTCCGCCACATCCGTTCCATCCAGAACCACATTTCCTTCAGCATCTGTAAATTCCAGGGAACCTGGTTTTCCCAACTCCTCCAGTATGGCATTTGCATCGGAAACTCCCGGAATTTCAATATTGATTCTATTGCTTCCTTCCTGATAAACCTGAGCTTCCTCACTGTAGCTTTCCACACGCTGCTGAAGCTTATAAATCGTGTCCGACATATCTTCAGCAGAAGGATTGTCCCCCTTCGCCTGATAAGTAATGCTTACGCCGCCCGACAGATCCAGTCCCAGCTTAATGTTCCTGGCTGCTCCCGTTCCGGTTGGGCCAAAGCCGACTGCCGATGTGAAAACCAGAAGCACAGTCAGAACGGCTGTCAGTATCAAAACAACAATTCCCTGTTTTTTCTTCATTTTCCCGTATCCTTTCTTATGTCTGTCAATCTTCCGCCAGCGCCGCCTTTATCATCAAAGCGCATTCCACTCTCTTTCTCTGCAGCTGACATCCGATCTCATAGACGTCGTCAATCCTGCCGGTAAAATTATAGGAATTGGCTGCGCATCCTCCGCTGCAGTAAAATCTGGAAAAACATTCCTGGCACTTCTCTTTCGCATACACATTGCAGTTTTTAAACTGTTCACAGATATCCTGCCGGATAATTCCTTCTTCCACATTGCCTAAAAGGAATTCTTCTTCTCCCACAAACTGGTGACAGGGGTAAAGGTCTCCCCAGGGCGTCACCGCCAGGTATTCTGTTCCGGAACCACATCCGGAAAGCCTTTTATATACACAGGGACCTCCCGACAGATCGATCATGAAATGAAAAAAGTTAAACCCTCTTCCTTCTTTCTCCCTCTTGATCATTTCCTGTGCCAGGATATCATATTGTTCACAGACGGCAGGCACATCTTCCATACGAATCGCATAGTCCTCCGATTCCGGCGCAACCACCGGCTCCATGGATATCTGTTTAAAGCCCAGATCAGCTAAATGGAGCACATCTTTCGCAAAATCAAGATTGTGTCTGGTAAAGGTTCCCCGCACATAATAATTTTCCTGATGGCGGCTCTCTGCAAACTTCTGAAATTTCGGTATAATTAAATCATAACTGCCCGTCCCATTGCGGAATGGGCGCATGAAATCATGAACCTCTTTTCTTCCGTCAATACTGAGCACCACATTGCCCATCTCCCGATTGGCAAATTCCATCACTTCTTCATTCAGAAGCACTCCGTTTGTGGTGAGCGTAAAACGGAACTTTTTATCATGGACTTTTTCCTGGCTGCGTCCGTATTCCACCAGGTCTTTTACCACCTGCCAGTTCATAAGCGGCTCTCCGCCAAAAAAATCCACTTCCAGGTTTCTCCGGTTCCCCGAATGGGCGATCAAAAAATCCAAAGCCTTTTTTCCTACTTCGTAGGACATCAGCGCCCTTCTGCCATGGTATTCTCCTTCCTCTGCAAAACAGTACCGACATGCCAGATTGCAGTCATGAGCAATATGGAGACAAAGCGCTTTTACCACCGTTTCCCTTTTTTGAAACTGTTGAATTGCTCCCTTATAAATATCTTCCGTAAACAGCATCCCCTGCTTTTTCAGTTCCCGGCATTCCGAAAGGGCTTCTGCCACTTCATCCGGATCATACTTTTCCCCGAGAATCTGCATCGTCTCTTCCGTATTCTTCCCTGTATTCAGCATACCCATCACGTCGTAAACCAAATCGTCCACCACGTGCACAGAACCGCTGTTAACGTCCAGAACAATATTATAGCCATTGTTTCTGTACTGATAAATCACTGGTTTTCTCCCTTCATTTTTTCGCCAAAGAATAAGCAGCGGCAAAACCGCTGCTTATCACATTTTGTAACAGCTACCTTTCAAGGTAATTATTTTCCGTTCTCGCAGCTCTGATTTCCTACAGTGCAGGATGTTTTACAGGCTGACTGGCAGGATGTCTGACATTCTCCGCATCCGCCGCTTTTCACTGTATTCTGAAGGCCTTTAGCATTTAAAGTTTTAATATGCTTCATCATATTTCCTCCTCTTTCTTTTGCTATGCCACATTATAGCATAAAGTTCCTCTTTTTTAAAGTATTTTTTCTCAGATTCTCATGAGATCATTCCTCCCAGAGTTCCTCCCCCCGCACACAGAGCTGCCGCAGAGACAATATAAGACGCCGAGGCCATGGCTCCCGGTTCCATAATCGTAGAAATTCCCAGCAGCAGCAGAAAATATCCTGCCCCCACCGCCAGCCCCCAGAGAAATTTCTTTTCTTTTATCTTTTTCCCTGCCAGAAATCCGCCGGCAAAACAGGAAATTATGTAAATTAACGCAATGCCGACAGAAACCATTTTTTCATTTAATTCCAGTTTCAAAAGCAGGAATGCCAGCAGCAGCAAAAGCACTACGGTAACAACATAAGCCATAATCAGTGATTTCAGCAGCGTTATCAGTCTGTTTTTGGAAATTTTCGTTTTCAACATAATAACCCTCCCATATAATACTATATGGAAGGGTTGTTCGTTCTATCACTGTTTATTTTTATTGTTTTTTTTCGCTGACACCTTTCCTGCCACTATCAGTATGACAATCAATGCTGCGGCTACGACAACCACTACAATATATGGTATCAGATTGCTGCTGTCTCCCGTTCTGACGGAAGATGCCGTCCGCGTATTGGAACTTTCTGATGAGGATGTATTCCGCGAACTTTCAGAAGAAGTATCGGCTCCGCCTGAAGTCTGTGCCGGTACGACAGAACTGCTGCCGCCGGACGATGAGGAAGTGCCGTTTGAAGTTCCCGTCTGCCCGGCATCCTGATTCTGCTGCCCCTGGCTTTGATTATACACTGCATCTCCCGGTCCCACAATAACTGTGCTTCCTGCAATTCTTCCCTGTCCCGTAATACTGTAGGGACTAAAAGAACTGGTGGTAAAACGGATCGCTCCATCCATCACTTCCGGTGTCAGGATCTCGTAAGAGCCGTCTTCCAGATAGTGAATCACCGATACTTTCTCATAATCCTTCGCATCGGAAACCGGAACGGTTACCGTTACCTTGGTTCCGTTCAGCTCATAGGGCTCGTCTGTCAACAGATTCCAAAGCCCCATCTCGTATGATCCCAACAGATCACCCAGATCAAAATTGGCCTCCTGACTGCCTTCTGTCACTCGAAACTGTACGTACCAGGGAATATCACCGGACACACTGATTCCGCTGCTGGAATGGTTGTATATCTTACAGGCGCTCTGTGCTTTTTTCAAACGAATCACCAGCTCCTGAGGCACCATGGCTTTTTCTTCTTCCGTACATCCCTCATACCAGCGATAGGCATCCAAAACGGCCTGTACATCTTCATCGCTGCCCACTGCAACTTTCAGTTTCTCCAACAGCTCCCAGGAAGAGGTCTCTTCTTCTGTTCCTTCCTCCGGCTCTTCTTCCGGCTCCTTCGTCGGTTCTGCGGTCGGTTCCTCTGTCACCTCCGGCGTCGTCTCCGTTTCTTCTTCCGGTTCCTTTGTCGGTTCTGCGGTCGGTTCCTCTGTCACCTCCGGCGTCGTCTCCGGCTCTTCTTCCGGTTCCTTCGTCGGTTCTGCGGTCGGTTCCTCTGTCACCTCCGGCGTCGTCTCCGTTTCTTCTTCCGGTTCCTTTGTCGGTTCTGCGGTCGGTTCCTCTGTCACTTCCGGCGTCGTCTCCGGCTCCTTCGTTGGTTCTGCGGTCGGTTCCTCTGTCACCTCCGGCGTCGTCTCCGGCTCTTCTTCCGGTTCCTTCGTCGGTTCTGCAGTCGGTTCCTCTGTCACCTCCGGCTCTTTCGTCGGTTCTGCGGTTGGTTCCTCTGTCACCTCCGGCTCTTTCGTCGGTTCTGCGGTCGGCTCTTTCGTCACCTCCGGCGTCGTCTCCTCCTCATCATTTCCTGCAATGGAGCCGCTCCCGCTGATGTCTTCTGAACCCAGAGAAATATTTTTCAACGTTAATGTTCCCGAAATATTTACTATTGCCCCGGAAAATCCCGGCGCCCGCTTCAAAGATACTCCCTCCGGCAGAGACCAGGTGGTGTCGCCCGAGGTATATACCGTTCCGCACACCAAGATTTCTCCTGAACTTCCCGCCAGTTCCTTAGCCCTTCCAAAGGATTTCACCGCACTGTCCGGGCTGCTTCCGTCAGCCGAATCGCTGCCGCCGGATCCATTCAAATATACGGATGTACCTCCCGCCTGTGCCGACGACGGCCATTGAATAGATACCGTGGTAAACACCAGCGCCAATATCAGAACAAAACTGAGGGTCTTCCACCATCTGCGATTTCCGTGTTCACTGTTCCTGTCAAAATCTTTCATAAAAAAACTCCCATCTATATGTAAGCGAATTCTCCACTCATGATTCCGGAAGTATTATATCATAACTCCTCTTTTTTCGACACCCCCTAAAACCTGTTTTTTTATTTTTTTACCAAATAAATACTTTTTCTTATGTCTTCCAGAATTTCATGAAATTGAATCCCGCAGCGCTCTATTTCCCCCAGCACAGTCTGAATTCCCTCTTCTGTCTGACACCAGTTCCAACGATTTATCCCGGTATCCGCCGGACATATCATAATTTCTGCCTCCGGAAATGCCAGCTGATAATACATCTGACACCTTCTGGCGTGGAAAGCCTTACAACAGATAATGGCCTTTTTCACCTCAATCTTATTCTCTTTTGCCGCTTTGGCACAAAACAATGCGTTTTCATAGGTAAAAGTGGCCTTATTCTCCAGAAGAACCGCCTCTCTGGGAACCCCGTTTTTCTCCAGCACTTCAGCCAGAAACTCCCACTCCGTCTCATATGTGCCGTCATATTGCTCCTTCTTTGCCATTACCCCCTCAAATTTTCCCGTCAGCTTGCTGTATTTTCCTGAAGGCAGCACAAAAGGAGCACAGCCCTTTTTATAAAGCTCTGCCGCCTTTTCTGCCATCTGGGGATACCCGCTTCCGGGAATCATAATAATATCTGCTTTCTGCGGTTTATGTTCCACAAAAACAAGTTCAGAAAACAGCTCAAGAAATTTTTCATTTGTCATCGTTTTTCTCCATTTACGTCACAATCAATGTACTGTATCCATCTGACCGGAGCTTCCGTTCCATGGTAATTGCATTTCCCAGCTGACGGTAAGCTCCCACCTGTACTTTATACAGGCCATTGTCGCTTAAAATAAACGCCGGATACCCGTTCTCCATCAACTCATACAAAAGATTATCTGCATTTTGGCGGACCCGGTAAGATCCCACCTGCACTCTGTAATACGTGGGCGTTTCCGCTGCGCTCTCCTGATCCAGCGTTCCCATAATCGCTCCTGCAATTGCCTGAGCAATGTCCTGAAACTTACTGTCAAACAACTCGTTGTCCGCGTCGCTGTTGATAAAACCGGCTTCCACCAATACCGCGGGCATTCTTGTTCTCCGCAGTACAACCAGCCCCGGTCGTTCCTTTACTCCCAGATTTTTAAACCCCACTTCTTCCAGCGCATGATTGATATTTTCCGCCATCTCCAGTTTAATCCCTGATTTGTCATAAATCAGACTTTCCACGCCGGAATACTGATTCGGCCGGGGACTGGAATTACGGTGTATGGAAATAAAAAAATCGGCGCCGGACTGATTGGCTATCTGCGCCTTTTCGAAGGGAGTCTGGTATACATCCGCAGTTCTGGTGTACACTACATCAAATCCGTTGTTTTCCAGTATTTCCCCCACGGCCATAACCAGATTCAGCGTATCATCCTTTTCATTTCTTCCCTGGTAGACGGCACCCGGATCTTCACCGCCGTGTGCTGGTTGTTGTTTGCGCAAATTGTGATATGTATTCCCCAATAGATATGGGGAGTAAGAAATGCGTTAAGATTAGATAGCCTTTTTCTCCAAGTCCTCATAGTAAACGCTTGAAAATAAATGTTCCAGCTCATTTCCAAAATTATATGAGATTTTAATTTTGCGGTTTTCATAAACTGTTATCTGGTCTATCATTTCCACAATAATATCTCTGTCTAATTCTTCAATGTCTTTCAGTTCCAACAGCCGTCTTAACCACGGTGTTTCAAAAACATCTCCTGTTACATTTTCTTTTTTCTTTTCTTCCAGCGTTTCAATCTGTTTGGAGTAAAGCGTTTCTTTTTGTTGATAGTCCTCTCGATAAGAAAAAAATTCTTCTTTAGAAATCAGTTCGTCTTTATAATCTTCATAAATTGACTTTTTCAGCTTCTTCACTCTTTCAAGCTCTGTTTTTAACTTTGTCAGTTCTATGTCAGTTGATTTACTGATTTTAGTTGCCATGAAAGATTGTGATTTTACAAGTTCCTGCAAATTCTCTACACTGCGGATAATCTGCTTCAAATCTCCCAGCACAATATCATTCAGCACTTGAAATGGGAGAGTATGCGGAGTGCAATAATCCTTTCCATTTCTTTTGTAAGTTCCACAATAGAATGAATAAGACTTACTTCCGTCAGCACGTCGCCAGAAATTTTTCATCATTGCCCGACCACAATCACCACACTTGACAAAACCTGCAAAGATATTTTTATTTGTTTCCAAGTCAATATCCCTATGCTTTTTCGTCAGCAGTTTTTGTACCTTATCCCACAGTTGACGGTCTATAATCGGTTCATGGGTATTTTCAACTCTTATCCAGTTTTCTTTATCAACCGGACGCTGTCTGCTTCTCATGCGTTGGTGTTTCTTCCCTTGTATCATGTTGCCGATATACATTTCATTTTTCAACATGATATTTATCGTTGAATACGTCCAATAGGAAGTTTTCTCCAAACGGTTGCAATTCTTGTAATTTTCGCCGTTAAGCTTTTTGTATTCCGACGGACAAAGGATACCCTCTGCATTTAAGGTTTTTGCAATGCTTTGTTTTCCTATCCCTTGTGCATACATTATAAATATCCGTTTTACAACTTCGGACGCATATTCATCAATCACAAGTTTATTCTTGTTTGTAGGAGATTTTTTATATCCATAACTTGTAAATGCTCCGATAAATTCTCCTGCTTTCTGCTTTGATTTTACAGTCGCTTGAATCTTGTTAGAAATATCTCTTGCATACTGTTCATTGAAAATATTTTTAATAGGAAGTAACATATCGTATGCCTGCTTCATACTATCAATATTATCTGTTACAGAAATAAAACGAACACCAAGCTCTGGAAAAACTCTTTCCAAGTAACGCCCTGTATCAATATAATCTCGTCCGAAACGGGAAAGGTCTTTTACAACAACGCAATTTACCTTGTTATGTTCAATATCAGTAATCATTCTATGGAAGTCTGGTCTGTTGAAATTCGTCCCCGTAAAACCGTCGTCAATATAAACATCATATAGGATAAAGTCATCATGCCTGTTCACATATTCTGTTAAAAGTTTTCTCTGATTTCCTACACTATCGCTTTCTTCCTTATCTCCGTCCTCTCGTGATAATCTGATATAAACAGCTACGTTAAATAAGTTCAATACCTTTTGATAAGCCATTTTTTCACCTATTCAACTGCCGTACCTATGATGATATTATATCATAAAGCACGGCATCTCTCCATTGTTTTCAAGAGAGTTACCCTCTTGATATTCCTTTTTTTACATGAGATTTCACGATACGGATAAGCAATTCTTCTACGGAATATTTTCCTAAAAATTCCCGTTCCACAATATATTGTGCAGGTTCTTTCTTTGCCAATTTATCAACCCCTCTAACCAGCTATCCATTCTCAACATACGCATATAGGCTTATCCAATATGCGTATTTTTTACAATGCTACATAAACAGACAGACGGCTCTGGAAAAGCTCCGCTGGTATCTCAACCAATCTCATTCCTATGAGCAAAACCACCTCTGGGACGTATCATTATCCTGTGAATACAGGTCATGGCAGGGCGACTTTTCCAAAGGTCGCTCTCGGATCACTGCGTGGGTCGCTCGCTCTCTTTTTGGAAAGGTCATGGCGTACAGTCTCCGTGGCTCGCTGTATCACAAACGTATCTGTCTGCTTTATTCAGTTTTCAAAGACCGCAACGGCTTATACGCCTGTCAAAGCCCATAAGAAACCATATAGGCTTTGATAGAAATACAAGCCCCCAAAGAGGACGCAGGAAAGGGGGTAATGCGTCACTCTGTAATAGGACGTAGAATTATGCTACTTTGAAATTAAGTACCTGTTCAATCAGTTTTGCTTCCAGACGACTACGCATATCCTCGTCAACGTTTGTATGAGGATTGCCGTATTCGTCAATGCTTGTTCGCATGGACAAGCGGGCAATGTATGGCTCATAGTGGCACAATACAACATTCATAGCCAGAATATCGCCCTGTGAAGCTGAAACGATAACAGGGTAAGGCAGTAAGCCATTGCCTTTATGTACCGCTTTATTCTTCTTCATGTTGTTTTTCCTCCATTCTTTTTCTGACTTTTTCAAATCCTCTTTGACGCTTATAGTTCACTGTACGGCGTACAATTTTCAGCAGGTCGGCAATCTCGCCGTCATTGAAGCCTAAACCGTAAAGCAACAAGATAAAGCGTTCTTCCTCAGAAAGTTCCTGCAATGCTTCACTCAACAACTCATTCTTAATTTTCACGTCGTAGCCCATGACTTTGTAAAGGTCATAGTCCGTGGAATAATCATCATAAGTCGAGAGTTCCGCAAGCTGTTCTGGCGTGAGTTCTGAAAAGGAAATCTGCAAATCGTTCATACGCTGGCAATGCTTCTGAATATTGATTGCTTCATTCTTCAAAATCTTTTTGCAGTAACAGTCAAAGACTTTCTGGACGTCTTCCGGAGAAGTGGGTCTGTTCACATTTTCACCTCCTTTCGTTTATCAAAAGGTGGTGATTGTAACCGCTCCTTCCCCCTTTCCGTCATTAATACAAATGAGAGGGTACGAGCTGGCAAAGTCTGAAAAAGGAATACAGAAAAAGTAAAAAAGCTCAAAAAGTTATGAAAAACCCGTTGAGCTTTAATAAGTATAATCGACAAATAATGAGGAAATTCTACACGGAAATAGCTGAAAACTCCCTTACCTTGAATTAAGATTTTTTTGATGATTTTCTTTTATGCGCTCCTGTCATTCGTAATCCTCCCGTGAAGAAACTGCCTTACCAAAATAAGGCAAATTTCAACAGAATAAGCATAAAAAATAAATCCGTCCTAATTCCGTCCATGTTCCTGTTTTTTAGCAGGAAATAAAAAAGATTACCACATCCAGCACAAATGCTGTAATTGCGATAACCTTGTATATCAGATAATCTCTGCATTTTCTTTTATAAGCTGGCGAATATCGTCCTGCTTTGCTGGCGGTACTTGACTAATGAAGTCTGCCAACCATTTCTGTCTTTGTTCATAGAACTGTTCATCTTCATAATAGGCTGGATAGTCTTGCAAAATATCAAATTCTCTGTCAGCCCGTTCCGCTTCGTTACACGCCAAATCCAAATATTCACCAATCAATTCCTGTGTATAGGAAGTATAGCCCAGAGCCATAGTAATATGGGTGATACGTTCAAAATCTGTCTGTGTCATAGCTTCCCTGCCTGTCAGTAAATTGTAGTCATGCCGTCCGCATACAGACAGAAATGTTTCTTTTTGTTTCTCCGCTTGTTCCATAAAATCCACTCCCTAAATCATCAAAATTTTAACTGCCTGCTGGCAACACAGATAAATTCCTCTGGTGTAGGTGTACTGTTGCCAAACATTCGTTTAAACTCTGCCTGCTGTTCTGGGTCGTCACTGTTCATTGCGTCTATGATTTTCTCCTGTATCTGTTCACGGACTTCCGAAACAGATAGCCCATGCAGACGAGCCATTTCTTTAATCATTTTTCTGCTGTCCCTTTTACTGAATTTCATCATACGAAAGAACACCTCTTTTCTTAAAATTGATGATATATTCCATAAAATCTTGCAGAATATATATTGTATAAATGTTTCATCTATACAGACTATTATATTACGCTCTGTGAATAGTTACAATGATAAAAAACAAGAAAGGAGAGGGAAACTGTGGAAATAGACTATAAAGCAATCGGACAACGTATCAAGATAGCACGAATCAAGAAAGGCATAACACAGGAAGTTGTCGCAGACCTTATAGATATAACTCCGGCTCACATGAGCAACGTGGAAACAGGGAAAACCAAAGTCAGCCTACCGACACTGATTGAGATTGCCAATGTTCTTTCCGTATCAGTTGATGTTCTCCTATGTGATAATGTACTTGCTTCCCAACACATTTTCAAGGGAGAGGCAAAAGAGATTTTCGAGGATTGCAACGAATACGAAACCCGCTTTTTAGTTGACCTGCTGAAATGTGCAAAATCAGCCATGCGTAGAGATAAGGAAGTAAGAAATCAGTTCAATAGATAAAACGTAAGTAGGTAATCATCCGTACCTTGACAAAATAAAAAATCCCCCGGCATTTACCAGGGGAAGCGCGTTCCTTACTTTTTCAGTTTGCTGTGGCAATCGGCCGGAAGACTGGCAGACCAGGGCAGA
>JBMNRB010000012.1:0-90477 GCA_050944435.1 Ruminococcus sp.
ATAAGCAATTTAATCATCAGACTTATGGGGTAAGGGGAGTTATACGCATTTTTAGAAAACTTCATGTGCTTACGCATAAAAAGAGGACTGTGAAAAAATGATTTCTCATTTTTTCACAGCCCCTTTTCCCGCTATTTCACTATTATTTCCGATAGAAATCCGGCCTGCCTCCGGTAACAACTTTCTCAGGCTGGCCTGAACTTTGAGATTTAACCAGCGCATCCGCCGTAACTGAGGCTACGTAGCCGTCCCAGGAGGAAGAACCTCCCGTTTCACCCTTGAGTGCATGATCTACCCAGTCCTGAATTTCCACATCATAGGAATCGATAAACCGCAGAATCCAATTGTCCTCAATCTTGGTGGACACCTGATTGGCATAACGTACCGTCGGGAAGGAAGGACAGGGAAGATTAACCACTCCGTTCTCACATACCACTTCACAATTAATGTCGTAGCCGAAACCGCAATTGACATTTACTTCCAACACATTGATAATGCCGCCCTTGGTTTTCATGATCATGACCTGGGGATCTTTAAGACCTTCGTGAGCTTTTGAAGAGGATTTTGGCATAAGGCACTGCACTTCATCCCATTCATCATTTACCAGCCACGGCAGAACATCGATTTCATGAATGGCAGTGTCAGTAACCGCCATCGCCGTAGTATAGTCCGGTGCAACCCCGTCCGCCCGGTGGGTACACTTAATCACCATGGGAGCTCCGAACTTTCCGGAATCCAGCAGTTCTTTTACCTGCTTATATCCACGGTCATAGCGGCGCATAAAACCAACCTGCACCAGATGTTTGCCGGATGCCATTTCCGCATCCACAACAGCCTTACAGTCAGCCGCTGTGTTGGCCAGCGGTTTTTCCGTAAACACCGGTTTGCCGGCCTGGATCGCCGCGATAACCGGATCTTTATGAAATGCGCCCGGGGTAGTTACCACAACTGCATTCACCTGGGGATCATTGATTGCCTTCTGAAAATCGGTGTAAACTTTAACTCCTTCTCCCGCAATCTGGGCGCCTTTCTTTGCCCCTTCCTCAAATACATCACACACGGCGACCACCTGTGCCCCGCGGATGCGATTCTGAATACGTTCAATATGTTCGCGGCCGATCATGCCGCAGCCGATGACAGCAACCTGTAAAGTCATGGAATATCTCCTTTCTGGGTAGGTAATAACTATTTGCGTGCACGTGAACGCTTTATGGTTTGATTATATCATCCCTTCTGGGGATTTCAAGCAAAAAATACTCAGCCGCGTACTTTCATCAAAATTACCAAGATTTTTTCTTTTTTTATATGGAATATTGCCATTAATTTACACCGGATACTTCCGAAAACGTCCCGGCGGGATACCCACATGTTTCTGAAAGCTGTGAATAAAATTTTCTTCACTGTTGTAACCTACGGCAAAAGCGATTTCTCCCACGGGCTTCCGGGTGGAGGTCAGCAAATGTTTGGCCCAGTCTATACGGCGCATTACGATATATTCGTAGGGAGAATATCCCGTCCGCGTCTTGAACTCTCTGGAAAAATGTGAAGGGCTCAAGCCAACGGCCGCCCCAACCTGCTGCACAGACAAGGGTTCGAACAGATGCTGGCGCATATACTGTATCGCCTGCCCGATACGGTCACTGTCGTCATAAGCCGCGCCAGGCTCATCCAGCAGCAGAAGACAGAGCAGGCGATGGATAAGCTGTGAACATACGGCCTCACTGAGACGCTCATTTAATGTACAGCCGCTTAAAAGCTCCTCCAGCAAACCCTTTATCTCTTCAATGGCCTGGGGGGTAAATACGTGTTTTCCGCCCCTGGCCTGCAGGATGCGTCTGTAAAAGGTTCGCGCATTTAATCCATTAAACAAAAGCCAGGTAAACTCCAGTCCGTCCCTTCCCTGATACCGATAGGGCTCGTGACAGTCGAATATCACAGTCTGGCCGGCAGACGCCGCCGCAGATACACCTCCAAGTTGAATCTCCATCGACCCTGCCTGGATCAGAAACAGCATAATATTTTTATTATGGTCGTCCTGAAGGGCTATTTCGGAGGTATGGCTGAAGGCATACATGCTGCTGCAGAAATAGTGTCCGCAGCGCGTCAGATAATAAAACAGCTCCCGCGCCAGAGAAGACGGGGTAAAAAAGTATCGCTCTGAAGTCTGATATACTCCCTTTTCCGGAATCAGCATACCCTTATCCTCCTTTTTTCTTCCATGGTAGCAAATCCCTCCAAAAGTCGCAATAGAAAACAGCAGGATTTCGCAGTTTTCAGGTTTAAAGTATCATTGGCAGTACGGGAAAAATACAGTATAATGGTATCAGCAAAGGGAATACGTCCCAGACAGTTATTCTAAACAGGAGGTAATTCATATGAAAATTGCATTTGACGTTGACGTGCTCGCCAAGCAGATGTCCATCAGCGACTACGTACATAAAGTAGCCGACTGGGGTTATAAGTACATCGAGCAGTCTCCCCATCCCCGCATTAACCCCTTTTATAAGCACCCTCTGTTTTCCGAGGAGTGTCAGGCCGAATACAAACAGGCCCTTAAAGAGACAGGCGTGGAAATCTCATCCTTCATCGTAGTGTATCGCTGGTCCGGTCCCACAGAAGAACAGCGCCAGCATGCAGTTGCCAACTGGAAACGTATCATTGAGATTGCCGTTGATATGGGCGTACCGGTTATCAATACCGAATTCTCCGGCGATCCCAATCAGCAGGAAATCTGCAACGGCATGTTTTATAAATCCATGGAAGAACTTCTGCCCATCATCGAGCGTGAAGGCCTGCGTGTCGAACTGCAGTCTCATCCCTATGACTTCGTAGAACTCAATGATGAAGCCTGCGACATCGTCAAATCTTTCCGTTCCAAGAATCTGGGCTATGTTTATTCCGCATCCCACGGCTTTTTCTATGATCAGGGCAAGGGGGATGTGCGCCACATGCTCAAGTATGCAGGCAATGAGCTGACCCACGTACTGCTGGCAGATACCTGGAATCAGACCAAAGACTGCCGCTACATCCTTAATCCGCCATGGCTCAACAGCCGCGGCCGCGCAGACGTTACCATCCATCAGCATACTGCTATGGGTGAAGGCGAAGTCGACTTCGACGGCATCTTTGAAACCTTAAGAGAAATGGATTTTGCCAATAAACAGCTGAAACCCGATGCTCCTAAGGTTGGCGGCGACAACATTATCTGCGTATCCTACTTCGGATTCCCGGAAAAAATGGATCAGCAGGCGCCTGAAGCGCTGGAGCGCATAAAGAGAGAACTTCTGTAATATAGTTCACAACAGCAGTGCCCGGAATACGGCAGCGTATTCCAGGCACTGTATTTTTTGCCTTAAAGCAGGCAGACAGATTACAACAGTTCACCGTATCGGCGGATGTAGACCTTTTTCACTGCTGTTATCAAAACCATATACCCCAGCACAATCACCGCCAGGCAAAGGAAAAATGCAGACGGAAGCGCCGTAAGTTCCAGCGCCGTTCCCAATGGAGTAAAGGGAAGCAGGGTAACGATCCCAATTCCCATAAAGGACAGCAGGGTGACAGAGGCCGATGCCCGGCTCTGTATAAACGGTATCTTCGCCGTGCGGATCATATGAATGACCAGGGTCTGGCTCCACATGGATTCCACAAACCATCCGGTCTGAAACAGTGAGATATACAGTTCCTGCATCTTTGGATCCGTGATCTGTGAAAAAGTCTGGCCTCCCGCGGCTCCGGGACAGATCACAAAATACATCAGAAGATACGTAAGGATATCAAAAATCGAACTGATGGGTCCAATCCAAAGCATAAACCGGCTGATGCCTGAAGCATCCCAGCGCCGCGGCGCTTTAAGATAACAGGCGTCCACATCATCCCAGGAAATTGCCGTGCAGGAAATATCATAAATCAGATTCAGCAGAATCAGATGCAATGACGCCATGGGCAGGAAGGGAAGAAAAGCGCTTGCCGCCAGTACGGAAAACATATTTCCAAAATTGGAAGAGGCCGTCATCTTAATGTACTTGATCATGTTGGCATAAGTTTTTCTTCCTTCAATCACTCCCTGTTTCAGCACGGTCAAATCTTTCTGAAGCAGCACAACAGACGCAGATTCCTTGGCAATATCCACCGCCGTGTCAACGGAAATCCCCACATCAGAAGCTTTCATGGCAGCCGCGTCATTGATGCCGTCTCCCATATAACCCACGCTGTGATCATTTTCTCTGAGTACACGGACAATACGGGCCTTCTGCAGCGGCGACAGCTTGGCAAACACAGTTACCTGCTCCGCCTTCTCAGCCAATTCCTCATCACTGATTTTATCCAGCTCGTCTCCCAGGAGGATTCTGTCCACATTAAGGCCTACCTGGCGGCAGATAGCGCAGGTGACTTTTTCATTATCGCCGGTGAGAACTTTAATATCAACTCCATACTTTTTCAGCGCTTCAACTGCAGCTTTCGTCGTTTCCTTCGGCGGATCCAGAAAAGCAAGGAATCCAATCAGCACCATATCTTCCTCATCTCTGGCCGAAAACTGGCCGACAGGAGAGGGATTGGTCTTCTGCGCTACGGCAATGACGCGCATACCCTGTTCATTCAGTTCGTCAGATTTTGTAAGAACCAACCTGCGCACTTTATCTTCCAGGGGCCGGATTTCACCGCCGCATTCTGCATAGGAACAGCATTTCAGCATTTCTTCCACGGCGCCTTTGGTGACCATCTGGGTCTTTCCTTCCGGGTCTTCCACAACCACGCTCATTCTGCGTCGTTCAAAGTCAAAAGGAACTTCATCCACCTTTTTATACTTCTGAATCAGTTCCTGGGAACCCATCTCTTCCTGTCTGGCAATCACCGCAACGTCTATCAAATTTTTGAGACCTGTCTGAAAGTAACTGTTTAAAAATGCATGGCGCAGAACCCTGTCGTCTTCTTTGCCGTCCACATTCAGATGATATTCCAGCACCACCTTATCCTGAGTAAGGGTTCCCGTCTTATCTGTACAGAGAATATCAACAGATCCCAGATTCTGAATGGCATTCAGGTCTTTGATAATAACCTTTTCCCTGCCCATGGCCATCGCCCCCTTGGCCAGAGATGTGGTGACAATCATGGGCAGCATTTCCGGAGTCAGTCCCACCGCCACTGAAATGGCGAAAAGCACCGCCTGCATCCAGTCTCCCTTGGTAAAACCATTGATAAACAAAACCACCGGCACCATGATCAGCATGAAACGGATCAGTACCCAGGAAACGGCATTGACTCCCTTTTCAAAGGTGGTTTTCGGCGGCTTTTCATTGAGGGTTCTGGCCGTCTCCCCCAGCATGGTGTCATTTCCCACCGCAATCACAATGGCTTTTGCGCTGCCGCTGATCACATTGCTTCCCATAAAGGCCAGGTTTTCCGTTTCCGTCAGCGCTTTCTTCCCGCTGACAGATCTTCCGCATTTTTCCACCGGCTCACTTTCACCGGTCAGGGAAGACTGACTGATAAACAGATCTTTCGCCTCCAGTATTCTCACATCCGCCGGTATCATGTCTCCGGCAGACAGATATACAATATCCCCTGCCACAATCTCTTCCATGAGAATTTCCGCTTTTACGCCTTCCCGCAGAACACACGCCGTCGTATGAATCATACCGTTTAACTTATCCGCCACATTTCCGCTGCGGGTCTCCTGTACAAAACGCAGGATACCGGAAAGCATAACCAGAACCGTTATAATCATCACTGTGGCATAATTCCGGTCGCCCGGCGCAGCCATCAGAATATCCGTAAAAACTGAAATAACCGCCAGCGCCAGCAAAACAACGGTAAAAGGATTGATAAAGGCCGCAAAAAGTCTCTGCATAAGGGGATTTTTTCTTCCATAAGTTAGAATGTTCTCGCCATATTCCTCCCTCAATTCTTCTGCCCTTTCTTTGGTCAGCCCTTCTTTTCCCGTTCCATATTTTTTTACTAATTCTTTTTCCCCATGAGCAGACGCCCAGTACAGTCTTTCTACTGCTTCTCTGTTTGTATTTTTCATCATCTTCTGTACCTCCCAAATCAAAGACTTAACCAACAGTTGCCTGGAAAGGGTACAGTGTGCACTTTTTTGCTCCCTTGTTTCTTATTTCAGGGCACAAAAAGGCCACCGTCCTGCAAATACTTCTTCACAAAACGATGGCCTTATAAATCATACGAAATAAACGTTACAGGCAGACGCACCTGCAGCGCATAAATGTCCATCGTTTCGTCATCTTGTCACAACTTCGCCCATGTTCCACGGTGCATCACCTTCCTTTTTTCTTTTCCTTCAAATTGGATAGGGAAAGATTCATTCCTTCCCCTACCCGATCAGCGCTAAACGCGTGCCACTGGCACGCAGCGCCCTCCGGCGTATCGCACAAAAAAATCCCGTATGTCCGGAGAACATACGGGAATCATACCACTTCTTGTACATTCGTTTGAGCTTTAACTCTGGAGGGCGGTGAAACTGTATTATGATACACCTTACGTACGATGTACCCTGTTCAAACCAACTCATAGTGTCTCCACTATTTCGCGGCAACAGTCCATATCCCTGCAGGAGCCTTACCTACCGAACATCGTAACCGTATCACAGTTTTTTTTCTTTGTCAACCCCCAAAATAGATTTTCGCGAATGCTCTTTTGCATTTAAAATACAGGAGCGCAGCCCCATTGCGCCGCACAATATCGCTGCAATTCCCAAAATAATCAAAATAATCATGATCACATTCCACGGCGTATGAGTAAAATCCCAAGTAGAAAAATCAAAGGGAATCCGCAGCAGATACGGATTGTCAAATTTCCCGTACTTCACCGACAGAATCTGATCCAAAATCCAGGGAGCCAGAAAGAGCCACAGCCCTGACCATGCCGATGATACAGAAGCTTTCAGCCATCCGTTTACCGGCAGGTACCGCACCGCCCCCATAATCCCCCAGGGAAGCGCCAGACATAAAAGAGCAATGGGCAAACTTACCGTCCAGAAATTATTCATTCCATTTCTCATTCCATCAATCAGCAGAATCAGAACCAGCAGAATAGTCTCTACTGCAAAATAAATCAGCGCTTTATGCCGGTACAGCGAAAGACCACGCAGTATCTGCCGCAGGATCACCGGCAGGAAGAACAGACCCAGACCGAAGAGCACTCCGGCTGCGGCAGGCAGAAACCAACGCCCGCCTCCATAGATACAGCATACCAGCAGTAAGATCAGCAGCAATCCCGTTTCTGTCAGCAGATATACCGATAATTTTCTCTCCGTCATCCACTGGGGCAAGGGAAACTGCCACAATAAAACAGGCAGAATAAACAGACTCATGCCGAATATAACTCCGGACGCCGCAACCGGAAACCAGTCACCTCCTGTATACAAACATCCCACCAGCAGCAAAATCAGCAGCAGTCCTGTCACAGTCAGCAAATATACCGATACTTTCCGGCCCGTCATATAGGACGGCAGGGGAAGCAGCGGAAGCAGAAAGGGAAGAAAAACAAGAGTCATTCCAAAAAGCACCGCCGTTCCCGCCATAGGGAACCAGTCGCCGCCGCTGTAAATACAGCAGACAAGCAGCAGAAATTCAAGAGAACACAAAAAAGCTCCAAAAGACAGCAAAAGCTTATAATGCTCTGTTCTGGCATCCAGCGCCGCCAACGCCGGTACAAGAGTCAGGGAAGCCATCATCATAACACTCCCCATTACAATAAAGAACCAGTCCAGCCTATGCTGCGCGGCCAGATTTCCAATTCCGCATCCAATAAGAATAAGACCATAAATAATGTACTGGGACAGACGGTAATTCCGGGTCAGCTTCCGATATTTCTCAGCAAGCTTCTCCGATACTCTGCGGCTGGTATCCTCACTCCCGCTCAGCAGTTCATGTTCCGTAACGTTAAGAACACTGCAGATATTCTGCACCAGTGTGATGTCCGGATAACTCAATCCCGTTTCCCTTAGTTAAAGATATTGTTGGGTATCTCAAGATGTGTCATTCGATTTTGCCGATAAAGCGGTAGAAGATTTCTACCTCCTGTTCCCGGCTTCCGTCCTCACTTTTGACCGCTTCATGGACAAGGATTTTTTCAATCAGCGTATTCAGAAGTTCAGCCGTCAATTCTGTGGGATTGACATACTGTTTCATCAGACCTATCCACTTTTCAGCGTCAACCGCTGTCTGGGCGGCGGCCTCCATCGCTTCGTGAAGCCGTTCAATTTTTGCGTCCAATTCTCGCTGTTCGCCCTGATACTTTTCGGACAGCATATTGAAATTGTATTCTGTGATGCGTCCGGCAGACCAGTCCTCATACATTTTTGCAAACAGGGTGTCTACTTCTGCTTTGCGCTTTTCCGCCTTTTTCAGTTCGGCTGTCTGCCGCTTCCTTGCAGTATTGCGTTCCTTGTCGCTGGCGTTAAGTAGCCGTTTCAGAAGTTTGTCTCCGTCCTGCTGTGCCAGCACAGACCAGTATTGCAGACGGGAAAGGACATAGGCGTAAAGCACATCATAGCGGATATAGTGCATGGAGCACTGGTGCAATCCTTGCCCGTACTTGCTACAATGGTAGTGGGCATAGGGATTTTTGTTTTGACTGTTCACACCATAGGCCAGCGACCAGCCGCAGTCCGCACATTTTACCAGCCCGGAAAATACCTGTGTTGTGCCATTCTTCTGCCGTCTGCGCCTGTTGCAAATCTGCTCCTGTACTTGACGGAACACATCTTCGGAAATAATCGCTTCGTGGGTGTTCTCCACACGATACCATTCCTCTTTTGGCTTGCGTACTTTCTTCTTGTTTTTGAATGAAATGTTGGTCTGCTTATTGTGGACGCTGTGTCCGATATAGGTTTCCTCTTTCAGAATACTTTTTACCTGCGCTATCGTCCACGCATAGGCTTTTTCCTCCGGCGCTCCGGCATAGATATTTGCGAAAGTGCCGTATCTCTGGAAATTCAGCCAGCCGGGAGTAGGTACTTTTTCTTCGACCAAAATCCGTGTAATGCTGGCGGCTCCCCGGCCATGAACGGCAAGGTCAAAAATCTTTTCGATAATCCACCTTGTTTCCGGGTCAATCAAAAGATGGCCTTTTTTATCTGGGTCTTTTACATAGCCCAGCGGGGCATAGGCTCCATAGTGTGCGCCATTTGCAAACCGTGTCCGCATGGCCGCTTTTACCTTTTTGCTGGTCTGGCGGGCGTGCATTTCATTCAAAATGTTGAGGAATGGGGCAAGCTCATTTTCTCCGTTGATGGTGTCCACATTGTCATTGACAGCGATATAGCGGACGCCTTTGCTGGGAAAGTAGATTTCCGTGTACTGGCCGGTCAGAATGTAGTTTCTGCCTAAACGGGATAAATCCTTCGTAACAACGCAGTTGATTTTCCCGTCCTCAATGTCATCAATCATTCTCTGAAAATCCGGCCTGTCAAAGTTCGTTCCAGACCATCCATCGTCGATATATTCATCTATGACATTCAGGCCATGCTCGGCGGCATATTGCCGGAGCATCATGCGTTGTGTCTGAATACTCCCGCTTTCTCCTTGCAGTTCATCGTCCCGGCTCAATCTCATATAAAGCGCCGTGTTGTAAATCGTAGTATTGTAAGGTTGTTTCACCGTTAAAAATCCTCCTTCTAAAGAAACAACCCACGCTTACAATACTTTTGCTCTATGGCAATTATATCATAAGCGTGGGCGTGTTATCAATGATGGGCTATCAGGTTGAAGCGGCTTTTTCTGCGGTATACCGCACCACATCTACAATCAGATCACCGAGGGGCTTCCCGCCTGCGGCGAAGTGTTCGGAGATTTTTATACGGTTGTTCCCACATACAAAATACTGCGGGCCGTTCTCTGCTTGTATGACCTGCCCTGTCCGGGGTGTAAAAATATCGCTTTCGCTTTTAGCCATCCAGTGTCCTCCATATTCAGTTTTCAAGGTACAATGCCGCACAGAGGCGGCGAAAATTTCTGCTTATATCTATCACCTTTCCTTTACCGTGTGCCGCTGCTGCCGTTTCAGCTCCGCCAGTATATCCGGCGGGATACGGTCAACCAGCCGCTGTAAATTGTCCAATTCGCTTTTCAGCTTTGCCCGTTCCATCGTATCTTTCATCTTGCCTTTTTCACTGGCCTTTGCCCTTGCTTCCAGCTTTTCATTTTCCGCTAACAGGTCATTGATTGTGACCTTGTACTTTTTCAGTTGCCCGGAGAAATTCTCCATCTGCGGGAACCACTTTTTCAGCATGGAGAGGGCTTCCTCTTTTTTCTTTCCAGCGTTCAGCGGGTTAATGCCGTCAAGGGCGGCTTCAATGGCTCTGGCCTGTTTGGAGAGGGAAACCGCCTGTTTGAAAAGCCGGGTGGGGATATGCTTCCGGCCTGTCTTGCTGGCACTTTCCCCACGCTCCAAGTCGGGATATTTCTCTACCATATAGGCGTGAAAATCGTCCTGCCACTTCGTCAGGTTTGCCCGGTTGCCGATAATCTCCTTTGCACACAGGCGGTTGTCCCTTGTCAGCGGAACAAAGGTCAAATGCAGGTGGGGCGTTTTCTCGTCCATGTGTACCACCGCCGACACGATATTTTCCCGTCCTACCCGTCCAATAAGGAAGTCCGCCGCCCTTTGGAAGAACGCCTGTATCTCCTTTGGGGATTTCCCCTTGAAAAACTCCGGACTGGCGGTTATCAGCGTATCGACAAACCGGGTGCTGTCCTTGCGTGTTCGGCACCCGGCCTGCTCAATCCGGCTCTGAATGAAGTGGTAATAGCGTCCCTCCGGCTTGACGATATGGAAGTTGTATTTGCTCCGGCTTGTGTCAATGTCGGGGTTGCTGGCGTATTGTTCTTTCTGTCTTTCGTGATGGGCTTCCAGCGGCCTTGCCGGGTTGCCCTTGTGCTTCTCAAACCGTAAAATTGCGTGTTGTGCCATTCTGCTCCTTTCCCCATTCCTTTCCTATCCGGGGTTTTCCACAGGGAAAATCCCGCCGGAATTATCTCTGATACGATAGGAATGGATATAAATAGATCATTTTAATCTTTGTATTTCTATATACCGTCCGGTTTTCGTACTTCAAGGGGGCGGTTTCCGTACTTCATGAGTACGGTTTTCAGTCCTCCGGCGTACCAGAACGGGATTTCTTGAAGTCGGTGTTTGGAACCGCTTCATAGGATTTTGGGAAAATGCGGTTGGGTTTTCCACAGCCCTGCTTCTGGATCTCCACCAGTCCGGCGTATTGCAGTTCCCGCAGGGTGTTCACCGCTTTCTGCCGCCCACAGTGGAGCAGGTCAACCACTTCACAGATAGGGTAATACAGGAAAATCCGTCCGCAGTCATCCGCCCACTCATTCTTGCGGGATAACTCTGTCCGGCGCAGGATAAAGGCGTACAGAACCTTTGCCTCGTTAGATAGGGGCTTGAATGTGGGGGCTTCAAAGAGGAAATTCGGGAGCCGGGTGAAGCTGAATGCCTTTTCCGGCTGATGGATATAGATGGTATTTGTCATAGTGCGTTTTGTGGACGATTAGAAGCCCGTTTCCCGGGGCGGGCGATACTTTATACCACCTGCCCAGGTTTGGGGCTTGCGGAGCCTGATAAATCAGGGCTTTTTTCGCTCCTAACTGTCCACAGCAGACCTCCTTTTCCGTTCACTTTCGGTTTTCTGCCGCCTGTGAACTCTGGCGGCACAGCCGGGGCAGTATTTTGCCCGGTTGGATTTGGGGACGAACACGCCGCCACAGACCGCACAGCGTTTCAAGTCCTTATCCCGGAAAATCTCCGCTTCCAGCGTTCCGTCCAGCGGTAAGACCGCCCAGCGGAACCACTTACAGCAGACCGAGAAAGAAACCGTCTGCGGGCAGGTGCAGGTGTCCCCATCGTCAAGGACAATGCAGTTGCCGTCCTCACAGCAACAGCATTCCCGGCGTATCAGGCTGGCCGCCTGTTTCCTCTGCGCCGGTGCCATGCGGTAAAGGGAACCGTCCGGCCTGCGTTCCAGCGGCGGCAAGTCTTTATAGGGGTTATCTCTCATGCGTTCCCTCCATTTTGCTTTCCGTTGCCGTTCTCCCCGAAAAGGTTTCCTGCCCCATTTCTGCGGCGTGTTCCGACGTTGGCACGCTCCCCGCAACTTCGGGACATTTTGTCCCGAAGTCCGGCTCCTTGCGGTGCTTCCCCAGCCGGGGTATTCCTTTTCGGACGGTCATTCTGTTTTCAAGGTGCTGTCCATCGATGAACTACCCTAAGTCTACACGAAAAAAATGCAATCCCCGGAATTTTGCGAGAATTGCATTTTGATGAAGTTTACACTTTGGAAATTGCATTTTTGCAATCATTCTGTATAATGGAAGTATGCGGAGGAGGTGCGTATCTATGGCTTTACCCGGAACACCCGGACAGCGGATTTCCGATTTATGCAACGGGAACCACATCACACAAAAGGAACTTGCGGAGAAGATAGGCGTTTCCGCTTCCCAGTTGAGCCGCATTGTCAGCGGCGAAACGAGAACGGTCAGCAGTGATATTCTCATGGGTGTGGCAAAGGAATTTAAGGTATCGACAGACTACATACTGGGCTTGTCCACCGTGAGCGTCCGTAAAAGCTACGATATTTCTGAATTAGGCTTGTCCGAGGGAGCCGTGAGGGGGCTTGTGACGGGTGCTGTTGATGTGCAAATTCTCAACCGCCTGTTGGAACACAGGAATTTTCCCAAGCTGATAGATTTGATACGGATTTATTTTCAGGACACGGCGGCAAAGAGGATAATGGCACGAAACCAGCTTATCGAGATAGCAACGGCTTCCCTGTCCGACCTGATGAAAGAACACCCGGAACACCGGGCGGAAGCAAAGCAGGATTTACAGCTTTTGAACGCCCAAAAGATGGGGGAACATGAAGCGGAGATTGAGAAAATCAAAAATGTGTTCCTCACTATCCTGCGGGATATTAAGAAAGACATTGACAACGGGGAACAGCCGGGAGAAGCTGTGACCGCCGCTATGTTCCAAGCCATGCAGGACGCACTGGCGGAGCAGAAACAAAACCCGCTTTCCATTGACGATGTAGCGGCGATGGTTGCCGGACAGATCGGACAGCTTGCGCCGATGGACAACGAAACTGCCGACCTGTTCCAGCAGTTAGCGAAGAAGATGATTGAGCAGGTGGGAAAGTAATCATAAAAAAAAGAAAATAAAATTCTCGTTGTCCGCAAAAAGAAAATGTGATATAATGCAGTTAGCTAAAGCTAACCACGAAAGGAGCATTATGTATGTCTTTTTTTCAAAATACTTGTAAGCCCAAAGGGATTGGCGGCAAAATTATGGTTAATATGATGAATACGGGACATTCATCTATGGCTGAATGGGGATTTACGCATATAGAAATTAGAAATAATTACATATGTCTGGATATTGGGTGTGGCGGTGGAGCAAATGTAAAAAGGCTATTGGCAAAAACTCCATACGGCAAAGTGACTGGTATTGATTATTCAGAAATTAGTGTAATAAAATCCCAAAAAATCAATAAGGAAGAAATAGAAAATAAGCGTTGCGAAATCTTGCAAGGTAATGTAATGAAACTTCCTTTCGGAAATGAAACTTTTGATATAATTACTGCGTTTGAAACAATATATTTTTGGCCTGATATTAATGAGGCATTTAAGCAAGTATATCGAGTTTTGAAAGGCAGCGGAACTTTTATGATTTGCAACGAATCAAATGGTGAAAATTCCAAAGAAGAAAAGTGGACTAAGATTATACAAGGAATGAAAATATACAATTCTGAACAAGTAAAAAAATCTTTAGAGGGTGCTGGTTTTACAGACATAAAAATACACAAAAATAAAAAAGGCTGGCTCTGCGTAGTTTGTAAAAAAGATAAGATGTAAGATAACTATTGTTTTCTCAATAGCAAAGCCTGCCGAGGCAGTCAACGGTCAAGATGAACGGCGCATTTCATGCGCCGCCGTTGACAGTCCCGCCCGTCTTTGCTGATGGGCAATCAAGGCGGGAAAGCCCTAAAATGGCTTCCCGCCCATTTTAATTTTTACATCTTTAAACACTCCAAAATCAGAAAGAGAGCGGCCAAGCACTTTGGGGAATTGGCCGCCTTGTCCACCCATTTAGCGGGACGGCGGGCGGCGGTCAAGGCCGGGTGTAAATCCGTTCATTTCAGCCTTGACAGTTGCCCGCTGTCCTGCTACTTTTCCGGGAGTGTGGCCACAACTTCGGGACACTTTGTCCACAAGTCGGAGCGTAGGACGAGGGACGGGGGCTTTCATATACGCCCAGTCTGCTGTTGAAACCAGACCTGTGCTTACGGCTCTACGCCACGCAAGCACAGCCCTGTTTTCCTGCCGCTTCAAATGCCCTTGCCCTCCCCGGCGGCAACGGCATTTTCACGGCAACGCCGACAGAGCGTATAACACGCTACACTTTGCTTCGCAAAGTCGTGTGCCAAATGGGGGCGTTGCCCCCTTTGGAAACCCCCACAAGAAAAGGCGGTACGCTACCCCCTCCACGGGGCGCATACCGCCTTTTCTTGTTATCCAGCCCTCCGGCTGTATCAGTTGAGCAAAAGTCAGCGTGGGATTGATGTGGTATCTTTAACTTTGGGAAAGTCCCCTCTCCCATTTGCTGACGGCAGATTCTGTTACGAAAAGCTTCTGCGCCAGCTCCTTCTGGGTCATCCCCAGCTCCCTGCGGCGCTGAAGGATGTATGCGCCAAAGGTTTTTTTATTTTCCATACTGATCAACTCCTTTTTCCGTCTTTAGGTAAAGGATAGAAAGACAGCAGTAAAAAGTCAATCATTTACGGCAAAATCGCCGCTCGACTGTCAGGAAAGTCCCGCAATTTCGGGCTTTTTTCCTGATGGCCGCCGCATGTTCACTCTTCTCTCAACTGATCAATAATCGACTGCTTCCTGCCGAATTTTTCAGAAATCAGCGGAATCAATATTCCAAGAAGAAGCAGAACGGGAACAACCGCCGCCATAGGCCGCAGACTGAACCGGAAGGAGATAAACCAGATCAGCCCCGAAAGGCTTTTCAATGCGGTAAAGGACAGCAGAATGGTGACGCCGAAGGACAGAAGAATGGCCAGTATGGCATAATAAAGTCCTTCCAGCAGAAGCATCTTTTTCAACTGGCCCTTTGTCATTCCAATACTCTGCAGCATGGCAAACTCTTTCTTTCTGGTGATCATACCGGTCAGTATGGAATTGATAAAGTTCAAAATGCCGATCAGACCCACGATAAGACTCAGAGCCATTCCCACCATGACGAACATTCCGGTCATGTCATCAAAAGCCGACAGCGCGCTTTCTTTGGATTCATAACTCATCTCCGGCTCCGCCTGTTCAGTATAATTTTGCAGGAATTCGTCCATTTCCCCCTCTTTACCATCCTCCACATTGAAGGCATAAGTCATCACCATATCGGAAGGAGCGATGCTGCAGAACTGATCCGCTGTGGTGTAATAGGACAAGTCCCAGCCTATACGGCTGGTCTGGGGATAATACTTTTCTTTGATCAGCGATAAAATTTCATAGGTTCCCACTTCCTGGTTATTTTTATCCCGGATGGTAATTTTATCTCCTACCTGGTGCATCACCCTGTCTTCCTCCACCAGGCCGTTATCATCCACCGATACGCTGGCAAGCAGATATTTTCCCGTACTCAGCTTTTCTTTGATCACTGCCGGATCATCTTCCCCCTGCCATATATCCAGCCGGGACAAAATCAGATCGTCCAGACCGTACATCATACAGAAGTAATTCCCATAGGGATTTTTATCCAGAGGCAATTGGCTGTCCCCCACATAAAGAGCGCCGTCCGGGCCTCGCCGGATATATTCCGGAACCCGGTAGGACGCAGCCTCCACGGTCAGACCGTTGCTGTATCCCAGAATCCGCCCTCCTTCTTTGAATCCCGGCTGCTGCTGCACTGCCTGAATCATGGATTCACTTACCGTATACTCCTCATCGTTTCCGATATATTCGTAATTGAAATATTCCGCATGGCCGATCAGATAATCCGTATCCACAAACCGCTCCAGATATTTATCCGTATCGAATGACCCGGTGATCATAAAAACGCCGTTGACCAGAACGATAGCCAGAGCCATGGAAAACAGAACGATCACTGTCTGTTTTCTATTCCTTCCCAGATTGGACAGCGCCATACGCCATATCTTCCCTCCCCTGGAAGACTTCTTTTCTTTCCTTTTTGCAGAAAGTCCCGTGAATTTCGCCGCTTCCACCGGCGACACCCGGGCCGCTATCCGCGCCGGTTTTCTGGTGCTGATCCCCACGGTGAAGAGCGAAAACAGGGCTGCCCCAATGAAAATTACAGGATTTACTGATACACTGGCGCCCTGGGCGCCGTAAACGGACACGTCAAAAATCACCGGCAAAAGCAGACATCCCAGAAAAAAACCGCCCAGAAGACCCAGCGGAATCCCCATCAGCGACAGCAAAAAGGCCTGCCTGCGTATTATCTTCTTTATCTGTCTTCCTGTGGTGCCAATGGTTTTTAAAAGACCGTAAAACTGGATATCCCGAATTACGGAAAGCTGAAAGATATTATAGATAATCAGATAACCCGCCAGGATAATAATCAGAAGGATCGCCGCTCCGCCCACTATGGCAATGGGATCGCTTTCTCCCATACTCTCGGACAGATATGCCCAGTTGGCGTTGCTGGAAATGTAATCCTCGCTGGCCTCATCGGTGGAATACCCTGCCTGTTCAATCATCTGATCCAGTTTTCCCTGAATATTTCTGGAATGAGGAAACATCACATCCGCCCGTATTTTTCCCACCGAACTGTTTTCCTTTTCGGCGGCCTTGGCCAGCTCCTCGCTGTACTTTTCAAGATAAGCCTCCGATACCAGTCCAAATCCCACGTTCATCGCCGGGTCCGACTCAAACCAGCCCGACAGCTCAAAGGTCCGCTCAAAGGTTTCCTGATCAGAGGATGTATTCATGGAAAGGGTGACCCTGGCCCCCTCCCGGGGCGTAATTCCCAGAAGCTGAAGGGATCCCGTATCCATCATGATCTCATCTGCTTTTTCCGGAAAATGTCCTCCTTCCAGCCGGATAAAATACCAGTCCAGCTTATCTTCCTGACGGTACCACAATTCCAGATGGCGTTTCAGAAATTCCGGATTGTCCACATCATAGGCACAGGAAATATTCACCGTCATCGCTTTTGCCAGACCGGTATCCTCCAGTTTTTCATAAGCCTCCCCGTCAATATCTTTGAAGGTTCCATGGGCGATTCCGCCGCTCTGTCTCATGGTCTGTTCCTCCACAGACCGAAGCAGCCCCATTCCAATGGTAAAAAGTGTGGTGAATAAAATGGTGGTCAGCATGATGGCTCCGGCGGCAATCAGATTACGCATCCGGCTGGAAGCCAGGCTTCTGTCTGAGAGCCGGCGTATGGCCTTTTTGTTATTTACTTTCCACATCATCACCACCGCCTTTCACTTTCCCGTCTTCAATCCGTATTATCCTGTCCGCCGTCTGGGCGATCTCTTCATTGTGGGTAATCATCACAATGGTCTGGCCGAACCGGTCTGCCGTCACTTTCATCAGGCCCAGCACATCCTGGCTGGTTCTGGAATCCAGATTACCCGTGGGTTCATCCGCCAGCACAATGGCCGGCTTGGCGGCCAGGGCTCTGGCAATGGCCACCCTCTGCTGCTGTCCTCCGGAAAGCTGGGAAGGAAGACTTAAAAGTTTTTCCTTCAACCCCAGCAGGGCGATCACATCATTTACATAATCCTTATCCGGCTCCCTGCCGTCCAGCTCCACCGGAAGAACAATGTTTTCATAAACGTTCAGCACCGGAACCAGATTGTAGCTCTGAAAGATAAACCCTATTTTCCTGCGGCGAAAAATCGTCAGTTCATCATCTTTCAGGGAAAAAATATCCTTCCCTTCCACTGTCACCGTCCCTTCCGTCGGTCTGTCCAGACCGCCCAGCATATGAAGCAGGGTGGACTTTCCGCTGCCGGAAGTTCCCACCACAGAAGTAAAGGAGCCCTCTTCGATAGTCAGACTGACGCCGTCCAGGGCCCGTACCTGCGTCTCTCCTTTGCCGTAATATTTCTTCAGATCCTTTGTCTCCAAAATTCTCATGGACTGATCCTCCTTTTTGATATAAAAAATCTGTGCAAAAGATTTCTTTTTCTCTTTTACACAGATTATATCATCCCATTCTTTCCAGGCTCTTTCTGAAAAATGACAAAAAAGAAAGATTTCCTCCTTCAGGCCGGAGCGCTTTTCTTTTTCTCCCTGGGCAAATAGACAGAGAATACGGAACCTTCTCCATACCGGGAACGCACCCGGATATATCCGCCCTGTCTCCTGACAATATCCCTGGCCAGGTAAAGACCGATTCCCACTCCTTCCTTTTCCGCCGCATCAGGCGACCGGTAGAAACGGCCAAAAATTTTCGGTATTTCTCCCTCCCGGATACCAATGCCCTGATCTTTCACATCTATCCGCAGAAACATGGGATACCACTGACAGGATATCCAGATTCTGCCGCCCGGCTCGCTGTACTTTATCCCGTTATCCAGGATATTGCACAAAGCTTCCTGGGTCCACTTCAGATCAAAACAGGCCGTATTTTCTTCTCCCGCCTCCTGGACCGGTTCCTCCCACTCCAGGAAAATCCCTTCTTTTTCCGCCTTGTCTTCCATCTGTATCTCAACCTCTTTCAGCAGACGGGATACGGATTCCTTCCTGGGCGAAAGAGCCACAATCCCATTCTCCAGCCGTGAAGTTTTTACCAGAGAATGAATCAGAAAGTCCAGTTTTTTCACCTGAAAATAAAGAGCTCTGGCACATTCATCTCCCTCTTTGGTCAGCGGCTGTTCCAGCAGAAGCTCCGCATACAGAAGGCTGTTTGCCACAGGCGTCTTTGTCTGATGAGAAATATCTCCGATCAGCCTGCTAATCTTATCCCTCTCCTCCGCCTTTTTTTCGGCTGACATACCGGTCATGCGGATGAAATGGTACAGCCGTTCTTCCAGACGGGACTGTAAAGATTCATCAAAAGTCCTCTCCTGCATCTTTCCAGCCATGGCTTCCTCCAGCATTCTGTCCAACCGGTCATATATTTTCTTCACCTGAAAACGCTCCCAGATTCCCCAGAACACTGCCGCCGCCAGCAATATCCCCAGAATCAGGCATAAAATCTCAGCGCTCGTCATCTTTCTTTACCTTCCATCGATACCCCACCCCGTAGACCGTCTGAATGTACCGCCATCCGTCTTTACCGTCTCCCAGCTTGTCCCGCAGCCGTTTCACCGCCACCGAAAGGGCATTTTCATCCACAAATTCCGCCCCTGCCGTCCATACATAATCAATAAGCCGTTCCCGTTTCAGCACCACGCCGGGATTGGAGGTCAGCAGATAAAGAATTTTCTGCTCCGTTCGGCTTAATTCCAAAATCCGTCCCACTCTTGTGAATTCCATTCTGGAAAAGTTCAAAGAAAGAGCGCCGAACTCCTTTTTCTCCTCCTTTCCGCCAAAATCCGGCTGTATCCTGCGAAGCTGAGCTTTCACCCTCGCCCGCAGCACCATTAGGCTGAAAGGTTTCGTAACGTAATCATCCGCCCCCGTCTCCAGACCCATTACGATATCCGTCTCCATATCATTGGCTGTCAGGATGATCACCGGAGTTTTGCTTTCCTGGCGAATTTCTTTCAGAAACTCCAGACCGCTGCCATCGGGAAGATTCAGATCCAGAATCACCAGATCATATTTATCTTTCTCAAAAAGCTCTCTGGCCCGGCCAAGTTCATGGCAGAGGGTAAAGGACAGCCCTTCTTCCCGAAGAGCCATCATAATCCCTTTGCCCAGGCCGGCGTCGTCTTCCACGATCAAAATCTTCTTTACCATAACGTCACTTCGAATCCTTCCCTGGAAATGGGTACCACGCTGTTTTCATATTTTTCCTGTTCTTTTCTATACTTTTCAATCACATCGTATTCTTCCCAAAAGTGCATGGGAAACACCCTTTCTGCATCAATCTGTTCCAAAAAGTAATCCATGCCCAACCGGTACCATTCTTCCTGCCGGGGATCCAGAGGGACAAAGGCAGCGTCAACGGCCTTCGTCTTTTCCTTTAACCGCTGAATTTCCCGCTGGAATTTGGCCGTCATATCATTGTACTCCTGTTTCGATTCCCCTTTCCAGACCCACCAGTTCAAATCGCCGGCATGGTATATTTTCTTCCCCTCATATTCCGCCAAAAAAGCCACGCCGCAGTCGGTGGAATGTAAAGTTTCCACCATAATCTTATTTCTGACGCCGTCATCTGTACTCCAGGACTGATGAGGTTTTAGAAAAGCAATCCTGCAGGCCTGTTCTTCCGGAAGAGACAGCTTTTTCACTTTATGACGGGTTTCCGACGCCATAACATATTCCGCCTGGGGATACCCGGCAAACTTATCAAAAATCACCGGATTAAAGTGATCCCCGTGGCTGTGGCTGACAAATACCACTACCTTTTTTTCCCGGGGAATCTCAGGAATCTTTCCATTGTAATAATCAAACAGCCAGACGCAGTTTTCCCACTCCAGCAGAAAGCCGCTGTGTTTAATATATGTTACTTTCATTTTCTTTCTCCTTTCCCCGGCGGGTAGACCCCTGAACAATCAGTCTGCTGTCCAGCTTCACCTCTTTTTGAACAGCTTCTTTTCCCTTTTGAATCAAATCCACCAGAAGCTGGGCCGCCTCCTTGCCGGCCTCTTCGAAATACAGATGAACCGTAGTCAGGGCCGGTTCCGTCACCCGGGACAGGGAACTGTCGCCGATTCCCGCAATCTGCACTTCCTCAGGCACATTTTTCCCGGCAGATTTCAGATACTGTAAAGCTCCCGCCGCTATGGTGTCTGTGGCGCAGATAATCGTGTCTATCTTTGGATCTCCTTTCATAAGTTCTTTGGCCTGTTGGAAGCCGGATTCCATTTCAAACTTGCATTCCCGGATATTTTCTTCGGGGAACAATCCTTTTCCCGCCGCGATTCCATCCTTCACTCCCCGCAGCCGCTCCTGGCCCGCCGCTCTGTCCTTTTGCGTCACCCCCAGATAGCCAAAACGCTCCCCGGTTTCCGCCAGATATTCCGCCAGATTTCGCGCGGCGTGGTAATCATCATAATAAACACAGGAATAACCATTGAGATATTGGCTCAAAATAACAACGGGAACGGTGAGATTTTTCAGCGCCTTCCTGTGTTCAGCCGTAAAAATAGTCCCCAGTAAAATAATGCCGTCCACATGGTTCTCCTTAAAAAGCGTCAGGAAACGCAGTTCTTCCTTTTCATTATTTTCGGTACATGCCAGGAGGATCTGATAGCCCGCCCTGGACAGAATACTGCTGATTCCCGATACCATGCGTCCGATGGAATCTGAATTAATCTTAGGGATAATCACCCCGATAAAATTCGTTTTTTTGCTGCGGAGGGTCTGGGCCGAACTTAGGGGCTGATACCCTGTCTCTTCGATAACCCGGCGGATCCGTTCCTTTTTTTCCGCGCTTACGTATCCGTCGTTCAGATAGCGGGACACCGTTGCCCGGGACACCCCCGCCAGTTTTGCTATTTCATTAATATTCATACCCATATTTCACTTTCTTAAATAAGAGAACGATTTCACAAAAAAATTTTAGCACCCTGGAATCCGGATGTCAAACGGGAAAGGGTATTCTTCTTTTCCACTAAAGAACTGCACAAAAAAAGGAATGGAATTTTGTCGGGTATGTCAATTTACAAATGGGAACTCATCTATTACAATAAAATTATCATATGAAATCGTTCTCATATTATATTTTTTGATTTAGTTATTCCATACAGATTTTTCACATTTATCAAAGGTGTACACATATGAGAACGATTTCACTAGATTAAAAGATGGGAGGGCAATGTCATGGATTATGGCAAGGCAGCAAAAGAAGTCTATGAAAACATTGGCGGCCGTGAAAATATCGTTTCCGCCGCCCACTGTGCCACCAGACTTCGTCTGGTAATTGCAGACAACAACAAATGCAGCAAAGAGGCACTGGAAAACATTGACGGCGTAAAAGGAGTTTTTGAGGCGGCAGGGCAGCTTCAGATTATCTTTGGAACAGGCACCGTCAACAAAGTTTATGAGGAGTTTATCAAAATATCCGGCATCAGCGAGGCCAGCAAAGACGACGTGAAGCAGGCGGCCGCACAGAAGCAGAATCCCTTTAAAAGGGCCATTAAAACTCTGGGAGATATTTTCGTCCCCATCATTCCCGCCATTGTTGCCAGCGGTCTTTTGATGGGTCTGCTGGAAGGCCTTGCCAATGTATGGCCCGCCATGACAGAATCCGGAACTTACACAATCATCCACCTGTTCAGCAACGCGGCCTTCGTATTTCTTCCGATTCTGATTGCCGTCAGTGCGGCCAAAACCTTCGGCGGCAATATTTTTCTGGGCGCCGTTATCGGTATGATCATGATTCACACCGATCTTATCAACGCCTGGAGCGTGGCAGGCATGGATCCTTCGGAAATCCCAACGGCGACAGCCTGGTTCGGCCTTTACGATATCAACCTGGTGGGTTATCAGGGTCATGTAATCCCCGTTGTCATCGCCGTATGGCTTATGTCCCTTATCGAAAAGAAACTTCACAAAATCGTACCGGAGATTATCGATCTGTTCGTGACGCCGCTGGTAACCGTGCTGGTAACGGGCTATCTGACGCTGACTGTTATCGGCCCTGTATTCTCCACCATTGAAAACTACGTTCTGGCAGGCGCTCAGGCGCTGATCGCCGTTCCCTTCGGTATCGGCGGCTGTATCATCGGCGCCGCCTATGCGCCTACTGTTGTGGCCGGCGTGCATCATATGTATAATGCTCTGGAAGCCGGACTTTTGAGCAGCACAGGTCTTAACACCTGGATGCCTCTGGCTACCGCCGCCAACGTGGGGCAGGGAGCGGCCGCCCTGGCGCTGGCTTTGAAAACGAGAAATAAAAAGACGAAATCCATCGCTTTGCCTGCTTCCCTCTCCGCTTTTCTGGGAATCACAGAGCCGGCAATCTTCGGTGTCAATATCCGTTACATGAGGCCTTTTATCGCCGGATGTATCGGCGGAGCCTGCGGCGGCCTGATCGCCGGACTTTTCGGCGTTGGCGCCACGGCCTATGGCATCACCGGCATTTTCGGATTTCTGATCACCACCGATTATACTTTCCAATATGCATTGGTAATGCTGGTGTCCTTTGCCGCCGCCTTTATTGTGTCCTGGGCTTTGTACCGTGATCCAAAGGAGGCAGCCCCGGCGGAACCGGCAGAGGAACCTGCGCCCGCACCGGCGCCTGTTCTGGAGTCGGTGGAGTCGGACGACTCTGATGCCAAAACTGAAAAAACCAATGTTCTTTACAGTCCCATGGAAGGACAGGCTATTCCCATGTCGGAGGTTCCCGACGCCACCTTCGCCGCAGAAGTCCTGGGCAAAGGAATGGCCATCGTCCCGGAAAAGGGCAGGGTCGTATCTCCGGTCAATGGCACTGTGGTCACCGTCTTCGACACAAAACACGCCGTGGGACTTATTTCCGAAGAGGGAACGGAGCTTTTAATTCACGTGGGAATTAACACAGTGGAACTGGAAGGAAAACCCTTCACCGCCCATGTGGCAGAGGGGGATACCGTGACCGTCGGACAGCTTCTTCTGACTGCCGATCTTGATCAAATCAAAGAGGCTGGCTACAACCTGACTACTCCGGTAATTGTCACCAATTCTGACAACTACGATGAAGTAATTATGACCGCCGCCCCCGGAAAGATTTCTTTCCAGGATCCCATACTGGAGGTAAGATAAAATTGAAATATCGTCTTCATTTTCATTTAATGCCGCCTGCAGGCTGGCTCAACGACCCCAACGGGCTTTCCGTTTTCCGTCATGAGTACCACGTATTTTTCCAGTATTCACCGGACAGCCCCCATGGCGGACGTAAATTCTGGGGACATTACGTGTCCCCGGATCTGGTAAACTGGAGATTTCTGGGCGCTCCTCTGGGACCGGACACGGAATGGGACCGAGACGGCGTCTATTCCGGAAGCGCTTTTACGAAAGACGGCTGTCTGGAAGTATTTTATACGGGAAATGTGAAAGAACCCGGGAATTTTGATTATATTTCTGCTGGCAGAGGAGCAAATGTATTGTATACTAAAAGCAGCAATGGAGTGGACTTCGGGGAAAAACGCCTGCTGCTTTCCAATAAGGATTATCCTTCCTGCTACACCTGTCACGTACGGGACCCCAAAGTCTGGAAGGAAAAGGAAACCTACTATATGATTCTGGGAGGCCGCCGGAAAAACAATCAGGGCGCCGTGATGCTCTACACTTCTCCCGACAAAAAAAGCTGGACTTTGCTGAAGGAAATTTCCACCAGGCAGCCCTTCGGTTACATGTGGGAATGCCCCGATCTTTTTCAACTGGACGGGAAATGGTTCCTGCTGTGCTGCCCTCAGGGGCTTGACCCTCAGGAAGAGCAGTATCAGAATCTGTACCAGTCCGGATATTTTCTCTGTGATGAATCCATTCTGGAGGGCGGCGGGGATTACTTCTGTTCTCCGGAATATTTCCGGGAACTGGACCGGGGATTTGATTTCTATGCCCCCCAGACCTTCGTGGATGAAAAGGGACGCCGGATTCTCATCGGATGGGCGGGAATACCGGAAGAAACCCGCTACGGAAACGATCCCACTGTCAGGGAAGGATGGCAGCACTGTCTGACGGTTCCCCGGCAGCTTGACTTTGACGGCCATCTGCTGCGGCAGTATCCGGTGGAGGAATTGGAAAACCTTCGCACCAGGAAGCTTTCCCTCGATGACAAAGCCATAGAGGCAGAAGCCTTTGATCTTCTTTTGACCTTTGAAGGACCCAGTCAGTCTGTCACCTTTAACGAAGATCTGCGGCTTGACTGCACCGACGGACTGGTATCTCTTACCTTCCTGAATCAGTCCGGCGACGGCAGAACCCGCCGCTGCGCCCGGCTTATCGGAAAAGACAAAAGTATCCGGGAGCTGCGCATTCTGAAGGACACCTCTTTGCTGGAAATCTACGTAAACAATGGAGAACTGGTATTTACCACGAAGTATTTTCCCGAAGAGACCAGGCGCACCGTCGTAAAAACTGCCGGAAAGGTTCTGACTTCAACACTTTGGGAGCTTCGCAGGATGGAGGTAACAATGGATGGAGACGAAAAAAAATACACTGCTGGCGATCGGTGAAGCGCTGATCGATTTTATCCCCGGACAGACAGGGAAGAAAATCAAGGAGGTGTCTGAATTCCAGCCTATAGTGGGCGGCGCCCCGGCCAATGTATGCGGCGCTTTCGTAAAACTGGGCGGCCGGGCGCGGATGATTACCCAACTGGGCATGGATCCCTTCGGCGACAAAATTCTGGATGAATTTAAGCGCTGCGGCATCGACTGTGACGGCATAAAGAGAACAGAAGAGGCCAATACCTCTCTGGCCTTTGTCGCCCTTGCCGAAGATGGAAACCGGGAATTTTCTTTTTACCGCAAACCCGGCGCCGATATGCTGCTGGATCCGGCATGGATCACCCCCAGATGGTTTGAGGATGGATACTGTCTTCATTTTTGCTCTGTCTCTCTGGGCGATTATCCCATGAAAGAGGCCCACAAAAGAGCCATCGAACTGGCAAGACAGGCAGGAATGATCATCAGCTTCGACCCCAATCTGAGGCGGCCGCTCTGGAACGACGACCAGGGACTGAAAAAAGCGGTTCTGGAATTTCTTCCCCTGGCGGACGTACTGAAAATTTCAGACGAAGAACTGTTTTTTATCACCGGCTGCCATGAGCCCGAACAGGCGCTGGACAAACTGTTTCAGGGACACGTGCGTCTGGTCGTCTATACCCAGGGAGCCGGGGGCGCTTCCGCTTTCACCAAAGAGGCCCATGCCCATGTCCCTGGAATTCCGGTAAAAGCCCTGGATACCACCGGAGCCGGCGACGCCTTTATCGGTTCCTTCCTTTATCAGCTCTATGAGCAGGGTATTCAGGCAAAGGATCTGGCCTCCCTGACCGCCAAAAAGATGGAATCATTTCTGGACTTTTCCAACCGCTGCTGCGCCTGGAGCATACAAAAAAAAGGAGCCATCGCTTCTTATCCTACAAAAAAAGAGATGGCGCTGAACTATGGGGATTCATAATCCATACCAATGAAAAGATGGCTGTAATCAGTCATCTTTTTTATATTTTTTTACTTTTCATTCAGTTTTTTTTACTTTATACTATAAGTATTGGAGGTAATCTATGCTTTTTATTCGTAATAAGTTAACCGAAAAACTGAAAGAAGCTTTAAATGCGGTTCTCCCCATCATGGCAATCGTACTGATTCTTTGTTTCACCATAACCCCGGTACCCAGCGGCATCCTGCTTCTGTTTATCATGGGCGCGGTGCTTCTCATTATCGGCATGATGTTTTTTACCCTGGGAGCAGAACTGGCCATGTCCCCCATCGGAGAACGGATCGGCGCTCAGATCGCCCGGTCCGGAAAATTAAAAATCGTATTGCTGATCTGTTTCATTCTTGGATTTATCATCACCATATCGGAACCGGATCTTCAGGTTCTGGCAGAACAAGTTCCTTCTATTCCCAATCAAATTCTGGTTTTGGCCGTTGCTTTTGGCGTCGGAATTTTTCTGATGGTAGCCATGCTGCGTATGCTGTTTTCCATCCCGCTGCCGCAGATGCTGATTATTTTCTATCTTCTGGTTTTTCTGCTGGCCTTCTTTATTCCGGGGGATCTGCTGGCCGTTGCTTTTGACTCCGGCGGCGTCACCACCGGACCCATGACCGTCCCTTTCATCATGGCCCTCGGCGTGGGCTTCTCGGCAATCCGAAGCGATAAACACGCAGAAGAAGACAGCTTCGGACTGGTGGCTCTTTGTTCCATCGGCCCCATCCTGGCCGTACTGGTACTGAGTATGGTGTTCCGGCCGGAAGATACTGCTTATGCCGCCAGCGCTGTACCTGAACTGACGGATTCCGTTGAACTGTGGCGTTATTTCGCCCATGGTTTCCCGGAATATGCAAAAGAAATCGCCGTATCGCTGCTGCCCATTGTGGTTTTCTTTTTCCTGTTTCAGATCTTTTCCCTGAAATTGAATAAAAAGAACCTGTTAAGAATCATTGTGGGCATCCTTTATACTTACGTTGGCCTGGTACTGTTTCTGACCGGCGTCAACATGGGATTTATGCCGGCAGGAAACTATCTGGGCCAGACGATCGCCGCTCTTCCTTACCGGATGATCATCCTTCCCATCGGCATGCTCATCGGCTTTTTCATCGTAAAAGCGGAGCCGGCCGTTTACGTATTGATGGAACAGGTAGAAGAAATTACTTCCGGCGCCATATCGGGAAGCGCCATGGGAACCAGTCTTTCCATTGGCGTCGCACTTTCTGTAGGTCTGGCCATGATCCGCGTGCTGACAGGAATTTCCATCATGTGGTTTCTGATTCCCGGCTATGCCATCGCCCTTGTTCTTTCCTTCTTCGTGCCCAAGATTTTTACCGCCATTGCCTTTGACTCCGGCGGCGTGGCTTCCGGCCCCATGACCGCCACCTTTCTTCTGCCCTTTGCCATGGGCGCATGTGAAACCATCGGAGGCAATATCGTCACTGACGCTTTCGGCGTAGTCGCCATGGTCGCCATGACTCCTCTGATTACCATTCAGTGCATGGGCATGGTTTACCAGCTAAAATCCCGGTCTCAGTCTGAACAGGAAATACCTGTTTCTTATCTGGACAGCCTGAATGAAAACGATATTATTGAACTGTAGGGGGAATTATTTTCATGAATAAGATTTATATGATGGCAGTGATCACAGACCGAAGTAAGAATGACAAGTTATTCTCCCTTTTCAGAGAACACCATCTGAAAGTTACCCTGACCCTGCTGGGTTCCGGCACCGCCGGGGGAACTGTCCTTGATTATCTGGGACTGGAGGATACGGAAAAATGCATTCATCTCACTTTCGTCACAGGGGACGCCTGGAAAAAGATGAAAAAACATCTGCTTACCATAGCAAATATTCAGGGACCTGGCAAGGGAATCGCCTTTCTGATTCCCCTTTCCAGTATCGGAGGAAAAAAGGCGCTGGAGTATGTGACCAGCAGCCAGCCATTATCCATAGAGGAGGAAAGCACTTTGAAGAACACGGAACATGAACTGTTGATCGCCATTGCCAACGCAGGCTACACGGATCTCATTATGGAGGCTGCCCGCGGCGAGGGAGCTCCTGGAGGCACCATCCTTCATGCCAAGGGAACCGGCGCCGAATATGCCCGGAAATTTCTGGGTATCTCTTTAAGTGAAGAAAAGGAGCTGGTTCTGATTGTGGTAAAATCCGCCCAGAAAAATCGGATTATGAAAGCCATTATGGAACGCGCCGGCATGAACAGCAAGGCCGGCACCGTTATCTTTTCCCTTCCGGTCACCAGCACGGCAGGCCTGCGCTTTCCGGACGATGAGGAGATAGAAGAAGACCTTTAAATAACTGCATCCACCAGGCTTTTCGTATAGTTATGCCGGGGATTCATAATCACCTCATCCGGCGTGCCTTCTTCTACTATGCTTCCTCCCTGCATCACCAGCACCCGGTCGCAGAACTGCTGAACCAGCGCCAGATCATGACAGATAAAAAGACAGGACATACCGTTTTCCTTCTGAAGGCCGGCCAGTAATTCCACAATCTGCCTCTGCACCGTAACGTCCAGCGCGCTGGTGGCTTCGTCGCAGATCAGTATAAGGGGCTGAATTGCCAGCCCGCGGGCAATAGCCGCCCGCTGGCATTCTCCGCCGCTCACTTCATGGGGATACCTGCGGGCATATTCCTCCGACAGCCCACACTGCCTGAGCAGGTCTTTCACCCTTTCTTTTACCTTCTCTTTCGCCATCCCTGTATTTCTCAGGCTCTCGCCGATACCGTCGCCCAGTCTGCGTCTGGGATCGAAGGAACCCGCCGGCGACTGGAACACCATCTGAAATTTCCGGTAGATTTTTTTCAGCTCTTTTCCCTTCGCCCGGGTAATATCTCTTCCCTCCAGCAGAATCTCGCCGCTGTCGGCTTCCAGCAGTCTGGCGATCAGCTTTGCCACCGTACTTTTTCCCGATCCGGATTCACCCACAATCGCCAGAGTTTCCCGGGGATACAGACAAAAGCTCACATCCTTCACCGCCGTCAGTTCCGCCTGTCCCCGGTCTCTGAAAATTTTTGTAAGATTTTTCACTTCCAGTAACGGTTCCATTTCATTTACTCCTTTTCAGCTTCGGCACCGCTGCCAGCAATTCTCTGGTGTATTCTTTCTCCGGAGCATTAAGTACCCTGTCTCTGCTTCCATATTCCACCATATTGCCGCTGCGCAGCACCAGCACTTTGTCCGCCATGGCGGAAACCACCCCTATGTTATGGGTCACAAGGACAATGGCCGTCCCGTACATTTCTCGCAGCAGCAGCATCTCTTCCACCTCCTGTTTCTGTACGGATACATCCAGCGCGCTGGTGGGTTCATCTGCCAGCAGCAGACGGGGATTCAAAAGCATGGCGATGGCAATATTGATTCTTTGATTCATCCCGCCGGACATCTCAAAGGGATAACTGTTCAATATCCTCTTCCCTTCCTGGAATCCCAGTTTGTCCAGAAGCTCCAGCGCCCGGTCGTCGGAATCTTTCCGGGCCGTCTTTTCATGGGCGGAAATACTTTCGTAAATCTGATCGCCTATTTTCCGAATGGGACACAGGGAAGCGCCTGCATCCTGAAAAATCATACCCATCTGCGCCCCCCGGATTTTCCGCATCTCCTTTTCCGGAAGGTCGGTCAGATTTTTCCCTTCGAATCGGATACTTCCTCCGGTCACCCTGCCGCCAGGCTCCAAAAGACCCATGGCCCCTTTTATCAGCGTACTCTTTCCGCTGCCGGATTCTCCTACAATTCCCAGAATTTCACCTTTTTCCACCGAAAATCCGATATTATGAACAACGGCCCTTTCGTTGTAGCTTATTTCCACTGACTGATATGTCAAAAGTTTTTCCATATAACGCTCCGTTTTCTTTTGCCAACAAAGATCAAGCGATGTCAAGATCGGCTGTTATCTCATAATAGTCGCAGGGATGGGCGGAAAGTCCTGTCACATTTGATTTTGCAATCATACTCATGCGCAGATGGGAACAGAATACGTAAGCGTTGTCATCCAGAACCGTCTGCTGCATCTTTACCGCCAGCTCCTCCCTTTTTTGCGTGTCATAGGTACGGGACATCTCAGCGGCCAGCTCCTCCAGTCTGTCGCTGTGATAATGGCCCACATTCTGAACGGAATTGTCCAGACAGCAATAGGAAAAGAAGTATTCCGGATCTCCCGTAGGCGCCGTTACAAACGCGCTGACATAGATATCCCAGGCGCCTGTATCCTGCCGGATACTGTTGTGATCCGCCGTACTGTTGATTTCCACATTAATTCCGATTTCCTTCAGCGTAGCCTGGGCCGACTCAGCCAAAAGGGGGAGCTCCTGGCGGCTGGGATAGGTCAGCCAGCGAAGGGTCAGATCTTTGCCCTCCTTTTCCCGGATACCGTCATCATCGGTATCCACCCATCCGGCTTCTTCCAGTACCTGTTTCGCCTTTTCCGGATCGTAGGAATCTTCTGTCACCGCATTTCCCCCGAAGGAGAAACTGTCAGGATAGACCCCCACCGCCGGATATCCGTTTCCATCCAGCAGCGTCTCCACAAAGCTTTCCTTATCAATCCCCAGCACAATGGCTTCCCGGACCGCCGCGTCGCTGGTGATCTCACTTTCATAATTCATCGCCCCAAAGAACACTCTGCTGGTGGCGCTGCTGCTGAACGTATAACCATCATTTTCAAACAGAGGATAACTGGCATAGGGCATACCGTAGGCGGCGTCAATTTCTCCGGACTGCAAAGCCATGGTCAGCGTATCCCCGTCTGAAATTGTCCTCACCGTAATCTTGTCAATTTTCGGCTCCCCGTTCCAGTATTCTTCATTTTTCACCAGCTCCAGACGGGTATCCCTTTCAAGGGACACGGCCTTATAGGGACCGGTGCCTGAGACAATCCCATCTTCTGTGACTCCCGCTTCCATATCGATGATACATCCGTAAGGATCCGCCAGATAATTGATCAAGGCCGGCACCGGCTCTTCCGTCCGGATAGTCACCGTCTGCCCCTCTGCCGTGATCTCTGCAATCTTGAGATCTCCCGCCGCCCGTTCATGGTTCTCCACCAAGGCTTCCAGACACTCCTTCACCGCCTCTGCGTCCATTTGACGCCCGCTGGTGAAATATACCTCATCCTGCAGCGTAATCTTCCAGGTCAGCTCATCCACATTCTCATAGCTTTTCGCCAGCCAGGGTTCCGTCTCCATGGAATCAGAAAACTTAAACAAAGTCTCTCCTACGCCGTAACGAATGCATGCCCAGCCGCCGCTTTCCTTGTGGGGATTGATATCTGACTCTCCATTTTCCGCATTAAACGTGGTATCCCCAAAGACAAAGGTTTTCCCTTCTTCGTCGGACGCCGCTTTATTCTGCTCCTCTTCCTTCTTCTCCCCTCCGCAGGCCGTCAATCCTGACACCGCAAGGGCCGCCGCCATAAGCAGGGAAATAAGCCTTTTTCTCATTCAAATCTCCTCCTGATTTTCTTTCCTATTTTTTTCCTCCATTACGGGGATCTGCAAAATCTCTGACCGCATCCCCCAGAAGATTAAACACCATCACGGACACAAAAACGGCGATTCCCGGCGTCAGCACCGTCCACGGATAAGTCTGAAGCATGCTTCGCCCTTCGCTCATCATACTGCCCCATTCCGCTGCCGGAGGCGATGCTCCCAGCCCCAGAAAAGACAAGGCTGCAATCTCCATAATCATCGTACCAATATCCAGAACCGCCGTCACCAGAACAGGTCCAATAATATTGGGCAGAACGTGACGGATCACCACCTGGCACGGAGAACTTCCGGAAAGTCTCGCCGCCGAAATATAATCTGTATTTTTAACAGCCATCGTCTGACTTCTGGCCAGCCGGGCATATTTGGGCCAGCTTACCGCCGCCAGGGCAATGACCGCATTCTGCACGCCGCCGCCCAGCAAAGAAGCAATGGCCAAAGCGAACACCAGACCCGGAAAAGCCAGAAAAACATCGGAAATCCCCATGAGCACACTGTCAACCGTTCCTTTTACATAGCCGCAGAGCAGACCCACAGCCGTCCCCGCCACAGCGATAACCGCCACCAGTATCAAGGTGGAAAATATACTGATCCGGGAACCCATCAATACCCTGGACAGCATATCACGCCCATATCGATCCGTCCCAAAAGGGTGGGCGATACTGGGGGGCTGCAGCGCAATATCGTAATTCTGCTGATAGGGATCGTAGGGACAGATGTATTCGGCAAAGGCGGCGATAAAAATCAATACCCCCGCCACCGCCGAAAACAGAATCAATTTCTTTTTCAATTTTTCTCACCTCCCAGACGAATTCTGGGATCCAACAGACTGTAGGAAATATCTGTCACCAGATTTACCGCCACATAAATCAGCGCCATCCAGACTACATAAGCCTGAATCACCGGATAATCTCTCATATTTATGGCATCCACCGCCAGCTTTCCCACCCCGTCCCACATGAAAATGGACTCCACAATGGCTGTTCCTCCCAAAAGACTTCCGATAGAAAGAGCCAGCAGGGTGAGAATGGTAACGAGAGCAGCCCTTAACACACTTTTCCACAAGGTCACAGAAAAAGGAATGCCTCTGGCCCGCGCTCCCATTACGTAGCTTTTACTCAGCTCATCCAGCACAGCCGCCCTCACCTGTCTTAAATATTTGGCAGACATGGCAATGGCCAGGGTAAAGGTGGGGAGGGCTGCGCTTTTCAGACTTACGTCCTGCGCAATCACCGGAAAAAGATCAAGCCGGATGGCAAACAGGTACATCAGCACCAGGGCCACAAAAAAGTTAGGCAGACTGTTTCCAATAAAACTGGCAAACCGGATCAGATAATCTGTAAATTTATTCTGCTTCACCGCCGCCAGAATTCCCAGCGGAACAGAAATGACCACCGTCATGGTGATGGAAGTGAAGGTCAGCAGCAAGGTGGCCGGCAGTTTGGAAAGGAATTCCTGAAAAACATCCTGACCGGAAACGTAACTTTCACCCAAATCCCCTTTAAGGAAACGTCCCAGCCAGTTTACATACTGCACCAGAAAAGGTTTATCCAGTCCCATTTCCTCTCTCTGCGCATCAATAACTTCCTGGGAAAGGGCAATGCCGGAGGCTTCTGCTTTCTGAAGGACCGCGTCGCTGCCGGCAATTCTCATCATGGCAAAAGACAGGAAGGTAATTCCAAACAGAATGGGAATCATCATCAATAATCTTCGAAGCAGTATTTTTTTCATCTGTTTCCTTCCTCCTTCCGGCTCTCCTTCACCTGTTACACGCGGAACCGGTTATACTCCCCGTAACAGTCAATACAATACTTTTTATCTCCCGCCAGACGTATCCAGTTAGCTCCCGTCCTCTCCTTACAGCAGTCACACAGATAGGAACCGAAAATCTCAGCTTTCTTCGGCAGGGGAATCTTCGTCTCTTTTACCTCAAACAACTCCGACGGCTCATGGCTGTGCAGATACCGGAAAGATTCCTCCCGGCTCATTCCCTGGGGCCTGTCCTTTAATACCAGACGTACTGATTTTCCTGTCTTTCTGCTGTAGAACGAATAGGCCTGTTTTCCCGTCATATGAAACAGCAGATTTCCTTTTCCTATGCTGCATCCCAGTATCACCTGGACGGCGTCCACGCTGCAGGTATCATTTTCCGCAACGCACACCACTTCTTCATCCTTTGAAAATGTCAGATCCAGCAGCTCTGCGGCGTATAAAGACGCCTGATATCCTATGGCCAGACCGCCGCATTCATGTCCGTGAAAGTCGACGCATTTCTTCCAAATTTTCTCTTTCTCCATAAAGACTTCTTCCTCCATACCAAACTGTCACTTTTGGGCCCGCAGCATAAAGAGGGGTACCGGATTATAAAATTCATCTTTCTCCACATAAACCCGCCGGCTGACTCCCAAATCAATGGAAAACTTCTGGAATCCCTCCCGTCCCAGCGTCTCCAGATCCCAGGCGGGACGCTGGTAAGAACTGATGGGAAGCTGCCGTTTGATCTCTTCGCATTCTCTCATCATTTCATCTCCCAAACGGTTATGGGCGTGATTTTGGGGAAGTCCTGACGTATCCTGGCAGTCGTCCGCTCCGTAATTGGCGTCGAAATTCAGCAGGATACCGCCCGGCTTCAGCACACGTTTCCACTCCCGATAGCCTTCTTCCGCATGGGGCAGAGTCCAGGTGAGATTCCGGGAGATCACCACATCAAACGTCTCGTCTTCAAATTCCAGATTTTCCGCATCCATCACCAGAAACTGGCACTGTGCATTCTCTTCACGGGCCAATTGCTTTGCATATTCCACCATCTCCGGCGTCAGATCCGTACCCGTTGCCTGGTGCCCCTGCCCTGCCAGCAAAATGGTGAAAAAGCCCGTGCCGCATCCCACATCCAGAATTTTCAGTTTCCTGTCTCCGGGAATCTGCTCTTTTATCTCATTCAGCCATCGGCCAGCCAATGGACTGTGCAGTTCCTTTCTCCTCTGATCAAGAAAACTGCTGCTGCGTTTTCCCCAGTATTTTGTAATTCGCACCTTGCGGTCGTCGTAATTTTTTACGATCCGTCCGTAGGCAATCATCGGTCCGTCCTTCAGCACCTGAAGGGATCCCGTACAGTACAGAATCACCCCGTCGCTCTCCGCACGGCATACCTCCATTACTTTACCGCTGTAATCCCGGACTTCGCCCAGTACCTCTCCCTTCTGAATCATATCGCCCGGATTTTTAAAGGGATACCAAAGTCCCGTATGCCAGGCAATCTGATAGCAGACGTCGGTCACATCCAGAGGATAATACTTCCGGTAATCCTTCCGTCCCAGGTAAACGCCCAGATGGCACAAAATGTTTCTCACATCCCGCCTGGTGGAGGAAACCTCTTCCCGGGTCCACTGCCCCATTCCTCCCCGCTCAATGAGAATACTGGGAATTCCGCAGGCCGCCGCATAGTTATAAGCGCCGCCCGAGGAAACATTGGATTTCACCATATAAGGCACATCCACCTGTTCCGCCATTTTTCTGGATTGCTCCACAACGGCGGGGGAAGCCTTTCCCGCATAGTAAACGTAGGGCGTCAGACGTTCATAATCATCGCCGCTGTGCAGATCAATGAGAAAATCCGCCGCCGAAAAAAGCTGATGGTCAATGGCCCACGCCAGCCGTTCCATCTCGGTTCCCTGAGGATCACCGGGAAATACTCTGTTGAGATTTTTGCCGTCTTCCAGTCCCAGGCTGCCGGCCCGGTTTTCAAAAGCCGGTCTGTTCACTACCTTTACTACAATCACCGTCCCGGCTATTTTTTCCGGATTCAAATTCAGGGACAGTTCCACCGCCGCCTGTACTCCCACATACTCTCCTGCATGTATACCTGCCGTAATCAGCACGGTTTTTCCCGGCTGGCTGCCGTGAAGGATGGAAACAGGCAGCCTGAATTCTCCATCGTCCAGCTCCAGATAACCGCTGACTCTCTCTCCCGCCTGAGCCTCCATATTCAGCAGATGGAACGTCCCGTTGGTTTTTCGTTTCTTTCTTCCTGTAATCATGAACATGGGAGTGGAACCGTAATTAAGCTTCTCTTCCTCGCTCCAGACACATTTCCAGATGTCTTCATCCGCCTGTACAGATTCCATCCCCAGTTCTCTCAGGATCTGAAGATCCCACTTGGGTCTTGACATACCTGACAGAGGCACCCTTCGGGCAATACTTTCCATGGCATCGATATCCGTACCCAGATAGTGATCATCCAAATGTTTTGCCTCCACATTTTTCCTATCCTGTTCGTAAGCCTTTCTCTTTTCTTCATCGTACAGATATCCGTACCAATTGGCGTCAAAGTTCAAAAGAACTCCTCCCGGCTTCAGCACACGGCACCATTCTTTGTATGCCCTTTCCGGGTTCTCCAGATTCCAGGTAAGATTCCGGGAGATCACCACGTCAAAGCTTTCCGAATCAAAGGTGAGATTCTGTCCGTCCATTTTGAGAAAAGTAATCTTTTCCGCCAGATCTTTCGCATTTTCTCTGGCTTTTTCCAGCATTCCTTCTGTATAATCCACCGCCGTTACCCTGTAACCGGTCTCCGCCAGAATAACAGGAAAAAATCCTGGACCCGTACCCACGTCCAGTATGCTGATTTCCTCCTTTTTTTTCCTGGGGAACTGTTCCTCTAATACCGAAAGCCATGCTTTTTTCTGCATGCCTGCTAATTCTTTCTGATTTACTTCTGAATATCCTTCTGTCCGTGTACTCCAGTAAGTTTCTATTTCTTTCAATAATTCTGTCATAGATTTAACCCTTTATTATTTTTTATTGATCCTGTTCTACTTTACCAAATCGTTAAAACCCTCACAAGCCCCATAGGGGGATGGAAAAGCAAAAAAACGTGAAAAGAGGGAATGATTTCAGCAAATCATTCCCTCTCCCCTTTTAAATTCCTCAGAATATTATTCCGCTTCCTGGATAGCGTCGTATCCCGTCTCACCGGTGCGGATCTTCAGGGCGGACCGTATCTCATAGCTGAAAATTTTTCCGTCTCCTGTCTCTCCGGTAAATGCAGCCTTCTGTATGGCGTTAATGGTCTTCTTTTCCCATTCCTCCGAGGAGACCACAATCTCAAATTTGATTTTGGGCTGCATCTGCATGTCCACTTCCATGCCTCTGACAATCTCTTTGTATCCCCTCTGGATTCCGCATCCCATCACCTGATAAACAGTGAGGCCGTTTACATTGATATCATCCAGAGCCTTTTTTACGTCTTCAAATTTTTCTTCTCTTACATACGCTTCAATTTTTATCATCATATCTCCGTCACCACCTTACTGATCCAATCCGTTAAAACTGGGATAAGCGCTCTCTCCGTGCTGAGAGATATCCAGACCAACCTGTTCTTCTTTCAAAGACACCCGCAGCGGGGTAAAAATTCTCACAATCGCCGTGCAGATCAGAGTGCCCGCCACAGCAACGCCAATGGTAATCAAGATTCCGGCAGCCTGCGCCAGAAACAGACGGTAATCTCCAAACACCAAGCCGTCCCATCTGGCCGCGTCATTGATGGAACTTCGGGCAAAAAGTCCTGTGGCAAGACCGCCCCAGATGCCCCCGATGCCATGGCAGCCAAATGCATCCAGAGCATCGTCAATTTTCAGTTTTTTCTTCACCAGCGCCACTCCAAAATAGCAGATGGGGCTCACCAGGGCTCCGATAATAAACGCTGCCCAGATAGGAACGAATCCCGCCCCCGGGGTAATGGCAACCAGGCCAACCACCAGACCGGTGGAAGCTCCCACCAAAGTTGCTTTTCCATTCTTGGCCGTATCAATGGCCATCCAGGAAAGCAGCGCCGCGGCCGCTGAGATGGCGGAGGTCATAAATGCATGGGCCGCCAGACCATCCGCTTTTAATGCGCTTCCGGCGTTAAAACCGAACCAGCCGAACCAGAGCAGTCCCGCACCCAGAACCACAAAAGGAATATTATGAATCCGGTATGTGGTATGTTCATATCCCCGGCGTCTCCCCAGAATAATGGCTAACACCAGGGCGCTGATTCCCGAACTGATATGCACTACGTTTCCTCCGGCAAAATCCACTGATCCGATGGCCGCCAGAAATCCTCCTTCTCCCCATACCATATGGGCCATAGGATAATAAACGATCACCGACCATAGGGCAATAAAAAGAAACAGTGCTTTAAATTTCATCCTTCCCACCAGAGAACCGGTGATCAAGGCTGGCGTAATCATGGCGAACATCATCTGAAACGCACAGAACACTAAATGGGGAATGGAATCTGCATATGAGCCCGGCTCCATTCCCACCCCATTAAGAGCGAACCAGCGCAAATCACCGATAATTCCTCCATGATTTCCACCGAAAGACAGAGAATAACCCACAAGCGTCCATAAAATCACAGAAAGTCCCATGATCGCCACGCAGGCCATCATCGTATTGCAGACATTTTTCCTTCTTACCAGGCCTCCATAAAAGAATGCCAGCCCCGGAGTCATAAAAAACACCAGCGCAGAACAAATAATCATAAAAGCTGTATCACCTGTATTCATACGTTTTCCTACCCTTCTTTATTATTTTTGAACCGGTTTCTCATTTCTTCCATGGAAGGCAAAAAAGCGTCTGAAGTACAAAAATACTTCAGACGCCCTTGTCATGCACTAAGACTAACACACTTTAAACATTTGCACAAGTAAAAATATTACAAAACTACGTCTGTAAATTCAGCAAAATGCTGAATTTACTCCCTCAGTAAATCCCAATACCTGCGATTTTTTCTGCTTTTCTCAGCGAATAACGATATACCCCATACATAACAATGACAATAAGGAAAATAACACCGATGAGCAGAAGCAGCGCCTGGCTTTCCGTCCTGGAAATTCTTCCATCGTTGAAAAGATCCATGGCAAAAGAAAAGAGAACTCCCAGTCCGCATCCCACTGCCGCCGGATACTGAAAGATTTTCGCCAACTGTTTTTTCAGTATCTTTCTCTGATACCCTCTGTCTGCTCCCAATTTTTCCAGGCTGGTAAAAAGCTCCCGGTTGTCAGACGCCACGGAAATGCTCCTTACATAGGCCATTACGCCGATGGCTGCCAGGGAAATCAGACAAATATATAAGCTGAGCATCACATATACGCTGATCAGCCGCATCCGGTCCTGCACGGTGATAATATTAAAGGAAGGAGCGTATTTCCAGTCGCCAAGGAGCATATTATTGTCCATGGTCATATCAATGGCTCCTCCGTACCCGTAAGTCTCCCCGGCTTCATCCGCCAGCTTCTGCTCCCAGATATCCCAGTAACCCATGTGGCTGGAAAGCTCAGTGGCATGGTCTACGTACTGAGACAGCAGATCCATGGCAAAATCATAGGAGTTTTCCACATCCGACACGTTGAAAAATATCAGATGTTCCATATATTCCCGGCTGATGCCCTCTGTCATCTTCTGATAATCTTCATCGTCCAGCACATAAGCGAAGGGTTCACTCATGGAAGCCAGAGCATCGTATTCCAACTGTCCGCCGAATTCCAATTTCCAGGATTCTCCCGTATCCGGATTCATCACCTCTTTCAGGCCGTTCACGTATTCAAAGGCTTCCCGGTAATCCACCGTCGTCACTGTCTGATAGGTTCCTGGTTCCACAGACACATTTTGTCCCGACAGGGTGCCGTAGTCTGTCTCAGATACAAAAAGGGCTGCTTTTTCCCGTTCTTTATAAAGTTCCAGATATCTGGTTCCGTCTTCATTGAAATCTCTGGCATTACGGGAAATTACCAGATTGGCCCCATCATTTTCTGAATAATCCATTAAATCCATCTGATATTTCAGCGCCGTTTCCTGAATTTCCTCTTCCCCGATCTGATCCTCCAGCGCCGGATAATGCATGGAAAAGGTCCGTCCGCTGTCCCCGTCCAGAATATCCGGCGCCAGGGAATACTGCATTCCGTAAAAGGCCGCAAAACAGCAGGCAAACAGCAGAAGCACCGACACACACATGTTTCTCGTGGCAGCCCTGGCTGTAAAACGCATCAGACTGATGGACACCAGATTCTTATAATACTTCTTTTTATTCCGTTTCGCTCTGCTTTGGGCCACAATGGAAAGAAGAATCAGATAAATTCCCGCAACAGAAAGCAGATAGACCAGATTGAAGATCCCTGGAAGGCTAATGGAAAGTACCCGGGCAAAAAATTGAGGAAGACCGCTGCCCAGAAGAATGCCGGCCGCCGTCAGTACCACTCCCACAGGAAAAGTCCATCCGGGAATTTCCCTCACCATCTCTGATTTCTGCTGTGTACGCAGGATTTCCATAATATCCGAACGCCGGATAAACCGCCGGCCAGCCATACCGAGAGCCAGCGCCAGCACAACGCTGAACAGGATGCCGGGCAGGAACCCTGCCGGACCGAAACGATAGGCCATCTGCTCATTGGATATGATAAACCATTCAAATATCTTCCAGATCACCCAGGAAACGGGAACGGAAAGAACCAGCCCCACCAGGCAGGAAGCTGCAGTCACCATGGACAATTCGCCAAACAGCAGCTTTTTCAGTTCCTTTTTGGGAAGTCCCAGCGCCATCATAATGCCGTATTCCCGGGCTTTGTGACGAAAGAACAGACCGGAGGCGTAGATGGTGAAGATAAAACATCCCACCGCCGTCACCGCCATCAAAAGGCTGGCCATTTTCCTGGTATCTCCCCCTTCGGGCAGGAAATTCTGCACCGTTGGCCCAAAATACATCAACGCAAAAGAAGTCAGCAGCAGCACGGAAAGACAGATGCAAAATCCCAGGAGCAGGTACTGTCCTTTACTGCTCTTCCTCAGTTTTCTGTAAATACTACTCAGCTTCATCGCCGTCACCTCCAAGACTCCGCAGAATATCCAGCAATTCGTCCATAAACTCCCGCCTCTGTCCCTTCTTTTTTACTTCCCGATTGACTCTGCCGTCTTTAAGTACAATCACACGGTCGCAGAAGGAAGCGGCATAACTGTCATGGGTCACCATAAATATGGTTGCTCCCACCTGCTTTTTCGCCTGAAGGAATGCGTCGATTACCGCTCTGGTGGACTTGCTGTCCAGATTCCCGGTGGGCTCGTCTGCCAGAATCATATAAGGATTATTCATCAGCGCCCGTGCTACCGCCGTTCTCTGTTTTTCTCCTCCGGAAATTTCCGCCGGATACTTATCCATGATTTTTTCAATGGCAAACATCCGGCAAAATTTCTCAGACTTGGCTTCCATCTGAGCGATCGGTTTCTTTGCAATAATCTGGGGCAGACAGATATTTTCCCGAACCGTCAGCCCATCCAGCAGCATAAAATCCTGAAAGACGAACCCCAGTTTCTGGTTCCTTACTTTAGCCAGCTTCTGTTCACTGAGGCTGGAAATATCCTGATCCCCCAGACGGATGGTTCCGCTGTCATGGGGAATAAAACAGGAAATGCAATTCAAAAGGGTGGTCTTTCCGCTGCCCGACGGCCCCATCACCGCCACAAATTCTCCTTTTTCCACCTGCAGCGACACGTCTTTCAGCACCGGATACGTATTGGCGCCGTTGGAATAACTTTTATTTAAATTTTTTACTTCTAACATATGGTTTCCTCCTCCTTTTGATATGCCCATTATAAAAAAAGCAGAGGAAAATGTAGAGACCTCCAAATGTCATTTTTGACACAGATTTCGTAATGTTTGAACGTATCTTTTGACCTGAATATAGTTGTATGATACCATAGTAGCGGAGGAGATATGATGAGAATTGCGGTTTGTGACGATGAAAAGAATCTGCGGCGGGATCTGCGCCGTCTGGTGGAAATCCACCTGAATCTGAAAGGAATTCCCTGCGAAACAGCAGAATATGAATCTGGTGAAAAACTTCTGGCAGATAAAAAACTTGACAAGACAGAATTCTTTTTTTGGATATCGAAATGCCGGGAATGGGAGGTATGGAAACGGCGCGGCTTCTGCGAAACGGCGGGTATAAGATGTTGATTGTTTTTGTCACCGCCTACCCTGATTACGTATTTCAGGGTTATGAAGTCCAGGCTTTCCATTATCTTTTAAAACCTTATCAGGAAAAGAAGATAAAAGAAGTGCTGGATCGGGCTTTGGAATCTATAGACATTATGAAAGAACAGTATTACACCATCGAACAAAAATCCGGCGTTCTGCGCCTTCCTTTAAGCCAGATCTTTTGTTTTTACAGTGATCGGAGAAATATCTGCGCCCTGGATGAAAAAGGAAGCCAAACGGTTTTTTACGGAAAATTAAATGAACTGGAAGAAAAGATACCGGGATTTTTCCAGAGAGTTCACAACCGGTATCTCGTCAATATGAATTACGTTTCAAAAATAGAAGGAAACCGGTGTATCTGCTGCGGCAAAGAAATTCCCGTCAGCCGTACCTATAAACAAAAATTGGCAGTAGCGTTTGCACAGATGATGCTGCAGTAAAGGAGACGGCCATGAATACAGAGATCATAATTGCATTATTCCATCAACTGGGCAATCTGTTGAATCTTACTTCCGGATATTTCTTCATGAAGTCCATCGATTGCTGCCTGAAAAGGAGAAAAAGCCCCCTCCTGTTTCTGATTGGTCTGATCGGATACGGAACAGTCGCATCCATTATCGTCTATCCCCAGGACATGTGGAATATTACTCTGATTGTACCCATATTTCTAGCTTTGAATTTTGCATTGTATAAAGGCAAGTGGACGGTGAAACTGTCGCTGGTCTTCATTTTGCTCCCCATTTCCTGCGCCCTTAACTTCCTGGTAACCGATATCGGTTACCACATATTTTTTCTGTTTTTCACCTTTGAAAATCAACTGGCCAATACCATAATTTCCACCCTGGCCTTTCTTTTTGTGGTTCTTTTCTGGATTCTGCTTTACCGTTTTTCCGGACCGGCCTTCCAAAAAATCTATGATACCTTTACCGACAGGACCTGGGGCATCATCGACATCGTCTGTGCCGCTTCCTTTGTCGGTATTTTCAGCTGTATCTATCTGTCGCCCTATTATGATTCCTGGGCCATCTGGCCCTGTATGCTGGCCTGTATCATCACCAACACGGGCAGCATTCGCCTGGCGGCTTATCTTGCTGACGGAATTTTTGCCGATATGGAAAGGAAAAATCTGCAGCTTCAGAAAAACTATTACGAAGAACTGGAGCGCAACCAGAATCAGATCCGTAAGTTCCGCCATGACTTGAATAACCATCTCGCCGTTGTGGAACAGCTTCTGCAGGAGAAGGATATTCCCACAGCCACAAAGTATTTTGAAAAAATGGCTTCTGACATCCGGACAGCCAACCGGAAATTCTGCGAAAACAGCGTGGTAAACGCGGTGCTGAACGCCAAATACCAGCAAATGACCGACGCTTCCATCGACGGTTTTTTCAACATCAGCATCGACACTATGATTTTAGTGGATGACGTCAGTCTGTGTACCATTTTCGCCAACACCCTGGACAATGCCATTGAAGCCTGCAGAAAAATAAAGGAGGCCGACCGCAGATGGCTGCGTCTTAAATGCCGCTATACAGAGAACGGATATTTCAGCTTTGAACTGGAGAATTCCAAAGAAAATGAAATTACTATCCAGAAAGGGAAATACGTTTCCGACAAGGAAGACCGAAAACTCCATGGAATCGGAATCTCTTCTGTAAGAGATGTAGTGGATCGCTACGAAGGAACTTTAGATATTTCTTATAACCAGAATTCCTTCAAAGTGATCATTCTGATCGGGTAAAAAAAGAAGAGCGGTTCAAAAACCCTCTTCCTTTCTCTGTTTGCGCATCGCACGCCGGCGGACGCCAGCCTCCCATTCTCCCTTTTCAGATTCACTTTCCACCAGCAATCCCGGCACCTGGACAGGCTTGTCGCTTTCATCCACCGCCACCTGAACCAGATAGGCCCTGTTGACCGGCCGGCGAATGCCGTCCAGGGTCTCCACATATGTGTCCACCCGCACTTCCATGGACGTATTGCCCACATAGGTCATTTTCCCAATGAGAACAAGGAGATCTCCCTGATATACTCCCCGGATAAATTTCAGATTGTCCACAGAAGCGGTGATCACATTGCTTTGGGCATGGCGCATGGCCACCAGACCCGCCACTTCATCGATCCATTCCATCAGACGGCCGCCGAACAGTCTCCCGGAACCATTAAGATGTTCCGGCCTCACCTGATATACCTGCTCAATCATCGTATCTGATACCCGTTTCGGCTGCATGTTTATTTCCCCCTTAATTTTTGCCATAGCCTGTTTTTACTTATTCTATCATATATGAGTCCTTTTATGTGAAAATCTTGCAAAATCCTGCGGCAGAAAAGGAACGCCTTGTCAGGCGTTCCTTTCTCGCTTGCTCTATTCTGTTTATCTGCTTTCAGCTTTTCTTTTTATTGGATGTTGCATCGATTACCACTGCAGCCAGAATGATCAGACCTTTGAAGATAAGCTGCATGTTGGAAGACACATTCAGCAATGACAGCATATTGTTAAGAACACCGATCAGCAGTACGCCGATGATGGTTCCCGTCAGTTTTCCGCTTCCTCCTGACATACTGGTTCCGCCGATAACAACGGCTGCAATGGCATCCAGTTCATAGTTGGTACCGATCAGAGGAGAACCGGTTCCCAGACGTCCGGCGGTCATAATACCTCCAAGAGACGCCATCAGCGCACAGATCAGATAACTGGCAATGACCGTCTTATTTACATGAATACCAGAAAGTCTGGCCGCTACGATATTTCCGCCGCTGGCATATACGTTCTTTCCGAACACGGTAGAATTCAGTACAAAGATAAAGATAAACAGCAGCACAACCATAATTGTCACCAGGATCGACAGACCGTTCACCTGACTGGTAATATAGGCGGCATAGGCTATGATAGCCAGTCCCAGAATTCTGAAAAAGATTCCTTTCTTCTTTTTCCTGCGCACATCCCGGATCAGCGTATATACGATATATGCCGCCAGAAGAACAAAGAGAACGATACATACCGGAAACGGCACATTCCCGCTTCCAAGCACGGTAACGGCATCATTGCTGATGGAAATTGCCGTACTGCCGGTAACTGTCAGGGCCACGCCCTTACAGATTGTCTGACCTGCCAGCGTTACTATAAAGGCCGGAATGCCCAGCTTGGTAATAAACCAGCCGTACACGCTTCCCAGCGCACAGCCAAACAGCAGTACAATGATCACAGAGGGAACAAAACCTACCACAGGGATCAGGTATGCAAAGATAACTCCCGTCAGCGCCACTACCGCGCCTGGAGAAAGGTCGATTCCGCCAAGAAGGATAACAAACTGCATGCCAATGGCCAGTACGCCCTGAACGGCGATCTGCTTCGCCACATTCATAATATTGATGGGATACAAAAAGGTGCTGCTGAGCACTGATGATACGATCAACAGAATAACCAGTCCTATACCGGAGGCATAATTCTGCCATTTGAATTTACTCTCTTTTGCTGTTGCTTTATCCATGACTTCTTCCCTCCATTGCGAATCTTACTAATAATTCTTCTGTAGCTTCACGACCGGATATCTCTCCCGCAATCTGTCCTTCCCGCATAACCAGAACACGATCGCTGATTCCCAGAACCTCCGGTATCTCTGAAGAAACGACGATAATCCCCACTCCTGCGTCCGCCAGCTCCTGCAGGATATAATATATTTCTTTTTTGGCTCCCACATCGATTCCCCTGGTAGGTTCATCCAGGATCAGAATCCGCGGGTTCGTCAGAAGCCACTTGCTCAGCACAACTTTTTGCTGATTTCCGCCGGATAAACTGCTCACTGCCGCATCCAGGCTGCTGAGTTTAATTCTCAGCTTCTCCACCATGGATTCTGCCGCCTCATTTTCCTTTTCAAAATCTCTTCTAAAATGTTTCCATGCATACTGTTTCAATGATGCCAGGACGATGTTGTCCTGAATGCTGTGTATGGTCACCAGACCGGAGTTCCTTCTGTCTTCCGTCAGAAGACCGATTCCTTCCCGAATAGCGTCACCGGTGGAATGAATCTTTACTTCTTTTCCGTCGATCAGGATCTTTCCCGTGCTGGGTATGTAATCGCCCTCGAAAACAGAAGTGACCAGTTCCGTTCTCCCGGCTCCCACCAGGCCGTAGATTCCCAGAATCTCTCCCGGTTTAAGGGAAAGATGCACATCTTTCACAATCTTTTTTTCACTGCCTTTTTCTTCATAGACAGACCAGTCTGTGATTTCCAGGATTGGTTTTTTCTCTAAATATTCTTTGCTGGTTTTGGGAGCATACATATCCTTCAGCTCCCTTCCGATCATCCAGCTGATCAGCGTATCTTTGGTAACTTCCGACGTTTTCCCCTCATTTACGTACTTTCCGTCCTTTAAAATTACCACACTGTCACAGATTTCGTAGATTTCATCCATCTTATGCGTTACATAAATCATAGTTATATTTTCTTTTTTCAGCCTCCGCATAACATTAAACAGTGTTTGGACCTCACTGTTGGTGAGGGAGCTGGTAGCTTCGTCAAAGATAATCGTATGCGGATTTCTGGAAATTGCCTTAGCTATCTCCACCATCTGCTGCATGCTGATGGACAGTTCTTTTAATTTTATATCCGGATCAATGTCCACACCCAGACGTTCCATGGCTTCCCTGGCTGTCTTTTCCATGGCCGCTGTATCAACCTTCCCGGCTTTGTTGGGCATATTCCCCAGGCTGATATTTTCCGCCACCGTCATCTCACTGATCAGATTCAGTTCCTGATGCACCATCACCACACCGGATTTCTCCGCATCCAGGGTACTGGAAAACCGTACTTCTTTCCCTTCCAGTTTAATGGTTCCCTCATAAGTACCGTATGGATATACTCCTACAAACACCTTGCCCAAGGTGGATTTTCCGGCTCCGTTTTCGCCGCACAGCGCCACGATGTCTCCCCTGTCAATCTTCAGGCTGACAGAATCAAGCGCCACAGTACCGGGAAATTTTTTTGTAATGTTCTCAAATTCGATAAACGACATTTTCTGCCCGTCCTTTCTCTGCAACAATCCCCTTAGTGTAGTTTGGAGATGCATCTACTGCGACGCATCTCCAAACATAACCTTTTCTCATTTAAACAAATCTGGATATCGGCTGGAACTGAAGTCTTCCACGTTATCTGCACTCACCACCGTAATGGGAGCATACCATGTAGTAATGCCGTCCACTTCCTGAGTATCCGGAATCGTTTCGCCGTTGGCCAGCATCTGAGCGGCCTCCATCAGGAATTCTCCCTGAACCTCTGTTCCTTTGTGAACCGTTATGGCCTGGTATCCGTCTACGATATATTTCACCATTTCTTCCTCATGGTCTCCGCCGATGAACCACATCTGATCCACCAGTCCGGCATTTTCCGCTGCTTTTAAAGCGCCCATGGTAATCTGGTCGTTGTTTCCGAATACCGCCTGAATGTTGCCGTTATTGACAGAAATAGCATCCTCCATGAAGGACATGCCTTTGTCACGGGCCCAGTTCTGACAATACTGTTCATACACCAGCGTCAGATTGTCATACTTGGCTACCTGATCCCGCACACCTGCGGAAATAGATTCTGCAACCTCATCTCCCTGAGTACCGGAAAGCAGCACTACATTGGCCGGCTCTTCTGTACCCCATTTTTCGATAAACGCATCCACCTGCTGTACGCCCACATCGTAGGAATTGGCAGTTACCCAAAGATCCGGCTGTACATTATCAATCAACGCTTCAATGATAATCACCGGGATTCCCTGCTCCTGTACGCTGTTAACCGTATCTGACATGGATTTCTGATCCGCTGCTTCCACAATCATAACGTCCGTCCCTGAAGCAACGAAATTCTCAATCTGGCTTTTCTGTACTGCCACATCGATATTGCAATCCTGCCAGGTCAGATCTATTCCCAGTTCATCCGCCTTCTTCTGAGCATTGTCACGCATGGTAATATAGACGGAGTCCTGCAGTGTTCTGGTGGCGGCTCCTACTTTCAGCTTTTCTCCTCCGCCGGAGCCTCCTTCTTCCTGAGCCGTTTCCTCTCCTGATGTTTCCTGAGCCTGATCTGCCGCGCCGCAGCCGCTTATCGATGCCGCAACCAATGACATAACCAACAAACCTACCGCCAGAATCCTTTTCTTCATACTGTTCCTCCTTTGCATCATCGTCCTTTTGCCGATTTAATATATTAATATGTTTGGATGATTTTATTATACTTGAATCAACTCATCTCACAAGGTGACTGTATTTACATTAAGGGGGACTGTATTTACATCATTCGCGGAGCTTCACAAGTTGTCTGTAAAATCACCGGCTGATTCAGCGCGCTGCTGTTCAGAAAACCATGCATGATCTCCAGCACATGAACTGCCAGAGTATCAGAAGCCCGATGGGGCGCCTGCTTTTCCATTCTGATGACCATATCCGCCAGACCAAGTCCGCGGGAATTTTCTTCATAGCCGAAGGCCAGCGGAACCTTTTGGAACTTATCTTCCCCTTTTTTTAAAAGAAAAACCTCCCCGCCAAACCGATCCGGGTCCGGCAGCCTTAACGTTCCTTCCGTCCCATATATTTCTATAAAAGGATGACCATGTCCCCATATGTCAAAACTTGTGGTCACGGAAACCAGAACGCCGCTTTGCAGCCGGACTGTTCCCGTTACATGGGTGGGAATTTCCACCGAAAATTTTTCTCCCAAATGGGGACCGGGACAGGTGCAGGTTCGCTCCTCAAATCCCTTCATGGCCATGGCAAAAACCGTCTTTGCCGGCCCCAGAAGAGTGACCAGCGCAGAAAAATAGTAGGGCCCATAATCAAACACAGGCCCTGCGCCATACTGATAAAGGAAAGCGGGATTGGGATGCTCATGCTCCGGTCCGTGCCAGCCGAAAAACATGGATGCGGACAACGGTCTCCCAATGGCTTCTTCTTCCAAAAGCTTTCTGCCCGTCTGCACCGCAGCCCCCAGCACAGTATCCGGCGCGCATCCCAGACGGAGGCCCTTTTCCCTTGCCAGAGACTGCAGATGCCTGGCCTGATCCATCTCCAGACTGATGGGCTTTTCTGAATAGACATGTTTCCCCTTCTCCAGCGCTCTTTTGGTAATCTCATAATGAGCATCCGGCGTAGTGAGATTCAAAACTACCTCTATCTTGGGATCTTCCAGTAATTCTTCCACAGAATAAACTTTAGGAATATGATATTTCTGCGCCAATTTCCTGGCGCTTTCCTCCCGCCTGGACGCACAGGCTTCCACATAAACCTGAGGAAACAGATTCCCCAGGTTCTGCATATAAATGTCGCTGACATTCCCGCAGCCGATTACTCCCACTGCTGTCTTTTTCATACGCTGCCCCCCCTAAAACGTAATTACGCCTTTGATATAACCCTCTGCATGATGGTATGCCGTCATCAGCATCTTCTGAATGTCATGGTAATCCATAATATGGGTGACCAGATCGTGCTGATCAAACACCCCTGCCTTTACCAGGTTTTCCGTCTTTTTTACCTGGAGAGGAAAATGGGGATCCCTTGCATCCGACGTATTCACAATCTCAATGCCCCGAAGATGCCAGGGCGTACAATTGATGGTCCGTTCCCCCCGGTGCCAGGCAAAATTAGAAATTGTTCCGCAGGTTTTCACCAGATCACAGGCCAGCGACAGACCGGGCTGTGAACCGGAACACTCTACGACAATGTCAAATCCCCCTTCCTCAATAAAGGACTGGATTGCCGCCTTGCCTTCCTCAGTATCAGAACGGTAACATGCATCGGCACCGTACTTTTTGGCCAGCTTTAATTTATCCTCATCAAGGTCGAAACAGATCAGCCTTCCGATCAGACTGCGGCGGAATGCCTGGACATTTAAAAGTCCCATATATCCGCATCCGATGACAGCCACATCGTCTCCCGGATGAACCTTGATACAGTTAATTCCGCTTACCACACAGGCGGCCGGCTCGCAGATGTAGTAGGGAAATTCTTCTTCTGCAATTTCCGGCAAATGTCCCGCCCGGTCCGCCGGAATGTTGATTATCTGCGCCAGTTCCGGTCCGCCTTCAATGCAAAATACCTGATCTCCCACAGAAAATCCGGAAACGCCCTCTCCTATTTCAGTTACAACACCGACAGCCTCATGGCCAAAACGGAAAGGAAATGGTTCCGAAGTGTCTCTTCCCTGAAACAGATAAGAATCCCAGGCACAGATACCGCAGGCTTTCACCTTAATCTGAAGTTCTCCTCTTTTGGGTTCGTCTATTTCCACCCGTCTGACTTCTGCCTGTCTTTCAGAAACGATGTAACATGCATCCACTGTTTTCATTTTCTTTCCTCCTTGTTGTTTTTTATAAATTCAATTATATTCATCCTGATTTTTCACAACAAGGCGGTCAGATTCATTTTAAGGCAGAGGAAATTTATATCTTTGTGGTTTCTATTCGCCGCCTTCTGCAGCTTCGGTAAAAATCATAACCGAGAGCCAGCAAAAGTAAAGAACCGTTCAGCAGGTTCCGATAATGTACGCCGTAAGAGGTAGACATGGTAACATAAGAAAGCCCAGATAGGGACAACATAATCAAAAATACACTGGAAATTTTTCCTGTTCCTCCTTTAATGCTGATCCCCCCCAGTAAACCGGCAGTAATTACCGTAACAGATATCTCATCTCCCATTCCGGTCTGTGCCGACCCCAGACGGGAAGTATGGATCAATGTCCCCGCCGCCACCGTACATCCATAAAATACCGAAGCCATCATCTTTACCTTTGTCACATTAATCCCCGACAGACTTGCCGCCAGAGGGTTGCTTCCCACCGCATAAATATATCGTCCCGGATAGGTTTTGTGCATCAGGAAAAACGCCGCGGCCGCCACAATGCACGCCAAAAGAATCTGTATCGAAACATTTCCCAGATATTTGGTGCCGATATAGCGGAAAGTCTGGTCATAGATCAAAACAGGTCTGGACGTTCCCATCAGATCCACAATTCCCTGATATAAGGTCATTGTTCCAATGCTGATCAGCACCATGGGAAGTTTCCACCACACAGAAAGAAGCACATGGATCAGATTCAGACCAACTCCCAGAACGATGGCCGTTATAATGACGATCCAGGCCGGAATTCCTTTTTCTGTCAGCATTCTGGCGCATAAGATTCCGATCAGAGACACCTGCGCGCCTACAGAAATATCGATGGAACCCGAAATCATGAGAACAGCCATTCCCATCGCCACTGTAAGCATGTAAGCATTCTGTGTTAGAATATTCATGATAATCTTTCCCGATATGGGATAGTCCGAAAAGAAGATAACAATCAGCAATACGATTCCAAAAATAAACCAACTGAAATATTGTTCGATCAAGTTCCTACATTTGTTCATCTCTATCTCCTGACGTCCTTTTTATACTTCTGGATATTTTTCCCTTTTCCACCACGTAAATGCAATCACACAGTTCCACCATTTCTTCTATATTGGGTGAACTGTAAATGATTGCAACCCCATTCTGACATATTTCTGTCAGATAACTTCGGATGTATTTTCGCAGATCCACTTCTGCCGGCATAGCCGGGGCATCCATCAAAAGTATTTTCATATCTGCCATTTTCCAGCGATATAGCGCAATCATCATCCGTTCATTATGATCCAGCAGATACAGGGGACTTTTTAGTTTGCGCTGACTCAGAAAAAGACCGGATTTTCTCTTCATCGCGTAACGAACCAGCCGGCGGTTAATTACGCCTCCCCCATACTGCCATGGCTTATACAGCTCTATCTGCAGATTTTCTTCCACTGATAAATCAAGGAACACGTTTTCCCGCGCACTGTTTCTGCTGATGTAACGGATTCCCCGCCTGGCCGCCTCCCTTTCCTGAAAGGGCGTTACCTCCTGATGTTCCACATACAGTTTTCCGCCTTCCAGTTCATACTTGCCCCGCAGCAATAATAAGATCTTTTCCATTGTTTCAAATTTTTCATTCACAAAACCGATGATCTCTCCTCGGTTCAGACAGAAGCTTAAATCCTCCACAATTCCCGGCGATTTCAGATGAAAAGCATCCATCACCGTTTCCTGCTGCCGATAACTTTTCCTTGAGGGACGGGCGTTTTCCTCTGATCCCGTCATCACCTTGTAAAGAAGTCCCGGTTTTACCTCTTTCATATAAAAAGTTCCCGCTTTATCTCCCTTTCTTATTACCATAACCCTTTCGCTGAGCGCTTTTGCCCGTAAAAGATCCGTATGCATAATCAGAAAACTGACCCCTTTTTCTTTCAGCATGCCAATCATTTTTTCGTATGCGCCATATTCCTCTTCCGAATAAGAAGCGTCAATCCGGTCTATAATAATCAGTCTGGCGCCTGAATAAGAAGCCACAGCCAGCTCAAACAAATGCCGCTGACAAAGACTCATCTCTGAAACAAAACAATCAGGATCCAGGGAAAGCCCGTATTCCTCTGACAGATACCACAGGTGCTGCCGGGCTCTCTGCCAGTTGACCAGCAGACGGCCCTCCCTTTTGTACATCAAGATAAAATTCTCTTCGATACTGCGCTGGGGAAACAGACGGCTTTCCTGATTTATCAGGTAAATTCCCTTTTTTTGTCCATCGTATACCGAAGAGATTTTTATCTCTTCTCCATCTATCCACATTCTTCCCTGAAGCATTTTCTCCTGACCGGACAATATCCGGATCAGGCTGTTTCTCTCCATGCCGTCCATCCCCAGCACTCCCAGAACCTCGCCTCTGAAAATATAAAAAGAAAGGGGACATACGGCGTTTTCCGCCATGGATAAGGCTTTAATCTTTTCTGCCCGAAACCGCTCATACATCCGGATTCCTCCTTTTGAAATCATAAATTTTAGGAAGCCAGATTTCCACCGTCGTTCCGCATCCCTCTGCACTGGTAATCTCCATCCCGTATTCTTCTCCATAATAGAATTTGATCCTCTGAAGAACGTTTTGCAGGGCAATCCCCTCTCCCCGGGATTTTTTCTGTCTCGCTCCGGTATCGGTAAAACTGTTGACCGCTTCCAATTTCTGTTTCATTACTCTTAACTGTTCCTGGGGTATCCCCACTCCATCATCGCTGACAATGATGATCAGACGGTTCTGCGTGGTAAAGGCCCGTATAATAATCTCTCCCGTCCCCACTTTGCTTTCCAGACCATGATGAATGGCATTCTCTACAATAGGCTGTATGGTCAGCACCGGCATCATATAAGACATCAGATAGTCATCCGTCTCATCATATATTTTGGTAACTTTAAATTTGTCCCGAAAACGATACTGCTGGATGATCAGATAACTGTCTACATTTTCCATCTCCTCCGCCAGCGTCGCCATTTCCCCGGGACGGCTTATATTATAGCGAAACAGCGTGGCCAGCGCCTCGTTCATTTTGGCAATTTCTTCATTTCCCTGAAGAATCGCCTTGCTGCGGATAGTTTCCAGGGTATTATACAAAAAATGAGGATTGATCTGGCTTTGCAGTACGTGAATCGTAGCTTCCGTGGAAAGAAGCTGGGCTTTTTGCTCCCGGTTGATTAACTCAGTGATGCCGGCAAACAGCCGTTCAGAATAATCAGACCCCACGATTCATCCAACTTTTCTATGAGCCCGTCAATATCCTCATTTTCATTGGCGCTGTTCAGGAGGCGGTTCAGCTTTACCGCCGGAATTACCCACTTTTTGATTAAGTAGACAAAGATCCCAGAAAGTCCCAGCGCAGTTACGGCGCTGCAGATTTCCGCCCCGCCAAAGCCCTGCAGGCACCCGTCTGCAATCCCGGCCAGAAACTGCAAAAGCAGAAGCAGGGCGCCAAAAGCCAAAACTGCAATGTCCTTCTTGTTAAACAGCTCTTCTGATTTCATAAATCACTCCCTTATTTCTGCTCGAATTTCCGGTATTCCACCGGTTTGATTCCCACCGTCTTGGTAAAGGTTTTGCTGAAAAATTTCGTATCTGTATAACCGACTTTCCCGGCAATGGAACTTACACTCATATGGGTTTCCCGAAGCAGGCGTTTCGCCTCCTCCATACGCACTTTAATCATATAGTTGGTAATGGTCATTCCCGTCTGATTCTTAAACAGGGTACTCAGATAAACGGGATTTAAGCAGACCATCTTTCCGATCTCCTCCAAGGACAGTTTCTGCGCATAATTTTTTTCAATATATTCCTTGACCTCACGAATTGGCCTGGCTTCAAAACTTTTCTGAACATCATTGCAGGCCTCCATCACTTTCATGGCGTAATCCGCCAGATACTGACGGCATCCTTTCAGAGAAATACAGCTGTTGATCTTCCAGATCCAGTTTTCCTTCTGGGGCAGCCGCTGCTTATCTATAAGGTCATTTTCCAATACCACCTCTTCGACAAGATCCATCCACAGCCTGGCCATCTGATAAATGGTCCAGGGTTCCTTTGATTCTCCATGGAAATATGGCCGCAATAAATCATCCAGACAGGAAGCCGCCTGCTCTGCATTCAGCTCAAACACCGCTTTTCTGGCACGCTGCTGGATATCCGCAGGAATGGCTGCCTGACCATAAAGCTGACGTTCCGTCAACTCAGAAGCTTCGATGATTCTTTTATCTCCCAAAAGAATCCTGTTATTGACTGCTGCCTGGGCAGTGCGAAAGGACAAAGGGAATTCCTCTTGTCTGTCCGCCGGCAGACCGATCCCCAAAGTGACATTGAACACTTTATATTTCTCATTATCTTCTTTTAACAGCTGTAGCAGATACTTCTTTTTCTGCTCCATGGGCTGATGTATCTTTAAATCATAGTTAAAAGCAATGTATCCCTGAGATTTTTCATAGAAATATTCTGCGTCATAACTGTCGCTTTTCAGTTTCGTTGTATATTTTTCACACATGTTTTCCAATAAGGAAGAATATGCCGCAAAATCCACCTGTTCCTGCTCCAGAAAGTCCAGTTTTATGGCCAGCACCTGATACAGACACCCTTCCACGGGGCGAACCGGAGCATTCTCCCCCGTCAATGCCAGTGTATTTTCATCAATATACTGTTCGTACAGCAGCTTTTTCAGGTATTCCCTGCGGATCCTGCTTGTCTGCTCCACAAATTTTTGCTGCAGATCTTCATCCTCCCGCTGCTTTTTTGTATCCAGATGTTTCTTGTGATTCAGCCGGTTTAACAGCCTGGCAAGTTCTTCCTGTTTGATCGGTTTCAAAAGATAATCCTGAACGCCGAACTGCAGCGCCGTCTTGGCATACTCAAAATCACGATACCCACTGATCACGATGAATTCCGTCTTCTCCATAGTCTGCTTTACCTTTTCTATCAACTCCAATCCTGTCATACCCGGCATACGAATATCGGAAATCACCACATCCGGTTCCTGCTCAATAATCAGACGGTAGGCCGCCAGGCCGTCCGTGGCCTGTCCGACAATTTCCACATCCAGTTCCCGAATCAAATAAGCAATTAAGTCTACAATATCTTTTTCATCGTCTGCAATCAGTACCTTTAACATGCTTTTCTCCCCATTATATTTTCACATACACTCCACGCATTTTACGCAAGTGATCTTAATATAAACTTCCTCTTCTGTCCATTGTCTTCTACCTATTATAATGTCTGTCCTTCCCGTTTCCCTCCTTTCCCTTCTTTCCCAAAAAACAGTCATGCCGCCTTTTGAAAGGGCATGACTGTTTTTCTTCTTATTATTCAAAATAATCCGGATACAGCTGACGAAACAGCGTTTCCCGCTCCGCCGTCTCTTTGTGGTCATGGTGACGATCCATGATTTCCTGAAGATCGTCCTCCTTCCCCTGTTCAATACATTCTACAATCTTGAGATGTTCCTCCAGAGAAGGCTCCATGGTTCCCGGCCGCCGCATGTCCAGCATTCTCACCCTGTTATTATGAGCATGGGAATTTTCAATAATCTTCCAAATCTGTTCATGGCCCGCCACCCGGAATAAGGATTCATGGAAATGATCATCCTGCCGGACAAATTCCACAATATCTCCTTTTCGCACTGCGGACGACATAAAGTAGACGGCTTCATCCACCGCATCCCGCACCGGCGTCTTTTCGCTACACAGCTGCAGACAGATATCCGTATCCAGCAAATGACGCATATAGGCCACTTCCGTTGCCAGCTTAAAATTAATCTTTGCCACGTACGTTCCATTTTGCGGATAGATCGTCACCAGTCCGTCTGTCTCCAGACGCAGAAGCGCTTCACGGATCGGTGTGCGGCTGACGCCGAATTTTTCAATCAGCTCCGGTTCATGAATATGAAAGCCCGGTTCCAGCATTAAATACTGAATCTCGTCTTTTAATATGCGATATACTTCAATACTGCTTTTTCGCTTTGCCATGTAACTTTTGTTTCCTTTCTGCATCTTATGTACTAATATATCACATTTTCGTCCATATAGCTATTCTTTTGCCCTTTCAGTTTCCGTCTTTTTCACTGTCGGCATGCTGCGCAGGATGACTGCCAGGAGAACCATCGCTCCTCCGGCCATGGTGGCCGGTCCAATGGATTCATTCCCCAAAAGCATTACCCAAATGGGATTTAGAATCGCCTCCAGAACGGTCATCACCGTAGCTTCCAAAGCTCCCACATAAAGAATGGCTTTGGAGTACAGGATATAAGCAAGACCCAACTGGAAAACCCCCAGAAACAGAACCAGACCTATATTTTTCATCTCCCATTCCACATGCCCGAAGAAAGGAAACATAAAAACAAATGCGGCAAGATTCCCCCAAAAAACATTCTGCAGCGGGGACACTTTGGCGTCCGCCCGCATAAACACATTCATCGCGGCGAAACATACGCCGGACATCAGCGCCACCAGATCACCCAGAAGATGGCCTCCTGACAATCCGTCATAAAAGAAAATGAAAAGACCTGCAAATATCATCACAATGGAAATCCGATCTCTTCTGGTGACCCGTTCCCCCAGTACATAATATCCCAGTATCGCTGAGTAAACCGGCGAGGTATATTGAAGCAAAATAGCGTTGGCCGCTGTGGTCAGTTTGGTGGCGATCACGGTCATACAGATCAGGCCGGTATAGGAAAATACCGCCAGAATCTGATACTTTCCCCGGGGAAGCCGGGGTTTTTTGATGACTGCCAGCATGACAGCCGCCGCAATCAATCCCCGGATCCCGGTGATGGCAAATCCATTCCAGGACATACTCTTGACACAGATACCGGCAAAGCTCCACAAGACTGACGCCCCCAGCAGCATCAAAATTCCCCGATTCCGATTCACCGCTTTCTCTCCTTTTTGCTTCTTTAGGCAAAGGCGCCCTTCATGGCGTAAACCTTAATGTAACTGAATTCTTCCAGAGAGATGCTTAACCCCTCTCTTCCAATGCCGCTTTGCTTGTATCCGCCAAAGGGCTGATCCAGATGACGGTATCCGCCGCTTCCATTGACAACTGCGGCGCCGGCCTTCAGCTTACGTCCCACCCGGAAAGCCCGGTTCATATCCTTCGTCATCAGACCGGAAGACAGTCCATATACAGAATTGTTGGCAATCTCCACTGCCTCATCCTCTGTATCAAAGGGAATCAGAGGAAATACCGGACCGAATACTTCCATATTGGATGCAATATCCATATCTTTGCTCACATCCAAAAGCACCGTCGGTTCTATCCGGGCTCCTTCCCGCATTCCTCCATACGCCAGCCGAGCTCCCTGGGAAACCGTGCGTTCAATCTGTGATTCTACTTCTGCCGCCGCTTTTTCGCTGACAAGAGCTGTTACCACAGCATTTTCATCCTGCGCAGATCCCCGGGGCAATTCCTTCAGACGCTTTATCAGCTCTTCCGCCAGGGCGTCATAGATACTGCGCTGAACCAGAAATCGTTTGGACGAACAGCAAACCTGACCATTGTTTTCCATCCGGCTGTTTACCATCTCATCCAGAGCCTTATCAAGATCTGCATCTTCAAAAATCAGGAAGGCGTCGTTGCCGCCCAATTCCAGAAACATCCTTTTTAACGTATCCGCGCCGTCCCTTGTGAGCTGCTTTCCTGCGGCTGTACTTCCTGTCATGCTGATAGCCGCCACCTGGGGATTTTTCAGCACACATTCCGTAAGAACATTCCTCTCGCATACAAGAAATTTCACAACGCCAGAGGGAATTCCAGCTTCGTCAGCCAATTTCTGCAGCGCCAGCACTGCCAGCGGATTGGACGACGGCGCTTTTACTATCACAGCGTTTCCCATGATCAGAGCCGGTGCAATTTTCTGGAAAGTAAGCTCTATGGGGAAATTAAAAGGAATGATACAGGCAATCACACCCAGAGGCTCCCTGCGGGTGAACACCAGATCCTTCTCAAAACCGGGTCCGTTGTCTGCCAGAACTTCTCCGTAAAGATGCTTTGCTCTCTCCACAGCTCCCCTGAGAAGCTTGATTCCATCCTCGGTTTCCACTCTGGCCTGCTGGATAGGCTTGGCCATTTCCTGTGAAGAAAGCTGAGAAATCTGTTCTCCATTGGCCTCCAGAAGGTCTGCAAACCGATACAGGATTTCCCCCCGTTCATATAAGGGCATCTCTTCCCACAGCGGCTGAGCGTACAGGGCGCTGTTTACTATTTCTGTCATCTGTTCTGCGCCAACCAGCTCCACCTGCTCAATTCTTTCACCAGTCTGGGGATTTACTACCTCCAACATTTTGCTCATCGCCGTAACTCCTTTCCTTCTCTCAATCCTTTACAGTTCTGCCATTTGCATCACTGTCTTTATAATGTCATTTTCTGAATGAATTCCAATTTCTGCCAGCTTGTCTGCAATCTCTACCGGTTCGGAATCTCCCGGAAGAATCGCGTTTAATTTTCCGCCCATGAAAATCCAGTAGGTTCTTCCCCTTTCTTTTGCCAGGGCAATCAGTTGGCGGCCATAGTCCAACGCCTGTCCGTTGTGGCAGCTTATGCCAATGAACGGCGTGTCTTCTTCATCTGCCAGATCCAGCATATCCACCGGATCCATGTCCACGCCGGCATTTACCGTATGGGCGCCCATTTCTTTGAGAACGCCTTCCACCAGCACCAGACCGTAGGTATGGGCATCTCCGGATCCCAGCACCACCTTTTTGCCGGTCAGAGAACCGCGCATCTTCTTTTCATCCAGCTGTGCCAGGATTTCCTGTTTCATCTGCATGGTCTGGCGCACCAGCACCGTAGTATAAAATGGTTTTACTTCCACGTTATCCGTGCCGTAGGTGGTGGCGTGAAACATCTGTTCAAAACGAATGGGGTTCATCGCCGCCAACACCAGCAGCATTTCCACCGGATCCTCTGTATCAATCCCTGCCAGCCGAAAACCTTCCAGGCAGTTTTCGAACAGTCTGCGGCCTTTTTCTGCCATTTCATCCCGCATTTTTTCCAGGGGGTCGAAATTAAAGTAAGGCATCCATTCCTCCGCCTTTTCTTCCGCCCGTTTTCCGGCTGCAAAGATATCCTCCAGCTCCTGAAGGGTGGGAACTTTGATCTTCTCTGTAATGGAGACCGGATTCACTCCCAGTCCCATATGATACTTTTTCTCCACCAGAATCTCAAAAAGCATCTCCGGTACCGACACGCCGTAATTGCCATGGATATCATGATCCCACTGCAGATTGGTGGAACCGTTTAAATAGCGCAGCACCGGCTGATCCTCCGTGGACAATACCTGGTGAAGGGCCATGGCGATGGCGCATCGAGTGTCGTTTTCACTGAGAAGCCCGCCAAATCCGATAACATACCTGGCTCCGCACAAAGTCGTACAGATATAATGTTCCAGCATGGCATAGCCGATATAAGAGGCGCAGTCCATAAAATATCCGGCATATCCATCATCCAGATAAGTCTTTACCTCAAAATATTCATCCTTTTTGGATGCCACCACGCCCAGGGCCCGAACCATATTGCAGATACGCTCCACATCATCGTTGTATCCGTAAAAGTCCCAGTTGAACTGGCAGAACTCTCCAATGGTGGGAGATCCCGATTCAATGGCCATAATGGTATTAGCCAGACCGTTGGGAGAAGCCAGATGATAATCATTAAAGGATACGTCTATGGGGCATGCCCCCTGCTGCGCTTCATAATCTTCCGGGGTATACATGCCGTAACTGGTGGTGGCCGGCGCATTTTCCCTATATTCCGGCGGCAGCGCCACCAGTCCGTTTGGAATGGACTGGATGGAATGAATCATCATTCCCGTCCGGCGTGAAAACTCATACAGCTGCTTCTCCGCCTCCACCTGTTCCTCCAGCGTGGCCAGACCCAACAGAATGTTCCAATAAATCTCTCCGTTCTTTGTCAGTTCCCGTTTCATCTGCGCATGGTTTTTATATTTACTCTGGCTGCGGATAAATCCTCCCCGGCCAGCTTTTATTTTCTTTCCGATTTCAAGTCCCTCCGCCAGCATTTTTTTCCCATCGGGGTGAGCCTTAGGCTTCAGACTGCGAAGGTATTCCAGATCTGCCTGATTCATCACTTCACTCCTTATCACATTTTCACTTATGGTTGCTCCAGGACGGCGAACCTACGGCCACGGCGCATATACGCATTTCAATAAACTGCTTTTCTCCCGTATCCGGATGTTCCATCCTGATTTCCTCTGCCTGGCAGGTAGCCGTCACCCTTTCTCCGCCGGCGCATTCTGCTTTCCTCCTGACAGATTCCTCTGCCTTTTCCATCGCATACGCCTTGGCTTCTTCCAGCGACTCAAAGGATGCAACGCCCCAGGGAGCATGTACCACGATTCTCTCGTGATACTGATCCGGCCGAAGCAGGACTTTCTCTTCCACTGACACACTGCCCGATGCGGCCCCTATGGCATTTGCAACCTCAGCATGAGGCGGAATAATCAGGACCGCCGGCAGTTTGTCACAGACTTTGGGCATCCAGGCGCTCACCGGCGCGCCCAAAGCAATCACTGTTTTAGCTGCAGCTTCCCCGAAGGTTTCCTTTTTCAATGCCTCCCGGCAGGCCGCCGCCAGCTTCTCTTCTATTTCATTTACCGCAAATTTTAAAAACTCTTCATAATCCATATGCATCTGATCAGCCATTTCCCTGGCGCCGGCTGCTGCCGCCTTTACGTCCCATCTGGAAATTCGCCCCGATGCATGCAATAAATCTGTGGGAGTCAAAGCGCTGTGCCACCCCTTCTCTTCTTTTCCTTTGCCTTCGACTCCTGTCACTTTACTGTACCGGTCTGCCATGGAAAGGGGCACGACCCTGTGGGGGCCAATGGACAAACGGCCGTCTTTCTCCGGTGACAGCCGGCTGTCGCCGCCAATACCAAAGGTAGATACATTTACTGCCCGGATCTGAGGACACCAGCCGCCTACTTCGGCGCCGGATTCTTTCAGCCGGGCTTTCCCGTCCCGAATACAGGCAATATCCGTCGTCGTACCGCCCATATCCACCACAAGGGCATCCTTGGTTTCCGTGAGAAACCGGGCGCCCACCACACTGGCTGCCGGTCCTGACAGAATCGTCTCCACCGGTCGGTTCAGTGCATATTCCCATTTCATCAGACTGCCGTCGCCCTTTACGATCATCAGAGGAATCTCTCCCAGAGAAAATTCCTTCATGATCATTTTCACATTGGCAATCAGGGTGGTGATGCAGGTAATCAGCCCTGCATTCAGCGCCGCCGTCACCGTCCGGTCATAAAATCCCAGGGACTGGCAAAGTTCATGGGCGCAGACCACCGGCACGTCCAAAACTTCATGGAGGATCTCTTTCACCTGTATTTCATGGATGGGATTGCGGACACTGGCAAAGGAGGACACGGCGGCAGCCTCTATTTTCCCCTCCAGGCTTTTTGCCGCCTTACGTACCTGTTCCCGATCGATACCCGTTCTCTGTCTTCCTTTAATGTCCAGTTCTCCCTGCAGAGGAATACAGAAGTCCGCAGGCAGATCCTGGTCTATCCTTCGTCCCAAAAGGAATAATCCCACCCGGCTCTGTCTCCCTTCCACCACTGCATTGGTAGCCAGGGTGGTGGAAAGGCAGACCATGGAAACCTGAGACAGCTGATCCACCGGCAGCTTTCGAAAACAGTTGCGGATTCCCACGCTCAGATCCTGTCTGGTGGTAAAGGCTTTTGCCGTGCTGTGTACCTGACGGGCGGCGGGATCCATCAAAACGCCGTCCGTAAATGTTCCGCCGGTATCGATTCCCAAGATGTACGACACGTGTCCTTCTGCCTCCTATCCTCTATCTACTGAATCTGATATTTTTCTTCAATTTTAGCAATTTCCGCTTCCAGAATTTCGAAAATTTCATCTACCTGCTCCGGTGTCAGCGTAATGGGCGGAATAAAGGAAATGCGGTTGCCGTAGTATCCGTTCAGCTGAGCAAGAAGTCCCGCGTCTCTCATATTGTTAACCAGCTCATGAGCTTCTTCCTTCGCCGGCTCTTTCGTTCCCCGGTCTTTTACCAGCTCCAGACCGAAGTATACGCCTATGGCAGAATAGGTTCCCACGATGGGATGATTTGCCATCAGCTCATCGGCTTTCTTCTTCAGATATTCCCCTGTCTTTGTGCAGTTTTCCAGCAGATGATCTTCTTCAATGATGTCCAGAACTGTGTTGCCCACGCGGCATCCCAGAGAATATCCTGCATAGGTGGAGCAGATAAAGCTGACTCCTGCTTCTTCAAAAATTTCCGCACGGCCTACAATACCGGACATCGGTATGCCTGCACCCAGCGCTTTTCCAAATACCAGGATATCGGGCACCACATCCTCGTGCTCACAGCACCACAATTTGCCGGTACGTCCCATACCTGTCTGCACTTCGTCAAAGATCAGAAGGAAGCCGTATTTATCCGCCAGTTTGCGAAGCTCCGTCAAAAATCCCTTCGGCGGTGCAATATAGCCGGCAGAACTCTGACAGGGTTCCACGATCATCGCCGCCACATTATTAATGCCGGAATCGGGAGCTCCCATACAGGTAACGCCTGTTGACATCATATTGTCGATAACTTTTACACACTCGAAATTACATTTTCCCTCTTCCCTTCCATAGGGACAGCGATAGCAGTACGCATAGGGGAAATGTTCAATACAGTTGTCCTGTGACGGAACAGGATTATAATAACCGGTCATACGTCCGGATCCCGTCAGTCCCATGGTCGCTGTATTCTGTCCATGGTATCCTCCATAGAAAGAGATGATATGTGTCTTTTTCGTATGATATCTGGCAATACGGATCGCATTTTCCACCGCATCAGATCCGGAAAGAGCCAGACGAACACGTTTCGGAAAATCACCCGGCGTTTTTTCAATGATGCGTTTTACCAATTTCAGCCGCTCCGGTGTGGGGAAATCGAACCAGAAATCCAGCTCGTTCATATACTGATCATACATGGCGTCTGCGATTCTCTTGTCACCGTGTCCTATGTTCATGGAGGACATACCGCAGATGCAGTCGATATATTCTTTTCCATCCACATCCCAGATGCGGTTTCCTTTTCCTCTTTTGATAATCTGAGGATAATCCCATTTTGTAAATAAAACATCTCCTGGATGTTCATATTTCAGGAAATCCTTTAATCCTTCTTTGTTCCCCGGTGTCATGTTTTCAGCATTCTCAACCTGCTCCAGCAGTACTTCATAAGGTTTCTTACTCATTCTAAATTACCTCCTTGCGTGCATGTTTTAAATTACTGTATGTGACACCCTTTCTGTTGCTGATATATTAATATATTAAAATATCATTGTCAAGCATTCTTGTCTAAATTTTTTTATTTAAGCAGATTCGACAAAATTATTGTCTGATTTTTTCGCGTTATTACCAGAATTATATTTTTACTTTTCTGCGGTATTGGGCCGGAGACAATTGATATCGCTCTTTAAACAACTTACAGAAATAGCTGGTGGAAGAAAAACCGCACATGGAAGCAATTTCTGTCACCGAACTCTTTGTACACGCCAGCAGTGAAGCTCCCTGGGTAAGACGGCATTCATTGATATACTCCACCGGTGTTTTCTGTGAAAACCGTTTGAAACATTTGAAACATTCGCTCCGGCTTACATTGGCGCTTCTGGCAATCTGATCCACTGTCAGCTCTTCAAAAAGATGCTCCCTTATATAGAAAAGCATTTTTTTCATACACTCATCATTTTTCTGATACGTCTTTTTCTCTAAAGCCGATTCATCTGCCTTTCTTATATATACAAGAAATTCATGCCACAGCTGACTGACCAGTCCCAGACACTTCAGTTCATAACCAAAGTCTGTATCGTCCAGCCCGTGAATCTTTTTCACCAGGGACAGGATTTCATCCGCCGCTCCATCCCCATGCAAAAGGGGAACTCCCTGGATGGCGCTGCCAATTACCGTCTGAAAATATTTCTGATAAACAATACCGTTTACGTTATGATCCAGCAGAGAGGGGGAAAAGGCCACCACCTTCATGACTGCATCGCTGCAGCCCGCAGCCTGCTTCGCCATATGCATCGTATTTCCATTGATAAGAATACCGTCTCCCTCTTTCAGACGGATGCATTCCCCGTCACTGATATAGTAGTCCAGTTCTCCGGACGCCATGACGGCAAACTCCAGCTCCAGATGCCAGTGACAGTCCAGCGTATGCGCCGGAAGACTTCGATAGCTGTCCGTGGAAATCTCTATGGGAAAAGTGGGATCTTTATAAGTTAAAGATTCCCGCAGGGTCCTGTCCACTTCAAATATTCTCATTTTATCCTCCTTTCAGATACTATATTTATATTTTTAACCATTATATTGATATTATTTTCTGTTATTTTACATTATAATTATATTACAGTTTATTATCCACTACAAGATCTTTTTTACAAATATAGATATTTATTTTTTAAATTTTTTTATTTTTCCTCTTGACAGTTGAGATATTAATATATTAATATATTATCAACAAAAACAAACACCAATTACTGATACCAAAACACCCTTTCTGTACCATTTTATTTTGAATACTATCAAAGGAGGTACATTCCCAATGAATATCGGATTGGTAAAAGAAATCAAAAACAATGAGTTTCGCGTAGGACTGACGCCTGCCAATGTAAAGGCTTATGCAGACGCCGGCCATCAGGTTCTGGTAGAAAAATCTGCCGGCGAAGGTTCCGGATTTGAGGATCAAGAATATATCAACGCCGGCGCTTCCATCCTTCCCGATGCCGCATCAGTATGGGAAGCGGCTGATATGATCGTTAAGGTAAAGGAACCCATTGAACCGGAATACAAATACTTAAGAAAAGATCAGATCCTTTATACATATCTGCATCTTGCAGCAGACCGTCCTCTGACAGACGCTCTCTTAAAAGCAGGAACAAAGGCCGTAGCCTATGAAACCATCGTAGGAAAAAGCGGAAATCTTCCCTGTCTGATCCCCATGAGTGAAATCGCAGGCCGTATGTCTGTCCAGGAAGGAGCAAAATATCTGGAAAAAACCTATGGCGGACGGGGAATGCTGCTGTCAGGCGTTCCCGGAGTAGAAAAAGCCAACGTGGTGATCATCGGCGGCGGCGGCGTAGGTACCAACGCCTGCAAAATTGCAGTGGGAATGGGCGCCAACGTAACTATTCTGGACGTCAACGTAGAGCGTCTGACCTATCTGGACGATATTTTCGGAAGCCGGATTCAGACCCTGTACAGCACACGGGCAAATATCCTTTCTGCCATTTCACAGGCTGATCTGGTCATCGGCGCTGTATTGCTTCCCGGCCGTAAAGCGCCCAAGCTGGTTCTTCGCGACGATCTCAAACTGATGAAAAAAGGATCAGTAATCGTAGATGTGGCTGTAGATCAGGGCGGATGCATCGAAACCACCCATGCTACTACCCATCAGGATCCGGTATTCGAAGTAGACGGTATTGTACATTACTGTGTTGCCAATATGCCGGGAGCTGTTTCCCGTACTTCTACCATCGCACTGACCAACACCACCCTTAATTACGGCTTGGCTATCGCCGGAAAAGGTCTGGAAAATGCGGTGAAAGAAGACGCCGGACTGGCTCTGGGGGTAAACTGCTACGATGGAAAGTGTACCTTCCCCGGCGTAGCGGAAGCTTTTGGTCTGGAATACACAGATCTTCACTCTTTAATTTAACTACATCCCTACATCTCATTCATACTTTTATACTTTCATACGGAAGGAGAGACTTGCATCTTGTCTGCAGGTCTTTCTTTCACAAAAGAGAGATTTATCACAGGAGGTTAACGAATTATGTATATGGATAAACAATGCAAACGCGGATACAACGAATACATCAGCTGTGACGTAAACAACGGCGAAGGCAGTCTGATGGATGTGGCTCTTCTGATTATGGAAGAAGGAGATACCTACTCTTTCCATGAAGACAAAAAAGAAATGGCCTGGATCATGTTTGAAGGAAAAGCAACGGTGGAATTCGCAGGGAAAACAGTTGATATGGATCGTCCCAACCCCTTCGACTACAGTACCTACTGCCTGCATCTGTGCGCCGGCGACAGCTGTACCATCACAGCTAAAGGCCACTGCGAATTCTATGTTCAGAAAACTTATAATGACAATAAATTTGAAGCACATCTTTATACCCCGGAAGAAACGGACACCTGGCGCCGGGGAGCCGACGGCGAATGCGGCGGCTGCATTGAACGGGATGTCAGAACCAGTTTTGATTTCGGAAACGCCCCCTACTCCAATATGGTGCTGGGCGAAGTAGTGAACCTTCCGGGCAAATGGTCCAGCTATCCCCCTCACTGGCATCCCCAACCGGAAGTTTACTTCTACCGGTTTGACAAACCCCAGGGCTTTGGCGCAGGATGGATCGACGGTGAAATCTGCGAACTCCATCACAATGGTCTGGCAGTCATCACCGAAGGCACCCATGCACAGGTCATGGCCCCCGGTTATCCCTGCTGTTATGCCTGGGGAATCCGCCACTTAGAAGGCAATCCCTGGGAAAAGACCAGAATCGACGATGAAGCCCATACATGGATGCTGGATCCCAATGTAAAGATTTGGGGTGTAAAATAGGAAATAATCATGAAAAAAAGCAGAATGTCACTGGAAGGACAGACCGCAGTGGTAACGGGAGGCGGGTCAGGTATCGGCAGGGCCATCTGTATCGCCCTTGCTGAACACGGCGCCTCCGTACTGGCGGCGGGAAGGACGGAAAAGAACATAAAAGAAACGGTCTCTTTCATCCGCAGCGCCGGCGGCACCGCTGATTATATCTGCACAGATGTCACCAATTCTTCCGACGTAACCAGAATGACCGAACGCGCCCTAACTTTGTACGGCGCCATTGATCTTCTGTACAACAGCGCCGGTATTTGTACCGTCTGCGATGTGGAACACATGCCGGAACAGTGGTGGGAGGACACCTTCGCCGTAAACTGCAAAGGCGTATTCCTCTGTGCAAAATCCGTAATTCCCCCGATGAAAAAACAGGGAAAGGGACGGATCATCAGCATTGCCTCCCAGGCGGGAAAGGGCGCTTCGGCCAATCAGGCCCACTACTGCGCCTCCAAAGCGGCTGTTATCGGTTTTACCCGGTCCCTTGCCATGGAATTAAAAGATACGGGAATCCGTGTCAACTGCATCTGTCCCGGTTCTGTGATGAACGAAATGACGCTGGGTGAAGCCCGGGAATTTGCCCGGATAGAGGGAGAAGACCCCGCTGCAATCCTGGAATCCTGGCGAGCCGCCATTCCTTTGGGAAGATGGGTGACGCCTCAGGATGTGGCGGACACGGCAGTACTGCTGGCTTCTGATTACACAGACTACATGACCGGCCAGGCTGTCAATATCAGCGGCGGCCAGACTATGATTTAAGCTTATCTGCCATTAAAAAATACAGCAGGAAACACTGCACCGTTTCCTGCTGTATTTTTCTGCATTTATTGGAACGTTTCCGCCTAATAACAGCTCCCCTCCATCAACCGGAAAGCCTTGAGACCGATGATTTCGCCCTTTTCAAAAACAACAAACTGTTCATCCCACCTGCCGGACACCAGTTTTTCCAGGATAAGATTGCTTCCCGGCACATAGTCCAGAGCGCAGCGGATCAAATCCGCGTTTTCCTGTGCATCCACAGCAAATTCCTCACTGTAGCAGTCATACACTCCCGTGTCAATGATATCCACATTGGTATAATTTTGAAAATAAGATCCAAAGACCATGGTGCCGAACTCCATGCCGTAATCGCGGCACAGCTCTTCCTTCATCCCCCGGATGCTGTACTTACCCTTATCGCTGTCCCGGATATACATATGGCCTTTCTGTTTCAGGTTGGCATGCTGCCTGTCGTCTGTGTTTAACAGCATGGTGATGCAGTCATCCATATTGGGAATCACGATTCTTCTTTTCACTTCAATCCCATCCCATGAACCTCCGCAATAGGCCATGGCCGCCAGCACATTTTCCACCTTCTTTGGCAAATTGTCCAATATAGTCTGAAGGCATCTTTTCATCTTTGTCGGATCCACATGGTATTCCCGATCAGCCTCCAGCACCGGAAAATCCGTCTGCATTTTTCTCTGCGCCGCCTCCACATGAAGAAGCATGGAACTGCAGGCGAGAATTACCGTATTTTCTTTTGTCAGCATACTTTATCCTTTCCGCTTTCTTCTTGCATTTTCTCTTTCAGCCGGTTAAGCAAATGGGACAGAGCAAACATTACCGTTTCATAATGCATATAGTCCAGCATGTTTTTATCCGTCAAGAGTTGCAGACTTGCAGGAAACTCTTCATCTGAATTCCAAAAACGCATGACAACCGGCAAAAATGGAAAAAGCGGCAATTCATAAGCGGCGTCTCCTTTTTCTTTCTTTTTCCCGCCAAGCGCTTCACAGGCCTTGGCAAGTGCCTTCGTCTTTCCATCAAAATACTCTGCAGCATGCTGAAAAAAATCATTTCCCCTTTCCAGACTGCCTCCCAAAACAGCCGGCAGACTTTTTACATTCACCCATTCATGGGCAAGATGACAGCTTTCAACAGAATTACACAGTACGTCATAAATAGTCATTGCTTCATTGTAATCCCCGCTTTGCACCGTCGTAAAATCATCCTCTGACCACTCCACCTGCCCCGTCAGGCGGCTGACCCGGTATCTGCGGTTCAGGCATTCTATATATAAGTAATTTTCGTCAGATGCCAGCTCAAACTTACGGATCATATTTTCCTGATTATACTGCAAAAAAACTGATGCCATGTCATTTTTCATCTTTTCATAATTGGAAATTCCTGATTTACCCGCCATTACAATTCCTCCTTGACAACTAACTTCATCTGACTTTTCATCCTCTCAAGCTGACTCTGATCCCTGAAAATTCGATAAAGCAAAATCCATCCCATAAATCTGCTTTCTCCGTTGCTCTGTGCAAAATGCGTACAATCACCCGATTATAATATCCTATAACAGCTTTTATTGTCAAATGGAATACGGAAAACAGAAAAACCCCGGAAACCTTTCGGTTCCGGGGCAAATCTTACGCTTGGACACAATACACCTGTAAGGTGCTCTATATAATTTAAGGTAGTTCTTTTCGCATTGCTCAAAGAACGGCTTTTCTCACTAAATTCGTGCTAAAACACTCATTAAGTGCTCAATGCCAATGATTACTCGATGATAGAAGCAACACGGCCTGATCCTACAGTACGTCCGCCTTCACGGATAGCGAAGGTAAGACCCTGATCCATAGCGATCGGGTGAATCAGTTCGATTGTCATTTCTACGTTGTCACCAGGCATGCACATTTCTGTTCCTTCCGGCAGAGTGATAACGCCTGTTACGTCTGTTGTACGGAAGTAGAACTGCGGTCTGTAGTTGTTGAAGAACGGAGTATGACGTCCACCTTCATCTTTTGTCAGAACGTATACCTGAGCGGTAAATTTTGTATGGCATGTGATAGAACCTGGTTTAGCAAGAACCTGTCCTCTTTCGATTTCGTTTCTCTGAACACCACGAAGCAGAGCACCGATGTTATCACCAGCCTGAGCCTCATCCAGAAGTTTACGGAACATTTCCACACCAGTTACAACAACTTTACGTGACTCTTCTTTCAGACCAACGATTTCAACTTCGTCAGATACGTGAAGAACACCAGCTTCTACTCTACCAGTAGCAACTGTACCACGTCCTGTGATAGAGAATACGTCCTCTACAGGCATGATGAAAGGTTTATCTGTGTCACGCTGGGGATCCGGAATCCACTCGTCAACAGCGTTCATCAGCTCAAGGATCTTGTCACCCCATTCGCTTGACGGATCTTCCAGAGCTTTCAGAGCAGAACCCTGGATAATCGGTGTGTCATCTCCCGGGAACTCATACTCGTTCAGCAGCTCACGGATTTCCATGTCTACCAGTTCCAGAAGCTCTTCATCGTCTACCATATCACATTTGTTCATGAATACAACGATGTAGGGAACGCCTACCTGACGGGACAGAAGGATGTGCTCTTTTGTCTGAGCCATAACACCGTCAGTAGCAGCAACTACAAGGATAGCACCGTCCATCTGAGCAGCACCTGTGATCATGTTCTTTACATAGTCAGCATGGCCTGGGCAGTCTACGTGTGCGTAATGTCTTCTCTCTGTTTCGTATTCTACATGAGCTGTGGAAAGTGTGATACCACGCTCTCTTTCTTCCGGAGCTTTATCGATGTTTTCGAATGCAACAGCTTCACCAGTACCCAGTCTCTCATGAAGAGTTTTTGTAATAGCGGCTGTCAGAGTTGTTTTACCATGGTCAACGTGGCCAATGGTACCAATGTTACAATGCGGTTTTGTTCTTTCAAATTTAGCTTTAGCCATTTTGAATGTCCTCCTTAATACAACATCTGCCCCCACGGGGCTCTTCTTTTTTCGTTTCAAACAAAACTTGCTATCCTTGATTATATTGCAAATCAAGGATATTTGCAAGTTATTTTTCTTTATTTACTTTTCGCAGAAAGTACTTTTTCCTGAACGGACTTGGGTACCGGTTCATATCTGTCAAAGAACATGGAGTAATTACCACGGCCCTGAGTTCTGGAACGCAGGTCTGTTGCGTAACCGAACATCTCAGCCAGCGGTACGTATCCGCGAATCATCTTTCCTCCGCCGATATCATCCATACCTTCGATACGTCCGCGGCGGGAGTTGATATCACCGATAACATCGCCCATGTAATCTTCCGGTGTGGTAACTTCCACTCTCATGATCGGCTCCAGAAGCACGGGAGCTGCTTTAGCCATAGCTTCCTTGAATGCCAGAGATCCGGCAATGTGGAATGCCATTTCTGAGGAGTCGACTTCATGGTAGGAACCGTCATATACGTTGGCGTGTACGCCTACTACCGGGAAACCGCCCAAGATACCGGCTCTCATCGCCTCTTCAATACCTTCGCCTACAGCCGGAATGTATTCCTTGGGAATTGCACCGCCGACAACAGTAGACTCAAATTTGAAGGTCTCTTCTGCATTGGCATCCATGGGCTCAAATTTAACTTTACAGTGACCATACTGTCCGCGGCCGCCAGACTGTTTTGCATATTTGCTGTCCACATCGGCCGGTTTGGTGATGGTTTCTTTGTATGCAACCTGAGGAGCACCTACGTTTGCTTCTACTTTGAACTCACGCAGAAGTCTGTCTACGATGATTTCCAGATGAAGCTCGCCCATACCTGCGATAATGGTCTGACCGGTCTCCTGATTGGTGTGAGCGCGGAATGTGGGGTCTTCCTCTGCCAGTTTAGCAAGGGATTCACCCAATTTGCCCTGTCCGGCTTTTGTCTTGGGCTCAATAGCCAGCTCGATAACCGGTTCCGGGAATTCCATGGATTCCAGAATAACGGGATGCTGCTCGTCACAGATAGTATCACCTGTTGTGGTTACTTTAAATCCGATTGCTGCAGCGATATCACCGGAATATACTTTGTCCAGCTCTTCCCTCTTGTTGGCATGCATCTGAAGGATACGGCCAACACGTTCTTTTTTATCTTTCGTAGAGTTGTATACGTAAGAACCTGAGTTCATGGTTCCTGAATAAACTCTGAAGTATGCCAGTTTTCCAACGAAGGGGTCTGTCATGATCTTGAATGCAAGAGCAGAGAAGGGTTCCTCATCAGAAGAATGTCTCACTGTCTCATTGCCTTCCATATCCACACCCTGGATAGGCGGAATATCTGTCGGCGCCGGCATGTATTCAAGGATTGCATCCAGAAGTTTCTGTACGCCTTTGTTTCTGTAAGCGCTTCCGCAGCAAACCGGAACGGCTGCACATTCGCAGGTTCCCTTTCTCAGAGCGGCTTTCAGCGCGTCAACAGAAGGTTCGTCTCCTTCCAGATACTCCATCATCAGATCATCATCCAGCTCGCAGATTTTCTCAATCAGTTCTGTATGATACAGTTCTGCATCGTCTTTCATATCTTCCGGAATATCAACGATGGAGATGTCCTCGCCTTTATCATCGTTATAGATGTAGGCTTTCATCTCAAACAGATCGATAATTCCCTGGAATTCGTCTTCTTTGCCGATGGGCAGCTGAAGACAGATTGCATTTTTGCCCAATCTGGTTTTGATCTGATCCACTGCATTGTAGAAGTCTGCACCCAGAATATCCATTTTATTGATAAATGCCATTCTAGGTACATTGTATGTGTCGGCCTGACGCCATACATTCTCAGACTGGGGTTCAACACCGCCCTTTGCACAGAACACGCCTACGGCGCCGTCCAGTACGCGGAGTGAACGCTCAACCTCTACTGTAAAGTCTACGTGACCTGGAGTATCAATGATATTGATACGGTGCTCCAGTGCACCTGGCTTTGCCTTGCAGTTTTCCTGCAATGTCCAGTGGCAGGTTGTAGCGGCTGAAGTAATTGTGATACCACGTTCCTGCTCCTGTTCCATCCAGTCCATGGTAGCAGTACCTTCATGGGTATCGCCAATTTTATAGTTAACACCGGTATAATACAGAATACGCTCTGTCAACGTGGTCTTACCCGCATCGATATGAGCCATAATACCAATGTTTCTGGTTCTCTCTAATGGATATTCTCTTCCAGCCATTGGATTTCCTCCTAGAATCTGTAATGAGCAAATGCTTTATTAGCTTCTGCCATCTTATGCATGTCTTCTTTTCTCTTAACAGATGCTCCTGTATTGTTCATAGCATCCAAAAGCTCGTTGGCCAGTCTTTCTTCCATTGTCTTCTCGCCTCTTTTGCGTGAGAAGAATGTCAGCCAGCGCAGAGCCAGCGCCTGACGTCTGTCAGGTCTTACCTCGATGGGCACCTGATATGTGGCACCACCGATACGTCTTGCCTTTACTTCCAGTACAGGCATGATGTTGTTCATTGCTTCTTCAAATACTTCCAGAGCTGGTTTTCCAGCTTTTTCTTCGACTCTGGCAAATGCACCGTATACAATTTTCTGAGCTACACCTTTCTTACCATCAAGCATAACGTTGTTGATAAGCTTTGTAACCACTTTGTTATTGTACATCGGATCTGCCAGGACGTCTCTTTTCTGAGTATGTCCTTTACGTGGCACGTTACTTCCCTCCTTAATCATTTCCATCTGTCACAGGGACAGATATCTCTTTTCGATTAAATCATAGGTACTCACAATGACAGTCATGGGCAGTACCTGACTGCCTACTATGTGTTCGCACTGGTAAATTCCATCTATTAACCCGCAGCCGGCAGGGCTTTGGAATGACCGTACATAGCATTGTGATACTTCTATAATATATAAAACGGATTAATTATTTTTTCGGTCTCTTTGCTCCGTATTTGGAACGAGCCTGTTTTCTGTTGGCAACACCTGCTGTATCCAGTGTACCTCTTACGATATGATATCTGGTACCTGGCAGGTCCTTAACTCTTCCTCCACGGATCAGTACAACACTGTGCTCCTGCAGATTATGACCTTCTCCCGGAATGTAACTTGTCACTTCAATACCGTTGGAGAGACGTACTCTGGCGATCTTTCTAAGAGCAGAGTTCGGTTTCTTCGGTGTAGCAGTTTTAACAGCTGTACATACACCTCTCTTCTGCGGTGAAGACATATCGCTGGATTTTTTCTTCAGAGAGTTAAAGCTTTTCTGAAGTGCCGGCGCTGTTGACTTCTTTACAGATGTCTGACGACCTTTTCTTACTAACTGATTAAATGTTGGCATTCCAATTCACCTCCTGTAGATTCCTCCGCATGTTCTGCGGGTTTTCTGCGGCTGCTATTCTTCATTATAAAGCGCACAAAAATTACTGCATTTTAATGCACGCTTAAATATTATATCCTCCAGTTTTCCCACTGTCAAGCAAAATAAACAAATTCTGTGTAAATATGGAAGTAAAAACGTTACTATCCAAAGCCGCAGCCAATCAGTTCCCCTGGGACGCAAAATACTGATCGATTCCATTGGCAATTCCATCCACCATATTTACCTGCATGGACGGGTCCGCCATGGCCGCGTCATCGGATGCATTGCTCATATATCCCATCTCCACGATAGTCACCGGCATGCTGCACCAGTTGATTCCGCTCATATCATCGGTCATGTAAACTCCCTGATTATTGAAACCGGTAGCCGCCACATAAGAATCAATCACACACTGGGACAACGCCTGGCTCTGGGCAATCAAATCCGCCGACAGAAATGGATTGCCGTCAGAGGGCGCCATGGTAAGAGCCCCGCTCACGGAACTGCTCTCCGAACCATTGGCATGAATTCTTACGAAGATATCTCCTCCCACTGACGCTGCATAATCTGCCCTTTCCTTATTGCTCATGCTGACGTCATGGGTTTCCCGCGTCATATAAACGGTATAGCCGCGGCTTTGCAGCTCATCACGAAGCTGCAGGGATACGGTCAGATTCAGCTCATATTCATCCAAACCTGATACCGTGCCTGATGTTCCGGAGCTGACTCTTGGCTTCGTTTCTGAAGCTCCCGGACCGATGGGCTCCTGTCCGCTGTCTCCCTGCCCCTGATGGCCGGGGTCAATCACCACCACTTTTCCCGCCGTCTGTTCCGTGACTCCTGCATCTCCCGTACCATTTTCCAACAGTTCTCCGTTTACCGCATCCGCTGGCATCTCTGTGGAAATCAAATCGTTGCTGACATAACAGGTCTGTCCATTATATTCCAGACGGCTCCAGTCTGTGGAAATTCCCGTTCGCTTGAACAGTTTGCTTTTTGGCGCCGTCTCGATAATTTCCCCGTCAGTGCTTGGTTCCGTACGGATATTGGCCTCTTCAATGATAAACACATTGTCATCGGCGTCCTCAAAGGCGATGACCGAATCCTGGAGATTCCCGCCGGCATCCTGACTTTCTTCCGGCTGTACGGTTTCTTTGTCCGTCTCCTCCTCTTCCATGGTTTCATTCAACGCTTCCATGGCCATCTGTCTCGCTTCTTCCTTCGTCTCCTTTGCCTGCTTCAGGATAAAAAAGGAGCAGATAAACAATACCACCGCCAGCAGCGCAATACAGCTGACCAGTATGATTACTAATTTGCTTTTTTTCACCTTATTTTCCTCCGTTTTGCTGCCTTTACTTCAGTTTTTGATTTTTACCATCATGATTTTATCATGATCCATCCATGCCGTAAATCCCCAGCTCTTCCATCCGGGTTCGCAATCCCGTATAATCCTTCAATGTTCCGGAAAATTCTCCCGTCAGCCAGGTGTCTCCTGTCCGGGCCGAAGCAAGGAAACAAATGTCATATTTTCCTGGATTTTTCGATTCCTCAAAATCCTCTTCCTCTATCTCTTCATTGGCCAGTTCCTGTGCCGCCGCCTCATCGGGATCTGAATATGCCCCGCTGATCTCACCGCCGTCTCCCTGGGAGTCATAGATGATTTCATGGTTTTTTTCCACCTGTACACTGACCGTCTCTCTTAAAAATTTCAATTGAAAAGTTTCTTCGAAAATCTCTCCATCAAATCGGAAAATCTGATAATCCTCCCTTATCCCTTCCATCTGATATTCTCTCTGCCCGCATACCAGTTCCAGAGCATCTTCTCTTTCCCGGAGAAACACTTTAAGGCTGCACTCCATATCCCAGAAGCTGCGAAAAAGGCTGCCCTCCGCCTGCCAGTTCTGAAGCAGCTCATATCCCTTTTCCTCCTGCCGATACAGCCGGAAACTAAGACAGTTTTCCCCATCTCTGTCTTCCATATAGACCAGCAGACGGAATGTTTTCCCTTCCCGGTTAAAATCATAACTGCTGATTATTCCTCTGACAGGATGATCTCCATTCTGCTCCGCCTGAAAGGAAAGAGCATCCGGATCCATTATCTCCAGCCCCCGGATCTCTTCCCGGGACCAGAACTCCTCTTCCCTTGCCGCTGTTTCCTCCTTCTTTTTCTGCAAAGTGTGAAACAGCAAAACACCAATAATCAAAAGCCCAAGAAGCAGAACTGCCGCCCCTCCAATCAGTAACTTTCTTTTTTTCATTGTCTTTCCTCAAAGGCAAAAGCCCGAAACCGGAACAAGCTCTTTGTTCCTGATTCCGGGCTTTTCCCAGTTATTTCTATTCTTCCGATTCGGAATCGGAAACGCTGATCAATTCTTCTTCCTGGCTGTCTTCTTCTTCAGTCTCCAGATCCTGCTGGTCTGTCTCCAGAATATTTTCTTCCAGATCCAGCTCTTCATCCAGATCCGCTTCCTCTTCTTCAATCAAATCTGTATCCAGTTTGATATTGCGGTAGCGTTTCATCCCCGTTCCGGCAGGAATCAGCTTACCGATGATAACGTTTTCTTTCAGTCCGATCAGATTGTCCGCTTTTCCTTTAATCGCGGCCTCTGTCAGTACCTTCGTTGTCTCCTGGAAGGATGCTGCCGACAAGAAGGAATTGGTCGCCAGAGACGCTTTGGTGATACCCAGCATCACCTGTTTTCCTTCTGCAGGTTCTTTTCCTTCCTGTTCCAGTCTTTCGTTTGCCTCTTCATATTCCAGTACATCCACCAGAGTTCCCGGAAGGAAATCCGTATCGCCGTTGTTTTCAATACGAACTTTCTTCAGCATCTGACGCACGATAACCTCGATATGCTTATCGTTGATTTCCACACCCTGAAGACGGTATACTCTCTGCACTTCGCGGATCATGTAGTCCTGAACGGCACGAACGCCTTTGATCTTCAGAATATCATGGGGATTCACGCTTCCTTCAGTCAGCTCATCACCGGCTTCCAGTACTGCGCCGTCCTGTACCTTGATTCTGGATCCATAGGGGATCAGATAGGTCTTGGAAACGCCTTCCTCATTGTCTGTCACAACGATTTCACGTTTTTTCTTTGTATCCTTGATCTCAGCTACACCTTTGATTTCCGTGATAATTGCCAGACCTTTAGGTTTTCTGGCCTCAAACAGCTCCTCTACACGGGGAAGACCCTGTGTAATGTCGCCGCCGGCCACACCGCCGGTATGGAAGGTACGCATGGTCAGCTGAGTTCCCGGTTCACCGATGGACTGAGCCGCGATGATACCTACAGATTCTCCCACCTGTACCGTTTCTCCGGTGGCCATATTGGCGCCGTAGCATTTCGCACACACACCGATATGGGATTTACAGCTTAAGATCGTACGGATCTTGATTTTATTATAAGGCTTGCCATTTTCATCCACTCCCTCATTCATGATCCGGGCAGCCCGTTTGGGGGTGATCATATGGTTGGCCTTTACGATAATGTTTCCATCCTTATCTTTAATGGTTTCACAGGAAAAACGTCCGGTAATCCGTTCCTGAAGACTTTCGATCTCCTCTTTTCCATCCATGAAACCAGTGACATACATGCCGGGAATTTCGTCTTTTCCTTCACAGCAGTCTGTTTCTCTGATGATTACTTCCTGAGAAACGTCTACCAGACGTCTCGTCAGGTAACCGGAGTCGGCCGTACGAAGAGCCGTATCAGACAGACCTTTTCTGGCTCCGTGGGCGGACATAAAGTATTCCAGTACGTCCAGTCCCTCACGGAAATTGGATTTGATGGGCAGCTCAATGGTATGACCCGTTGTATCTGCCATCAGACCGCGCATACCGGCCAGCTGTTTGATCTGTTTATCAGAACCACGGGCGCCGGAATCCGCCATCATATAAATATTATTATATTTATCCAGACCTCCCAGCAGCGCTTTCGTCAGTGTATCATCCGTCTCTTTCCAGGTTTCCACAACTTCCTTATAACGCTCTTCTTCCGTGATCAGACCACGTTTAAAGTTCCTGGTAATCTTATCCACCGTATCCTGTGCTTTTGCAATCAGTTCCGGTTTTTCCGGCGGAACAGTCATATCGGAAATGGATACCGTCATGGCTGCCCTGGTGGAATATTTATATCCCATGGACTTGATATCATCCAGCACTTCCGCTGTTTTGGTAGCACCGTGGGTATTGATAACTTTTTCCAGGATCTGCTTCAGACCCTTCTTGCCCACATGGAAATCCACTTCCAGCAAAAGTTCGTTTCCAGGAATACTTCTGTCCACAAATCCCAGATCCTGAGGAAGGATTTCGTTAAACAGGAAACGTCCCAGTGTGGATTCCACATTGCCGCGAATCACCTGACCGTCGGGCATCTTTCTCTCACAGCGAACTTTGATTTTGGACTGAAGAGTAATAACGCCGTTCTCATAGGCGAGAATCGCTTCATTTACATTTTTAAAGGCTTTGCCTTCTCCCTTAACCCCTGGTCTTTCCTGGGTCAGGTAATAAATTCCCAGCACCATATCCTGAGAAGGAACGGCAACGGGACCGCCGTCGGAAGGTTTCAGCAGGTTATTGGGCGACAGCAGCAGGAAACGGCATTCTGCCTGAGCCTCCACAGAGAGGGGCAGATGAACCGCCATCTGGTCGCCGTCGAAGTCGGCGTTGAATGCGGTACATACCAGCGGATGCAGCTTGATGGCCTTACCTTCCACCAGTATGGGCTCAAATGCCTGAATACCCAGTCTGTGCAGTGTAGGAGCACGGTTTAACATAACCGGATGTTCTTTGATTACTTCTTCCAGAACATCCCAGACTTCCGTCTGAAGCTTCTCCACCATTTTCTTTGCATTCTTTATATTATGGGCGGTGCCGTTGGCAACCAGCTCTTTCATAACGAAAGGTTTAAACAATTCAATGGCCATTTCCTTGGGCAGACCGCACTGATAAATCTTCAGCTCAGGGCCTACCACGATAACGGAACGTCCGGAATAGTCCACACGTTTACCCAGCAGGTTCTGACGGAAACGTCCGGATTTACCTTTCAGCATGTCAGACAGGGATTTCAGCGCCCGGTTGCCAGGTCCTGTCACCGGACGGCCGCGGCGGCCGTTATCAATCAGCGCGTCCACCGCTTCCTGCAGCATTCTCTTTTCATTTCTGACGATAATATCAGGAGCGCCCAGCTCCAGCAGTCTTTTCAGACGGTTATTTCTGTTGATAATTCTCCGGTACAGATCGTTAAGATCGGAAGTGGCAAAACGGCCGCCGTCCAACTGCACCATGGGGCGCAGGTCCGGAGGAATCACAGGAATTACATCCATAATCATCCATTCCGGGCGGTTTCCCGATTCCCGGAAAGCCTCGATGACTTCCAAACGCTTGATGATTCTCGCACGTTTCTGGCCCGTTGATTCTTTCAGGGCGCCTTTTAACTCTTTTGATTCCTTTTCCAGATCGATGGACTGCAAAAGCTCTTTGATCGACTCTGCACCCATACCTGCCCGGAAAGTATTTCCATAACTTTCCCTTGCTTCCTGGTACTCTTTTTCCGTAAGCACCTGCTTATACATCAACTGAGACGTTCCCGTATCCAGCACGATATAATTCGCAAAATACAGCACTTTCTCCAGAGTTCTGGGAGAAAGATCCAGGATCAGACCCATACGGGACGGAATCCCTTTGAAGTACCAGATGTGGGACACAGGAGCCGCCAGCTCAATATGTCCCATCCGTTCTCTGCGGACGCTGGACTTGGTAACCTCCACGCCGCATCGGTCGCAGACAACGCCTTTATAACGGATTTTTTTATATTTTCCACAGTGGCACTCCCAGTCTTTGCTGGGTCCAAAAATCCGTTCACAGAACAGTCCGTCCTTTTCCGGTTTCAATGTTCTGTAATTGATGGTCTCCGGTTTTTTCACTTCTCCCCGGGACCACTCACGGATTTTTTCCGGTGAAGCCAGACCGATTTTGATCGCATCAAAAGTCATCGGCTGATATGCATCTTTATTTGTTGTTTCTGCCATTGGTTACCCTCCTACTCTTCGTCATCAAGAGTCTCTTCCAGGTCAATCAGTTCCTCTTCTTCCTCTTCCGGCTCGTCTACTGAAACCAGCTCATCTCCTGAGAATTCCTGTTTCGAGAAACCGTAGCTGCCATATGACTCTTCCTGAGAAAATCCACGGTCACCTTCAATAATAGAACGCAGATCCGTTTCGCCGTAATCTACTGTCTCCATAATTTCCACTTCTGTCTGGTCATCTTTCAGCACCTTGACATCCAGACCCAGGGACTGCAGCTCCTTCAGCAGAACTTTGAAGGATTCCGGAATACCCGGTTCCGGAATATTATCCCCTTTGATAATTGCTTCGTAAGTCTTCACACGTCCGACCACATCGTCAGATTTAACAGTAAGAATTTCCTGAAGTGTGTAGGATGCGCCGTACGCTTCCAGGGCCCAAACCTCCATCTCTCCGAAACGCTGTCCGCCGAACTGAGCTTTTCCGCCCAGGGGCTGCTGGGTTACCAGAGAATATGGTCCCGTAGAACGGGCATGGATCTTATCGTCTACCAGATGATGCAGCTTCAGGTAATGCATGTGTCCGATAGTAACAGGACTGTCAAAATACTCTCCCGTTCTTCCGTCACGCAGTCTGACCTTTCCGTCTCTGGAGATCGGAACACCCTTCCACAACTCTCTGTGGGCTCTGTTTTCATACAGATAATCATATACTTCCGGAAGAAGTTCATCCTTGTGTTTAGCAGAAAACTCCTCCCAGGATGAGTTTACATAATCGTTGGCCAGATCCAATGTATCCATGATATCGTCCTCATTGGCTCCGTCAAACACCGGCGTGGCAATGTTGAATCCCAGCGCCTTTGCCGCCAGGCTGAGGTGAATCTCCAGCACCTGCCCGATATTCATACGGGAAGGCACACCCAGAGGATTCAGTACGATGTCCAGAGGACGGCCATTGGGAAGGAAAGGCATATCTTCCACAGGAAGCACTCTGGAAACAACACCCTTGTTTCCATGACGGCCGGCCATTTTATCACCAACAGAGATTTTTCTCTTCTGGGCGATATAAATACGAACCGCCTGATTTACTCCCGGTGACAGCTCATCGCCATTCTCTCTGGTAAATACTTTGGCATCCACCACTATACCGTATTCTCCATGGGGTACTTTCAGAGAAGTATCTCTTACCTCACGGGCTTTTTCACCGAAAATCGCCCGCAGAAGACGTTCCTCCGCCGTCAGCTCTGTCTCTCCTTTCGGAGTTACTTTACCTACCAGAATATCGCCGGCGCGAACTTCCGCACCGATGCGGATAATTCCTCTTTCATCCAGATCTTTCAGGGCGTCATCTCCTACGCCGGGAACATCCCGGGTAATCTCTTCCGGCCCCAGTTTTGTATCTCTGGACTCTGCTTCATACTCTTCGATGTGAATGGAAGTATATACATCTTCCTGTACCAGACGTTCACTGAGGAGAACGGCATCCTCGTAGTTATATCCTTCCCAGGTCATAAATCCGATCAGCGGATTTTTACCCAGCGCCAGCTCGCCCTGGGAGGTGGAAGGACCGTCGGCGATCACTTCGCCGGCTTCCACATGTTCTCCCTTATTCACGATGGGTTTCTGGTTATAACAGTTGCTCTGGTTGCTTCTTAAAAATTTCGTCAGATGATATGTCTCTGTACTGTTGTCATCATCATAACGAATCACGATTTCTTTTGATGTGGAACGCAGAATCGTTCCTGCTCTTTTGGCAACGACACAAACACCGGAGTCCACCGCTGCTTTCGTTTCCATACCGGTACCAACCACAGGAGCTTCCGTAATCATCAGCGGCACCGCCTGACGCTGCATGTTGGATCCCATCAGCGCACGGTTGGCATCGTCATTCTGCAAGAAAGGAATCAGGGCCGTAGCCACGGAAAACACCATTTTAGGCGACACGTCCATGTAGTCAAACATCTGACGCTCGTATTCCTGAGTTTCCTCCCGGTAACGGCCAGATACATTTTTATGGATAAAATGGCCTTCTTCATCCAAAGGCTCGTTAGCCTGCGCCACATGGTAATTATCTTCTTCATCCGCCGTCATGTAGACTACATCATCTGTGACGCGGGGATTTTTCGGATCGCTTTTATCAATTTTACGATAAGGCGCCTCCACAAATCCATATTCGTTGATGCGGGCATAGGACGCCAGCGAGTTAATCAGACCAATGTTGGGACCTTCAGGCGTCTCAATGGGACACATTCTTCCATAATGGGAATAGTGAACGTCACGCACCTCGAATCCGGCTCTGTCTCGTGACAAACCGCCGGGACCCAGGGCAGACAGACGTCTCTTATGTGTCAATTCACCCAGAGGGTTATTCTGATCCATAAACTGGGACAGCTGAGAAGAACCGAAGAATTCTTTCACCGCCGCTGTAACCGGTTTTATATTGATCAGAGACTGGGGAGAAATTCCCTCGATATCCTGAGTGGTCATTCTTTCCCGAACCACACGTTCCAGCCTGGAAAGTCCAATTCGATACTGGTTCTGGAGAAATTCACCCACGGCACGAATTCTTCTGTTGCCCAGATGGTCAATATCATCGTCATTCCCCAGACCATATTCCAAATGAATATTATAATTAATAGAAGCAAGAATATCCTCTTTCGTGATATGCTTGGGAATCAAATCATGGATATCACGTCTGATTGCTTCTTTTATATCCTCAATGTTGTCGTTTTCTTCCAGGATGCGCTGAAGTACCGGATAATAAACCAGTTCCGTGACGCCCACTTCTTTGGGATCCACATCCACAAAATTGGTGATGTCCACCATCATGCTGGAGAGCACCTTGACATTGCGCTCTTCCGTCTGAATCCACACAAAAGGAACAGCCGCATTCTGAATTGCGTCTGCCATCTCTTTGGTCACTTCCGTACCTTTTTCCGCCATGATCTCACCGGTGGTGGTATCTACCACATCCTCCGCCAGCACATGACCTGCGATACGGTTTCTCAGCAGCAGTTTCTTATTGAATTTATATCGTCCCACCTTGGCCAGGTCATATCGGCGAGGATCGAAAAACATGCTCATGATGAGGCTTTCCGCGCTCTCCACAGCCAGCGGTTCGCCGGGACGAATCTTTTTATACAGCTCCAGAAGACCTTCCTGGTAATTTTCAGAAGTATCTTTTCCAAAACTGGCGAGAATCTTGGGCTCCTCGCCGAACAGTTCTATAATCTCAGCATTGGTGCTGATTCCCAGCGCACGGATCAGTACAGTAATCGGTACCTTTCTGGTTCTGTCCACACGCACGTAAAACACATCATTGGAATCCGTCTCGTATTCCAGCCAGGCTCCCCTGTTGGGAATAACCGTGGAAGAAAACAGTCTTTTGCCGACCTTGTCATGTGCGATTGCATAATAAATACCCGGGGATCTCACTAACTGACTGACAATGACACGCTCGGCACCATTAATAACAAACGTACCTGTTTCTGTCATCAAAGGCAGATCGCCCATGAAGATCTCATGTTCGTTAATTTCGCCGTTTTCCTTATTATACAGTCTGACTTTCACCTTTAAGGGGGCTGCGTACGTGGCATCCCTTTCCTTACACTCTTCGATGGAGTATTTCACATCGTCTTCGCACAATGTAAAATCCACAAACTCCAGGCTCAGCTTGTCACTGTAATCTGTAATTGGAGAAATATCTGCAAAAACTTCCTTTAACCCTTCATTCAGGAACCAATTATAGGAGTCCTTTTGAACCTCTATCAAATTGGGCATTTCCAGAACTTCCTTTTGTCTCTGGTAACTCATCCGCATACTTTTACCGGTGGTAATTGGACGTATTCTGTTTTTCTCCATTGACGTTTCACCCCTTGTGTATTAAAATTTATTACCGCACATGCCTCTTTCCTATGATTAGGCATATCTTGCCATAATAGTGCATTTTTTACTGTACCATAATCCCAGGACAAAGTCAACAATTTTTTCATAAAAAATACAGCGACATGTACAAGTGCCGCTGTATTTTTATTTTGCGTCTTTATTTCTTTTTATCTCTTTTCACAACTGCTATCAGCGCCCCGGAAATCACCATACAGAGAACGCCCATAACCGCCGCGTAAATAAATACCCGGTTGTATCCGGCTTTGCCCGCATAGGAATCGATCCAGTGTCCAGCCATGGAAAGCATAAATACGTCCGGCAGATAACCGAAGGTGGAAAGAATACCTGACACACGGCCGGTAACATTTACATCGATACCCGCATCATCAATATCTGCAAAATACAGGCTTCTGATTGCATAAACCAGGATAACGCCCAGGAAGAAGTTCAGCAGTACCGCCATATAGTAAGCGCCGTCCACCGGAATGGCGATAAATGCCGCCCAGCTTACCGCCAGGATAGCGCCTGCGCCGCAGATAACTTTCAGACGGGAATGAATTTTGTCCGCCAGGAAACCTCCGACGATACCGCCCACGCCCTGCAGCAGATAACGGATACCGCCCAGGTTGGCCGCCATGGTTTCAGACATGCCGTACATGGTAACCATATAGGTATTGATATAGCTCATCAGACCATAGATACTGTAAGCGGTAAACACAATACCTACCAGCAGCCATACCCGGGGAATCTTCATGCATTTGAACATTCCCACGAAAACGTCTTTCAGCGTTTCTGTCTGTTCCTTGGTGTTGGTATTTTCAATGAAGATCCAGCAAAGCACTCCAATGATCAGAAGCAATACCGCGCAGAGGCGGATGGACCATGCCGCTCCGGCAATATTGTCCATAAAGTTTGCATAAACCGCTGCCATTACAAACACCAAAAGGGCATTTAAGATTCCCCGCAGACCTTCCTGCAGGCCAAACAGACGTCCCTGCTCATCAGAATCCCCCAGCATTCTGACTGCTTTAATAACAGAACTCCAGTATGTCATAACCGTTGTAAATCCCATGAGAGCAAAAATAATCCGGCTGGCGTTATATCCCGGGAACATGGAAAACCACAGCCCCAGAAGTCCCGTTGATATAAAGGAAAAAGTCAGCATAATTTTAGGTGAAAATTTATCCGCTACAATTCCTCCCAGGAAATAAGCCGGCGTAGCCACAATAGCATACCAGGCATTCAGTGAACCCATTTGGGCATTGGTAAGACCCATGGCATTTTGAATGGGAATGTAAAACGTTTCTCTTATATAAGGCAGCGTGTAAATAAAACCGGCTCCGCATGCAAGCAGCAATAATATCCCATATTTTCTCACTGCTGATTTATTCATAATAACTCGTTCCTTTCTTTTTCATTCCGTTCTCTCAATCATACTTTTGCGATATCTGATTCTTTCATTCCCAGACCGCGCATAATCTCATCCAGAGCTTCTCTCTTCTCCTGAGGAAGAGCCGGGCATTCATAATCTGCCATCAGCTTATCGATCCTTTTCTGAATGGACTGATACAATACCTGATTTGGATCTCCTTTTGTATTGCTGTGAATGGAAACCTGGCTGTTCCAGGGATCAATATGGCATCTTTCAAAAGTATGATCCAAGGTAACAAACGTACCGTTTTCTTCTTCAACCGCTTCTTTAATGGCGTCAAAAGCCAGGGCGTCTTCATCTGTAGGCAGATCGCTGAAATAGTATTTCATTCTGGTGTAAGTCTCAATATCCAGCAGGAATTTCTCGAAACTTACCGTATTAAAGGAATGAAGAGATCCGGTGGCATGCATCATCAGATTAGCCCTCTCGGAGAAAGATTCAAACATGCTCATAGCGCTTTCCACACCTGCCTGTGCAGTAAGACCGGAAGCGTCCGACATACCGCCGCCGCTCCTGCAGGGAAGGCCATATTTTTTCGCCATCAGCGCGCCGTATTTTGCTTCTTTTAAAAATCCCGGGTTGGCATTGGATACCTGCATATTTTTCATATCGCTGACGGTGGAAGCAAAACCGTAAATCAAAGGCGTGCCCGGACGAACCATCTGAGCGTATACGTTAATACCCAAAACTTCCGCATTGGCCTGAGATACGTTTCCAGCCAGGGAAATCGGGCCTGTAGCTCCAGCCATATTTCCAGGAGCGATTACCAGGGGCTGTCCGTTTCTTGCACAAACTTCAATGGTTTCCAGAGTGCTCTTTGTCACTCCCAGAGGACTTAAAGGTGAAATCAGGTTGAAGGTACAGGGAATCTCAGTGATGTCGCCATCAAATACAATCCGCATCATCTTCATGATATTTTCTGCAACCTTTCCGTCGCCGCATACGGAAAACAGAGCTTTATCAGAACGGCAAAGAGTAGCATAAACCATAGCTTCCGCTGAAATCTCCGCTTCAATGTCACAGGGCTGAGCCAGGATACCTCCATTGATAGAAAACTCTTCACTCTCCTGAACAATCACCGCCAGTTTCAGAAAATCATCAAAAGTGGCCGGACGAACGGTTCCATCAGCTTCACAGACAGACGGACTGCCGTAACCAGGGGTCATATACAGATCTTCCGTATTCATGCTTACATTATATTTGCTGTTGCGCGCATAGACCGTAAACTCTTTCTTCGCCGCGTCCAGCGCATCCATCACCTGCTTTTCCGTAAAATAAGCCCGGTTGCCCTCTACTTTAACGCCGTTTTTCCGCAGCAGATCCAGCGCTTCATCAGAAAGAAAAGCTATACCGATTTCTTCCAGAATCCTCAATGTGTTCTTGTGAATCAACTCCACAATCTCGGCGTCTCTTGCTGCCACTTCTTCTTTTTTCATTTCCAATTCCTCCTCTTAATATATGATGGTAATTTAAAAGTAATCTTGATTACCTTTGGTTGAAAAATAATTACTGATACCGAAATATCAGTAATCTATGATCCGATCTGATCCCCCTCCATATCCAGCTTTGTACCCGGCTCTACGAAACGCTGAAACAGCTTATAAATCAGACTGTAGCAATCTTCTGCTGCAAACTGTATTTCTGTCTCCGTCATCGTCATCCCTGAATATTGATTAAACATTCCCTGAAATACCGCCACAGTAAGTCTGCTCAGCAATGATGCATTTTCCATGGTGATCAGTCCTGCATTGGCCGCGCGGCGCAGCCGGATAAGCTCACGTTCATTCAGATTATTACTGAAAATAATACTGGCGGTAAGACCGTTGAAGTGCTTCTGCACTTCAGGAAACATTTGATAATATTCATAAATACATTCTTCCAGCATATCTTTCTGATCGCTGAAAAACATCAGCTCATAATAAGGCTTATTTCTGAATGCTTCAAAAATAAAAGCCTTCCAGAGCCATAGATCCATCTGAATAGAAGTAATATCTTCTCTGTCCGTCTGTTTCAGAAATTCTACGATATAAGGTTCCAGGAACTTTACAGAGGCCAACATAATCAGGTGTTCCTTGTTTTCAAAATGTTTATACAAGACTGCACTGGTACACCCTGCCTTCTCGGCTACTTTCCGAATGGTTACCCCTTCTATCCCCTCATTCTCAAGAATCTCGCTGGTAATCTGCACATACTTGATTTTTCTTTCAGGATTAAAATTCATACGGTACCTCATAGGTAATCTTGATTACCTTTAGTCTATCCCCCTTTACCAAATTTGTCAACGACATTTTAATAATTTTACAAAAAACGAAAGCATCTCATAAAACAGACATTTTATGAGATACTTTCACTACCGTTTAATATCAGCAGGTTGCTCCCCCTGATCCATGAAGTTCTGCTTTCAGAATTTCTTCTTTTCTTTCCAGAAGATCATTGGACAGAAGCTGCTTTTCCACATTTTCAAAGCCAAGACGGTCAATGGTCGCCGCAAAGCGTTCTCCGGTTTTTCCCTGTTCCCGGAATAAAAGAATCGCCTTTTCAACCACATCCAAAGCCTCTTCTTTCGTCTCGAAAATTTTGCTTAAGGGCCGGCCCTGGGCTACTTTTTTGCCCCAGCGTCCGCCGATATAAATCTTGAAACCGGGTTTACCCTCATCCAGAGCGTCAAAATGACATTTGCCAACGCAGCGTCCGCAATTAATGCAGGTCTTGGGATCGATTTTCGCCACCCCGTCTTCCAGACTGACCGCGTTCACCGGACAGGCGTCTATCACACTGCATTTTTTACATCCGTTGCATTCATCCTCGTCAAAAAGCGGGATCATCTGACCCACAATACCGATATCATTCAGGTTGGGCTTCACACAGTTATTGGGACATCCGCCCACCGCAATTTTAAATTTGTGGGGCAGTTTCACCTCCCGGTAACCCTCATAAAATCTGTGATGGATTTCCTCAGAAATGGCAAAGGAATCCAGAAGACCATATTGACAGGTGGTTCCTTTACAGGAAACAACAGGCCGCACTTTTGATCCGGTTCCTCCTGTAACCAGCCCCGCCTTTGCTATGTAAGCCTGAAACTCTTCGATTTTATCAAAGGGTATTCCCTGTACCTCCACGGTAAGACGAGTGGTAAATGTGATGATCCCATTGCCGAATTTTTCCGCAGCCTCTGCGATTACCCGCTGCTGCTCTGCCGTAATCTTTCCATTTACCGTTATAATACGCCCGGAAAAATTATCGGTTCCCTTGTTGCTGAGAAAGCCCATGGCTTTCACTCTCTTTTCTTCCGCCGGGCTGATGGTTAATGTAGCCATACTCAAATCCTCCTTAATTTATATAAATTTTTTATTGCTCCGTGTTGATTTCCTTTCCGTTGAAAATGGTTCCTCCCTCCAGAACCTTCGTGTTGACATAGCCATAGTATTTCAGACGATTCTGAGTCAGGTACGCACGTTTTCCTTTACTGCACACCAGCAGCAGCTTTTCATCCCTGGGATGACCCTGCAGCTCTCCGTCGATGGCTGTGAAGTTCACATACTCTTTGTCTTCCAGGGTCGGACTGATGGAAACGTCCAAAACAGTATAGCCATTTACCTTTCCTTCTTTATACTCCACAGGAGTCACACTGTCGATTTCACCGTCCATCTTATTCAAAAGCACATTCAAGGTATGAGCAAAGGGATGAATCGCTGTGGAAAATGGCGGCGCATAGGCGAAATCCAGATACTCCATCCCGTTCAGATCCGCCCCCAGGCTGATGGCCATCACAGCAATATCCACCATCTTGTCAACAGCTCCGGGCCCCATGCACTGCATCCCCAGCAATTTTCGGGAATTCCTGTCCCCGATCATTTTTACAATGAAGGAATCTGCTCCGGGATAATAATGGGCTTTGTCATCCACCACGGTAATCACACTGACTGGATCAAAGCCGGCTTCCTTTGCCGCTTTCTCGCCCAGCCCCGTCCTTCCGCAGTTCAGCCCGGGCAGCTTGCAGATACCGGTGCCAAGGGCGCCGGGATATTCACGCTCTGCGCCAGCCAGCTCCTGGGCCAGCATACGCCCTTCAATATTTGCCGACGATCCCATGGGCGACCAGGCCGGCTGCCCTGTCAGACGATTGGTAACCATGGCGCAGTCCCCCACCGCATAGATGTCCGGATCATTGGTACGCAGATTCTTATCCACTTTCACGGTGCGGTTGGTCATCAGTTCGATTCCGGTATCTGCCAGGAAAGCCGTGTTGGCACGAATTCCCAGCGCAAGAATCAACGCGTCGGCTTTATAGGCCTTACGGCTGGTCTTTACTTTTTCCACTTTTTCCGTACCAAGAACCGCTTCCAAACTGGTATTGGGGAAACACATAATTCCTTCGTCCGCCAGATGGTTTTCCGCATACTCAGCCATCTCCGGATCAAAGGGCGGCATAATCTGAGGCGCCATATCAATCACCGTCGTACGAACTCCCCGGGCGTGGAGATTTTCCGCAACTTCCATTCCGATGAAGCCTGCTCCGGCCACAACGGCACGTTTTATTTCCCCGGTCTCCACCGCATCACGGAGGGCCGCTGCATCATCAGGCGTTCTCATAACGAATACATTTTTCAGGTTCGTTCCTTCCACCGGCGGCACTATGGGAGAGGCCCCCACGGCAATCACCAATTTGTCATAATCGTAGATCTTCTCTTCTCCGGTTTTATGATCTGTGGCCGTCACCCTTTTCGCTCCACGATCCAGACTTGTAACCTCTACTTCTGTTTCCACCTGCGCCCCCGTCAACGCCATATATTTCTCCGGAGTATTCACCACCAGCTCCCCGCGGTCATGAATCACATCCCCCACATAATAAGGAAGACCGCAGCCTGCATAAGAAATTTCTTTGCTCATGGTCAAAATCCTCACTTCAGCGCTGCGGTCCAATCTTTTTAACTTTGCTGCAACTTTCGTGCCGGCCGCTACTCCGCCTATCACTAACACCTTCATCGCCTCTGCCTCTTTCTCTCTTTTCCTGTATTATAGCACTTGTATATATATAAGTAAATTATTATAATCCTATATATATTATAGAATTTTCCTATATTTAAAACGCAGAAAAAGGGATCGAGTAGGAGGCGGTGATTAGCCGCCGTCCTCTCACAGCACCGTACGTACGGTTCTCGTATACGGCGCTTTCAATAGTTGATGTGCAGTGACTGATAGGCTGTGGACAGGTCATAAAAGCCCC